>NZ_JADFFM010000002.1:1200000-1817963 GCF_015221995.1 Mucilaginibacter boryungensis
AAGCTAAATCGAAGTGGATGCCTTCCAGCAGCATATCGGTGGATACCAATACTTTTTTGCCGCTAAAATCAAGCACGGCGGCGTCATCGCCAACCGATTTTATAGTGCCCTTTTGCTTTATTTCTATATTTTTGGTCAGGTGGTCTATCAGGCCAAACTCGCCTAATTGTTCAATCCCTGTTGTTCCTTTATTATTAAACATATCCATTTGGCAAAAGTACAAAACTTAAGAGGCGTTTTAATTTGGCTGTTATAAAAATCATTGCCCTTGACTTAAAATCCAGGTGTCGCTATAAGATTTTTCTGATGGTTGACTGTAAATAACCGGTGTTCAGCGCTAATATTTATGCGGCCTTAACCTCGTCTATTGGGTGAAGTATCGGCCTATTCCGGTTAAATTTGAGTATCAGGCGGCCTTTTAAACACGCGGTTAGCTTTCAAAGAACTTACTACAATATACTAAATTTCAGGGCGAATAAAAAGCGAATTTTTTGAATAATTTGGAATAAATTACCGGGCTTATCGAATAATAATAAATAAATTTAAGTAATTACTTTTTGTACAGATGCTACAATAAATCAGCTGCTTGTGTTTATATAAAAATATTATTCCTCAATAAATTTCTGGTCTATTTGCTGTAGCCGCTGTTGGAGTTGTCTCCAACAGCTTTGTATGCCGCGGTGAATTAGTTGTTGGTGACAACACCAACAATGGCATCAGTGTCTGTAAAAGATATGCCCGCACGGTAATGCCCAGGAGGAATAGAAATTCAAGATGGTGTAAGCAGCTGTTGGAGTTGCCTCCAATAGCATGCCCGTGGCCCATGGGTTAGTTGTTAGTGACAACAACGGCATGCCAAATAATTACCGTTGACTAAAGTCAACGGTAATATGAATTAATTATTCCTCAATAAACTTCTGGTCTATTTGCTTGGTTGTTTTGGCCCCCAGCTTGCGCAATGTTTCCACACGGCCAATCAGGTTGCCGCTACCTGCAGATAGTTTATTAAAAGCATCCTGGTAAGCATCTTTAGAACGGTCTATGTTATCGCCAATCTTTTTCAGATCGTTAATAAAGCCTACAAACTTATCGTACAGCGCGCCTGCTTTGGTGGCAATATCAATAGCGTTGCGGGTTTGCTGTTCCTGCTTCCAAATAGAGGCTACCGTTTTCAGGGTAGCTAACAGGGTTGAAGGCGTAACCAGCACTACCTTTTTGTTCCAGGCAAAGTCAAAAAGTTCAATATCCTTTTGTATAGCTATGGCAAAGGATGATTCTATCGGCACAAAAAGCAAAACAAAATCGGGCGAGTTAATGCCGTAAAGGTCTTGGTAATTTTTACCACCAAGTCCGTTAATATGGCTTTTAATAGAAATGATATGCTGTTTTAAATGTGTTTCGCGCTCTTCCTCAAGCTCGCAGTTTACCAGGCGTTCGTAAGCCAGTAAGGATACTTTCGAGTCAATAACAATGTGTTTGTTATCCGGTAGGTTAATAATTACATCGGGTTGGAAACGGTTGCCTTCCTCATCAGCCAAATTAAGGCCTTTGCCCTGCTTGGTATAGCTTTCACCTTCCAGCAGACCCGATGCTTCCAGCAGGCGGTCAAGTATCACCTCGCCCCAGTTGCCCTGTTTTTTGGTGTCAGCTTTCAGCGCGCGGGTAAGGTTATTGGCCTCTTCACTTATCTGTTTGTTCAGCTCCATCAGTTTGGAAATTTCCCCCTTCAATACATTTCGCTCGTCCGATTCGGCTTTGTAAACCTTTTCCACTTTCTCTTCAAACTGCTTAATGTTTTCCTTTAACGGGTTTAACAACAGATCGAGATTGGTTTTATTCGTCTCCGTAAACTTTTGCGATTTTTCTTCCAGCAACTTATTAGCCACATTTTCAAACTCCAGCTTAAACTTTTGCTGAATTTCCTGCATGTACAATTCCTGCTCGGCCAACCGTTCGCGCTGGGCTTTAAACGATTCTTCGGCTTTAGCCATCCGGCCCTTCTCAGCTACCAGTTCCTGGTTCAGTTCGCGCAGGTTGGCCTCGTAGCGCAGGCGTTCATCCTGCAGGTGCAAGTCGGTTTTATCCCGTTCAAGCGTTAAGCTCGTAGCGCGCTCTTCGGCACGGGCTACGCTTATTTTAAGCTGGTCGTTCTCGGCCTTTAAACGTAACAACTCATCTGCCGAAAGACTGTCCATTGCTTTCGGCTTTTTTATAAATAGTACTACCGCAATTAGTAAAATAACAATAGCACCCGCCAATATTATCGCATCCATTTTGATAAAAATATTAGCAAATTTAACAAAGAAAGTTGAAAATACCACGCGTGCTATTAATTATAGTAATCGCATTTTTAGCTGATTATACCAGGGGTAATAAGCCGGTTACTGTACGCTAATCATCTTTTGGCTCCCAAAGCTCAATAATGTTCCCTTCCGGGTCAAGTATATGGACAAACTTGCCATAATCATATTCGGCAACCTCGTCAACAATGGTCACGTTTTCCTTTTTTAATTCGTCTAACAGCGCCACAAGGTTTTCTACCCGGTAGTTGATCATGAACGGTTTTACCGACGGATTAAAATATTTGGTATCCTGCGGAAACGCGCACCATGAGGTAGAACCTTTTTTAGATGGATCGTCGGCCTCCAGCCACTCAAAGGTTGTTCCGTATGCGCCAGTAGGCAAGCCGAGGTTTTTGGCGTACCATTCGTTCATGCTTTTGGGATTATCACTTTTAAAAAATACACCGCCAATGCCTGTTACTTTTTTCATAAATTTATATGTTAGGTTGTTTTCAGTTTGTTTTTAAGGATAAGTGCGGCTATTAATGATATTACCACACCAACCGGTACAATTTCGGCATAAATCCCCAGCACTTTATATACCGGGTTATTGAACTGGGCTATTTCGGCCATCTTTTGGTTAATAACTGCCGCGCTTTTTCCCTGGGCCTGCATTTCGTGTTTTAACTGCGCCATGTAGTTCTCTAAAAAGTTGGGGTAAAGGAAGTGTGAACCCACCAGCCATACTATTAAGTATACGGTAGATGCGATGAGGGTGATGAGCAAGCCTATTTTTAAAGCTTTGCCAAAACTGATATGACCGCTGCCGAAGTTATCCCTGTAATTTTTAATGGCTACAAAAATGAGTGAGAAGGCCACAATCATTGAGGTATACCCCAGCAGCAGCCTCATATCCATACTGGTACTTTTAGGTAATACGAGTTCGCTAAATGTGCCCCAAAGTCCGGCTATCAAACCGCTGATGATGCCGCAGGTAATTATTAATTTTTTCATTTTGTTATTGGGTTTAAATTTCAGTCAAAGTTGAGTTATGCAATAGTTTTTCGGGTCATACTTTCGGGTGATTTTAAAAAAAGGCAGTTTATCATACTAAAGAATGATGCGTATCAGGGTATCAGTCCTAAGCGTTTTGCTGTCTCAATAGCCTGTGTACGGCGCTCTACTTCCAGTTTGATAAACAAATTTGAGGCATGCGTTTTTATGGTGTTTAACGATACAAACAACCGCTCCGCAATTTGCTGGTTGCTTAAACCATTGGCCATTAATTGCAAAACCTCCAGTTCGCGGGTGCTTAGGCGCAGGCGGGTTGCTTCGGCCTGGTTTAAAACAAAATCCGTATTTGCAAATACCTCTTTTTCAACTATCACCGTTTTTACTTTGGGGGTAATTAACTTGATAGCCAGCCATATGCCCAGCGCGGTAAAAATAACAGCTATAGCGCTGGCATAAATTTCAAAAGCATGGCCAATAATAATAAAGTGCCATTCCAGCCATTTCAATAACACTAATAACAGCGCAAGCGATACCCCATAAAGTATAATTTGCCTGTTCTTTGTTATTATCCGGAAAGCCATACGTGATTTGGAGTGACAGTAAAACGTGTTATCTTCCAGCAATTTCTATCTATTTTCAGACATTACCAAATCTGTTTTTCCCGATCATTCGCTGGCTTCCATTTTATAAAGTTGTATGCGAAAAACATCAAAATTTACCGGTTATCTGCTAAACCGTGTAAAGGTTATGCTACACAGTATTGGCATTGGTTATCCCTGTGTAAAATACTTTTGCCATTATTAAAATAATAAAACATAATTTGTATTATTGTTATTGAATGTAGAGACGGCGCTAACAGGCTGTCTTTCTTTTTTTACATTAGCAAGTAACAATAAAGGCACAACTATTGATGTTTAATATTAACCCTGATTTAAAGACAACAAAGGATATGTTTAAGAAATTATATATAGTACTGATACTTGGCGCAGCATTGGCATGTAAAGCGGCGCCGCACAAAGTTGTCAGAGTACCCGGATCAAACGATATACAGCCGGATGAGCAGCAGAGCGTAGTTTGTAAAACGGTAACCCAATTAATATCGGGCTATAATTACAAGAAGGTACCGCTGAACGATTCTATCTCTACACTGATCTTTAATAAATACGTTAAATCGCTGGATGAGAACCATAACTATTTGCTGGCATCGGACATTGCCGATTTTCAAAAGTACAAAACCGTGCTGGATGACGACCTGAAAGAAGGTAACCTGAACGACGCCTTCTATATTTTTAACGTTTACCAAAAGCGTTATAACGAGCGTGTAAAATACTCGCTGGCGCAGGTTGATAAAAACTTTGATTTTAATAAAAATGAAACATTTACTTATGATCGGGATAAATTGCCCTGGGCTGCATCGCAAGCCGATATGGATGCTTTATGGACCCAGCGCGTAAAATACGACTTGTTGAACATGAAGCTGGCCAGCCCTGATATGGCAGCTAACCGCACCAAATTGAAAAAACGGTATGAAGACCTGTTAAGCAATTCGAACAAGCTGAATAATCAGGATGTGTTCCAGATTTTTATGGATGCTTTCACCGAAACTATCGACCCGCATACCAACTATTTTAACCCGGCCAACGCAGCCAATTTTAATATCGATATGTCGCGCTCGCTGGAAGGTATTGGTGCTACACTATTAACCGTTAACGATTATGTAACGATTAAAACCATAGTTCCGGGTGGCCCTGCCGATAAAAGCAAGCAGATTGATATTGACGACCGTATAATTGGGGTAGCCCAGGGTAAAGACGGCGAGTTTAGCGATGTTATTGGCTGGCGGATTGAGAATGCCATTGCTTTAATACGTGGCAGCAAAGGCACCATTGTACGCCTGAAGATTTTACCAAAGGGTAAATCGGCAACGGATAAACCTAAGATCGTTGAACTGGTGCGCGAGAAGATCATCCTTAAAGACCAATCGGCACAAAAAGAGATAAAAACCTACAACAGCAATGGTAAGCAGGTTAAAATTGGTATTATATCCGTACCGGCATTTTATGTAGATTTTAACGCCTATAAAGCCGGCGACCCTAACTATAAAAGCACCACCCGCGATGTGCGCCTGATTTTGGACACCCTGAAAAAGGCCAATGTTGACGGTGTAGTGATAGATTTGCGCCAGAATGGTGGCGGATCGTTAATGGAAGCCATTGAATTAACAGGCCTGTTCATTAAAACGGGCCCGGTTGTGCAAGTGCGCGATACACGCGATAAGGTAGAAGTAGATGAAGACGAGGACCCGGCTATAGCCTGGAACGGCCCATTAGCTGTACTGGTTGACCGCTTTAGTGCTTCAGCATCAGAAATATTCTCGGGCGCGATACAGGATTACGGTCGGGGATTGATCATCGGCACACAAACCTATGGCAAGGGTACCGTACAAAATGCTATCGACCTGGATAAGGTGATCAGTCCCGATGTTAAAAACCTATTGTCCAGTTTGATCAGAAAAGGGTCGGGCACACCGGCGAAGGTTGCAACTGGCAGCCAAAGCAATTTTGGTCAATTGAACCTCACTATCGCTAAGTTTTACCGCATTAGCGGCAGCTCAACCCAGCACAAAGGCGTAATGCCCGATGTAACGTTCCCTTCGGTTATCCCAATGGATAAGTATGGTGAGGATACCGAACCATCAGCCTTGCCTTTTGATATGATCAACAAAAGTAATTATACTAAAGTTGGCGATTTTTCAAGCATACTGCCTAAACTGAATAAACAGCACGAGGAACGTATGGCTACAAACCCTAACTATAAGTACCTGCTGGAAGACATTGCGGATTACAAAAAGCGCGATGAGGAAAAAAGCACCACTTTGAACGAAGCTGCTTTGAAAAAAGAGCGCGAAGCCGACGACCAAAAAACGTTTGAACGCACTAATTTAAAACGCATAGCTTTAGGATTACCGCCGCTTAAAAAAGGCGAAACTGCCAAGCAAGCCGACAAAGCCATGCCAAGCGCCAAAAACAAAACTGATCTTGACTTTCTGAAAACAGAGGCCGGCCAAATACTGACCGACTATATTACCTTTGATAATAAATACACACGCGTAATGCACCCGTAATTTATAAAGTCAAGGAGTTAAGGTTCAAGAAACAAGACAGAGATCCCGCTTCGGCGGGATTTTGTTTTAAACTAAAATCATATTCAGGCGTTAACCAATCTCTAACCACCGACTATGAAAAAACCACTGCTTGAATTTACCGACCGGGGGATTTACTGTGACAAGGGGAAATTCTATATCGACCCGTGGAAACCGGTGGATGATGCAGTGATCACCCATGCCCATGCCGACCATGCGTACTGGGGGCATAAGCGCTACCTGGCGCACCATCTATCGCGCGAGGTGTTGTACTACCGCTTGGGCGAAATTAACTTGCAGACCATTGAATATGGCGAAACTATAACAAAGAACGGGGTGGAGGTCACTTTATTCCCAGCGGGGCATGTAATAGGTTCGGCACAGGTTAGGGTGGTTAGTCAGGGAGAGGCTTGGGTAGTATCCGGTGATTATAAAGTAGAAGATGATGGGGTTTGTACTCCTTTCGAGTCTGTGCCCTGCCATCATTTTATATCCGAATGTACTTTTGGCATGCCGGTTTATAAATGGAAACCACAGCTCCAGGTGTTTAATGAAGTAAACAGCTGGTGGCGGCACAATGTTGAACATAACCTGGCGACAGTGATTGTGGGATATTCATTGGGCAAGGCGCAGCGCATATTGCAAAACCTTGATCTGACCATAGGCAAAGTATACACCCACGGCGTAATAGAAAACACTTGCGAGGCATTACGCCGCAACGGGGTTGTGCTGCACCCTACCGAGCGCATTATACCCGAATCGAATAAAGAAGAAGTTCGTAAAGGTATTATCATAGCACCGCCATCATCGGTTGGCACGCCATGGATGCGGAAGTTTCAGCCCTACAGTTTTGGTTATTGCTCGGGTTGGATGGCTATACGCGGCGCTAAACGCCGCCGCGCTGCCGACCGGGGTTTCGTCCTCTCCGACCATGCGGACTGGGATGGCCTCATCAGTGCTATAGATGCCACTGGCTGCGAGAAAGTTTACCTCACCCACGGCTATACCGCCAGCTTTTCGCGCTACCTTAACACTATAGGTTTCGACGCTCACGAGGTGCACACCCTGTATGGTGCAGAAGAGGAAGAACTAATAGAGCAGGCCGGGGATATTACTGCATAAAAAAGGCCTGGTATTAATACCAGGCCTTTTGTTAATGGTTCAGATTTTTATTAGATCCCCGAATCCCTTGCATTCTCAATAATATCCTGTACAGACTGCGGCAAAGCCGATAGCAGGTTGTAACCCGTAGCGTGTTCAATATCGCGCACGGTAACAATATATTTGGTCCAGTCGGAATTAATGCTGTTGATGTTTGGTGTGTTGACTGCAATTACCCGTGTAGTAGCGCTAACACGTGAAATATCGCCGTTACCAACCGGTATAACTACCGCTACTTTCCAAACATACGCGGGTACGGTTATTTTCCCCTCGTTTTTTATGCTGTTATAAACGGTTGTGTTTAATGAACCAACACCGCCGGCACCGTAGCTACCCATAATAATATAAACCTCGTTACCCTGTACGGTTAACTGGCGCAGGTAATTTTCCAGGTTTGCCCAGGTTTGCTGGTTATTTTGCGGCGCTTGCGGTATCATGTTGGTCATCAGAAAGGTTGCGCTGTTGGCAGCTACCGAACTTGTCCTATCGGCCGACGGGCAATTGTGTCCGCGGTCAAATCCCGAACCGGAATAGCTATTGCTTTGTACTGCGAAGAAAGTAGCAGGTAAGCCGCTCCATGCCGCAAAATTATCTAAACGGCTTGTTGCGTTAGTGGTATTACTTGCATCTAAGTGCCAGCTTACCCAGTTGGGTTCTCCGCGGCTTGCACTATACGATTCTACGTAATAACCTGCATCTATCAAATAATTATCGCTGGATGTTAAAGCTGTTACCGCCCCCGAGGGATTGCCAAACAGCAGGTTGCTATTATCACCAGTTGCTGGTGGTGCATCGGGACCAACAACAATTGCCCTGCCGGTAGCAGCTTTTGATGTACCGGTAGTATCAACCGGTGGCGTATCTGGAGTACCGACTACAACACCGGCATCACCTATGCCTTTAAAAGTAATATCATCAAAATTGGTGCGCGAAGTAGTCGCACCTGAAGTGCGGCGTATCTGGAAACGTACCGGGCCGTTAGTAGCTACGTTGAATGAGTCGGTTACAAGTGTAGTACTCGCCTCATTAAATTCCGCTCCCATTTGTGTATAGGTTGCCCCTTTATCACGTGAGATATAAAGTGTCCAGCCGGCAGCCGGGTCAGCGCCGTATTTGCCGTGTTTAATGATCAGCTTAGAAACACCTGAAACGTCAAAGTTCATGGTGATCTTACCGTTACGCAGCCTAACGCTCCATGTGCCGTTTCGTAAGTCGGTAGACAGGTTGCCTATCAGGGCGTCGTCAAAGTTCCACGATCCGGTGCTTAGCTGTACATCGCCGGCAGCATAAGCGCCTTTTGAGCCTTGCTCAAAATTTTCGGTTATGGCATACGCCTTAGGGATAACAAATTTAGCAGTATCGGTATACCTGATAAAGCCATCGTTGCCTTTTTTACAACCAATAGCAAGCACCATAACAGCCGCAACACAAATGAGTAATACTTTTTTCATATTTACGTATAGTAATTTTTCATGCAAAGGTCGGAATTTAAAATTAACTTATTGTTAACAAAATTACGAGCGTTTAATTTGCTCAGAAGTTATCTTCCAGAAGCAAATAAACGGTTTGGTATTTTCGCTGGTTACGATATGGATTGCAGGGCGCTGAATAAGGTGAAGATATAATTACGGTTTAGTAAGCTGAGTTATTTTTTGCATTAATATCGGTTCGCTAATTTTATCAAAATCAGACTCTGTTTTGCAAATTTTACAATTAGGAGGTAATTGTAATAGAGCATGATCTTCAACACCTGGTAATGCTTCCGTTGTGATATTATAATAATCACCGCCACGTTCATAGCGTCGCTCGAACCGCAATATCAGCCCATTCAAATTTTTTGACTGGAAAGCAAATGGATTATTGAGTGCATAGGCCTCACTAACCCAAAGTTCTGTAGTAATTATTTGCTTAGCACCAGGTGCATCAAGATTAGGATGGAACAAATAATTGATACTTACTTTATGGCAGTGAAATCCGTTTATCACAATATCTTCCGGATGATAAATTGTATCTATTTTTATCATAACGCAATTATGTAATAAATGAGCGGTATCAACGCGGAACATATCGGAACCAAGGTAGTTTGGTATACTTGATAACATGGCGACACTGTTGGTACCATCAGTTGCAAAATCATAAATATTACTACTATTTTCAGGCTTAAGAAGCGAAGTAATCCCATCAACAAGAAAGCCCTTATCGCTTATACTTAAAGTGGCAAAAGATATTCCATCGCTTGTTGTATATCTAAACTGTCCTATTTTTCCTTGCGCCAAAGCACACATTACACCGGTAAAACATATTAAGATTGCTAAAATTATTTTCATGATGTGGCGTTTAAAAAATCATAATCTTCGTAATATTTAAGTGGCTCGATCCGCATTAATTCTACGGGTACAAACGGGCTTTGCAAATCAATTTCATAGCCTTTTAGCCATGCGAGCTTACAATATCCGGCAGTATCTGTAGAAAAAAACTTGCTTATCAAAGGGTCAATGTTCCTTTTTTTACGAGCGGCCAATAAATCATTCAGACCTTGTGTTATTTTGTCTTTATCATTTTGCAGAAACCCTTTAAAATAGTCTTTTAACCCAGCCAATGGCGCAAATCGAGGAAGCTTTAAAAATCGTTCTATCCGGCCTATGTTTAAATCCAGCTCATCAAAATTGTTTAAAAGAATATTTTGAGCGGCATTACATATCTGGTAACCCATATCCGTTTCATTAATAACTTTATTTCTTAAATGGCATACACGATTTATAATTGCAGAATTATCAGATAGAAAGGCATTAGCCAAGTCATATATACCGGTATCCATAAATCGCCGATCATAAGTTATGGTCATAAATTCCCTTATGCGTGCTGCCTTATAAAAGCACGATCTTGCTTTGGCAAAATCGTGCTCAATGTACATGGCATACAAAGCATATACTACATTGTCACCTTCGAAAAAGGGGATAATGTAATAAGGGTCTTCATTATTTGACAGTTTATTTAAACCAATACGTTCGTTATTTATTCTATTGGCATAACTGATTTTCAAATGTTCAAGCTTATCCATTAATATTTATCCAATTTAAGAACAACAATTTCACCTGAAGATTTATCCACTGCAGTTACTGTTTTAGTAATTTTCGAATAATTTTGTCGTAACGTGTTTCCTAAAGTACTAACACTCGTATTGTTTTCCATACTGGTAATCGTTTGCTCAATCCAATCATCACTCATTTGCGATTTTAACCCCGTTGCATTATTTGCTGCATTCAATTTAATACTCCCTGCCGTATTCATTTGCTTTGCTTCGTTAATAATAATATCGGTTGGGTTAGCAGGGTCTCCTTTAATATAAACGCCATCAAAGCCATTATTGCTGCCAAATTTAGCATCGTATTTTACATAACCGTCTTTCTCCAATAATTTATGAGCTAATTGTTCGGTTTTTTCACCAGTGGGATCACCTAACCTTATATCTTCCACCATGTTTTTTAGAGTTGTTTCAGATGGGAGTACCCTTATGCCATATTTATCAATCAAGGTACGGCTTAGGTTGGTAAGTGTAGCGCTTGCAGGTTTTATATAGGCTGTTGCTTTTAAAGCCGCATAATCAAAGGCCTCTACAGCAACCTTTATAAAACGTACATCTTTGCCAACTATAACTACTTTAATACCATATTTAACAGCTTTTTCAGTTATCGGCACTGTTAAAGCTGTACCCGCCCGTACCCATTTGCCGCCTATTACTATCCAGCTTTCAAAAGGGATAGCTGCCGCCACGCTTATGGCGCAATTAATTTTATCTCCCTCAATATAGTAAATACCTCCATTTACAAGGCTTGTTACGGTACCAAATGCCGGTACCAGCCCAACTACATCCAAACCTAAATGCACGCCATTATGAATAACATCCCAGGTTGCCACAGCCCAAATATGTGCCTCGCCCCAAGTGGGATTAATTACGCGTAGTGTAGCAGCCTCTATACCGACTGCGTGGCCCAACGTCAACGTCAGAAATATAGGGTTGCCCGGATAATTAATCTGGTCAAAGTTCTCCTCATTAAGATTGTAAACTATGTCCGGATTGTTTTCAAAAAAGTCTTCGATATCGCCAAAACGATAGGTTATATTAGTTTCCAGGTCGGTGTAATAATCATTATCTTGTGGTTCTTGGTCAGATAAGGTTGTCGGCAAAACCAACGGATAATATTCCCAATGCCCGCCAGGCACAGTACAATCGATAGGGCCGCTGCCATCGTCTAAGCCGTCACCGCTAAGAGAATTACCGCCGCCGTCATTTTGATTTATAACACAGCCATTAGCCGGGTCAATAATCCAAACTGAAACCCAGTTAGCGCCCCCTCCGGCGGGGTTGCTTCCTGTAGGATATAATGATTCCGGCCCTATACTGTAATTTCCATTGCTATCTTTATTCCAAAAATAGCCGTTCAGATCTACAGTAGCATTTGTATTGTCATACAAATCATTACCGTTATAAACGCATCCTGTTTTCGCTACTTCTCCGTCTGCTCCTGCCGATCCCCCATTAATTAAATCATTTTGATCAACCCAGGCCCCTCCATTAAGCCAGCACCAAAACCTTGCTAACAGCTCATCTACACCTTGCGTTTTTAAATTCAGAGAAGAATTGTTTTTTAAAGGCTTAGCAAATACCCCCTGCAATTTTCCAGCAGTATAATTTAACATGCGTAATGTTTTATCTTGAAAACTATAGGATGCTATTTTTCCCGTAAATAGTTTTTCGTTAGGCTTTTCTTTTAGCCATTTATAAGCAAAAACCTGTAATAGACCATTGCTTTTAGAAAAAAACAGGGCTGAATTGGTACCTAATGGTATTTTAATAATATGCTGCTGATTAATTATAGCTTGTTCTGCTTGGTTTAAAAACACAGGCCCGGGCTTAAAAGCCTGGTTTTTGGCAAACCATCCATTAATTTCATCAGCAGTTACTTTTTGTTCACTTATGCCCTGCAAACTGTCGGCGTATGATATTGGAGCAGGAGTATTTCCTACACGGATTTTTTCTTTAATGCAAGAGGTTACACTGATTGTTAAAAATGTAACAATAAAAATAAGGATTTGCTTTTTACAGCGTTTCAGGATAGGATGATTCATTGTGTATAAGGTTATGTTTATGCCTTATACGGGTATGAAATTATAATGTTATATTATTTATTTATTTTTTAATAAGTAATATGAAGAGCATAATCCCCTTTCCCCACACCCTGAAACTTTATTAACATTTACCCTTTACAGGTATTTATATTTTCCTTACATTTGCGGGCTAAATATTGCTCATTGAAATCACTGAGGACATATGCCATTCCATTTACCGGCTTAAAGCTGGGGAAACACGAGTTTGACTATGTGATCACCGATGCTTTTTTTGATGAGTTTGAATACTCGCTGGTAAAAAAGGCAAACCTGCAGTGTAAGGTGGAGTTGGAAAAACAGGAAACAATGCTGATCCTGAACTTCCATATCACCGGGGATATACAGCTGACCTGCGATAAGTGCCTGGCCGATTATCCGCAGCAGGTGGATATTAAAGAGCAGCAGATCGCTAAGTTTAGCGACGAGCCTGTTGATGAGGATGAGGAAGTTATTGCCCTGACAAAAAATGATCACGAGATCAATATTGCAGGGTTAATATATGAATATATAAACGTCGCAGCGCCATTTATAGCTACCTGCGGCAACGAGGGGAATACCCCTTACTGTGATAAGGATATGCTTGATCGTTTAACTAAACTATCGGCAGGTGATGAACAACCCGAGCAGCAGATAGACCCGCGTTGGGATGCGCTCAAAAACATTAAATAAGAATATAATAACAAGAAATTATGCCACATCCAAAAAGGAAATTTTCGAAATCGAGGACCGCTAAACGCCGTACACACTACAAAGCTGAAGCGCCTTCATTAACAACTTGTGCAACTACTGGCGCGGTACATTTACCTCACAGAGCTTATACTGTTGACGGAAACGTATACTACAACGGTAAATTACTTATCGAGAAAGCTGCCGTAGCCTAAGTTTAATTTTCTGTAAATGAAGATTGGCTTAGATATTATGGGCGGCGATTACGCTCCCAAAGCAACTGTTTTAGGGGCTATTGCAGCCTGTAAAACACTGGCTGAAGGTCAAAAACTTGTGCTGATAGGCGACCAGCAGGTGGCCCTGGGCATTCTTCAGGAAAATAATTTTAGTGCCGATAACTTCGAGTTTGTAAACACAACCGAAGTAATAGGTATGGGCGAACACCCTACCAAGGCCATTGTACAAAAACCCGATTCAAGCATTAGCGTTGGCTTCCAGCTTTTAAAAGATGGCAAGATCGACGCTTTTTCGTCTGCAGGTAATACCGGTGCTATGCTGGTAGGTTCCATGTTCAGCGTAAAAACCATTCCGGGCGTACAGCGTCCCGCCATGACTACCATTGTACCCAAACTGAAAGGCGGTTTGGGTATTTTGTTAGATGTAGGCGCCAATGCCGATTGTAAGCCCGAAGTGCTGGTGCAGTTTGGCGTGCTGGGCAGTTTGTTTGCGCAAAACGTTTATGGCATTGAAAACCCCAGGGTTGCGCTAATGAACATTGGCGAAGAAGAAGAAAAAGGCAATATCCTTTGCCAGGCCACCTATCCTTTAATGAAAGAAAGCCCGCTGTTTAACTTTGTTGGCAATGTGGAAGGGCGCGACCTGTTTAGCGAAGGTACCGATGTTTATGTGTGCGATGGCTTTACCGGGAACGTGATATTAAAAATGGCCGAATCTTTTTATGTGATTACCCTTAAAAAAGGGTTAAAAGACGAATTTTTTGACCGGTTTAACTACGAACAATACGGCGGTAGCCCAATTTTGGGGGTAAACGCACCGGTAGTGGTAGGGCACGGTATATCAAGCCCCGAGGCTATAAAAAATATGGTGCTGCTATCGCGCGATATGGTAGTGAGCGGTTTGGTTGATAAAGTAAAACAGGCTTTTCAGTAAATTATATATTAAATGAGTAAAATTCATGCCGCTATAACTGCGGTGCACGGCTACGCCCCAGAGTATGTGCTTACTAATCAGGAGCTGGAAACCATGGTGGATACCAACGATGAATGGATCACCAGTCGTACAGGTATAAAAGAACGCCGCATATTAAAAGGCGAAGGCCTGGCAACTTCAGATATGGCCGTTCCGGCTGTTGAAGGTTTGCTAAAAAAACGCGGCATTACTGCCGACGAAATAGATCTGATCATTTTCTGCACTACCACTCCCGATCTGGTTTTCCCAGCTACGGCAAATATATTGGCCCATAAAATTGGCGCCAAAAACGCCTGGGGGTATGATCTGCAGGCGGCCTGTTCAGGCTTTCTTTTCGGCTTAGCTACCGGTGCACAGTTTATTGAAAGCGGAAAACATACTAAAGTACTGGTTATAGGCGGCGATAAAATGTCGTCGATTGTTAACTACGAAGACCGGGCCACCTGTATTATTTTTGGCGATGCCTGCGGCGCCGCTCTGCTTGAACCCAATACCGATGGTTATGGTATTCTGGATTCTATCCTGAAAAGTGATGGCTCCGGTTCACAATACCTGTATCAAAAAGCAGGTGGGTCAAAATTACCTGCATCGCACGCTACGGTTGATGCTAAAGAGCACTTTGCTTACCAGGAAGGCCAGGCCGTATTTAAATTTGCGGTTACCAATATGGCAGATGTAGCTGCCGAAGTGATGGAGAAAAACAGCCTTACGGCAGATGACATAGCATGGCTGGTACCTCACCAGGCTAATAAACGTATTATTGATGCCACAGCTAACCGCACAGGGGTAACCGGCGATAAGGTGATCATTAATATAGAGCGTTACGGTAATACAACTAACGGCACCATCCCTTTGTGTTTATGGGAATGGGAAGATAAATTTAAAAAGGGCGACAATATTATTTTAGCTGCTTTTGGCGGCGGATTTACCTGGGGCTCTATTTATTTAAAATGGGCATATTAAACAATGTGCAGGTATGCGAATGTGCAGATATGCAAATTATCTCATCATAAGCTTATTAGCCTGAACATTATTAATAAAGCATTGTTATTTAATTATTAATAGATAAACATCTGCATATTTGCACATAAGCACATTTGCATATTTAACAAACATCTGCATATTTGTATCCCGATAGTTTCGGGACAACAATTGCATATTAACCTAATACACTGTTATTCCTAAAAACCATTACATCAAACTATGGATATTAAGCAAATACAGGACCTTATACGTTTCGTTTCAAAATCAGGCGTAAACGAAGTTTCTATTGAACAGGAAAATTTCAAGATCACAATAAAAACCAACCAGGAGCCAACTTATGTAACCGCTACATTACCTGCGGCCGCACCAGCACCACAAGTTATGGCTGCCGCGCCGGCCGCAAGCACTGCTGCTGAAGCACCAGCCGCGGCTGCACCTGCTGCCGACACGTCGAAATACATTACGGTAAAATCACCAATGATCGGCACATTCTACCGTTCGGCAAGTCCAGAGAAACCATTTTTTGTTAACGTAGGCGACGAGATAAGCACCGGCAGTGTGTTGTGCATTATCGAGGCTATGAAACTGTTTAATGAAATAGAATCAGAAGTATCGGGCCGTATTGTAAAAGTATTGGTTGATAACGCTTCGCCGGTTGAATATGACCAACCGTTGTTTTTAGTAGAGCCTATTTAATTGATTTCACAGATTTTTGGTGAGATTACACCAATCTGTGACGTTATTAATTAATTTTTGAAAAGCATCGGTGAAATCATAAAACACCGGTGAAATCCAAAAGAACATGTTTAAAAAAATATTAATAGCTAATCGTGGTGAAATAGCCTTACGCATCATTCGTACTTGTAAGGAGATGGGTATTAAAACGGTGGCTGTATATTCCACTGCCGACCGCGACAGCCTGCACGTGCGCTTTGCCGACGAGGCTGTTTGTATTGGCCCGCCTGCCAGCCGCGATTCCTACCTGAATATCCCCAATATCATATCCGCAGCCGAGCTGACCAACGCCGATGCCATACATCCGGGTTATGGGTTCTTGTCTGAAAACGCTAAGTTTTCGGCCATTTGCGCGGAATATAAAATTAAGTTTATTGGCGCAACCACCGATCAGATCAACGCCATGGGCGATAAGGCTTCGGCTAAGGCTACCATGAAGAAAGCCGGTGTGCCATGCATCCCGGGGTCTGAAGGTTTGTTAGAAAGCGTTAAGCAGGGTATAGATATCGCTAAGAAAATAGGTTACCCTGTTATATTAAAAGCAACTGCCGGTGGTGGTGGCCGTGGTATGCGCATTGTGTGGAAGGACGAAGAGTTTGAAGCGGCCTGGGATTCAGCCCGTGCAGAATCGGGCGCTGCCTTTGGCAACGATGGTATGTACCTGGAGAAATACGTACAGGACCCGCGCCATATTGAGATACAGGTAGTAGGCGACCAATACGGCAAAGTTTGCCATCTGAGCGAACGTGATTGTTCTATCCAGCGCCGTCACCAGAAGCTGGTGGAAGAAGCGCCATCGCCATTTATGACCGAGAAACTACGCAAGCGTATGGGCGAAGCTGCCATTAAAGGCGCTAAAGCTGTGAAATACGAAGGCGCAGGTACTATAGAATTTTTGGTTGATAAAGACCGCAACTTCTACTTCATGGAAATGAATACCCGTATCCAGGTAGAGCACCCGGTTACGGAAGAAGTGATCAACTTCGACCTGATCAAAGAACAGATTAAGGTGGCTTCGGGCGTACCTATCTCGGGCAAAAACTACGAGCCGCAAATGCACGCTATAGAATGCCGTATAAACGCAGAGGACCCGAATAATAACTTCCGCCCTTCGCCAGGTAAAATTACCAATTTCCATTCGCCGGGTGGCCATGGTGTACGTGTAGATACGCATGTGTACAGCGGGTATGTTATCCCACCGAATTATGATAGTATGATAGCCAAGGTGATATGTGTTGCCCAAACCCGTGAAGAGGCGTTGAGTACCATGTCGCGCGCGCTGAGCGAGTTTGTAATTGAGGGGGTAAAAACTACCATACCTTTCCACCTGAAATTGTTACAGGATCCTAACTTCCGTGCAGGTAACTTTACTACCAAATTCATGGACACATTTGAATACAGCGAATAGCAAAACCTTTATAAGCAAATAATACGTAGATACCCCTAAAAACAAGGTTTTTCCATGAGCGACGGCAGCGATAAGTTAATTAAGGCAATTAAGGATAAGGGCAAAACCCTTGAAGCAGAAATGTCGTTTTTTGACCACCTGGAGGCATTAAGGTGGCACCTTATTCGCGCATCTATCGCTATCGTTATCATCACCGGTTTTGTATTTGCTTATTACGACTGGATATACGACACCATTATTATGGGGCCCAGCAGGGAAAGCTTTTGGACTTACCGCACCATGTGTAACGTGGGCAATGCCATAGGCCGTAACTTTTGTTTCAGTAAATTCAGTATACAACTGATCAATACCGAAATGGCCGGTCAGTTCACACTGCAAATCAATTCATCGTTAATGATCGGTATTACCTTAGGGATACCATACCTGCTATGGGAAATATGGCGTTTTGTTAAGCCTGCCCTGCACGAAAAAGAACGCAAAGCCGCTACCGGATTTGTTTTTTATGCAACCATGCTGTTTTTCCTGGGCGTGCTGTTTGGCTATTATGTAATCACCCCCATGTCATTACACTTTTTAGCTACGTATACGGTCAGCGCAAGTATCCAAAACCTGTTTAGTATCGATTCTTATATCTCATCGGTAGCAACATTAACACTGGCTACAGGCGTAGTATTTGAATTGCCGATATTGATATACATACTGGCTTCACTTGGGGTAATGACACCGCACCTAATGCGCAGTACCCGCCGCTATGCCATAGTTATCATCCTGATAATTGCCGCCGTGGTAACACCAACTCCGGATATGTTAACCATGACCGTAGTGAGTATCCCGTTATTTGTACTATATGAGGTAAGTATTTTGGTAGCCGCTGCTGTTGAAAAGCGAAAGCTTAAAAAAGCAGCCGAAGCATAACACGGGGTGTTAAATACTACAAATCCTTAATAAACCATCTGTAAAAGCCGGGAAATTCCAGGCGCCATTGACGTTCGTTATGTTGCTGGCCTTTCAATATTACCGGTTCGGGTAAGTTTTTGCGGGTTACGTTTTTCTTTGTACGCAACAGTGAATCCATCTTTAACACATCATGGGCTTCGTTCCCTTCCTGGTCCCCGCAGGCAAAAAAGAAGCGCGACCTTTTTGAGATATTATGCTCCTTCACAAACTGGTCCACCTCCGGGTTTATCCATAACGATGGGGAGAACACCCCGGCTGTTCCAAACACTTCCGGATATTTTATGCCAGCATAAAAAGCTATCAGCCCACCCATTGAACTGCCGGCTACTGCGGTGTGTTTAGCATCTGGTTTTGTGCGGTAATGGGTATCAATATAGGGTTTAAGGTTGTGCACTAAAAACTCGATGTAAGCCGGCCCATCAGCAGGGCCATATTTTGTTTTGTACGGGCTGTACTCCGCTATCCGCTGATTTCCACCGTGATTTATTCCTACAATAATTACCTGCTCATTCATTGGCAAACTTTCCAGCACCGAATCCACCCCCCAGCTTACCGGGCTGCCATGTTTTTTATCGTAAATATTCTGCGCGTCCTGCATGTAAATTACCGGGTATCTTCTTTTGCTGCGATAATAATCCGCAGGCAATAATATCTGCACATCGCGCTTGCGCTGCAACTGGGGAATATCAAGATTAATGGTGATATAGTGACTGGTATCTGCGGGTACAGTTTGCGCTTTGCTGTATTGTAATACCACGGCGAGTATGATAGTAGTGAATAATAATGCTTTTTTCATATATGGATAAATGATGGGGATATACAATATAGCAAATAAAGTTTAGTCCAGAAACATACCCTATATGCGGCCGACGAATAAATATGCCGCACGCCATATTGATGAAGACATCTCTGTACGCTCACCCACCAAATATTAACCTTATCCTGACACACTTACCACCTTTGCATGCGTTTTTTCTTTATCTTTGCGTAAATTTTTAGCAATTTGTTTTTAGGCTGAACAAACGTCTGACAGTTGCTTTAATTTTTGATTCCAGTCTACACAAACCAAGCCCTTTAAACCGGGTTTAAAATATAATGGGTACCAACATACAAATGAGTGAAAAACCTATAGACCTGGGCGAACAAAGCGAAGTTGAAGTTTTTGGCGCACGGGTACATAACTTAAAAAATATCGACGTTTCTTTTCCGCGCAACCAGCTGGTAGTTATTACCGGCTTAAGTGGCAGCGGCAAATCGTCGCTGGCGTTTGATACCATTTATGCCGAGGGCCAGCGTCGGTATATGGAAACATTTTCGGCCTACTCGCGCCAGTTTATGGGCGGTATGGAGCGACCCGATGTAGATAAGGTTTCGGGCCTTAGCCCAGTTATTGCTATCGAGCAGAAAACCACCAGCAAAAACCCGCGGTCTACAGTGGGTACCATTACCGAGATATACGATTTTATGCGCTTGCTATATGCCCGCGCAGGCGATGCTTACAGCTACGTAACCGGCGAAAAGATGGAGCGCATGAGCGAGGACCAGATTATGCGGGCCTTGCTGGAAAAATTTGACGGTCAGCCGGTAAATATTTTGGCTCCGGTGGTAAAAGGCCGTAAGGGTCACTACCGCGAACTATTTGAACAGATACGCAAACAAGGGTATCTTAAAGTATGGCTGGATGGCGCCATTGCCGATATCACGCCAAAAATGCAGGTAGACCGCTATAAGATACACGATATTGATATTGTGGTTGACCGCCTGGTGGTAAGCGAAGCCGACAGCAAACGCCTGTACACATCGGTACAAGCCGCGCTGAAAATGGCTAAAGGGATCATCCGTATTGCCGATAAGGATAATAATGTATCCTATTATAGCAAGTACCTGATGGACCCGGTATCGGGGATATCATACGATGAGCCGCAGCCTAATACATTTTCGTTCAACTCGCCTTATGGCGCGTGCGATAAATGCGATGGCTTGGGTTATATTTTCGAGGTAGATAAGAATTCGGTTATCCCTAACCCTAAGCTTAGCATTATGAATGGCGGCCTGGCTCCCATTGGCGAATACCGCGATACCTGGATCTTCCAGGTGTTGAAGGCTTTGGGTAAGAAATACGATTTTGCGCTGAGTACACCGATTGAAAAACTGCCCGAAGAAACGCTGGATATTATCCTTAACGGCAGTCATGAAATGATTACCGTAGCGGTGGAATACAACAAGTGGAACGTACAGAACTACCAGATTACGTTCGACGGGATTATCCGCATGCTGGAAGAACAGCAGGAACGCCGCGGTGAAGAAGGTATGGACGATATGGAGAATTACCGTGTGCTGAAAACCTGCCCGACGTGTGAAGGCGCCCGGTTGAAAAAGGAATCGCTGAACTTTAAGATAGACAACAAAAACATTTTCGAGCTGGCCTGCATGGATATTAACGAATTGCAGCAATGGTTCACCAGCCTGGAAGACCGGTTAAGCGAACGCCAGAATACCATAGCCCGCGAGATTTTGAAAGAGATCCGTGCGCGCATTGTTTTCCTGTTGGATGTAGGTTTAAGCTACTTGACCTTAGACCGCACCACCCGCACCCTCTCAGGCGGTGAAGCACAGCGCATCCGTTTGGCTACACAAATAGGTTCACAATTGATGAACGTAATGTATATTTTGGATGAGCCGAGCATTGGCCTGCATCAGCGCGATAACGACCGCCTGATAAAAGCCCTGAAAAACCTGCGTGATCTGGGCAATACTGTTTTAGTGGTGGAGCACGATAAGGATATGATACTGGAGGCCGACCATGTAATAGATATGGGCCCGGCAGCCGGCGTACACGGCGGCGAAGTTGTTGCACAAGGCCCCCCCGCTGAGCTGATGCTGAAACATACCCTCACCACCAGCTACCTGAATGGTGAGCGTGAAATTACCGTCCCAAAGAAACGCCGTGAGGGGAATGGTAAAACATTATCGCTTAAAAAAGCCACCGGGCATAATTTAAAAAAAGTAAGTGTTGATTTTCCGTTAGGAAAATTAATTGGCGTTACGGGTGTATCGGGCAGTGGTAAATCCAGTTTAATTACCGAGACTTTATACCCTATCCTGAACCATCATTTTTTCCGTGCCAAGAAACAACCCCTGCCTTACGAGAAAGTGGAAGGGCTGGAACATATTGATAAAGTAATTGAGATAGACCAAACCCCAATTGGCCGCACACCGCGGTCGAACCCTGCTACTTATACCGGGGTATTTTCTGATATTCGTAACCTGTTTGTAGCGTTGCCGGAATCGAAGATCCGTGGCTACAAACCCGGCCGTTTTAGCTTCAACGTAAAAGGCGGGCGCTGCGAAACCTGTCAGGGCGCGGGTATGAAAGTTATAGAAATGAACTTTTTGCCGGATGTACAAGTCCCTTGCGAGGAATGCGGCGGGCGCAGGTACAACCGCGAAACGCTGGAAGTACGCTATCGCGGCAAATCCATCAGCGATGTGCTGGATCTGAGTATAGAAGATGCTACGGCGTTCTTTGAACATATCCCTTCTGTTTATCGCAAAGTGAAAACATTGCTGGATGTAGGCCTGGGCTACATCCGTTTAGGCCAGGCATCAACCACGCTATCAGGCGGCGAGGCACAGCGCGTGAAACTATCTACCGAGCTATCAAAAAAAGATACCGGGAACACGTTCTACATTTTAGATGAGCCGACCACTGGCCTCCACTTTGAAGATATTAACGTACTGCTGGGCGTACTGAACCAACTGGTCGATAAAGGGAACACGGTACTGGTAATTGAACATAACCTTGACGTAATTAAAGTAGCCGACCATGTAATTGACCTTGGCCCTGAAGGTGGCACAGGCGGCGGTAAAATACTGTTCAGCGGCACGCCTGAAGGTTTGTGTAAGGTGAAGGAAAGCTTTACCGGGTTGTTTTTGAAAAAGGAGATGGGATTGTAAGCCCATCTCCTTTTTTGTCATTGCGAGGAACGTAGTGACGTGGCAATCTCATTGTTTGATAGCATACTACGAGATCGCCATGCTATTGCTCGCAATGACAACTTTCTAAAACCGTTTTCTTTATACCCCTCATTGTTGATATTCACTTATTCCCACCTAATGCAATCTTCGTAACTTTATTCAGATTAGCTGAATTATGAAGAAACGCATCCGGTTGTTAGTTACCCTATTATTCCTGCAATCGGGAGTTGTTTCCGCTCAAACCGGCGATATCCTCACCGTTAAATGTAATGCCGATAGCACGCAATCCTACAGCGTTTGTTTGCCATCGAATTACAGCCAAACCCAAAAATACCCAGTACTGTTTATGTTCGATCCTGCCGCGAGGGGGAAATTTGCTGCCGGACTTTATAAAAAAGCCGCTGCTGACTATGGCTTTATCATCATCGCATCAAATAACAGTCGCAATGGACCAATTAATGTGTCCCTCAACGCGGCAAATGCCCTGTTTACCGATGCATTTAGAAAGTATAGTATTGATAACAGTCATATTTACCTCACCGGATTTTCGGGCGGGGCGCGGATAGCTACTACCATTGCTTTGCAAGCCAACGGTATTGCTGGGGTAATTGCCTGCGGCGCGGGGTTTGGTCAGCCTATCCCTGAAACTAAGCTCAACTGGACATTTGCCGGAATAGCCGGGACGCAGGATTTCAACTACGTGGAGATGCAACAAGCTATACAACAACTACAGGCAACAGCATCTGTAAGTAACCTGCAAACTTTTAATGGCCCGCACCGCTGGCCGCCTGAAGATGTTTTTTACAGTCAACTGTTGTGGTCGTACCTGCTGCACCGCAAATCTGCTTCAGATGATCTTTTGCCTAAATACAAAACGCTTACAGATGAGTTAATTGGCAAAGCCAGTTCGGTTCTTACTAAGGCCAGTCTTTACCGGCAATATCTCGCTATCACACCCGATGCGGCCTATAGTGAAAAACTAAAAGAACTGGAAGCATCAAAACTTTATCAGGATGAAGTGGGTCAGGCCAAACAATTAACCCTTAAGGAAAACGCCTACCAGCAAAAAATAGCCGAGGCTTTTCAGCAGATCATGGGCAGGAACAATACAGAAATTAAATCAAAGGGTTGGTGGAAAAGTGAATTAGCTTCACTTAACAAAATGCTGCTTTCACACAAAGCTGCGGATAGCAATTATATAGCCCGGCAAAAGGCTTTTATTACCGCCAACGCATCCGAAAGCTTTGGGAATTACTTAAACGCCAAAAGATATGATACCGCTGCCGAGCTGCTCACTGTTTCTGAAGCATTTGAACCCGATAACCCACAAGTGTTTTACCGACATGCTTTATTAGCTGCAAGTACTAAAGACGAGGACAATGCCATTTATTATTTAGAACAAGCAGTAAAACATGGTTTTGCCAATAAAGGGCAAATGCGAAACGAAGCAAGTTTTGATTTTTTGAAAGGGAACACAAAATTTCAGATGTTACTGAATTAGCTATTCACCATAATTAGGATTAAAAACAAAAAGCATAAATGCTAACTTTATGCTGATATGCTGCCACTACTTATTGCCGACGATATCCGCAAAGCGGATGCTTATACCATTAAGCACGAATCCATTTCTCCAATTGATCTGATGGAGCGCGCGGCGAAAGCATTTGTGGGCTGGTTCATCAATCACTTTCCTGATAAAAAACAAGGTATTAGTGTTTATTGCGGCACCGGCAATAACGGCGGCGATGGTTTAGCCATTGCCCGTATGCTGCAGCAGCATAAGTACACAAATGTTAATGTAGTAATTGCACGGTTCAGCAAAAAATCGTCAGATGATTTTAATGCCAACCTGGAGCGGCTAAAATCAACAGACGTACCTTATACGGAACTATTACCCGGTGATAAATTACCTGAAGAAAAGGCGCAGATCATTATTGATGGCCTGTTAGGCAGTGGCTTAAACAAACCGCTTAAAGATGATTACGCCCGTTTAGTAAGCTATTTGAACGGGTTAAACAAAACAGTAGTAGCGGTTGATGTACCTACCGGATTATTTACCGAAGGCGAAATCCCTGCTGATGCGCCGGTATTAAAAGCCAGCCTGGTAATTACCTTTCAGCAACCCAAATTAACCTTTCTACTGCCGGAATCTGGTCCGCATATGGATTGCTGGGAGGTGGTTAATATTGGCTTAGATGAAGGTTTTATCCGCTCATTAAACTCGCCCTACCAGTTTATTGAGGAAAAAGATATTCGTCATTTACTAAAGCCGCGGCTAAGGTTCAGTAATAAAGGAACGTTTGGCCATGCTTTAATTATTGCCGGTCAGCCCGAAACTATGGGCGCAGCATTGCTTTCCGCCTCTGCGTGTGCTTATGCTGGTGCTGGTTTGACCACAGCTTGCGTCCCCCAAAGCGGCCTGACCGCTTTAAATACCTATCAGCCCGAGGTTATGGCAATTGTGCGCGATGGGAAAAAGCAGCCGGATATTGCCTGGGATAAATTCAGCGCTATTGGTATTGGCCCCGGTTTGGGCAAGGATAAGCTGGCGCTGGATATTTTCACTACCGCACTTGAAAACTTTAAAAAACCAATAGTTATAGATGCCGATGCGCTGAACATGTTGGCCGCCAACCCTAAATTATGGAAAAAGGTGCCGGTTGGTAGCATCGTTACACCTCATATGAAAGAATTCGACCGTCTGTTTGGTGAGCATACCAGTTGGTGGGCGCGGATACAAACCGCTATTGTTAAAGCCGCCGAACTTCAGATTTATATTCTACTAAAAAACTCCTATACTATTATAGCCTCGCCTAATGAGAAAGTCTATTTTAATTCCACATCAAACGCGGCTATGGCCAGCGGTGGCATGGGCGATGTGCTTACCGGCATCCTTACATCGTTGCTGGCACAAAAATACAGCCCGGAGCAGGCATGTATTATTGGCGCATATATTCATGGTAAGGCGGGCGATGAACTGGCCCTGCCCAACCGTATGACAGTGGTATTGCCAGGTAAACTGATACAGCAACTGCCCGGGACAATGGCACGCTTAATAGCGGTATAATATTAGTTGGATACAGGTTTAAGGGCATAGCGTACCTGCACTAAGCCGCTGCTATAAGTTTGGGTATCGGTATGTATTAAGCCAACACGGTTTGCCATTTCGCTAAACAGCAACTTACCGCCGCCCAATAAAATAGGGTGGATGGAAAGTAAAAACTCATCTACCATCATTTCCTGCATAAAAGATGCGATAAGGTCGCTGCCACCAAACAGCCAGATGTGGCCACCCGTTTCGTTTTTTATATGGGTTACGGTTGCTTTGAACGCGTCCTTCTTAACTACAGTTACCGCATGGTGCAGTGCCGGGTCCAGGGTATCCGAGAAAACGTATTTGGTTTGCGGAAAGGCATTGATATCACCTGTCTTCAAAATCAACTCGTAGCTTTTCCGACCAAGGAAAATAGTATCTATACTACCAAAAAATTCGGTCATGCCGTAATCCTGGTCAGCAAAGCACCAATCGTATTCGCCATTTGGGCCTTCAAGATAGCCATCAAGTGTTACGGCTACATTCAATATTATTTTTTTCATTCCGGCAGTTCTTTGTGCTTTTCCTTCCACAAAGTGGAGAATGATTTTTCAGCTACTTCAGGCATTTCCCGCCTATCGCCCCACGCTTTTTTAAAGAAGGTGCGCATAAAAAAGTTTTTCATCTTGCCGCTAAAAAAATCCATGCTTTTACGGCTCAGCATGCCTTTTTTCCAGGCCGCCCAGCCCCAGGTCTCTTTTTTGGGTGCTAAGCCATCCTTGACACTATCACGACGGTTAAGCAGCAGCATTTTATGTATCTCTATTTTAACCGGGCACACTTCCGAACATTTCCCGCACAGGCTTGATGCATTGCTTAAGTGCTTAAACTCTTCCATGCCCCGCATGTGCGGCGTAATTACCGAGCCGATAGGGCCGCTATAGGGTGTATTATAGGTATGGCCGCCAACATTTTTATAAATCGGGCAGGCATTCAGGCAAGCCCCGCAACGTATGCAGTATAAACCTTCGCGCTGCTCTTTTTGGGCCAGCAGATTAGTACGTCCGTTATCCAGCAGTATTACATACATTTCTTCGGGGCCGTCGGTTTCATCGGCCTGGCGCGGGCCACTTAATATGGTGTTATAAACCGTTAAATTTTGCCCGGTGCCATGGGTAGCCAGCATTGGCCAGTAAAGGTCGAGGTCCATCATCGATGGGATCATTTTTTCGATACCCACTATGGCAATATGTATTTTAGGAAAGGTAGTACAAAGCCGGGCGTTCCCCTCATTTTCGCTTACGGCAATACTACCCGTATCGGCTATCAGGAAATTTGCACCGCTGACACCGATATCGGCTTGTAAATATTTTTCGCGCAGCAGTTCGCGGGCTTTCAGGGTTAGTTGTTCAGGGGTCGCATCTATGGGCGTGCCAAATTTTTCATTAAATAGCTTGGCAATATCCTCTTTACTTAGGTGCATTGCCGGGGTAACTATATGATAAGGTTTCTGCCCCAGCAGTTGTACAATGTATTCGCCCAAATCGCTTTCCAGGCTTTCCACGTTATGCTCTGCTAAAAACTCGTTCAGGTGGATTTCTTCTGTCACCATGGATTTGGATTTGATGACAGATTTAGCGCCGCTTTTTTGAATAATGTTCAGTATCTCGCGCTGGGCCTCTTCTATATCGTTAGCCCAAATTACCTTACCGCCGCGCCGCTGGAAATTAGCCTCAAATTCGGGCAGAAACTTATCCAGGTTTTCCATTACCCGCCATTTGATTACATGGCCTTTCTTTTTGGCATTTTCCAGGTTTGCTATACGCGATAAACCCCGCTGAACAGCAGTGTGGTATTTGCCCATATTGTTGTTGATAATAGCGCGGTGCCTTTCGTCGAAGGCTTTTTCTTCGGCATCTGCTAAGAATTCGGCTGCGGTACTTCCCATGTAGCGAAATTAGGGAATTATAGAATTAATAGATGCAGTATTTGTTAACAATGTGTGTATCCATGCAGGTACCCTATAACGTAGCGGCAGATGATTACCTGTCTTCTCTCTATGAAGAGAAATAGCAGACGAAAAGGTATATTGGCCAATTTACCAACCGTTCCGATGGAACGTTAAAATTTTTTCTTATTGCTACCCACCAGACATCCCTTACGGGATGAAAAATGAGACCGTTCCATAGGAACGGTTGGCTGGTAGCAATGTAATCCAGCATTTATTACGTTCCATCGGAACGTTTGGTGTAATCTGCCTTTTCTTAAGGGGGGATGAAACAAGAAAGGCTTAGCGCAGTGCTAAGCCTTTTAAATATACAGGAGACACAAAGTATTGCGTCTCTACAAATGTTTGATTATTATTCGCCTGTATGATGAACTTCTTCCTCCCTGAACAGTTTAGCGCTCAGGTAATCGTTGTTCATGCGCGAGATATTTGTCAGGCTGATCTCTTTAGGGCATTCCGCTTCGCAGGCGCCGGTATTGGTACAACTGCCAAAGCCTTCCTCGTCCATTTGGGCGACCATGCTTTGAGCACGGCGGTAACGCTCGGGCTGGCCTTGCGGTAATAAACCTAATTGAGTGATCTTTGCCGACACAAACAGCATAGCCGATGCATTTTTACAAGCCGCCACACAAGCGCCGCAGCCAATACACGTAGCCGAGTTAAACGCCTCGTCAGCAATTACTTTCGGGATTGGGGTTGAGTTAGCATCAGGTACACCACCGGTGTTTACCGAAATATAACCGCCGGCTTGCTGGATACGGTCGAACGCTGAACGGTCGACAGCCAAGTCCTTAATTACCGGGAAGGCTGCTGCGCGCCATGGTTCAATAGTAATGGTTTCCCCATCCTTAAAGCTGCGCATGTGCAACTGGCAGGTAGTGATAGCCCTTTTAGGCCCATGCGGACGGCCGTTAATATATAACGAACACATTCCGCAGATACCTTCGCGGCAATCATGATCGAAATGGATAGGCTCTTCTCCTTTGTGGATTAGACCTTCGTTAACCACATCAAGCATTTCCAGGAACGACATATCAGGCGAGATATTCTCGGCCGGATAGGTTACCATTTTTCCTGCGCTTTGTGCATCTTTTTGACGCCATACTTTAAGCGTCAGTTTCATATTTCCACTCATTGTTTATTGAGTTTTGAGTTTTAAGTATTGAGTTTTGAGTATGGAGTCCCGAGTTAATAAAAACTCATCACTCACAACTCATCACTAATTATGCGTAATTCCTTTGCGATAAATGTACCGCCTCGAACACTAATTCTTCTTTATTCAATTTTTCAGGTTGATTTTCGCCCATAAATTCCCAGGCGGCTACAAACGCGAAGTTTTCGTCGTCGCGTAAAGCTTCACCGTCTTCGGTTTGCGATTCAACCCTGAAGTGGCCACCGCATGATTCGCGGCGCATTAAAGCGTCGTCAACCATCAGTTCGCCCAGTTCAATAAAGTCGGCTACACGCCCGCCACGCTCTAACGATGCGTTTACTTCCTCGTTCTTACCAACGATGATCGCATTTTTCCAGAAATCAGCTTTTAGGGCCTGTATCATTTCTTTAGCTTTCTTCAAGCCTTCTTCGGTACGCGCCATACCACAATATTCCCACATAATGTGGCCCAGCTCACGGTGATACTCATTAGTTGTTTTAGTACCTTTTAATGATATCAACCTGTTTACGTGATCAATTACATCCTGTTTGGTTTGCGCGAAAGCAGGATGATTAGTATCCACTTTAGCCGGGCCAATCTTAGCCAGATAATCGCCCAAAGTGTAAGGGATCACAAAGTAACCATCGGATAAACCCTGCATCAGCGCCGAAGCACCTAAGCGGTTAGCACCGTGATCGCTAAAGTTACATTCGCCTAAAGCAAATAAGCCAGGAACCGAGGTTTGCAGGTTATAATCAACCCAAAGGCCACCCATGGTATAGTGTACCGCCGGGTAAATGCGCATTGGTTCTTTATAAGGGTTCTCGTCGGTGATCTGGATATACATATCGAACAGGTTACCGTATTTAGCTTTCACGGTATCCTCGCCCAGGCGTTTTATCGCGTCAGCAAAATCAAGATAAACCGCTAAGCCCGATGCACCTACACCACGGCCTTCATCAGCCATTTCTTTGGCATTACGTGAAGCCACGTCGCGCGGAACAAGGTTACCAAACGCCGGATACTTACGTTCCAGGAAGTAGTCCCTGTCTTCTTCAGCTACCTGGGCAGCGGTTATTTGTTTTTTCTGTAATTTCTCCGCTATCTCAACTGTTTTCGGTGCCCAAACACGGCCATCGTTACGTAGCGATTCCGACATCAGGGTCAGTTTCGATTGATGATCACCGGTTACCGGGATACAGGTTGGGTGGATCTGTGTATAGCAAGGGTTGGCAAAATAAGCGCCGCGTTTGTGTGCACGCCATGCCGCGGTTACGTTTGAGCCGATAGCATTGGTAGACAGGTAAAACACGTTACCATAACCACCTGTACATAATAACACTGCATGACCGGCATGCGTATCAATTGAACCGGTGATCATATTGCGCGTTACAATACCTTTGGCTTGTCCGTCAACTACCACTACGTCCAGCATTTCATGGCGGGTGTACATTTTTACTTTACCGGCATGTATCTGGCGGTTTAACGCTGAATACGCCCCTAACAGCAATTGCTGTCCTGTTTGGCCACGGGCATAGAACGTACGCGATACCTGCGAGCCACCGAATGAACGGTTATCCAGCAAGCCACCGTATTCGCGGGCAAAAGGTACGCCTTGCGCCACGCACTGGTCGATAATATTTACTGAAACTTCGGCCAACCGGTACACGTTACCTTCACGGGCACGGTAGTCGCCGCCCTTTATGGTATCGTAAAATAAACGGAATACGCTGTCACCATCATTCTGATAGTTTTTAGCGGCGTTAATACCACCCTGCGCAGCAATTGAGTGCGCACGGCGCGGGCTATCCTGGAAACAAAATGCTTTTACATTATAGCCCAGTTCGGCCAGTGAAGCTGCTGCCGAAGCGCCTGCCAGACCGGTTCCTACTACAATAATTTCATATTTACGCTTGTTGGCAGGGTTAACCAGTTTCAGGTTAAACTTATGCTTGCTCCATTTGTCAGCTAATGGGCCCTGAGGCACTTTACCATCTAAACTCATTTCTTTCTATTTTATGTAGATAAGCTAAGGCTTATTTATGCATGAAAAAATAAACTACCGGCATAGCGGCAAAACCCAATGGGATAATAACCGCGAACAGCCATATACCAATTTGTTCAACTATTGGGGTATACTTGCGATGCACCCAGCCTAAGCTGCGGAACGCACTCTGGAAACCATGTAACAGGTGGAACGACAACGCGCCCATAGCAATTACATAAATAACCACATACCACCACTGGCTAAAACTGGCCGATACTTTGGTGTGCAGGTCTTTTACACGTACAATCTCCACATCATTCTCGGTAGTGAAAGAGTGCTCAAAATCTTTTACCTGCGGTATAAAGTCGGTCACCGTGCGCTGATTAGTTAGTACGTTGGTACGGTATTCTTTAAAGCCCACGGTATCAGTGAACTTGTATTTATACCAAAAATCGCCCATGTGTATTACAATGAATAACAACAGGATAGATCCCAGCAGGCCCATGTTTTTTGATGACCATGAGGCTGGCGACTCGTTAACTGTCGCATATTTTACCGGCCGTGCCTTTTGGTTTTTTACTGTCAGTATCAGCGCATACAACGCATGGATTACAATACAGGCATACAAAATGTAGGCTACTACCTCAATTGGCGGGAAATGCGTAAGGAAATTAGCATACACATTAAACGCGTATCCCTCATCGTTTTGAAACAGCTGCAGGTTACCGGCCAGGTGCACAATTAAAAAGGTACACAGAAACAAGCCTGTTAAAGCCATGATCAGCTTTTTACCAATCGACGAGTTGAAGGTTTGTTTAAATTCGCTCATTGAATAATCATATTTTATTGGCGCAAAATTATTTATAATATGCCGAAAGATAGAAAGCGTTTGCACCTATTGTCAGATTATTGTCTATTTAGAAACGTTCTAATTTGGGACAAAAAAATTTGATGGATTTAAAGAGATAGGGGTTATTAAATGCGTTTATACTCGAGACAAAAGTAAACGCGCTGAATTTAAACGAATCCTCAATATACTTACGCTGAGTTGTTCTATTTAAATGGCTATGATCTTATCTTTCAACACGCCATAAATCTGGTCGTTCCCGCTATAGCGCATGGCAACTTTGCCGGTAAACTTCCCGAAAGAGGGCAGGATCACCTGTTTATCGCCAAAGGCAAAACACGGCAGGGTAATATGCTGGCGCGCCCGGCCCGACAGACTTACGCCCGGATGGATATGCCCGCAAAAAACATAGCCTTCGGCGGTTTCCAGTTTTTCTTCGGTTAAGGGATGGTGCAGCATCAGGAAGGGACCAACAAGCAATTGCTTATGCAGCTCTACATCCAGTTCAAGGTAATGCCTGTCGTGGATAATATCGTGGTTGCCTTTTATAAGGATGATCTTCAGTTTGACAAAATGCCTGCGCCACATAGCGAACCATTCCCAATCGTTATTCATATCGCTGTGAAACAGGTCGCCTAAAAAGATGATCTTTTCCGGGCGGTGTTCGTGGATCAGGTCGGACAGAACGGCCAGGTCGTCCTGCTCCATATCGCGCGGAACAGCGATGCCGGCTTTACGGAAATGACCAACCTTACCCAGGTGTACGTCGGCCGCTATCAAGGCTTTTTCCTCTTTCCAGTAAATGGCTTTTTGTGGTAAAAGTAAAAGGTGTTGGTTCAGCAGCTCAATCTCCATCCCGCCAGTTGTCATTGTCATAAAAGCAAAGATAAGATTTTACACTAAAAAAATTAGCACAAGTATGATGGAGAAAAGCGACATCGCTTTAAATCAGCATCGGTAAATTTGAGGCTAAAGCCATCTTATAATTCGGGCTTATCCCGTTGGCTGAAGCCAACGGCAATAAAAAAAGGTAAACATTTCATTGCCGTCCCATTTATGGTTGGTTAAGACAAAGTAAAAAGGACTTTAGCCTCAAAAACGAACTGAAAGTTTAAAAGCGATTTCCTGTGACAGAGAGATAGTAGGACCAATAGACTAAGATTATCCCCTAAATGAAAAGCCGCAAGTCATCAATCAACTTGCGGCTTTTCTTTATATTAATGGAAACTATCGCTCCAGCTTAGCTACCCTTGTAGGCGTATCTTTTCCTGATACAATAGTGCGCGAGCTTAGTGCGATGGCGCGGATAGCGGCAGTAATGTTGGCCACATCAAGTGTTTTAAGTTCGTCGGTTACTTTATGGTAATCCGGGTCGATGTCTATCTGGTCGGTAGAAATGGTGTGTGCAGGGACGCCTAAACGGGCCAGTGTGGCATTGTCGCTGCGGTAGAATAAGTTCTCTTTGGTGTACGGATCCGGATAGAATTTAAAGTCAGTGCCTTCCAGGTTCTTTTGTAGTATCTGGCCAAAGTCCGAGCGTTCGTACCCGGTTATAAAAGCCGAGTTTTGTCCCCATTTTGATGGCTTACCTATCATCTCGATATTAAACATCGCCACTACTTTATCGGCATTAACCGTAGTAGTGAAATGGCGCGCGCCGTAGCCGCCCGATTCTTCGCCGGTAAAGGCTACAAAAATTAAGGTACGCTCGTTATTATTAAGCTTCTTGTAGTATTTAGCCAGCTCAATAACAGCGGTAGTGCCCGATGCATCATCATCGGCACCATTATATATGCTATCAGGTTTCATGCCCGGCTTAACCCCAAGGTGATCGTAATGGCCGGAAAAAACCACAAACTCATCTGGCTTGCTTTTACCGGGGATCATCCCTGCAACGTTGAACAAAGGCACATCTTCAGATTTTATGTTACAGCTAACTTCAAACGAGCGGATGTTATCATCAATTTTACCCAATACAAAAACTATAGGCTGTGCCCCTGGCCTGCTATTACCATTCATGGCCCTTTCACGGCCCGCCTTAAACTGGGTTTCAAAAGCAGGGTCTAACAATACCAATGTTTTTTTACCGCTCATCATTATGGCACGCATGTCCTGCTGGTAGTTTTTATCGGCAGTTTCTTTTATTACCTGTACATCCGCATCGTTGCTCCAGCTAAACGAGGTATTGGCAATAGCATAAGCATTGGCTGATGGCACCGATGACATATTAATATTTACCGTTGTTTTACCGGGTATGGTACGCTTCATAGGTATGTTTTGGCGAAAGCCGCTCTCCCCCGCTAATGGCTGTAGGCCAATCTTTGTAAATTCGCCTTCAATAAACTTAGCGGCCTTATCAATACCGGGCGTAAATATGGCGCGGCCTTGCATATTATCGTCAGATAATGTCGCGATAATTCGTTCAACATCTTTCTGATCTATCAGTTTGTTAACGTTTTGGGCCTGGCTTGCAAGTCCGGCGGCAAGCATAGCGCCTGCTAAAATGTATTTCTTCATCATGGTTTTATTTCACTTTGGTTGATAACCAGGCACTGCGAAAAGCGGCCTGATCTTTAGTTAATTCTTTTCCTGCTTTTTCATTGGTCACTACCTCAAGCGCCGGGTTTTCTTCCAGCGTCAATTCGGTTTCGTGCATGCCGGTACGGTTTTTATAGCTGATGCTGATCTTATCGCCCGGTTTTTTGGCGACAAGGATATCCTGCAGCGTAGTGGCATCAGTCAGCTCCTTACCATCGGCTTTCAGTAAAATATCCCCTGCATCAATACCTGCCTTATAAATAGGCGAGCCTTGCGCTGTGCTATTAACAATTGGAATGCCCGTGGCTGCATTAGCAGTACGTGCCTGCCCAGCCCTGCCACGGCCCTGGAAACCTCCGAACGAGCCTGCCCAGGCTTTGCCTGGTTGTGCCTTACGCAGCACCATTCCTGCCTTGGTTAATAAGGCTTCGTAATTGTTTTTTTCTATCCCATTAATATAGCGGTTAAAAAAATCGGCGGCGAATTTGGGATTAGTTACTTTGCCCAACACGGTTTGCAGATCGGCAATAGTATAAGGTTTCATCACCTTGCCCAGGTTTTGCCACACGGCCTGCATATAATCATCAAGCGTAAGGTTAAACTCGCTGCGTAAACGCAGGTCGAGGGCTAATGCCGTTGCACCACCATAAAAGTAATAGCTGGTAAATATATTGGTGTTATTATTAGGGTCGATAGAAACGCCTGCATCAGCAAAAACTGAATACCGGCTCATCTGCGCCGGCGTATATTTTAACGCGGCGGGTGTATTTAATACCGAATTTATTAAACCTGCGGCCGTGCGGGTATATTGTTCGGGCGTAACAAAACCCGCGCGCACCAGCATCAGTTCGCCGTAATATTGGGTAAAGCCCTCGGCAAACCAAAGTTCACTGCTCATGTTGGCGTGCTCAAAATTAAATGGCTCTAATGATTTTGGCCTGATGCGTTTTACGTTCCAGCTATGGAAATATTCGTGCGCGTAAGTGCCCAATAAACGGCTTTCATTACCTTCAATTTTGTCGGCCGGGTGCACAATGCAGGTTGAATTCCGGTGTTCCATACCATCTCCCGAATTGGTGGGATAAACATCATCCAGGAAGGTATAGTTATTAAAATCATACACTGGCAATTCACCAAAAACGGCTTGTTCTTCCAGTACAATTTTTTGTACCATTTTGGCAAAGTTATCTATCACAGGCTGGCTATCGTCCGAGTGGATAGCCACATGCAAGCCCAGTTTTTTACCATCAGGGTTTTTAACTTCCCAGCTGTTCTCTTTATAGTTTGATAGCTCGGTTGGGCTATCCATTAAATACTGCAGGTTGGGTGCAAAATAGGAATTCTGCGTTTCCTGTTTTAATTGGGTTGCTATCTGCCAGCCATATTTTTCAAAATCATCAAATTGGATATGTATCGGCCGGGCATCAAACCCTACTGCCCACATCATAGCTGCAGGCATGTTCAGATGCGCATGACTGGGATCTATACTGGCATAGGTGCCGTCTGTCCAATTGGCAAAAAGGGTATAGCTTACTTTTACATTATCGCCATGACCGCTGATCTCCCAAACATCGCCTTCAATTTGTTTAACGGTTAGTGCTTTGCCGTTGCCATCAACCGCATGCACGTTGTAAACGTTTTTGCCAAACTCGTGGGTGGCATAGCGCCCGGCTGATGATCGGCTCATACGTACCCTTAGTGGAGACAGCGGCAAATTACCTATGCGTAAGCTTATTTCCGCTTCGTGATGTATGGCATTTGGGAATGATACAGAGTAGTAGATCTCATTTTGTGCAAATGCCGCCACCGCCATAAATACGGCAGCCATACTTAGTAAAAGTTTTTTCATATAAAATTATGCCTGATAAAATAAAGTGTCAAATTACTATTTAATTGGTAAATAGTAATACCCCGGGCAAGGTTTGTAACATAGATTTTGTAGTACCACCATTAAGTCATTGCGAGGAACGAAGCAATCTTCCGATATGTTGAGCTTATAAGTCGCGGTCGATAATAAAAAATAAACTTTCAATAAATTTTGAAAATTAAAAAAGTTGTGTACTTTTGTATATGGAACTGGCAGAAGCAAAGCTAAAGTTTATTGAGGCCTGGGGGAAACTGGGAAGCGAGTGGGGTATTAACCGCACCATGGCCCAGGTACATGCTTTGCTGCTGATTAGTCCGCAAGCGCTGACGACCGAAGATATTATGGAGCAGCTAAGCATTTCCCGCGGTAATGCCAATATGACCCTGCGCGACCTGATCAGCTGGGGTTTGATTGAAAAGCAACACCGTCCGGGTGAACGCAAAGAATACTTTTTTGCCGAAAAAGACACCTGGGCCATTGCCCGCCAGGTAGCGCAGGAACGCAAAAAGCGCGAGCTTGACCCTATTATTAAATTACTGAACGAATTGCAGGAAGTTAAAGGCGACGAGAAAAGTGCTGATTACAAAACTTTTAAAACATCGGTTATTGATATTAACAAACTGGCTAAAAACGTAAATAAAACTTTAGAGACCATGTTAAAAGCTGAAGAGAACTGGTTTTGGGGTTCTATCTTCAAAATATTTAAGTAAAAAAATTTGCATCAATCTTTCATATTTTCCTGAAAATACAATAAATAATATCACAATGAAAACTTTAGCCGGATACACCATACTTTACGATGCCGAATGCCCCATGTGCAATTTATACAGTAAGGCATTTGTAGCCACGGGGATGCTGGACAAACAAGGCCGCACACCCTACCAGCAAATGCCCGAAGCTGCCTGTCCACTGGTAGACAGGCAGCGTGCTATGAACGAGATTGCATTGGTTAACACCCAAACCGGCGAAGTGAAATACGGCATCCATAGTCTTTTCAAAATTATTGGCAACGCCTTCCCGGTATTTGGTCCGCTGTTTAAATTTAGGCCGTTTATTTGGCTGATGAGTAAGTTTTATGCTTTTATTTCCTACAACCGCCGGGTAATTATACCGGCCTATGCCGAGGAAACCGGTTTGCAGCCAACCTTCAATTTAACTTACAGATTAGCCTATTTACTATTCACCAGCCTGAGCGTAGGTTTTATACTGACCCATTATGCAGGTCATTTAACAGGCTTGGTGCCATTGGGCAGACCCTACCGCGAATATATGATCTGTAGCGGACAGGTACTTTTCCAGGGCATTGTAATTACCCTGTACCGTCCCGCTAAACGCTGGGACTACCTGGGCAATATGATGACGATATCTTTCGGCGTCGCCTTACTGTTACTGCCGGTGATTATTATGGCGAAGTTTATGGCCATAGCGCCAATAGTTTGCCTTTTATGGTTTTTGGCTGTGGCTGGGTTGATGTTTTTAGAGCACATCCGCCGTACCAGGCTATTAGGTTTAGGCTGGTTACTTACTATTACCTGGGCAGTATACAGGCTGGCGCTTTTGTTTTTGATCCTTTACCTTAACTGAAATGCCAACTATTAAACTCATTACCAGCATTAATGCACCAGTGGAAGTTTGCTTCGATTTGGCGCGGAGTATCGATCTGCATAAAACTTCTATGCAGCACACCGGCGAAAAAGCCGTGGCCGGTATAACCGATGGATTGATAGGGTTGAACGAAACGGTTACCTGGCGGGCCAGACACTTTGGGATAGCGATGGAAATGACCAGCAAGATCACCGAGTTAAGATACGCTATATCTTTTACCGACGAGCAAGTGAAAGGCCCTTTCAAAAAATTAAAGCACCTGCATACTTTCCAGCAATCGGGCAAATACACCATCATGACCGATTACTTTGAGTTTGAATCGCCCCTTGGTTTCCTGGGCAGGCTGGCCGATAAATTAATGATGAAGGCCTACCTAACCCAATTACTGTTAAAACGGAATAAAACCATAAAAGAAACGGCAGAAAACGCTAAAAATCTGTAAAAATGGGAAAGATTGAACAACTACAAAAGCGCATCAGGGTTTGCATTTGGATCATCATTATCGGACTGACATTAAGCGGTATCACCGCCTTCCCGCTGGAAACGGAACTGGGCTTAGTTAAAGATCATTTACACGGGACGCCCGCGTTACATCATTGGATAACTACGATATACAATTGCTTACTATTTGTAAATCAACACTATCCATACTTAAGCTACGGCACCGATTGGCTGGCCTTCGCTCATTTGGTTATTGTTATAGTTTTTATCGGTCCGCTGAAAAACCCTGTGAAAAACATTTGGGTTATCCAGTTCGGGATGATTGCCTGCGTGCTCATTTTCCCGCTGGCGTTTATTGCCGGCGGGGTAAGACATATCCCTATTTTCTGGCGGTTGATAGATTGTTCTTTCGGAGTTATTGGGATTATTCCGCTTTGGTTGGCTTATAAGGCTACGCGCAGATTAGAACAAATGGGATAAATAATGAGTTTTGATAGCAATATTCTACCTTTAAAACATGGATTTAAAACTCACCAATAAAGTAGCCATAGTATTAGCTGCCAGTAAAGGTTTAGGCCGGGCCATTGCCACCGCCTTATCTGCCGAGGGGGCGAAAGTGATCATTGGCTCGCGTGATGAAGCGGAGATCAATAAAGCCGCCGCTGATATCGCGCAGCAAACCGGAAACGAAGTTATTGCAATGGCGGTGGATGTATCGCAAGGCGATGAACTGAACGCTTTTATTGAAAAGGCCGCTGCGAAATTTGGCCGGGTAGATATTTTACTGAACAATGCCGGCGGTCCGCCGTTTGATAAGTTTGAAAACCTGGACGATACCCAATGGCAAAAAGCATTTGAGTTGAACCTGCTCAGCTTTGCACACACCAGTAGGCAAGTGTTGCCCTACATGCAAAAAGCAGGCGGAGGCAGGATTATCAATATCATCAGCGGGTCGGTGAAATCGGTACTGGCCAATTCGGTGTTGAGCACCAGCATGCGCATGGGGGTTGTCGGCATGGCCAAAATGCTGGCCGATGAGTTTGGCCCTTATAACATTACCGTTAACAATGTAGCACCAGGGCTAATATTAACCGACCGTATTAAACACACCTTCCCAAAAGATGCTGACCCTGAACAGGTAATGAAAGAGAAAGCTAAATCTATCCCTTTAGGTCGTATTGGTAAACCCCAAGAACTGGCAGCATTAGTGGCTTTCCTGGCTTCAGAACAAGCCGCTTACATTAGCGGGACTACCATACAGGTTGATGGAGGTGCAAGCAGGGGGATTTTTTAATAGGAACTTAAGGTAAAAGGCTAAAGCAGAAAGCTAAATAATCCTGCTTTTAGCTTTCTGCTTAATTACTTTTTCTCCTTCAATTCATCGGCGATGATCAATACAACACCAACAATGCCAGCCAGCGCCATACCTGCCGCTGCGCCGCGTACCCATAGCATCCAGGAGGCAGTATAAATTTCGGATATGGTGAACAGTGCTGCCGCAATGGCCAGCAATGCTAATACGCGCCTGACCTTATCATTCATGATCTTGAAAACTTTGGCCGTTGTGCTGCAACAACAACTATTAAAACAATAACCGAAATTATGGCTGTACACGCGATAATAATAGCGCGTTTTATCGGATTTATCATGCTGCAATATATATTTTTAACTTAATAATCCGTATTTTTGCACCTCAAATTTTGAGGCGAATACACTGATGTACAAGGAATATAAGCAATTAAACTTATCGCAAACGGGTAAAGACGTACTTAACTTCTGGCAACAGAATAACATTTTTGCAAAAAGCATCAGCAGCAGGCCGGCAACCAACCCTTATACTTTTTATGAAGGGCCGCCCTCTGCCAACGGTATGCCGGGCATTCACCACGTGATGGCCCGCGCCATTAAAGATATTTTTTGCCGTTACAAAACGTTGAAAGGCTACCAGGTAAAACGCAAAGGCGGCTGGGATACGCACGGCTTGCCTATTGAACTGGCGGTTGAAAAATCGCTGGGTATTACCAAGGACGATATCGGTAAAAAGATCTCGATTGAAGATTATAACGAAGCCTGCCGCAAGGAGGTAATGAAATATACCGATGTATGGAACGACCTGACCGAAAAGATGGGTTATTGGGTCGACTTGGAAAACCCGTACATCACCTACAAAAACGAATATATTGAAACCCTTTGGTGGATACTGAAGGAGCTTTACAATAAAGGCTGGTTGTACAAAGGTTATACGGTGCAGCCATATTCACCAAAATCGGGCACCGGCTTAAGCTCGCACGAGCTGAACCAGCCGGGTACTTACAAAATGGTGAAGGACACCACCATTGTGGCCCAATTCCATTTGAAGAACGACCAGCAGCACCCGCTAATGCCAACCTTGTTTGAAAATGCAAGTGAGGACACCGTAATACTGGCCTGGACGACTACCCCATGGACACTGCCATCAAACTGCGCGCTGGCCGTGGGCGAAAATATCGATTACGTAAAAATCAGCACCTTCAACCCTTACACCTTCCAGCCGGTAAGCGTGGTATTGGCTAAAGTGCTGGTACCAAAATACTTTAAAGCCGAAGGTGAGAACGCTTCATTTGCCGATTATAAGGAAGGCGATAAGGTTATCCCATGGGTGGTTAAAGCTGAATTTAAAGGCAAAGACCTATTGGGCCTGCGTTATCACCAGTTGATGCCTTATGTAACCAATGCTGAACTGGAAGCTAAAGCTTTCCGCGTGATCCCGGCTGATTTTGTGACTACCGAAGATGGTACAGGCATAGTACACACCGCCTCTGTTTTTGGTGCGGATGACTTTAGGGCTTGTAAAGAGAACGATGTGCCATCCGTAATGGTGCTGGATGAAACGGGCAAGGAAGTACCGCTGGTGAATAAGCAAGGTAAGTTTGTTGATGAAGTGACCGACTTTGCCGGCCTATATGTTAAAGAAGAATACTACAGCAAAGAAGAACGTGAAGCACCGGGCTTTAAACCGACAGACGTACTCATCTCTATCAAGCTTAAAACTGATAATAAAGCGTTCGACGTTAAGAAATACGAGCACAGCTACCCGCACTCGTGGCGTACAGATGAACCAATTTTATACTATCCGCTGGATAGCTGGTTCATTAAAACAACCGCGGTTAAGGATAAGCTGATCGAACTGAATAAAACCATCAACTGGAAACCTGAAGCTACCGGTACCGGGCGTTTTGGCAACTGGCTGGAAAACCTGGTTGACTGGAACCTGTCGCGTTCACGTTACTGGGGCACGCCACTGCCTATCTGGCGCGAGGAAAATGGTTCGGAAGAGAAATGTATTGGTTCGATAGAAGAACTGAACAAAGAAATTGACGCCGCCGCGGCAGCAGGTTTTATGCCGAAAGATTTCCGCCTGGCTGATATGCACCGCCCATATGTGGACGATGTGGTGCTGGTATCAAGCAACGGTAATAAAATGTTCCGCGAGCCCGACCTGATCGACGTTTGGTTTGATAGCGGGGCCATGCCTTATGCGCAATGGCACTTCCCGTTTGAGAACAAAGAGCAATTTACTGACGCTTACCCGGCAGATTTTATCGCCGAGGGTGTCGATCAAACCCGCGGCTGGTTCTTTACCCTGCACGCCATAGCCGTTATGCTAAGCGAAGCCAGCGACGAGGTAAAAGCCGTTAATGCCAAAGTGGGCAATAAAGGCATCTCGTTTAAAAACGTAGTATCAAACGGGTTGGTGCTGGATAAGAACGGCAACAAAATGTCTAAACGCTTAGGCAATGCCGTTGAGCCGTTTGAAACGATAGAGAAATACGGCGCCGATGCCGCCCGCTGGTATATGATCAGCAACGCATCGCCATGGGATAACTTGAAATTTAATATTGAAGGGCTGGATGAAGTGCGCCGCAAATTCTTCGGTACACTTTATAATACCTATTCGTTCTTCGCGCTGTATGCAAATATTGATAAATTCAATTACAGCGAAGCCGAGATAGCGATAAGCGACCGCCCTGAAATTGACCAGTGGATCATATCCTTACTAAATACTTTAAGTAAGGAGGTGGACGATTTCTATGCCGATTTCGAGCCTACCAAAGCTGCCCGCGCCATACAGGATTTTGTGGATGCACACCTGAGCAACTGGTACGTGCGTTTAAGCCGCCGCCGTTTCTGGCGTTCGGATAGTAACGAAGATAAACTATCAGCTTACCAAACGTTGTACACTTGTTTGGTAACTATCGCCAAATTAATGTCGCCAATAGCGCCGTTCTTTGCCGAGCGTTTATATACCGATTTAAACAGCGCCACCAAAAAAGAAAGCTTTGAATCAGTGCACCTGGCCAATTTCCCGGCTTATCAACCTGAATTAGTGAATCAGGCCCTGGAAGAGCGTATGCAAATGGCACAGGATATTTCATCGCTGGTGTTATCGCTGCGTAAAAAGGTGGGTATTAACGTACGTCAGCCATTGAGCAAGATCTTATTACCTATCCTCGATAAAACCTTTAAACAGCAGGTTGAGCAGGTAAAAGAATTAATTTTATCTGAAACTAATATTAAGGATATCGAGTACATTACCGATGCCGCCGGCTTTATTAAAAAGAAAGTTAAACCAAACTTTAAAGCGCTTGGCGCCAAGGTTGGTAAGGACATGAAGGCTGTGGCTGAGGCCATTAACTTACTTGATCAAGAAGGAATTACCAAACTTGAAAACGAAGGTAGCAAGGTGCTTGTTTATGGCGAAGGGGAGATGTATAAGTTATTGGTAAGTGATGTAGAAATCATTGCCGAAGATGTTGAAGGCTGGCAGGTTGCAAATTTGGGAAAACTAACCGTAGCTTTAGATGTTACCATATCCAACGAATTGAAACAGGAAGGTATCTCGCGCGAGCTGATCAACCGGGTACAAAATCAGCGTAAAGCGAGTGGTTTTGAGGTAACAGACCGAATTAATGTGAGATTAGGAAATGCAGAATTACTGCGCGAAGCGGTGAACAATAATTTATCATATATTTGCGCCGAAATTTTAGCAGATACCGTACTATTTGACAATGAGTTGATTAATGGTGAAAAGACCGAGATTGATGGGAACGAAATTATTATTGCTATAACAAAAATATAATGAAACAAGAGAACGAAAAAACCAGGTATTCAGACACCGAGTTACAGGAATTTAAAGAGATTATTCTTGAAAAATTACGTATTGCTAAAGAAGAGCTAAATAACCTGGCTTCATCTTTAAGCAGTCCTAACGCTAACGGTACCGATGATACCGCCGGAACATATAAAACACTGGAAGACGGATCGGCCACGCTGGAAAAGGAATCAATTAACCAGTTAGCGGCCCGCCAAAAGAAGTTTATAGAGCAGTTAGAGGCTGCGTTGGTACGCATTCAGAATAAAACTTATGGTATTTGCCGCGAAACAGGCAAGTTGATACAAAAAGAACGCTTACGTGCTGTACCGCATACTACGCTAAGCATGGAAGCCAAAATGAAGCAATACTAAATGAAGGCTGCGTATACGAAACCTTTTTTAATTGCCGCGCTGATCATCATTATCGACCAGGTTATAAAAATCTGGGTGAGGAAGCATATGTATATTGGCGAGGAAATTCATTTTTTAGGTAACCGCGGCATGCTGCATTATACCGAAAACAATGGCATGGCCTTCGGCTGGGAAATTGGCGGGATAACCGGCAAGCTGGCCTTAACCATATTCCGCATTGCGGCGGTAGTTGCTATTGGTTACGGGGTAGTTTATCTTATCCAGCATAAATATCATCGTGGGTTGATACTTAACGTAGCCCTGATATTTGCAGGCGCGGTTGGTAATATTATCGACTCGACATTTTATGGTGTTATTTATCACTATGCCCCTATTTTCCAGGGCCGTGTGGTAGATATGTTCTACTTCCCGCTCATCCGCGGCACTTATCCATCATGGTTCCCGGTTTGGCATGGGCAATATTTCGAGTTTTTCCAACCAGTATTTAACTTCGCCGATGCCTCTATTTCAGTGGGCGTAATTGCTATCCTGATATGGCAAAAACGCTACTTTAAACATGAAGTGATAGAGGAAAGTAATTTGAATAGCGAAGTAGTGGAGGAATAGTCCCTACCCTCTGAAAGTAAATGAAAATACTAAAGCCGCGTTAAGCGGCTTTTTTGTTTGGCAGGAGAGGAAGTTATGGCTTCCTGGCTGCGCAGATTGGTTTAAGCCCAACGCAGGTAAGCAAATCCATCATAAAAAAAGTGCTCAACTACATGAGTTCGATAAAAAAGGCTATCGTAAATCGATAAAAAACTATGTCATTTCGATAGAGCGCGGACTGAATGTGCGAAGGGGCGAAAGAGAAATCTTCTACGGTTCACTTATCGCATATATAAGATTTCTCCTCGTGCCTCGTTCGAAATGACATATTGTGTTTTATATCAAACTGACATTAATTACTTTTTTTTCTCATAAAAAAGCCCCCAAATAGTGTATATATGGGGGCTCTTGTAACTAAACGTCTTTCTTGTTTATGATATGTGTAAAGCTGCTGCCTTACGCTTTTAGCTATATTACAACTTACGTTTTACTTCCACATTTTCATAAGCTTCAACAATGTCACCTACTTCAATATTATTAAAGTTCTGGATGTTCAAACCGCACTCGTAACCTGCACTTACTTCTTTCACGTCGTCTTTGTAACGTTTCAGTGAAGCCAGTTCGCCGGTGTAAACAACCACACCATCGCGAATGATACGGATCTTACTGTTACGGGTGATCTTGCCATCCAGTACCATACAGCCGGCAATTGTACCCACCTTGGTAATTTTAAAGGTTTCGCGTATCTCTACGTTAGCAACAATTTTCTCTTCAAACGTTGGTGCAAGCATACCTTCCATCGCCGCTTTGATCTCGTTGATCGCATCGTAGATGATAGAGTACAGCCTGATATCAATTTGCTCCTGCTCGGCCAGTTTACGCGCACCGCCTGATGGGCGTACCTGGAAACCAATAATGATCGCATCTGAAGCCGAAGCTAGCAATACATCCGATTCCGAGATCTGACCAACAGCTTTCGATATGATATTCACCTGTATCTGGTCGGTAGATAGTTTCAGTAAAGAGTCAGATAACGCCTCTATCGAACCATCCACGTCACCTTTAACTATAATATTCAGTTCCTTAAAGTTACCGATAGCCAAACGACGGCCGATCTCATCAAGGGTAATGTGTTTTTGTGTACGTAAGCCTTGTTCACGCTGTAATTGCAAACGTTTGTTGGCAATTTCACGTGCTTCAGGTTCGCTTTCCAGCGCATTGAATTTATCGCCGGCAGTAGGGGCGCCCTGCATACCCAATACCTGTACCGGCATTGATGGCCCTGCGCTGTCTATACGCTGGCCGCGGGCGTTTGTTAACGCTTTAACACGTCCGCTGTAGCACCCTGCTAATATAGGGTCGCCAACTTTTAAAGTACCGGCTTGTACCAATATGGTGGTTACAATACCACGGCCTTTATCTAAAGCAGCCTCAATAACGGTACCTACGGCACGTTTGTTAGGGTTAGCTTTCAGCTCTAATAATTCGGCCTCCAGCAATACTTTTTCTAACAATAAGTCGATATTTAAACCGGTTTTAGCCGATATTTCCTGTGTTTGATATTTACCACCCCATTCTTCTACCAAAATATTCATGGCAGATAATTGCTCACGTACCTTATCGGCGTTAGCACCCGGGCGGTCTATTTTATTGAATGCAAATATGATAGGGGCACCGGCAGCCTGCGCGTGGTTTATGGCCTCGCGGGTTTGCGGCATCACGCTGTCATCTGCAGCAATTACAATAATAACAATATCTGTTACCTGGGCGCCACGTGCACGCATGGCGGTAAACGCCTCGTGACCCGGTGTATCCAGGAAGGTGATCTTACGGCCATCTTCCAAGGCAACGTCATAAGCACCAATGTGCTGGGTGATACCACCCGCCTCACCGGCAATTACGTTGGTTTTACGTATAAAGTCCAGTAACGATGTTTTACCATGATCGACGTGGCCCATAATAGTAACGATAGGCGCGCGCGGGATCAATGATTCCGGTGCATCTTCTTCGTCAAGACTGGCTTCCTCGTCCTGTGGTTTAACAAACTCTACTTCATAACCAAACTCGTCGGCCACAATAGTCAGAGTCTCTGCATCCAAACGTTGATTAATGGAAACAAACATGCCCAAACTCATACAGGTACTGATAATCTGCGTAACCTGTACGTCCATCATGGAAGCCAGTTCGTTAGCAGTTACAAACTCGGTAACCTTTAATACCTTCGATTGTAATTCTCTTTCCAGTGCATCCTCTTCGGCCGATGCGGCTACATCATCACGTTTTTGACGGCGGAATTTCGCACGCTGGGCAAATTTGCCTGATTTACCTGCACCGCTTAAACGGGCTAAGGTTGCCTTAATTTGGTCCTGTATCTCTTTTTCTGTAGGTTCTTCTTTTGAACCACCACCGGCAGGGCCATTGGTTATTGGGGTGCGGTTCCTGAAATCAGGGCGTCCCGGTGTATTAGTAGTTGGCCTTGGCGGGCGATTGTCCGGCCTGTTGCCACCTTGTGCTCCCGGTTGACCACCACCTTGTTGTGGTTGGTTACCACCGCCTTCTTTACGCTTACGCTTGCGTTTGTTATCGGCATTATTAGCCGCATTTGATGACGAAGCTATTGGTCCGCCGCGCCTGCTTGGGTCAACCGGCAACTGTATTTTACCAATAATGGTTGGGCCGCTTAAGCGTTGTGCCTGCGCACGTATCACTTCGTCGTCCTCGGTTGCTTCTTCTGCCGGCGCTGCTGGCGTTTCTGCTTTTGGGGCAGCTACTGGTGTTTCCACTTTTGCGGGCTCTTCTGCTTTTGGTGCAGCTGGCGCTGGCTTAGGTGCCTCAACTGGTGTTTCCACTTTTGCAGGCTCTTCTGCTTTTGGTGCAGCTGGCGCTGGTTTAGGTGCTTCAACGGGCGCTTCCACTTTTACTGGCTCTTCTGCTTTTGGGGCAGTTGGCGCTGGTTTAGGCGCTTCAGCAGGCTTTTCTTCAACCTGTTTTTTGCCAATATTATCAAGGTCAATTTTCCCTACCACAGTTACACCCGGCAATGCGGCTTCAACACGTTCTTGCTGAGGTTGCGGCTTTGGTTTTTCAACCGGTGGCGCAGTATGCCCCGTGTTTTTTATCAGAATTTCCTCGTTCTCAAATTCTTTTGAACGGTGGCTTTCAAATGGTTTATCGGATGCCGGCAAAACAGTATCTTCCCTCCTGATCTTCCCAATGGCGATCTGTTTCGCTTCTTCCTTAATGATCTTATCCGCAGCAAATTCCTTCAACAAGGTAGTATACATGTCGGCATCCAGCTTGGCCATAGGCTGTTTTTCAACTTTGTAGCCTTTGGACGCTAAGAAATCGACAATGGTACCCATACCAATGTTCAGTTCCTTTACTGCTTTTATTAATTTTATTGATTTGTCTTCTGACATTTATTAGTGTTTCTCGTCTTATTTATGCAAAAATACGATTTTTTAGTTGGAAATCACTGTTATTCAAACTCGGCCTGCAGAATTGATAACACATCCTTAATGGTTTCTTCTTCCAGGTCGGTACGTTTAACAAGTTCGCCAACGCTAAGGGCCAGTACAGATTTTGCTGTATCCAGGCCAATGCGTTTAAACTCGTCAATGATCCAATCTTCAATCTCGTCTGAAAATTCTTCAATATCCACATCCTCCTCGTTTTCGCCAGCTTCGCGGTAAACATCAATTTCGTAGCCGGTTAACTTGCCTGCTAACTTGATATTATGCCCGCCACGACCGATAGCTAACGATACCTGATCGGGTTTTAAGTACACGGCCGCGGTTTTTTTCTCATCATCTAATTTAATAGAAGTGATTTTTGCCGGCGACAACGCACGCTGGATATATAACTGAATATTGTTAGTATAGTTTATAACATCTATATTTTCGTTCTTCAACTCGCGAACGATACCGTGTATACGTGAACCTTTCATACCCACACAAGCGCCTACCGGGTCAATACGGTCATCGTACGATTCTACCGCTACCTTAGCGCGCTCTCCAGGTTCGCGAACTATCTTTTTAATGGTAATCAGGCCATCAAAAATCTCAGGCACTTCCTGTTCAAACAAACGCTGTAAAAATTCGGGCGCTGTACGCGAAATGATAATTTTAGGATTGCTGTTCAGCATATCCACTTTATGCACAACCGCTTTTACATGGTCGCCTTTTTTAAAGTAATCGGCAGGGATCTGCTCGGTTTTTGGCAATAAAAGCTCGTTGCCTTCATCATCCAGTACCAAAGTTTCTTTTTTCCAAACCTGGTAAACCTCGCCGCTCACTACTTCACCTACACGGTCTTTATATTTTTTAAATATCTCGTCTTTCTCTAATTCTAAAATTTTAGATACCAGCGTTTGGCGTGCAGCCAAAATAGCACGGCGTCCAAAACTTTCCAGGGTAATCAGCTCTACATACTCATCGCCTACTTCCAAATCGGGGTCAAGCGTTTTAGCTTCGGCAAGTTCAATTTCCAGGTCATCATCTTCACTGAAACCGTCTTCCATCACCACACGTGTGCGCCAAATCTCCAAGTCACCATTGTCCGTATTCACAATTACGTCACAGTTCTCATCTGTGCCATATTTTTTCCTGATCATGCTTCTGAAAACATCTTCAAGCACACTCATCATCGTCGGGCGGTCGATGTTTTTAAAGTCTTTAAACTCCTGAAAAGACTCGATTAAATTAATATTGCTCATCTCTTATTTGAATGATATTAAAACTCTAATTTCCATTATCTGATCCATTGGGATGCTGGTTTCTGCAAGTGTCGCCTTTTTCCCTTTTTCTTTTATTTGTTCTTCTATTACAATATCTGCCGCGTTAACTGCCAGTAATTTGCCTTCTTTTTTAATACCATCGGGCATTTTTACGGCTACCGTACGGCCTATGTTTTTGGTGTATTGCCTCACCAGCATCAGTGGCGTATCAATCCCCGGCGATGATACTTCCAGGTTATAGGCTTCCTCAATCACGTTTTCCTCTTCCAATTTGAAACCTACATACCGGCTCACCTGTGCGCATTCTTCAATGCCCGCGCCTTTATCGCCATCAAGCAAAATAACGGCCCTGTTGCCTACCGGGTTAAACTTCACATCAACCACAAAAATATCCGGCCTTGCTATCTCGGCAATCTTCTCTTCGGCCAGTTCCCTTATCTTTTTTTCAATATCCATAACCGCTAATTCGGCAAAATAAAAGAGGGGACTATAGCCCCCTCTCCTGTATTATAATGCAAATATAGTGCATTTATTTATAAATTCAAGTGCTTAATACTTAAAAATCAATTCGGTATAGGTTGGTGTGCCCGGCATTGTTTTTTGCTGCAGCAATTGCAAGCGGTTAACCTCATCACTATAAATATAATAACGGGCAAAATAGGTTTTACCGATAACAAATGGTGTATCGGGCTTGAAGGTGATGCCGTTATCTGATACCTGATATTCGCCTCTTATAGGCCGCTGATAATTCTTCATCTCCGTATCAGCGGGCATTGCCGATATGGGGAACAGGTTTTGCAGCATGGCATTAGTGACACTATCTGCTTTAAGCGTATACAAAATTTCCTGCGCTATGCCGGTGACTTTTACATCGCCTTGCGCTTTATTTACACTAAGCGTAATTGTCGCCGCCTTGTGCTGACAGGCGGTTAATAAGATCGCGATAAGCCAAATGCATTTTCTCATTTACAATAAAGATAGTTCAATTTTTTAAGTACGATTTACAAAACCTATAAAAACAGCAAAGCCCCTGATGGGCAGGGGCCTTTACTAACCAATTATAAACCTAAATTATGAGAAGAGCTGTTGGGGAAGGGATCGAACCTTCACAGAGTGGTTAGTCAGTTGCCTGATTTCCCATAATCTCCGCCACCGGGACAAGGAGGTGTGTCTGCCAAAAATTTCACCACCCAACATTATGTTTTTTTAAAGAACGCGCTCCCGTTTTATCGTTTGCTTGATACAAAGTAAAGGCATTTGATAATTTCTTGCAAATATTTCAATAAAAATATTTTATTTTTATTTTTATTTTAATTAAACTTGTATTTCAATAGCGATATTAAAATTTATGCCTCACAAGAAACCTCAAAATTTAGAAATTGATAATCTGGATATACAGATTTTATCGATACTGATGAAAAATGCGACCACTCCGTACACGGAAATCGCCAAAGAATTGATCGTTTCAGGCGGAACCATACACGTGCGGATGAAAAAGCTGGAGGAGATGGGTGTAATTAAAGGAGCAAGCCTGGAAGTAAACCCGCAAAAATTAGGCTATGATATAACGGCCTTCCTGGGGATCTTCCTGGAGAAAGGGTCGCAATATAATGATGCCGTTAAACAATTACAGGCTGTTCCTGAAATTGTAGAACTACATTATACTACGGGCAGCTATAGTATTTTCGCAAAAATTGTATGTCACGATACTAACCACCTTCGCGAGGTTTTGAACGAGCAGATACAAAGCGTAAAAGGCATACAACGCACTGAAACTTTTATATCGCTTGAGGAAAGTATCCGCAGGCAAATAAGTTTGGATTAGTCTTAGAAACCGAAAAGCTTCTATACGGGGAGATTGATCATTGGTTCATTCTCCCAACAGCGCTTTTAAGCTTTCAATTGTATCAGCTTCCTCCTTGGGTTTATCCTGTCGCCAGCGTAAAATGCGTGGGAAGCGCAGGGCCACGCCCGATTTGTGACGGTTTGATTTATTGATCCCCTCAAAACCGATCTCAAAAACCAGTTCGGGTTTTACCGTGCGCACCGGGCCAAATTTTTCCAGCGTGTTGCGTTTAATGAAATAATCTACCTTGTTTATTTCCGCATCGGTTAAACCCGAATAGGCTTTTGCGAATGGCACCAGTTTATCACCATCCCAAACGGCAAACGTATAATCGGTATACAGGTCGGCCCGGCGGCCATGGCCTTTTTGCGCATAGATCATTACAGCATCGACAGATAGCGGGTCGATCTTCCACTTCCACCAATCGCCCCTGCGGCGGCCAACCTGGTAGGTAGCGTCTTTACGTTTCAACATAATACCTTCCGCTACCATTTCGCGCGATTGCGCACGTATCGCAGCCAATTCCTCCCAATCGTAAAAAGTTATTACCGGCGAGATGCGAAACAATTCCGGGTATGATGTTGCCGCCTGTAAGCGCTCCAGTATTTCCCGTCGTTCTGTCTGTGTTTTCAGGCGGATATCTTCGCCAGTATGTTCCAGGCAATCGTATACAATAAGTGCTACCGGGCTATCTTCCAGTATTTTTTTGCTGAGGTTTTTGCGGCCAATACGTGTTTGCAATATCCCAAAAGGCAATGGCAAGCCATCGCGAAAGCTTAATATCTCGCCATCCAACACCGTTCCATCGGGTAGTTCTTTTAAAAACGGGTGCAGCTCGGGGAACTTATCCGTCGCCAGGTCTTCGCCCCGGCTCCAAATAAAGATCTCGCCATTCCGTTTGATCAGCTGTGCCCTGATGCCATCCCATTTCCATTCGGCCTGCCAATTTGCTGCATCGCCTAAAGCCGACTGTAATTCATCTGCCGATTTTTGCACGATAGAAGTCTCCTGTATCGGGTAAGCCAGAAAGAACGGGTACGGCCGCGATATATCGTCCCCCGCCTGCTGTGCTTCTGTTAACTGTTTATAGGTATAAGTATCCGGCATCCATTTGCCCATTAAGCGGTGGGTGAGCGCGGGGGCTTCAATACCCGTAATATCTGCCAAAGCTTTTATAACCAGGTTTTGCGACACCCCTACACGGAAACTGCCCGTTAACAGTTTGTTAAACACAAAGCGTTCCTGCGTATCCAGCATCGCCCACGAATTGATAAGCCACTCCTTGCGTTCTTCTTCGCTTTTATCGCCCAGGTTATTGATCTCGTTTATCCATTCGGTAAGCGTTTTATTACTGCTGTTTTCACCTGCGGGCATTAGTAAGGCCATGGTTTCGGCTAAATCGCCCACTACGTGATAACTTTCTTCAAACAACCAGGCGGGGATACCCGAAGCCTCTAAAGCCCAGTTGCGCACTAATGTTGAATTAATAGGTCGCTTAGGTTTGCGCCCGGTAAAAAGCGCCAGCATATTCATTTTATCGTCGTCGGGTACGCAATTGAAATAGCCTTTTAATATGGCTACCTTTTCGTTGGTCTTATTTGTTTCATCAAGCGACTGAAATAGCTGGGCAAAGGCTTTCATGTTAATATAAAGCAAATTGGTAGGAAATATGTTTTATGGCACCATCACCCTGAACTTGTTTCCCGACATACAAAAAGTAAAAAAGCCCCCCGGTAAACCGGAAGGCTTTCAAAATTTGTAATCAATAGTGTTTATTTACTGCAACTGGAACGCATTGTTAAATGTGCTGCCATCGGGATTAATACCTGATAGTACCAGTATACCTCTGCGGTTGCTGGCATCCAGTGCTTTATCAATATCTTCAATGCTGTTTACCGGGGTTTTGTTAACGCTGGTAATAATAGAGCCTGAAGCTACGCCTAATTCATCAAACATGCCGCCCTGGGTAACACCGGTAACCATTACACCTGATTTAACATGGTGCTGATCTTTTTGCGCCTGTGTTAACGGACGGAAGTTAGCCCCCATTTTATCAAAAAACTCCTGATGGTTTGTGGCGGCTAAGGCGTTGTTAATAGTACCCGGGTCGCTTTTAAGCGTAACCACAAAGTTTTTCTCCTGGTTATCGCGGCTAACGGTGATCTTTACTTTATCACCTGGCTGCATACGGCCAACATGCTCGGTCAAATCAGACGATTCGGTTACCAGGTTGCCATCAACTTTGGTAATAATATCGCCAGACTTGATACCTGCAGCTTCGGCGCCACCACCGGTAGATACTTTATCTACATATAAACCAATGGTTTTATCTTTTACACCTACCAGTTCAGCCTGGTCGCTATTGCTCAGGTCGACATAAGTTACACCAAGATAACCGCGTTTAACCGAACCGTATTGTTTAATATCATTTAATACTTTTTTAGCCAGGTTAATTGGGATAGCAAAGCCATACCCTTCGTATGAACCGGTATGCGAAGCAATAGCCGAGTTAATACCAATCAGTTCGCCTTTGGTGTTTACCAATGCGCCACCGCTGTTACCGGGGTTAATAGCCGCATCTGTTTGAATGAACGATTCGATACCCGAATTGGTGGTAGGTTTTTTAGGCGCATTACGTGATGGCGAAAAGAAAGGGTTGTCGTCGTCATCATTTTGTGTACCTATAATGCCAATACCACGGCCTTTAGCACTCACAATACCCGCCGTAACGGTTGATGTAAGGTTAAATGGATTACCCACAGCCAATACCCATTCGCCTACGCGCACATCATCACTATTACCTAATTTTACAATTGGCAGGTTGCTGGCGCTCACTTTAATTAAAGCAAGGTCGGTATTAGGGTCGCGGCCAATAACTTTCGCTTCTAAAACACGATGGTCATTCGTGGTCACCTGTATTTTTTCGGCTTTATCAACCACGTGATTGTTGGTCACAATATAACCATCAGGAGAGATGATCACACCGGAGCCTGAAGCCTGTGGCGCGCGCTGTTGTCTTTGTCCCCGGGGCATACGCTGACCAAATAACTGGCCAAACATGTCCTCCATAGCGCTACCACTTTGTGAAGCCGCGTACGTGGTACGGATATAAACCACAGCAGGCGTCACTACTGCTGCAGCCTGCGTAAAATCAACTTCGCCCGCCGATGAGGTAATATTAGATGATAACGGGTTACTTGTAAAATAAACTTTTTGTTTGTCTTCAAAGCTCAGGCCATCATTGTACCTGTTCTCCATAATTTTGTAGGCCCCTATGGCCAGTGCACCGCCAGCAAAGGCGGTTAACAGAGTTAAACCAAATTTTTTCATATTTAAAATTCCTTTTCTTTACTTAGTTTATCGGTCTCAGTTTTATAGTTCAAATTTAATACCAATAAGACTATATCGTCAACAATAAGTTAAGCCTCATTTAGTTAAAAAATGTTAAAAAACCAGCTAACTGTCATTTATACCTGTTTATAGCCCCCGGTGTTCCGCAAAAGCGGATAATTGTTTAATATTGAATTGTGAAACTGTCATTCTATAAATACCAGGGGGCCGGCAACGATTTTGTGCTGGTAGATAATCGTCAAAGCACTGTAAATCATAACGATCCGGCTTTGATTGCCCGTTTATGCGACCGCCGGTTTGGAATTGGCGGCGATGGAATGATGTTTCTGCAAAACAAAGAAGGCTTTGATTTTGAAATGGTTTATTACAACTCTGACGGCCAACCCAGCAGCATGTGCGGAAATGGCGGGCGGTGCATTGTAGCCTTCGCTAAATTTTTAGGCGTAATTGATTCCGAAACTGAATTTTTGGCGGTTGATGGCCCGCATTATGCCAGAATTTCAGAAGAAGGCAACTGGGTAAGCCTGCAAATGATAGATGTAGATACTATTGACAGGGACGCTGAAGCCTATGTATTGAATACCGGTTCGCCGCATTATGTGCAACTGACAGGTGGTTTAGAAAATAAAAACGTTTACCACGATGGGCAGGCCATCCGCAATAACGATACTTATAAAGCCAAAGGCATTAACGTAAATTTTGTTGAACCAATGGAAAAAGGCGGCTACTTTGTGCGCACTTTTGAGCGTGGTGTTGAGGACGAAACCTTTGCCTGCGGTACCGGTGTAACAGCCGTAGCACTGGCTATGGCCAAGCATTATAACCAAACCGGGCATATCACCACCCCAATAAAAGCCCTGGGTGGCCACATGCAGATCCGCTTTGACCGCAATGGCGATCAATTCACTAATATTTATCTGGAAGGCCCCGCCACGCAGGTTTTTAAAGGCGAAATAGAAATATAATCCCCGTATGCCTTTCCGTTAATTTTTTTGTTTGGACAATTCTGTTTTTTGTATAAATTCGTAAAAAATAATAATTGTCAAAAACACAATTATAAACCAAAGTAAACCATCATGAAAAAATTTGCCGGGATATTATCCTTATGCCTTGTAGTGGCTACTATTGCAAAAGCACAGGTAAAGCTTACTGTTGATATGACCAAACCCGGCGTAAATGTCAGTCCGCGGTTATATGGTTTAATGACCGAAGAGATCAACCACTCCTACGACGGAGGTTTATATGCCGAACTAATTAGCAATCGCATTTTTAAAGACGACCCAAAACAGCCTGCTAACTGGTCAGCAGTGGAAAGCGGAGGTGCCAGGGCTACTATAGAACTTGACAGCAAACAACCCATCAATAAAGCGTTAACCACCTGCCTTAAATTGGTAGTGACCAATGCCAATGGCAAAGCAGGTATAGCCAACAGTGGCTATTGGGGTATTCCGGTAAAACCACAAACTACCTACACTGCATCGTTTTACGCCCGGAGTGACGATGCAGAAGGCAAGTTAACCGCGGCTATTGAAAGCAATAATGGCAACATTATTTATGCAACAGCATCAACCACGTTGATAAAAGGAGGCTGGAAAAAATATACGTTAAAGCTAAGCACCACGGCCAGCGCAAAACCTACTACAGACGCACGCTTTGTAATTACCGCTTCGCACGCGGGCAGTTATTGGTTTAACCTGATTTCATTATTCCCGCCAACTTACAATAACCGCCCCAATGGCAACCGGATAGATATTATGCAAAAAATGGCCGATATGCAGCCTAAATTCCTGCGTTTCCCCGGCGGTAATTTTTTGGAGGGCGATTTGTTTGCCACCCGCTTCCCGTGGAAAGAAACACTTGGCCCGCTGGAAAACAGGCCGGGACATCCCGGCTGCTGGAAATACCGCGCATCTGACGGGATGGGGCTGCTGGAATTTTTAGAATGGTGCGAAGATTTGAAAATGGAACCTTTATTGGCCGTTTACGCTGGTTACACCTTAAAGGGTGACCATATGGATGCCGGGCCCTTCCTGAAACCTTTTGTTGACGAGGCGTTAGAAGAAATAGAATATGTAACCGGTGGCGTTAATACCAAGTGGGGCGCAGTGCGCGCAAAAGACGGTCACCCCGCGCCGTTTAAACTAAGATATGTGGAAATTGGCAATGAGGACGGCTTCGACGTTTCGCACAGTTACGACGGCCGCTTTACCCAGTTTTACGATGCGATAAAAGCCAAATACCCGCAACTGCAACTGATATCAACCGTAGGTGGAAAAGATGGCCTGGGCAGGCGTACACCCATCAAATCGCGTGTGCCGCAGGCTTATGATGAGCATTACTACCGTAATGCCTGGGAGATGGAAGAAGATGCCGCGCATTATGATGATTACGACCGTAAAAGCCCTAAAATTTTTGTGGGCGAATGGGCAACGCGTGAAGGTTCGCCAACACCTAATATGAATGCCGCCCTTGGCGATGCCGCCTGGATGACTGGCATGGAACGTAATTCAGACCATGTGATCATGTCGTGCTATGCACCGCTGTTTGTTAATGTAAACCCCGGCGCCATGCAATGGAGTTCAGACCTGATCGGGTATAATGCTTTGAATAGCTATGGTTCGCCATCGTATTACGCGCAACAAATGTTCAGTACCAATGTGGGCGATAAGGTAGTACCTATGCAGGGTGAAAACATCCCAACGCAAACCCGTGCGCCCAACAAGCGCGACAGCGCAAGGAACGTGATGCCTAAGCCCATCCCAGCCATGTTTTATGTGGCTACGCAGGATACTAAAAATGGGATATTATATGTCAAAATTGTAAATGCCTCGGGCAAGGCCCAAACAGTTAACCTTGATATTAAAGGGGCAGGTGCAATTAACAGCAGCGCTACTTTGACCGTTTTAAAGGGCAGCGGGCCGCAGGATACAAATTCAATAAATGAACCGGAAAAAATTATCCCTGTAAAACAGGAAATTACGGCGGTGACAAAAAACTTTAACAGGGAAATAGATGCCTACTCGGTAAATGTGCTGAAGCTGAAGATAAAATAGTTGGTTGCTTTGCCGTTTTTATAAAGTGGGTTCAAAACAAGTTGTTAATTATTTTATTTATAGCTTTATTAAATATCTAACATTAAATAAAAATGACAGCTATTGAACCCACCCGCAAGGACATTGCCCATCCACAGCATATTAAAAAAAATTCTTCATCGCTGCGTTTATGGCATTGGCTAAACACCATTGTTATCTGCGGGTCACTTATTACAGTGCTTATCAATTCCACATTAATTACCCGCGAAACCGTAACGCCTGTTGTGTTAAGCGAGCTTAATAAAGGTGGGGCAGCCGTAAGTGTAGAACAGGCCAAAGGCGTAAGCCATGCACTGGAAGATAAAGTTTGGGAAATACACATTTATTTTGGCTATTGCCTGGCCGCTTTATTATTATTCCGGATAATACTAGAGTTTTTTCAGCTGGCCGATCAGAAATTTATCAGGAAGATAAAATTAGCCTACACGCAGTTTTTAATCACTAAAAAGAACCGCGAGATCGCCCGTCACGAGTTTACAGTTAAGGCGATATATGTTTTATTCTATATCGTGCTTTTTATCATGGTTATTACAGGGCTGTTCTTAGCGTTTGAAGATTTGATGGCCCCTTATAAAGCTATAAGGCACAGCGTTAAAGAGGTGCATAACTTTTGCATGTATATTGTGCTGGCATTTATTACCATCCATTTAATTGGGGTGTTTTTGGCCGAACGCAATGAAAGTAAAGGCATCGTATCCGATATGATCCACGGAGGCAAAGAATAATATTATCTTCCGTTGATCAGTTTAGCCATCCCGAATGCTGCACCGGCGGCTAATGCACCTATTATCACCACCTTTAATGCCCCGCTTAAAGCTGGCTGCCCCGTCATTTTACTTTTGAAATAGCCAAATATAAACAGGCAGATAATGGTTAATATGCACGAGTAATTTAAGGCAGTTGGCGCGTGGTCTATAAAAATGTAGGGAGATAATGGGATAATGCCACCCACAATATACGATGCCCCGATAGTGAAAGCGCTTTTTGTGGCCCGGTTAGCATGAGGCTCTTCAAGCCCTAACTCATACCGCATCATAAAATCAACCCACTTTTTTTTGTCCTTAGCCATTTCATCGGCTATTTGCTGTTGAAGCGATTCTGACAAGCCAAATTCGGCAAATACTTCTTTAACTTCCAGTTTTTCCTGTTCAGGCACACGCTCTACTTCCTCATATTCACGTTTCAGTTCAGAATTATAATGATCTACCTCGGTACGTCCGGCCAAAAACCCGCCCAGCCCCATGGCTATTGAACCGGCAACAATTTCGGCAATACCTGCCGTAACCACAATGCCCGATGAACTGATAGCCCCGCTTAAGCCTGCCGCCAATGCGAAAGGTACCGTTAAACCATCGGACATACCGATAACAATATCCCTGATAGTTTCTGAACTGGTTACATGGTGTTCGTGATGGGTACTCATTATTGCTCTTGTAATATGCTATTATAAATCTAAACTAATTTATTAACTACTTATATGGACTTGAAGTTATAGATATTAACCCAAATCTTTCTTACCCGAATGAAAATAGTTTAAATCTAACCCCTCTGGCTTTAAAAGGAATTATTAAGTTTGAATTTTATACACCTATGCTAACAGCTATATTAATTGCGTTTGGTTTAACCCCCGCCGATTATTCCGTACAACCATTTGGCTCGGGCCTGATTAATTATACCTGGAAAGTAAGCGGGAAGCATAATGTTTACATTCTGCAGCGCATTAACAAAAATGTGTTTAAATCGCCGCAGGCCATTGCCCATAACTTAGTACTGTTGGGAAAGTATTTCGAGACCAATTACCCTGATTATCTTTTTGTTGCCCCTTTACCCGCAATTAATAAGCAATACCTGGCTGTGATTGATGAGGAGTATTACCGGTTGTCACCTTTTATCAAAAATTCACATACTGTTGATGCTCTTGAATTCCCGGAACAGGCATTTGAAGCGGCTAAACAATTTGGTAAATTCTCGCGGTTGCTTAATGGTTTTGATGCAGGGCAATTACAATATACGCTACCCGATTTTCACAATCTTAATTTAAGGGTAGATCAATTCAATGCCGCCTTACAAAATGCCCCGGCCGATAGGTTAAGTCAAACAATTGAGGAGGTTAAGGCCATAGCGGTAAATGCCGATATCGCGGAAACCTATCGCCGGATAGTACAAGACAAGCAAATCCCCCTGCGTGTAATTCACCATGATACTAAGATAAGCAACGTATTATTTAATGATAAAGGTGAAGGCTTGTGTGTGATAGACCTTGATACGGTAATGCCCGGATATTTTATTAGCGATCTAGGCGATATGATGCGTACTTATTTATCGCCCGTGACCGAAGAAGAACGCGATTTAGATCTTGTGCAAATTAACGAGGCCAATTTCGCGGCTATTTACAAAGGCTATATGCAGGAAATGGGCGATGTATTGACCGATGCCGAAAAAGGCCTGTTTATTTACGCCGGTAAGTTTATGATATATATGCAGGCGCTGCGCTTTTTAACCGATTTTTTAAACGGCGACATTTATTATCCAACCAACTATCAGGGGCATAATTTAGTACGGGCGCAAAACCAGCTAACCCTGCTTGAGCGGTATATACAATCCGAAGAAAAATTTAAGAAACTGATCAATATCAAATAAAAATAAATAATAACAGATAATAATGGCCCGTTTAATCAACCTTCTTTTTGCTTTTAGTTTTTGTATAATAACTACGGCAACATTTGCACAGGAAAAATATATATCGGGCCATAACAGCTGGAACCCCGACTCGCTGGGCAACCACCGTGCCGTAGTGAATGTACAGGCGCAAGGGCCCGCTGCCAAAGTAGTAATAGACTGGCGCCGCAGGGACAACCCGGCCGACAAGGCCATTATTGTGGTTGACGCGAAAACTAATAAGCGCGTACTGAATGTCAAAACCGAAAATATATCCCGTGAAAACGGAACAGTTTATTTCGAACCGACATCGGGTATAGGCAAGTACTATATTTATTATATGCCCTACAAGGTAAAGGCCGGGTCTAACTATCCCAATGCCATTTACGCTAAAATGCAAAATACTGCATCGTCTGAATGGTTGGCTAAAACCGGGCAGGCACGGCAGGCATCAGTTACTTATCTTGAATCGGTAAACGCTATGAATAGCTTTTATCCCATGGAAGTGATTGCTAACGCACGCGAGGTGCAAAAAATTACAGCGCTGAACCAGGACAAACCCTACTTAGTTTTCACCGAAGACCGCGAACATCCCATTAAAATGCCGCACGATCTGCCGCAGCGCTGGATTACCAAAGGTGTCACCGGGAGTTTTACAGGTACAGCGCTCAGAGGCGAAAACTTCAGTTATCAATTAGGTGTGTATGCCAGCAAACAGGACCTGCAAAATGTGAAATTAACCTTTTACCCTTTAAGCGATAATAAAGGCCATGCCATACCACCAGCAGGTGTGAGTTGCTTGAATACTGATGGAACTAAGTACGACGGTACACCACTAAGTAATACAGTGAACATAAGCAAAGGTGATGTACAGGCACTATGGTGCCTGGTTAATGTACCAATGCAAGCAGTTGCTGGTACTTATACCGGTATAGTAAATGTTAAAGCTGATAATGCCCCCCCAACTATCATTAAAATTACCATAGTTGTAAAACCGCAAATGGCTGTAAAAGGTGGGGTGAACGAGCCGCAAAAGCAAACCCGTTTAACCTGGTTAAACAGCACCCTGGCGCAAAAAAACGATGTGATAGCGCCATATACACCATTAACAGTTAACGGCAAGACGATCAGCCTGTTGGGGCGTAAAGTAATATTGGCCAATAGCGGTTTCCCGGATAAGATCCAATCCTTCTTTAACCAGGAAATGACAGGTATGTCCGACACGGCTAAGAATATACTTGGTGAAAATATTCACTTTCACATTGTCAGTGCTAAAACACACAAGGACATAGCGTTAAAGGGCGCAGATGAACCTGTTTTTAGGTTTGATGGGGGTGGTCATATCATTCGTGTTGATACGATGAAAAATGGCTTTATTTTCCAGGAAAAAACACCTGGAACGGTTACCTGGAACGCCATAAGTAAATCTAAAGAACTTGAGATGTTTGTTAGCGGTAGCATCGAGTTTGATGGCTATATGACTTATACAGTTAGATTAAAAGCTTTAGAAGATGTAGACCTTGACGACACCAAATTCCATATCCCTTTTGATAAAAACGCATCAAAATACCTGATGGGCTTAGGTCAAAAAGGAGGCTTGCGCCCTGATACCGTGAAATGGAAATGGGATGTAGCTACTAAAAATCAGGACGGCGCATGGATTGGCGAGGTAAATGCCGGGCTGCAATATTCCCTACGCGACGAGCATTACGTACGGCCACTAAACACCAACTTTTACCTGCAAAAACCTTTGGTGCTGCCCACATCGTGGGGGAACGGCGGCAAGGGCGGTATGATAGTTACCGTTAAGGGGAAAACCATGCTATCCGAAACTTATACCGGGCCGCGCAGCATGAAAAAGGGCGATGTACTATATTACAACTTCACCTTACTGGTTACGCCTTTCCATACCCTCAATACCGATTTCCAATGGGCAACGCGCTTTTATCATAAATACAACAACCTGGATACCATTAAGGCTACAGGTGCCACTGTGGTAAACATTCATCATGCTACGCCCATCAACCCTTATATTAACTATCCATTTATTGCGCACGATGCTATGAAAGCCTACATTACCCAGGCGCATCAAAAAGGGCTAAAGGTTAAAATATATAATACCGTGCGCGAACTGAGCAACAGCGCTTATGAAACCTTCCCCATGCGCAGCCTTGGGCACGAGATCTATTCTGCCGGAAAGGGCGGTGGTTACTCGTGGCTGCAGGAACATTTGGGTGACGATTATATTGCTGCCTGGTACGTCCCTGAAATTAAGGATGCTGCAATTGTGAATAGCGGCATGAGCCGCTGGCACAACTATTACGTGGAAGGCATGAACTGGCTGGTACAGAACGTAGGCATTGATGGTATATACCTGGATGATGTAGCATTCGATCGTATTACCATGAAACGAGTTAAACGCGTACTGACGCAAAACGGTCACCCGGGTATTATCGACCTGCATTCGGCTAACCAATACAATAAAAGCGATGGGTTTAACAACAGCGCCAACCTGTACATGGAGCACTTCCCTTACCTGAACCGCCTATGGTTTGGCGAGTATTTTGATTATGAAAAAAACAGTCCTGATTTCTTTTTAACCGAGGTTTCGGGTATTCCGTTTGGCCTGATGGGCGAAATGCTGCAAGGCGGTGGCAATCCATGGCGCGGCATGATATTCGGCATGACCAACCGCATGCCCTGGAGTGACAACGCCGATCCACGCCCTATATGGAAAGCCTGGGATAACTTTGGCATGCAGGGTACTAAAATGATAGGTTATTGGGTAGATAGCAATCCTGTAAAAACAAATAATCCTAAAGTGCTGGCTACCGTTTATAAAAAACAAGGCAAAGCTATGATAGCCATTGCCAGCTGGGCCGATAACGATACGTCTATCAAACTAACTATCGACTGGAAAGCTTTAGGTATTGATAGGGCGAAGGCAACTATTACCGCGCCCGGCATCAGCAACTTCCAACCGGCAAAGAGATTTGGCGTTGACGATGAGATAAGGGTACCTAAAGGAAAAGGCTGGATATTGGTAGTGAAGTAGGCTGTATTGTAATTTTTCGTTCACCTGCCAAGAGATTAGATCGATCGCATCAGTGTGGCCCGCAAAAATTAAACAGTAGCGTCTAATACGTTTAACGAAACAGGTATGGTAAAGTAAAAGGTACTGCCTACATTTTCCTTACTGTCAACCCAAAGGTTTCCGCCGTGTTTTAATGCAAAGTCATGACAGAGGTTCAACCCTAAGCCGGTACCTTTTTCGCCAGCGGTTCCATAGGTGGTATAGTTGGTGTTTTTATTGAATAGTTCGCCAATTTTATCCTGGGGTATGCCACAGCCATCATCCGTTACAGAAAATAAGATGTCTTTTCCATCGACTATAGCGGCTACGACGATCTTGCCGCCACTATTTGTAAATTTAACCGCATTGGAGAGCAGGTTTCGAATAATGGTTTCCAGCATGCCTATATCGGCCGTTAGGCTTAACCCATCAGGCACTTGCGAAGTAATGGATATCTTTTTCTTCACGGCCATGGGCTGCACAGTCTGCATGCATTTATAAACTACAGCGGCTACATCATCAATTTTTACGGGATTAAAACTAACCGCATTAAACTGCGATTTGGCCCAGGTAAGCAAATCTTCCAACAGGTTGTTGGCGTTAGATAGTTCCTGCTTCATCAGGGACAGATAGGCATGTACTTCATCCGCAGAGCTCGACTCAAAGTCGGTTAAAGTATGGTCCAATAACTGCAGGCTGCCCGATATCGGGTTTTTCAGATCGTGGCCAATAATAGAGAGCAGATTATTTTTTTGTTCGTTGGATGCGGTAAGCTGCGTATTTAAGGCCTTAAGTTCATTCTCGTGGAACTTCCTGGTTGTTACGTCCCTCATACTGCCTTCGGTGGAAATAATAACCCCGTTTTCAATGACAAGCCGGGCATTAACCGATGCGTAGCGTAACTGGCCGTCTTTGGTTTTCAACCGTGCTTCAAAGTCTATCACAAATCCCTGTGTGCGCAAACTTTCAATGATACGCTCGCGGTCCTGCACATAAAAATAGAAGTTTGCAACCGGCTGACCAATAATCTCACTACGCCGGTAACCGGAATATTTTTCGATAGAAGGGCTGATCTCAGTTACCAAACCATTCTGGTCGGTCTGGTAAAATACATCCTGCACATTTTCAAAAATGGTGCGGTACTTTTTCTCGCTAAGCACCAGGTCGTTTTCAATTTCCTTTCTTTTGGTAATGTCTTCTATTTGTGAGACGTAATAAAGCGGTTTCCCTGAACTATCGTAAAGCATAGTTGCAGCAATTACCACCCAAATAGTTTTACCATCTTTATGCAGGTAGCGTTTTTCGTGCTTAATCTTTTCTATCCTTCCGGCGCGCAGATCGTTCAGCGTGGTTATGGTATTGGCCAGGTCATCCGGATGGGTGATCGACTGCACTGTCATTTTTTTCATGTCCTTCTCGGAATAGCCAAGCATCTGACAAAGGCTCTTGTTTACCCTTTTCCATTTACCATCCGGCGTAATTAAAGCCATGCCGATAAGGGAATGTTCAAAGGCCAGTTTAAACTGTGTCTCGCTTTGAAATAGTTCCTCCTCTAAAAGCTTGTTCCGGGTAATATTAAATGCCACAGCCCCAACCATGTTACCTTCAGCATCCGTGAACGGAAATTTATATGTTTTATAAACTTGTGGGTGCCCCTGGTTATCCCTAATGGTTTGGTGGAAATTTTTCCCCTCCCCGGAATTTAATACCAGTTCATTATTTTCCTGAAAATGTCTGGCAATTTCCTGACCAAATATCTCTTTACTGCTTTTACCAATTACCCCATCTGTTAAATGGAAAGTATCGTAAAAGCATTTATTGGCATATTTAAGAACATTTTTGTGATCGGTGATCCAGCAAAGCCCGGGGAGTTCGTCCATAAAAAGCTGAAAACGCTTTTCGTTCATAAATATGCGGGTTTTATAACTCACATCTTCACTGGTCATCATCATCCCACCGATTTTTCCGTCATCTGTACGCCAATGCCTTACTTCCCATTGCAACCACATTACACTGCCGTCGGCACGTTCAAAGCGGTCGTTATCGCATTTTTGATCTTTTCCGCTCAGGCATTCGGCGTGGATCTTTTTCCAGCGTTCCTCAATTTCAGGAAACACCTCATAATGAGACCTTCCAATAAGCGGAACGTTTTCAAGGCCATAATACGTGATCCATTTTTCTGAAACAGCCAGATAGCGCATATGGGTGTCTACGATCGCCACAGGCAATGAAGAAACAGCAATAATATTTTGTAACGATGCGGAAAGAGTGCCCATTTTGGAAAAAAGGAAGTTAATAAAAATATCCTTGTCAAGGATACAAAAATCATTCCAGTAGAGGTTTATACGGTGGGCTCCCTCATAGGGTTTTCATATTATATAAAATAATTTCATCACACTTAATTTCGTTATCCTAAATTGCGGTTTTTGAACCTATTATTCTTTAGGCGCCAGTTAATAATCAGTAAGCAGTTTGTTTGCTTTCTCCCAGTATTTGTGGTAAAGCAACCTGGTGGTTACCACAGCATCGCCCACGGGCTTTACGGGGTAATCTTTCCGGGTATTTACCCATGCCCATTCCCAGTTTTTAATTTGACGGGTAAATGCATCCCTGTCTAACTTTTTTTTGCCGGCCAGGTCTAATTCCATTGCAGTAAAAAATTGCTCCCAACGGGGCTTGTAAAAATCATTGAACAGGCCGCTCCATTGTTTACATGCATATTCGTTCAGCGGGCAATCTTTGTCGCCCCAAAGGGTAATCAGGTCTTTGGCATTCAATTCATAAAGGGCCTTTTCATTTGGTGTCCGGCCCCAGCGCCGTGCGTCGGCAATCCATGGCCCAAGCAAAAACTCTTTACGTGTAGCAAGCAGTTTATCCATGTCTTGTATCAGCTCAATAAATTCGCCGCTATATTGTTTAAACTGCGACTTGTTTTTTTGATGGTAAGCTAATACCGCTTTGCGTTGTAGTGGCAGGGCATAATTAGCTAATACCTGCCGGGTTACATCAACCAGGTCAAACCTGAAACCATCACTCGCTGATAGGTAGGCGGTTGCATTTACCATAGCTTTCCAGGCAGGCAGCAGGTCCTGGGCCCGGTAGTTTAATGTTGTGCGGGCCCACCGGGTCAAACTATCGGTAGTAGGCCTGCCCTGGATAATGGATTCGGCGCCATCACGAATGTACCGCTCGGCAGGTACGCTATAAACCGTTTTTCTTAATATATCCCATGCAAGTAAGGCTTGCTCATTCTTTTTACCGTAACGGTTCAGCACATACTGTGGCAACCAGGTGTCCACGTTTATAGGTTGGTTTCGCCAGGTATTATCGGTTTGCAGCTCATATAATACCGGATTTTGTTCAATGCCTTCCATTGTTAAACCGATACCCTTCATGTTGCCGCTTTTGGGGTCGCTATAAGCCTCTGCCGGGGCATGCGCTGCCGCATCCATTCTGCCAAACAAGTTGGTATTAGCCCCAAAGTTGTTCAACATATTCCATATCCAGGGCTTGCCATAAAATGCACCGGTACGTTTCCACACGGGCTCAATTTCAGCGGCAAGGTCTAATATGATCATTTTATCATTTGGTATAGCTTTTAATAAAGCCCGGGTCTGTTCGTCTTTCCAAAACTTACGGTCACTATAAAATAGCCAGCCCTGCATTACCCACACAGCTGCCGTATCAGCCTGGCGCATGCCCTCATAAACCTGCGCGCTAAGTTTTTCCAGGTATTCAGGGGCATCAGATGGTGGTTCATTTTCATTAAAGGTATCCGCCGAATATAAATGGTCGGTGCCCAGTAATGCCGTTTGTTTTTGCAAAAAAAGTTTACCTATACGGGCAAACATAGGATCTGCAGAATCAAGTATATAAGTATCGGCGAAGCCATTTTTCCAGTTAGTGGCTTTAAGCTTCGCACCGGGAAATTTGTTTTTAAAAATAGCAGGTACATGGCCTGTAAATGCAGGCAATACAGGTTTCATCCCCAGTTCCCTTTCCCGTTGTATTATTTTCTTTTGCAGTTCAAAGTGATCTTTCATCCACTGTACTGGCAAGGGGCCTCCCCAGCCATCCATATTTCCCATCCAAAACCACGAAAAATAAGAAGGCCCTGTAAAAAAACCTTTCAAGTCCGCATCTGTAAATCCAAGCTCTTTATATATCAGGTACCAGGTATATTCTTCTCCCGTTATCGCCAGTGGCATATTTATGCCATGCAGGGCCATCCAGTCAATTTCCTTTTCCCAACGTGCCCAATCCCACCAGCTCATACTATAATTAAATGTGCAGTAGTTAAGATAATACCGGTACTGATAAGGGCTTTCTTTCCTGATTTTGACTTTTACCTGGGGTAATACCCGCGGCAATTTAAGGTTGGTGCCGTTCCAGGTAACCTGGCAATGGCAATATTCGGTTAAATAATAATAAAGGGCCGAGGCTATGGCGACGCCATTATTGCCTCTTAAAATAATTTTATGATCACGGCTTTCTAACTCAAAAGCATCGGGATGCTGTGCCGACCAGATAGGTTCAACCTTGAAAGCATTTGCATGTTGTGGTAGTATGCGGCTCACCAGCTCTTTTGCTGCTGCTGGTGTTAGCTGCGCCTTTGCACTAAAGGCCAGGCATAAGATACCAAACGTAAATAATAGGTTTTTCAAAATGCTATATGTTTATCAATAACTATTAGATAGTTGATGTTAGTCACTAAAATTTTAAAAATGTTTTTTTGCGATATAAAAAACGCATCAACAACAATTCTATTAATAATACACCAATCCATATCCCTGCCTGGTGCCATGGTTGCGGCATTTTATTAATAATACCGCCAAATAAATATTGCGAGGTAAATTCAAAATTTATCAGCCCTTCCGTAGCTACATAAATAAGTATGGCATTAGTGCCGATCCAAACAAAGGGCTGGCACCATTTTTTGTATCCGGCAACGTCAATAATACCGTAAAAAACGGAAAATAACAACAAGCTCCAACCGCCAGCATAAATGGCGAACGAGCTGGTCCACAACGTTTTGTTGATGGGGAAACTAATATTCCAAACCAAGCCTGTTATTACTAAAAGAATACCTGTAGCAAACATGATCAGCATTTTTTTAACCGGCGATAGCTTGTTATCTGCCTCCCATTGTAAAAAACGGCCGGTGAATAAGCCCATCATAGCCGTAGCAATAGCTGGTATTGTAGAAAGCAATCCTTCGGGATCATATACTTTCCGGTGTAATTTTCCCGGCAAAAAATGCTGATCTATATAGGCTGGAAGATTTTCGGCGGGACTTAATACCCCTGCGCCATAATGCGGTACAGGCACCCAAGCTACTAACATCCAATATCCTAACAAAATCAGGCCAAACCACACTAACTGCCAGCGGAATGACGCGTTCAGATAAATTATCGCGGCGAAAAAGCAAGCGAGGCCAATGCGCCCCAATACGCTGGCAAAGCGTGTCTGATCATACCCCTGAAACTTTAATAAGCCGTTTACCACCATACCCAGTAGTATTAACAGGCAGGTCCGTTTAAAAAGTTGTTGATAGCGTGCCCATGTAATTGCTTTAGCTTCCGCCTTTGATTGCGGCAGGGGCTTCCCATAAGAAAATGCCATGGAAATGCCTGCTATAAATATAAAAAGCGGGAATATGAGATCGTAAAACGTAAAACCGTTCCATGGCGAATGATGAAACTGGTTGCTAACGCCAACCATTAAACGCTCAGATATCGACAATCGTTCATCGGTATTTATGCGCCAGTTGGCAGCATTACGTGTTAAATTGTATTTAGCTTGTATCACACTGGCAATACCCTGAAATATTTGCTCGCCGCTAATTATCCAAAACATATCAAAGCCGCGCAAGGCATCAAGCGATAGTAGCCTGGGCTGCTTTTTTACAGGGTTGTCAATAGAAGTTGTTAATGAAGCCGACATCATGATGTGCTAAGATACATTCAAATAAAATAAGCAGGTTAATAAAAACCTCCGGCGAAAACTTTTCACCGGAGGTTTTTTATAGGCTAAACCCAATTAATAGCCAGGGTTTTGTACCAGGTTTGGATTGGTAGCCATTGCAGTGCTTGGTATAGGGAAGATACGGCGATAGGTATCGGTATTGGTTTTACCCAAGCCATAGCTTGTTTCAAATTTACCAAACCTGATCATATCGTTACGATGCCAGGCTTCCCAGGTAAACTCACGGCAACGTTCGGCATAAATATCATCAAGTGCAAGTGTTGTTAATGCAGCCGAAGTAGTACGGTTAGAGCGAACAGAGTTGATCAGCGATAATGCAGTAGCACCCAAAGTTGGAGCCCCTCCTCTGAAAATAGCCTCAGCTTTCATCATCACAATATCTGAATAACGGAATATAGGTACATCGTTATTTTGGTTACGGCTAATGGTATTGGTGTAATCCGGTAAATATTTAATGTTACGGTACCCTGTGTTCCAGGCAATTTCATCTTTACCCAAATCGTAAGATGTTGCACCCAGACGGGAAGTAGTAAGCGGTGTTAAATTTAACTGATAGGTATAAGATGCAGCGGGACTTGCTCCGGTATAAAACTGATTGTAACCCAAATTGGTTGTATTTACCATAATAGGTTGCCCGTCAGGCCAGTATTGCAGGCCGGTTAACCATTGCTTGTTACGCACGTCGTTAGGGTCGTTAAAGTAAGCATAAAACTCAGACGTGGTCATACGTGGGCCGCTTGGTTTCACATTATTCAGGCCGCTGCCGCTGCTTTGGTTCATGATCGGGTCGGTAATACCACCGGAGGTAGATCCTGAATACAGATAACGGATACCTAAGTTACGGTTCAGGTCGTACCTTGCCGGGAACCAATAGCCATTAGAGGTTGAAGCATCAAATGGAATAGCAAAAATAAATTCCTTTTGCCCGGGTCCGTTGGTGGGGTAAAACATTTGCAAATAGGTGCTCGCGGGCTCAATGGCGTATAATCCCGAGCTAATAATCTTGTCGCAAGCGGCTATACAGTCATCATAACGTGCAGTGCCTGTATAAACAGCGGCATTTAAATACATTTTTGCTAATATAGAATAAGCTAAATACTGCGTAGGTAAGCCATAAGTAGCTGTCCCGGTTGTTGTTTTTAAATATGGTATCGACGCTTTAAGCTCGCTTTCTATATAAGTAAACACTTTAGCACGCGGGCTATTGGTCTTTAAATCGGTAGCGCCATACAGCGTATCAAGCGGAACGTTACCATAGCAGTCCAACATCATAAAGTAGGCCAGCGCGCGCATGGTCTTCAATTCAGCAAGGCTGGTGTTTTTGGCCGCGCCTTCAGGTGCCGACGCCTTGATAACCGAAATGGTTTGGTTCGCAGTTCCTATCATATTGGTCATATAGCTCCATTCGCCGGCTACCCAGGCATTATCCTTTGTCCAGGTGTGTCGGTGCAGCTCCATGTATTTGTTGCCATCTATCCAATCCGTAGCAAAAATGGGGAGTACAGCTTCGTCGGTAGAGCAACTTTGTAAAAACCAATAACCCTGATAGTCGCTTCTTAAACTAATGTATATTGGGCCAGCTGCTGAAGAAAGTTGCGCCGCGGTTAGCGGATAAACGTCGGGTGTAAGTTCAGCCGTTGGCGGCGTTTCAATTTTGTGGCAGGAAGAGAATATAAAAGCCAGTACAAACAGGCTTGCTATTCCAAAAAATATCTTTTTCATGTCTTTAAAATTTCTTTTTAAAATGATACGTTAACACCGAATAAGAAGGTGCGTGTTTTAGGATAGAAGTTATTATAATCTATCCCCGGCGCTACACCGCCCTGGTTAATTTCAGGGTCAATTCCTTTGTATCCGGTTATGGTAAACAAATTATTTACTGACGTGTATACTCGGATATTACTGACATTTTTAAAAGGGGCTTTAAAATTGTAGCCCAGTGTGGCGTTGTCTAAACGGGCATACGATCCATTCTCAATATAACGATCTGAATAATAAGAGTTACGGGTATCTGAGATCTTATCGTTAGCTGCACTATTCAGGATATTGCTTGTAGCCGCACCTGCCGTGTAAGAAAGATCGGCACGGGTAGCATTAAATATCTTGTTGCCAAAAGTGCCGCGGATAAACACATTCAAATCAAGGTTTTTATATCTGAAGGTGTTGTTCCATCCCATAATAACACTCGGCTGTGCATTGCCTAAGTAAAAATAATCAGTACCTATGCCCGGCGCAGTAGTGGTAGTGCCATCCTTTTTGTAAAACTGAGAATTGCCAGTGGCATCTTTACCTGCATATTTTAAGGTAAAGAATTGGCCGATAGGGTAACCCACTTTAAGCAACTGCAGTGTAGCATTGGTTTGGCCTGGACCTTCTGGATCAGAATACCGTACCGAGTCGGGGTTGCCGTAAATCCCCTTTAAACTGGTAATTTTGTTTTTATTGTAGGCCATACTTATATTACTTGACCATGTAAAATCTTTTGCGTTAACTGGCGAAACGTTTAAAGTAACTTCGATACCTCTGTTGTTGATACTGCCGCCATTTGCGGTGATTGAACCACCAGGAACAAGTGCCGGAGGAACACTGTACCTGAAAAGCATACCAGTGGTGTTTTTATCATATATATCTACCGATCCAGAGAGTTTATTGTTTAAAATGGAAAAATCAATACCGATATTTTTAGTAGCTATTTTCTCCCATTTTAAATCAGGGTTTGAACCCTGAAAGGGGGTATAAGCTGAAGCCTGTACACCATTGTTATAATAAGTACCTGCCGCTACATAAAATAATTGCCCTGTGTATGCATTAATGCCTGCGGAGTTACCTGTTTCTCCATAGCTGGCACGCAATTTCAAATCGCTAAACAGGGTTTGGTTTTTCATGAAGTCTTCCTGTGTAATACGCCATGCCAAACCCACCGATGGGAAATAACCCCAGTGGTTATTAGCTCCGAAAATAGAACTACCATCGCGGCGTATCGAACCCTGGAACAGATATTTATCCTTATAGCTGTAGTTTAACCTTGCAAAATCAGATATCATTAAATATTTACTATAGGTAAGGTCGTCACCTACATTAATGCGATAATTTGCAATGGCATAAGGGTTACCTAAGCTAAGGTTTGAATAGCCGGTATAATCGGTAGGGAAATTTGTACTCGATGCTTTGAACCCATCCCCAAGGCTATTGTCCTGATAAGCGTAGCCCAGCACTGCCTCAATGTTATGATTGCCCAGCTGTTTTTTCCAGCTAAGGAAGGTTTCCAGCGTCTTTGTAGTATTTTCTAAGTTAGACCTTATGGCCGATCCATTTGCACCGAACAACGAACCAATAAGCGTGTGCGCCACGCCAATGGCAGGATCGGGATTGTTGTAAAAGTTTGATGTTGGGTATTTGCTAAAATAGCTGCCATAATATTCGCCATGTGCCGATGTGGTACGCTGGTACGACAAGTTAACATTATAAGTAAAGTTGAATGGTAATTTTAACTGGGTATTAAAGCTGCCTAACAATATATTCAATTTTGTTTCGTCCTGTGCATTACCCACTATAGCCAACGGGTTAAAATAACCAGTGTTATTAAGGTTTTCAAAATAACTGCCATCCGTATTGTACAACGGCGATACCGGCGAGTGCTTGGCTGCCTGTAGCAGCACAACGTTTTGCAAAGGCTCGTTGATGGAGTTGCTTGATGAGTTTGAAACGTTAAGGCTAAATTTCAGGTTATCATTTAAAGCATACTGCTCTAAATTTAAACGGCCTATTACACGCTCAAGCGAGCTTTCAGTAAGGATACCTTGTTTTTTAAAGTAGTTTAAGCTGGCGCTGTAAGTACTGTGCTCAGTCCCCCCGCTTAACGACAAGTTGTGATTGTGTGAGTACGCCGTTGAACGTTCTATCGCTTTCATCCAATCGGTATTAGCCCCTTTATCATCATTTGGCGAAAAAGCAGAGCTATTAGCGGTAATAAACGAGCGTAACTGATCGGCATTCATCAGATCTAATGTGTTGCTCACCTTTTCGGTGCCAAAGTACCCGCTATAGGTTGCCTGGGTTACACCTTTTTTTCCGCGTTTGGTAGTGATCATAATTACACCACTGGCAGCCCTGTTACCATAAATGGCGGTAGCGGCGGCATCTTTTAATACATCGATAGTGGCGATGTCGCTGGGGGCAATAGCGCTGATTTCAGCGCCGGGAACACCATCAATAACATAATAAGGCGCGCCCGGCATATTCACCGTTGATGCACCGCGTAAAATTACCGCGGCCGGTTTGTTAGGGTCGCCACTGGCGGTAACATTTAAGCCCGCTACTTTACCCTGCAGCAATTGCCCAACATCCGCTATGGCGCCTTTGTTTAAATCTTCCGCTTTCACGGAGGTAATAGAACTTGACAAAGTTTTTCGGGTAGCGGTACCATAGCCTACCACTACTACTTCATTAATGGCCGTATTGGCTTCGGCCAGTGTAACTTTATAATACTTTTCTGTAGTAACGGCCACTTCCTTTGTTGTATAACCTACCGAAGTAAATACCAGTACGTCACCGGCTTTTGCCACCACGCTGAATTTTCCATCGATACCTGCAGATGCCGATTTTGTAGTGCCTTTTACCACTACTGTTGCTCCGGGGATTGACATTCCTTTATTGTCAACTACCAAGCCGGTAATCCGGCTGTCGGTTTGTGCAAAAGATGTAACAGACAAGTTAATAAGGCATAGTAAGAGCAGCAAACGTAGCCACGTGCTCTTGTTGAAATTAAGGCTTGATCTCATAATTTAGTAAATTTGGTTCATATTAAATTGGTTGGTTGTTGGTATACGGATTTTAAAACTTAAGGTTAGCAGGCAGGTATTTTGCCAGCAGATCTTCGTAATAGGGTTTTAATTCATCCCAGCTTTTTTGATTGGGATTTTTAGAGTACAGATCGTAAGGGTTAAACAGGTTTACCCATTTAAACATTTCCTGATCGTGCCCGCTCATTAAATGGTTGTAGGCATTTTCGCGGTGTTGCGCATAAAAAGAATGATAACGCAGCATATATAGCCCTGGTTCGGGGATATAATCTTTCATCATGTGGTAAACATATTCATCGTGCCCCCACGACATGTGTACGTTATCTAAACCGCAGTTACGGGTATAAACCCCCAGTTCGGTGTTATAATCGGTGTTGTAACGGTCAGGGTTAAGCTCAAAAAATTCTGGATAAACAATTTTATCAGAAAAAGCGCAGCCTACGGGGAAAGTATCGCCTACTACAGCCCATTGCTGCTCGCCAAAAAGACATAATACCTTACCCATATCATGTATCAGCCCAACCAGCACCATCCAATCGGGGTGCCCATCGTTCCTTATTGCTTCCGATGTTTGCAGCAAATGCTGCATCTGGTCAAGGTCTGTATCAGGGTCTGAGTCATCAACAAGTTGGTTTAAAAAGTCGAACGCAGCCCATATAGGCATTTCTTTTTTATCAAACTTTAAAAAATCCGCTTTTTTGGCCATTACATATTCGTACGTTTGGAATGTGTGATTAAGGCGGTAAAACTCACGTACACCATCTTTTTCGGTTGCCTGGTAATTGCGGAACTCCTCGGCCTTTTTGTCTTCATTAATACTTGATGGGTCGGGATAGCGCTTAAGCAGATCGGCGTCCCAATCTTCAAGGCTGGAAAGCGGGCCACGGTTCTCGCCAGCTAAAGAGCTGTTGTTTGAATGCATAATGACAAATTATGTTTAGTTTTACTATTAATATTGTAATATTGACAGTTATCGGCATGTAGACTATTTTGCTACAAACAATTATTGGTTTATATGCGAAGTTCAATAAAATAGTTATTCATATATTATTATGTAGTAATAATATTTACGTAAACGATTTCGTAAATAAACAAGGCAAGCCCTTAATTCTATTGATTTATTATACTTTATGAGCGCCATAACGATAAAGCTACTTGCCGAACGATTACAATTGTCAACCGCTACAATTTCGAAAGCCTTATGCGATAGCCATGAAATAAGCGCAAATACCAAACAGCGCGTACTTGCGCTGGCCAAAGAACTTAACTATGTGCCCAACGCCTATGCCGGCAGCCTTAGGGGAAATAAAAGCAAAACAATTGCCGTATTGATCCCCGAAGTTGCTGACAGCTTTTTTTCACAGGCTTTAAATGGCATTGAAGAGGTAGCGTTGGCAAAAGGTTATCATACACTGATCTATTTAACACACGAAAAAATTGAAAGGGAAAAGGCTATTTTAAACGCGCTTGCCGGCGGGAGGGTTGACGGAGCTATTATGTCTGTAACGGTAGAGACCGATTCGATCGATCATATCAGGGAATTTAACCGCCAGCTTCCGGTTGTTTTTTTTGATCGGGTTTGCGAAGAAATTGATGCGGTTAAAATTACCACTAACGACTTTGAGTGTGGTTATAATGCTACACGACACTTAATTGAGGCGGGCTGCCGTAAAATTGTATTACTATCCGTATCGAATAGCTTATCAATAATTTCTGAGCGCAGCAAAGGCTTTAAAAAAGCTATAACCGAATATGGACTAAATGAGGATGATTGTAAAACTATTGATTGCACAGAAGACCCTATGCATAATTGTCAATTGATAAAAGATATGATGCAGGGGAATAACCGCCCTGATGGCATATTGGCTACTGTAGAAAAGCTAACAACCGAAATTTACCTGGTTTGCCAGCAACTAAATATCAATATTCCACGCCAGGTAAAAGTAGTATGTTTTTCCAATCAGTCTTCGGCTATTATACTTAACCCCACTTTAACCACTATTACTCAACCAGCCTTTGAAATGGGAAGGGCCGCGGCCTCCGTGCTGCTTAAACTTTTAAAAAACAACACCTTAATATTAAAAGAAGAATGTGCGGTTATTCCTTCAACGCTTAACATCCGGAATTCTACCACTGGCTATGTAAGCGAAGTTTAGGTAACTATATTGGCACCTGGGGAAGTCCTTTAACTATCAGTCTTTTATAATAGCTTGTAATTTAGCCGGAAAGGCCGCCTGTCCATCCAGGTTAATTGTTTTAAGGTTTTTTACGCCGTGGCCCTCTAACACATGCTTGTAGTAAACGGGCAGGCTGTTTCCCCAGGTTACCGAACTGTTCCGTATAGTAATATTACTTGCGGTATCTAAATAAAAGCCCGATGTGCCTGCGGCGAGCAACCCGTTTACCTTTGCCGGTCTGCGGTCATACACGCCGCCAGGTATGGCTGTGGTTTTATTAATCAGCAGGTCTACCTGGTCAAATACAACACCCGATATTTTGTCGGCAGATTCGGCACCAACATAAATACCATTTTCGCTTATCCCCTTAATATTGCTGAAGTATATATTACTTACTTTACCTACGCTGCCTTCGGTTTTTCCTTTCGGGAAGCGCCAGTTAGCATCTTTGTTATTACCATTCGCCCGTCGGTATGCTGTGACATAAATAGGCTCGGCCTTTCCCCACCATACATCAGAAAACAAGTGCGAATCGACTATAATATTAGAGAAAACTACATCAGTTACGGTGCCTTCATCCCGGTTTTGGATCCCAATACCCCGGTTGCTATTTTTAATAATGCAATTATTAACCACTACATGGCTAATGCGGTCCATGTTTTCTGAACCTATCTTAATGGCGCATGACCGCGACATCATGGTGCAATTGCTAACCGTAATATTTTCGCAGGCGCCAAATTCCTCATATTCGCGCCTGTTTTTTAAACAGATGCAGTCATCCCCCGATTCGATATAGCAATTGCTGATGCGCACATTCTTACTGTGGTCAAGGTCTATACCATCGCTGTTCCGCACTTTTACACTGTTAAGCAAAGTAATATTATCGATAGCGACATCATTACATCCCACCAGGTGCACCGTCCAATAGGCAGAATTACGAATAGCCAAATCGCGTATACGAATATTTTGCCCACCCACGATAGTTAACAAATGTGGCCGGGGATCTATTATATTAAAGGGTTTTAATACATACGAGTCTTCCAGTTCAGCCCCCATAAAACTAATTCCATTGCCATCCAGCGCCCCTGTACCGCAAATGGTGACATTACTTAAGTTTTCACCTCCTATCCAAATGGTGCCTTCACCTTTATTATCCCTGAAAGCACTTTTTTTGTAAACATGCTCATCGGGGCTTGCAAGTACACGCCCGTTTACTTCAAATACTATATTAGATTTGAGATTGAACGGGCCGCTCATAAATTCCAGTCCGGTAGGTACTATAACCCGTCCGCCACCTGCTTGGGCACATGCATCTATCGCTTTTTGAATAGCTATAGCATTGTCTGTTCTTTTATCGGCAATTGCCCCATAATCGGTAATATAAAAATCGCGATACTGCTTCTTCTGAGAAAACAACTGTGTTCCGATTAGCACGAGGAATACTAATGGCGCATAACTTTTAAAATATTGGCTTAACATAGTTATGGGGTTAATGATGAGGGTTGATCAATTGGTTGGGCAGCCCATGTTTTATTGGGCGTATGGGTTAAAAATAGTTCTAAAACACCCCCGTTCTTTATCATGTTATGAGTAATATAGTTTTTACTATAAGGCCTGCCATTAAATTTAGCGGAGGCTATATACACAGCATCGTTTGATTGTGTATGCGTGAGTACTTTAAAATGCTTACCATTAGGTAACCGGATGCTATATTGCCGGAACAAGGGAGTGGTTAATAAGTATTGGTTGGAAACGGGGTTTAAAGGATAAAACCCTAAAGCACTTAAAACATACCATGCCGACATTTGCCCGGCATCATCATTCCCGCTAAGGCCACCTGGCCCGTCGGTATACTCATCTTCCAGTATTTGCTTAACCCTTAATTGCGTTTTCCAGGGCGATGCCGTATAGTTATACATAAAAGGTATCTGATGTCCCGGCTCATTGCCGTGCCAGTATTCTCCCGACTCGAAAAGCCGGTCCAACGCAGTTTCCAGCTTGTCCGGGCCACCCATTAACTTGGCAAGCCCTTTTACATCCTGTGGTACATAAAATGTGTACTGCTGGGGGGTCCCCTCGGTAATATAAGGCTCTTTAGATGCCGGCCTGAAAGGTTTGTACCAGCTTTTGTCGGTATAACGGCCCCTAACCATGTTTACCGATGGATCGAAAACATTACGGTAATTAAAACTCCGGGCTAAAAGGGCCTCTTTATCGGCGTTCTTGTTTAAATCTGCAGCCACGCGGCTCAGGGCATAGTCATCATAAGCGTATTCCAGTGTGCGGCTAACCTGTTCTTTTTTGTGGAAAGCCTCAGGCACAGAATCTTCTAACGGTATATACCCATATTTAAGATACGATGCGAGCGCCCGCCTGCCTTTTCCATCCTTATAATCTACTTCGCCCGGGGTGTCAAAAGCATTTTGACGCATGAGCCGGTACGCTGATGTTATATCATAATTACGGATGCCTTTCACCCAGGCCGATGCAATAAACGCGGTTACGTGGTCGCCAATCATAGCAGCAGTGTAGCTATTCCAGCAGGGGAAAATGGGCAGCCAGTTCCCCTGTTTTCCTTTCAGGATCATAGACTGTACGCAATTATTAATGAGACCGGGCTTCAAAACCTCGAACAAGGGCAGTTGGGCGCGATAAATATCCCACATTGAAAAATCGTCAAAATACTCGCCACCAATTATGCGATCAATTTTGTAATTGCCCGAAAACTGTGGATAGGTGCCATTTACATCATTATACAAGCGTGGCAATTGCATGCTGTGGTACATAGCGGTATAAAATATCCGTTTATGCTGCTGGTCAGGTGTTTGTACCGTTACCTGGCTCAGTGCTTTTTGCCATATCCTTTTGTTTTGCGCCATAAGCGCTTCAAAATCCCATGTTTTTATTTCAGCCTGCAAATTATTGAACGCACCCATCAAACTACTAAAGGATGTGCCTACCCGGATGCGTAATTTTTGGCCCCGCTGCATTTTAAAGCCAATATAAGCCCCCATATCCTTCTCATTTTTAAGGCTATCTGCCTTAATCCTACGGTTGCCCGTATACATCCCAAATAAAGAGATCCCTTTTTCAACTTGTATGACAAAATATCCGCTGAACCCCGCAGGCTTCCCCCAACCCTGGTAAATACGATGGGCGGGGTTATATCCCCATATTAAGCCTTTTTTTGTATCAACCTTTATAAAACCTTCGTTACGGTCGCTGTTTGGCGTGATCAATAAATAAAGACTATCCGTTTTTTGAGCAGTAAATTGCAGCATGCCACAACGCCGTGTAGCGGTTATTTCTGATAGTAAGTTATATGATGGCAGGCTTAACCGGTAATAATAAGGTGTTGTCACCTCATTATCATGCAAAAAACCGGTACGGTATTCAGCTGCTAACGTTTTAAGATGGCCGGTAAGCGGCATAATTGTAAAACTGCCATAATCCTGCGTGCACGAACCGCTTAACCAATGGGTAGCCCTAAAACCGGTAAGTTGTTTGTCGGCATACACATAGGGCGGCTGGCATTTAGTTTCTGATTGCCGGGTTTCCGCGGTCCATTGCGTCATGGCAAAAGGGAGCGTTACCGCAGGGATGGTATTTGCATTTAACTCGGTGCCGTTGCCATGCTTTAAAGCAGCCCTGGTTGTTGCCGGTGCTGTACCCGACAAAGGTTGCACATAGGAAACAATATCCTGCGCGCGCAATTTAGTGGCAACGGCCATACTGGCTATATAAATAATCAATATGTATTTATTCTTCATTTTATGCTAACTGTGAAACGATTGCCGGAAAACTTTGGTTGGCTATGCAGATTACCTATTATAATTGATGCACGAATGTATTAACTAAGCAACCTTTAATTTAAAAACCGATGTAATTTAATTACGAAATCGTTTAAGAAGCAAAGAACCATATCAATTCACTTCACTATTTCGATTCGTATATCAACAAAAAGCCCGGCTTGTGGCCGGGCTTGTAAATTAATTTATGGTTTATCCGGCGTCCCTGCCGGTGCCGTTAGCTTCGGTAAAACGGTTACGCCGTATTTTTTATAACTCTCATACGAAGTTTTGATATAGTTGATCACCTCGTAATCGTTCCATTTCATCAAATCATCGTGTAGCGGCCTGAAGGCATCCATAAATTTACCTACCTCATCATCCGGCAAATTGGTGATTCGTTTAACCAGTGCTCTGTTATATTTGCGGTTATCCTGCGCAGCTTCCTCATCTTTTTTAGACATTTCAGCAAAATGGCGGGCATCGCGGGCATCCTTACCAAAAATTGAATACAAAGCGTTTATCGGAGAGCTTATTGCAGACAAAGCAGATGGTTTGCCGTTATAATAAACCCCCTTTTTGCGATAATCGTTCATAATGCTGTTTAACTCCTGCTGCTTAGTTTGCCCTTGTATATTCACTTGCTGCAGCATTACCACCGGCTGCAAAAACATCACCATATCGGTTAAGGCAATAACCGGTGTTTTAACTGTAGTAAACTGGTCTTTACTAAACTCAATGGTATCGCCAAGTGCGGCCTTAATGGTAAAACTGCCCAGGTCATCTGTCATTAAAAAAGCGCTGGTACGTTTATTAAGCACTTTAACCTGTGCTACGCGTACAGATGTACCCTTTGTGCAAACAAACCCACTGATATCATGCACCAATTGGGCTTTAGCATTAAAACAAAAGGCGCAAATGGTTAGTAATAGTATCCCTATTTTATATTTTAAAAGCATCGTGTTATTCCCACCGTAAACATAATAATTGTAAAACACTTCAATTGCTAAAAAATGTTAAACTATCCACATCGCACTATCAGCGTATTAAACGTCATCACAAATATATTTCCTATCTTTGCGCATGATAAAATCCATGACAGGGTATGGAACCGCCAGCTTTGACTCGGGCACAACAAAATATACTGTTGAAATAAAATCCCTGAACAGTAAGTTTCTTGAACTTTCTCTTCGTATCCCTAAAAATTTTTCGGATAAGGAATTTCAGCTGCGCACCGAATGCAATAAGCAAATTGAACGGGGTAAAGTTAACCTTTCTATCAATGTCGAAAAAACTGATGCTACCGTAAAAGCCGCTGGTATAAATACCCAATTGCTTAAACAATACTTCGATCAGCTTAAAGCTGTTAGTATAGATTTAAACGAGCCATCGGGCAATTTATTACAATTGGCACTGGGGTTACCAGATGTAGTACGGTTTGATGAGGATAGCGTATCTGAAGAAGAGTGGAAGATAGTAGAAAAAACTTTTCAGCAGGCTTTAAAAAACTTTCAGCAGTTCCGCGCTGATGAAGGCATTGTTTTAGAACAGGATGCGAAATACCGCATAGGCTTAATTTTAAACAACCTTAAAGCCATTGAAGTTGAAGAGCCGAAACGTGTACCTGTAATACGCGAACGCCTGAACCAGTTTTTAGCTGATGCCGTGGGCAGGGAAATTGTTGATCAGAACCGCCTGGAGCAGGAATTGATCTATTACATTGATAAACTGGATATCACTGAGGAAAAAACCAGGCTTATCACACACTGCAATTATTTCCTCGAAACGCTGCAAAGTGCCGATGCCAATGGTAAAAAGCTGGGCTTTATATCGCAGGAGATCGGTCGCGAAATAAATACCATAGGTTCAAAAGCTAACGACGCCGGCATACAAAAGCTGGTTGTAGGCATGAAAGAAGAACTTGAAAAGATAAAGGAACAACTCCTTAATGTATTATAGTCATCGGTTATTGGTCATTAGTCATTAGGTATTCCTTTCGACTACGGGCCGACACCAATGACGAATGACGAATGACAAATGACCAAAGAAGGCAAACTCATCATATTTTCGGCACCATCGGGGGCAGGTAAAACAACCATTGTACACCACCTGCTTAAAAAAATCCCTGAACTGGAGTTTTCTATTTCGGCCACTACACGCGAACCGAGGGGCGATGAAGTTGATAAAAAGGATTATTACTTTATAAGCAAAGAAGAATTTCTGCACCGTATAGCTAAGAAGCAATTTGTTGAATTTGAGGAAGTTTATTCGGGTACTTTTTATGGCACCCTGCGGGTAGAGATTGAACGCATATGGGCCAAAGGTAAAACCGTAATATTTGATATTGATGTGGAAGGCGGTATGCACCTGAAACGCAAGTACGACGGACAAGCGCTGGCTATATTTGTACAGCCGCCATCGTTAGACGTATTGAAACAACGCCTGTCTGCACGTGGCACTGATAGCGATGCAAAACTGCAGGAGCGCTTTGACAAAGCTGAAAAGGAATTGAACTACGCTCCGCAATTTGATATTATCCTTAAAAATTACGATCTTGATACGGCGTGCAAAGAGGCGGAAGAATTGGTTAAGTCTTTTTTGAGTTAGCGGTTAATTATACTGCTAACTACAAACTAACAACTGCAAAACTATCATGAAGATCGGCTTATTTTTCGGCTCGTTCAACCCAATTCATATCGGGCATTTAATTATTGCCAATTATATGGCCAACTATACCGAACTTGATAAAGTTTGGCTGGTAGTTTCGCCACAAAACCCGTTTAAAAAATATGGCGACCTGGTTAATACCTACGACCGCCTGGAGATGGCCAAACTGGCTACCGATAATTCGGACAGCATTAAAGTAAGCGATGTGGAATTAAAGCTCCCCCAACCATCGTATACCATTGATACCCTCACCTATCTGAAAGAAAAGTACCCCCAGCATGAATTTGCCATTATTATGGGGTCGGATAATTTAGCCAGTTTGCATAAATGGAAAAATTACAAGCTTATCCTGCGCGATTATCGCGTATTTGTATATCCCCGTCCCGGTTATGAGAATGCTGAACTGGCATCGCACCCGTCAGTAACCATCACTATGACACCACAGATGGAGCTTTCGGCCACCTTCATCCGCAAATCATTAGCAGAGGGTAAGAACATCCAATATTTTGTCCCCGATCCCGTTCTACAGTTTATAGATAGTAAGAGTTTGTATAAACATTAAGCTTAAATTCAACCACAGAGTACCCTGAGATTTTACACGGAGATCACTAAGGGATTTCTAAATCCTTCTAACTCCATGTACTCTGTGGTTGTCCTTTGTGACCTCTGTGGTTAAATCGCCATTACAATTTCCTAACTTTACGCCGTGAGCGAAAAAACCATCCTGAAACTGCAATTACCTACCGACCCGCTATGGGTTAAAAATGTGGTGGAAAGTAATATTGAAGAATTACTGACCGATCATGCTTTTTGCGAGCAGAAAGCTGCCAGTAACGCCATAACACTGATCGTACAAAACCCCAACCTATCTGACCTGGTACAGGAGATGGCCTTATTGGTGCAGGAGGAAATGGACCACTTTAAGCGTGTGCATGATATTATTATTGAACGTGGGTTTACCCTGGGCCGTGAGCGCAAAGATGATTACGTGAACGAACTGCGCAAGTTTATCATCATAGGCGGTGGCCGCGAAGCACAACTGATAGACCGCCTTTTGTTTTCAGCTATGATAGAGGCCCGCAGCTGCGAGCGTTTTAAGGTGCTTTCTGAAAACATTAATGATGTCGAACTATCTAAATTCTATCACGAGTTAATGATCAGCGAGGCGACACATTATTCTATGTTCATTCGCCTGGCTAAAAAATATGCCGTTGAGGTTGATGTAGACAAGCGCTGGAAAGATTTCCTGGAATATGAAGCCGAAGTGATACAAAACTACGGCAAAAACGAAACCATACACGGGTAAGGAAGCCTAAGCAGAAGGGTAAAAGCTTAAAGCTTTTCTTTACAAGTGCTAAAATTCTTTTAGCTTTATGCTTTCAGCATTAAGCTTAGATAAATGAAAAAACTCCTGATATTTTGCCTGCCCCTGGCTTTGCTTTACGCCTGCGGCGAGAAACCTCATAAAACCGAATTGATTAACGACAAAGGCAGCGATAGCCTTACCATTACCAGCCTGCGCGATACTTTTAATAAATTTAAGGGAAGCTATTATGTTTCGGCGATGGTTAAGAACCTGGGTAAAACCAAAGCCGAAAATTTTATGGTACAGGCTAAGTATATTGATAAAGTCGGCGATATTGTAGCTGAAACATCAAGTGGTGCGGGTAAAACCATTGCACCCGGCGATAGCTTGTTGATAGAAAACACTTACGATTTCCAATCATACAATAACGTGCCTTATAAGGTTAAGGTATCCGTGAAGAGTATGTTTTAAGCCCCAGCCCCTACAGTAGCGTAATACTGAAATTGTTACCGATAAGCGGCAATTAATTAGTCATCACTTTAAACTACTATCTTTCCAGCAACGTAAAACTATCTTTATCGGCATCGCAAACCGGGCAGGTGTAGGCGCTTATATCCGTAAATAATGTACCCGGGGATATTCCATTTTGTTGGTCCCCATAGGTTTTATCATAAATTGTCATACAATGCATGCATTGGTAAAGCAGGGTATCAATTGCAGGCTGTTCTTCGGTTTCATTAATTACCGGTACCAGTAGGTTGGTTTTATTTTGCGAAAGATTATAATAGCTATTGCATAGTTCAATCAGTTGCTGAACCAGATCTATCCTTTTAACACGCCTTTTATAAGAAATATATTCTTTTGAATTCGGATTAAAATCCACTGTGTGCAATATCTCGAACGTGCCCGATGGCTGCGTTTTTATAATAATGGAGCCCAGCAAACCAGTTTTGGGTTGCGTTTTTATGGCAAAACTTAAACGATAGGTACGCAGGTCTGCCTCTTCAAACTCGCGTACCAGCTGTTGTTTTAAGGTAAGCCCTTCTTCACACATATCTTCTATCTGCCAGTTCAATTCGTTTGAGGCATGACGAATATTTAATCGATACCTGTCAAGAATAAGTCCCCAATCATTGCGGTCGTCCGGCTCAATGCCTTTTATCAGGATCGATTTCCAGGGTGTGGTATACAATTGCCCTATCCTGGTTTTAAGGCAAAGGTTACATATATCTTTTAAAAACGGTATCTCAAAAAGTTCGTTACGGCGGTAAATACCCAGCCAATATTTGTTGGCATAACGGTTAAAGCCTTCGTAATAGGGCAAATAAAAATCGGGTAATTGAAGCGGCGCAATCAGTGGCTGCATAGGCATGGCTGAACCCTTGGTCATTTTCTCGAAAAAAAGCTGTTCATCAATGTGCGGTACATCATAAAAAAGGGCTTTATTTTTCAGGATAACGTCTTCGGTCTTTTTACTGATAGATGGAATATCGTCTGAGTAAATAAGCGACGGCCAGCAATAAAACCGGCTGGTCTTTGGAAACCGGATATACAAGTACCAGTAATTACTAACGTCCGAACTTATAAAGTTAAAATTCCCGCTAAAGAACGGGATAAAGGTCTGGTGCCGGTCTATCAGGTTTATTTTTAACTGTGGACGGTAAGTAAACAGATCGAAAATATCTTTGTAAACACCCTCGCGTAACCAGCTTTCGTGACTAAAAATGGTATCGCATATATAAGAACTAATGATATTGGGGTGTTTATCGGCATCAATCTCATAAGCAATACCTGCCCGCAGCATTTCCAGCTCCATATCCTCCAGTTCATCACCATTAATGGTAAAAAACAATTGCTGGCGGTTACCAAAACGGATATGCCGGGCACCTGCATTTTCAGCAATCACCAATATCTCGTAAAGATCGCCCGCCGATACAACACCACCCGGCAAATTTATTTTAATGAGATGCTCCATATTATGCTACCTTTTGCGAGATCATATTTTTCAACCCTTCTTCCAGCAGGCGCTTTACTTCAGGCCGGCACGATCCGCAACCAGTACCGGCACCAGTAGCAGCGCACAGATCTTTCATATTATCGCAGCCATCGGCCACTTTCCTGTTGATGTTCTCGCTGCCCACATTATTGCAACTGCACACCAGCTTACCTAAAACAGGGTCGGCTTTGCTGCCGCTGCGTAACAGTTGCAACCGCTTTTCGCTTAATTCGGTTTTGTTGGCAATCAGTTCCTTAAACTCCAGGAATTCACTTTTATCGCCAATTAATATGGCTCCCACCAGCCTGTCCTGATGAATGATGCATTTTTTATAATACCGCTTAGCTTTATCAATAAACACCACCTCTTCATATCCCGGTTCATCAGGGCATTCGGGTAAACCGATGCTACACAGATCAAACCCATGTATTTTAATGATATTCATAAACAGGCTGCCCTTATAGTAACTCGCAATATCGCCATTCAGGTAGCCGGCCACCACGGCCGCTTGTTGCTCGGCCGCGGCGGTAATACCGTATAGCGTACCTTCAAATTCGGCAATTTCACCTATCGCGAAAATATCCGGGTCGTTGGTTTGCAAACGCTCGTTCACCACCACGCCGCGTTTACACGTTAACCCGCATTCGCGGGCCAGTTCCAAATTGGGTGTGGTACCTATGGCTATGATCATGGCATCACAATCGATTTTGCGCCCGCTGCGCAGACCAATGCCTGTTAACTTTGACCGACCATAAAATAATTGAACCTCATCGTCATAGTAAATATCGCAGCCCTGATCAACCATTTCTTCGTGCAATAGCTGACTGCCCAGCACATCCAACTGACGGTTTAAAAAGCGCGAGATACGCTGAACGATGGTTACTTTTACCTGCATTTCGCGTAACGATGCCGCCATTTCCAAACCCAATAAACCACCGCCTACAATTACCACATGCCCGTTTTTCTTCAGGTGTTTCTTAAAATTATCGGCATCGGTGCGGCTGCGCATGCTAAATATTCCTGGCAACGATGGCACATTTTTAGGCATAGCGGCACGGCTACCGGTAGCTATGATCAGCACATCGTACGGAGTTTTGATCCCCCGCGAATCAATAACATACTTTGCTTCACGGTCAATTTTTTCAACACTTACACCGCGCAGCAAGTTAATATTATAGGCCGGTTCTTCTGAGTCCTTCATTTTCACCAATTGTTCCCATTGCTGTTCGCCGCTGATGTAATCGGGCAGCATTACCCGATTGTAGAAAGGGAAATTCTCCTTACTAAAAATAGTAATGCGGTCGGCAGGGTTCAGTTCACGGTACGATTTCACAAAACCATATGAACCGGCACCGGCGCCTATAACTACAATGCGTTGGAAAGGCTTTTTATATTTAGCAATATGAACAGCGCAATATTTAAAGTCGGGTTCTTTGGATATCGGGTCAACCGCATTATTGGTGACATTATTAGCCCGGTGTAAATCATTCCCTAATATTTTCCCCCAGTGCATCGGTAAAAAAACCACCCCGGGCTTAATTTGTGTAGTCAGCTTAGCTTTCACACGCACCTCGCCACGGCGCGAGGAAATAACCGCTACATCACCTTCTTTCAATTTTAAGCCGGCAGCGTCATAGGGGTTTATCTCTATAAACGATTCCTTTAAATGCTGGTTCAGCTTATTTACTTTGCCTGTTTTGCTCATGGTATGCCACTGGTCGCGAATACGGCCGGTGGTCAGTACAAACGGGTAATCATTATCTGTCCGCTCACTGAAAAAGGCGTCGGGTACGGCATGGATAATAGCTTTTTGCGATGGTGTATAAAACTTTTTATCTGCAAACAGGCGTTCGGTCCCCGCTGGCTTACTTTTCTTTTTATAAGGCCATTGTACCGACGATCCTTTTAACACATCATAGTCCAGCCCGCTAATATCTATACTGGTTTTAGCGGTTAACCTAACGTGTTCGGCATAAATTTCTTCGCTGTTTTTAAAATCAAATCCCGGATAACCCATTTTACGGGCAAAGCGGCATATGATCTCTGCATCGGGTAAAGCTTCACCCGGGGGTTCAATAATTTTATTCAGGTAACTTATGCGCCTCTCAGAATTGGTCATGGTACCTTCTTTTTCAGCCCAGGCAGCGGCGGGTAAAATAACGTCGGCGTAAGCCAAGGTTTCTGGTTTATTGCTTACTTCCTGCACAACCACAAACCTAGCCTTCTTTAAGGCACGCTCGGCCAGCCGCACATTAGGCAAACTGGTGAGCGGGTTGGTACACATAATCCAGATAGCTTTCAGGCGTCCATCATCCAGCGCCTCGAACATTTCTGTAGCAGTTAAGCCCGGTTCGGGCTTAATATTTTTGCCTCGCCAAAATTTCTGCACTTCTTCGCGGTGCAGCGGATTTTTTAAGTCGCGGTGCGCAGGTAGCAGGTTGGCCAGTCCGCCAACTTCACGACCGCCCATGGCATTGGGCTGCCCGGTCAGTGATAAAGGTCCCGACCCTGGCTTACCCACATGGCCGGTTATTAAATTGAGATTTATAAGACTAAGATTTTTATTTACACCAACCGTGCTTTGATTCAATCCCATGGTCCACATAGTGATGAAACCTTTGGCTTCACCAATGTATTTTGCAGCAAGCTGCATATCGCGTTCGCTTACGCCGCATATTTTTGCCGATTCGGCCAGTGTACGTTTAAAAACCAGCGCACTGTATTGCTCGAAACCTTCCGCATGGTTACGGATAAAGTCGATATCGATATCCCCATTTTCAATTAATAAGCGGCCAATAGCATGGTTCAATGTAATATCCGTTCCCGGGTTAATCTGCAAATGCAGATCGGCCAGGCTACAGGTATCTGTTACCCGCGGGTCTACTACAATAATTTTAATATTAGGATTAGCTGCCTTATGGGCTTCTACCCTGCGCCACAAAATAGGGTGGCACCAGGCCGGGTTTGCGCCGGTGACATAAAAACAATCGGCCAGTTCAATATCATCATAACAAAGGGGCACACTATCCTCGCCCAGGGCCATTTTATAAGCAGCTACCGCGCTGCTCATACACAAACGCGAATTGGTATCGATATTATTACTGCCAATGAACCCCTTCATTAGCTTATTCACTACATAATACTCCTCGGTTAAACATTGCCCCGAAGCATAAAAAGCTACAGAATCTGGCCCATATTTTTCAATAAAGGTTTTAAAAACGGCTACTGTACGGTCAAGCGCATCATCCCAGCTTACCTTTTGCAAAGGCATGCTTTTATTGTAACGCATTTGCGGGTACAGTAGCCGGTCGCTTTTATCGTTAACGGTATAATGCAGATTAATCCCTTTGCTACAAAGCATTCCCTTGTTAACGGGGTAATCTTTATTTCCGGCAACGGTAATTTCCCCGTTCTTTTCCTTATTAACAACCACGCCGCAGCCAACCCCGCAATAACAGCAGGTAGACGTAAGCGATTGAGTGTTCTTTCCGGGTGTTTGCATGCTTATACTTTATTTTAAACGGCGGCGGCAATACTTGATGCGGATTGTTTTTCGTCAGCTGTTTGCTTGCGGAACCGGGTAACAAATACAATTACCGCCACTACAATTACAGCATAACCGATATAGGTAAAGGCCTGTACATAAGTTATGGCAGATGATTTGAACAGGAAGCCAAACAGCATCCCGCCAAGGTTACCGCCTGCGCCTACTATACCACTTACCAGTCCAACATTCTTTTCGTTAACAAACGGTACAATACCGTAAGTTGCCCCATTTGACATTTTAAGGAACAGCGCGAACGACAACATAGAAACAATTGCTACCAATAAGCTGCCCGACTGCGCAAAAAGCAATAGTCCGCAGCCTTCTAAAAGCAGTACGCCGGCCAGTAATAAGCCCTTACCACGCAGGCCATGTTTTTTACCAACCTTATCGGATACGATACCGCCTAATGCACGGGCAAAAATGTTCATGAAGCCAAATATGCCTGCCCAGAAACCGGCCGAACTTTGCGACAAATGAAAGTTATCTACAAAGTGCAGCGACGCTACGTTATCAAAAGTTACTTCCATACCAAAGCACATAGCATAGGCCATGGTTAGCGCCCATATGCGCCAGTCGGCCAATACAGACCAATCTGTTTTGGTCGATTTAGATTTATAGCCTATCTCATCATAATTTCCGTTAGGGGTATCTTTAGTGTATTTATAATACAGCAAAGCAATTATCAGCATCATAGTACCGGGTACTATCATGGCGTAACGCCAAGCCTCAGCCGGTGTATAACCGAAGCCAACTATAGCGGCAAATATCAAAGGCATTACCATATTGGTAACTCCGCCACCCAGGTTGCCCCAGCCACCGGTAACTGCGTTTGCCGTACCTTTAATATTAGGTGCAAACATCATAGAGGTATGAAACTGGGTAATTACAAACGAAGCTCCGATAACCCCAATAGCCAGTCTGAACATTAAAAAGGTAGCGTAACTATGTGCTAATCCTACAAAAAATACAGGTAGCGAGCCGACAAGCAATAACCGTACGGCGGTTTTACGTGGCCCCCAGGTATCACACAGCTTACCGATGATTAACCGGGCAATAATGGTAGAACCGACCGAAGCAATAATGATATTACCAATTTGCGCCTTGGTTAAGTGCAGCTCGGCACGGATAGTAGGCATTAATGGCGCCAGGCCAAACCAGCCGAAGAAGCAGACAAAAAACATTAGCCATGTAATATGGAAGGTTTTCATTTGAATGCCTTTTGCCGAAAATATATTGAGTTTGGTGAGTTGCTTTTCCATGATCTTTCTTTTTTGAGAGTGATTATTTATTTAGAAATTCTGGTGTGATATTAAGTTGCAGATATGCCCATACCGGGTTTAAATGTGCTGTGCCCGGACTGATATTTTTAGCGTACGTCATGCTTTGGGTGGCCGACATATATGATACGCCTAAAGTTGCCAGCGTAACCTTATTAAGCTTATATCCTGTGGTCAGGTCAAACTCAGTGCCGAGGTATTTATCTATGGCATTGCCGGCCGCGTCTTTTTGATCATTCGCCAGCATAAAATAATGATTAGCCAGTTCGGTACTAAACCGTTTATTGGCTGATGTATATTTTATTTTAAGATAAGGGTTGCTTAATCCGCCAGCAGGCGAACCGCTGCCTGCATAGAAGTAATCCATCAGCCCCCAAAACTTATGGGGCGTGCCATATAGCGGGTCGAAACGGTGATTGGTTTTAGATGTTGAAAAAGCATCGTTCCCGGATAGATAATCCCAGCCTATGGTATAACCCAGCGCGCCTGATGTATAAGCTGCTGAAAAGGTAAACATAGATGCATCCAGGCTTAAACCATCCTTGTCATGCCCGCCCTGGTAGTAGTAGCCGCCTGTTAGGGCAAACTGGTTTTTAGCGCCAAACACCGGGTTAATAAGCAAGCCTGTTGTATAACGCAGGTTTATGCCTGGTTGGTTATAGCGGTAACCATATACATAACCAACATCAGTACCGGCAGTATTTTTAACCGAATCGAGTACGTACTTACCAAACTGATCGGTTAGGAACAAGCCAGATACTTTTGTTTTATTAATTTTTTTACTTAAGTATAAGTATTGTAATGCTTTATAATCCTGGTTCAGGCCGTTAGTGCCAGGAGGGTTTAATAATGCCGGACTGCCATTTTTAGCGCTGATCCCTCCACTATTGATCAATGGGATCATCCCGGCGGGGGTATTAACTAAATTACCCTTGCTATCTTTTATAGTAGCAGGTACGTTAGCAGGTGTATAATAGGTGCCATTATAATTTACGGCATCGGTATTTTGATTAAAGGCTGCGCCTAAATCTATTTGCCAGCCTTTTTGTATGGCTTTTAAAACAATGGCATCGTGGCGGCGGCCCTGTTGTGTCCAGTCTAATGAGCCCAGCAACCGTTCATCATCATAAACAATTTCCTGCCGGCCAATTTTGATCGCGAAATAATCGAAAGGTGATTTTTTAAAGGAGGTATCCTTTTTGTTGGAAAGGATAATTTCAGCCCAGGCTTCATGCAACCCTAAGCGGTTGCCATCATTAACAGTTATGGAGGATGCATCCTGTCCCCAAAGCCGAACATCCTGAATAGAAGTTTGAAAAATAAGGTGGCCCGACTTATAGTTGAGCACCAATCGCGTTCGTTGAGAAATAAAGGCAGCATCCTTGTTGCCTAAAGGTTGTAGCGTGCCGTAACCGTCACGCAGTTCGCCCCGTGGCCGTAATTGCCCCGTGAGCGTGAACTGCGCCCTGGCAGAAAATGCAGCCAGGGTTAGGCTGGTTACGAAAAGAACAACCCTGCATTCTTTAAATACATTTTTGTACATTTGGTAAGGTTTTTTAATTTGTTAAAGCAATTGAAAACTGACTAACCCTGCCCGGGAATGCGACCTCCCGGCGGGGCTTTTTTTTAAAATATTCCTTTATTTTTCTTCCATATTTTAATATTTATCGTTTATCGAATAAATAGCGCCATTCATTTTTATAAATATATCCATTTTAATGAAAAAAATGAATAAAAAATAGCACTTCGCTTAATTTTTATGATTAATAATAGATAAAACCTGATTTTTTATTAAAAAATCAATTACAAAAAGCAATAAATACCCATTTATGCCATATTTTCAATCTCAATTTGAATTTATATCATATAAAATTGGCGATTTTTAGAATATACCATAAAATAAATCTCAATTTTTATTATAAAAATCATAAAATATTAAAAAACCAGTAAGTATTTGTTTAATTTCAGCCCTACAAAAAGTACTTTTACCCAATAAGAAATTTATTCGCCGTGAAGGAAGCTAAAAAGGTCAAGAAAAATAGCCCGGTTTGCGATACCGCCACTTGTTTTATGTGCAAGTATTGCATTGAAGAGTGGCATCCTGCTATTTGCGCCAATAAAATAAACATAAAACTCAAAAAAGGGGATATATTGTTTAAGGAAGGCGAGCCTGTTGAAGGCATTTACTTTGTATATAGCGGCAACATTAAAGTATATAAACAGTGGGACAACGATAAAGAACTAATTATCCGTTTTGCTGAAAATGGCGCCATTTTAGGCCATCGTGGCATTGGACCCAACCTGAATTATCCTATATCAGCTGCGGCGCTTGAACCATCGGTGGTTTGTTATATCAGCATGAAGTTTTTTGAAAGCACCTTAAAGGTAAATGGCGAACTGACCTACCAGCTGGTTAATTTTTTTGCCAGCGAACTCCGTAAATCCGAGCGCCGTATGCGTGACCTGGCACATATGCCCGTGAAGGGCCGCGTGGCCGGAGCGTTGATCAAATTGCAAAAGCAATTTGGCACCACTCCTGATGGCTTTATTAATATCGTACTAAGCCGGCAGGACCTGGCATCGTTTGCCGGGGCAACCTACGAAACCGTTTTTAGGGTAATTAACGAAATGGTTCAGGAACAAAACATCAGGCTTTCGGGTAAAAGCATAGCTATTGTTAACCAGGATGCCCTTGCCGCTTTGAGGCAGCAAGGAAAATAAGGCTATATTATCCCAACATATACTTTCCCATCGGCCACCTTTACCGGGTATGTTTTTATTTTATAATCATCGCCGCTTAAACATTCGCCACTTAGTAGCGAGAAGGTTTTTTTATGGAACGGGCAAGCAACTTTAGGCTCGCAAGCCTCACCTGCACTGCCGATCATGCCACGAGACAGGGACATTTGCTGTTTATGCGGACATAAGTTCTGGGTAGCATACCACTCGCCGCGCCTGCTAAAGTTGTATATGGCAATTTGCTCATCGCCATGCTTCATGCAAACACCACCATTTTCGGGTACATCATCCGCATAGCATGCCAGCACCCATTCTATATCTATTAATGTTTCCATATCCGTCTATTTTTATTCTTCCGCACAAGTCGGAAAATATTTTACTATATCCTGTTTTATTTTACTACTCGCTATTAGCTACCATGTTGCCTTTACCTGCTCGCGCATACCCTCGAATTTTACAGTTGGGTCTTTTTCGCCGGGCGCATTTACAAAATGGGTAAAGCGCTTACGCAGGTCGGGATTATTTACCACCTCTTTCCATTCGCAATGGAAACTATCAACCAGCAACTGCATTTCTTCTTCCAGTTGTTCGGCAATACCCAAACTATCATTGATAACTACGTTTTTCAGGTAGCTCATTCCACCTTCCATTTTATTTAACCAGGTTGCGGTACGTGTAAGCGGATCGGCCGTTTTAATGTAAAACATCAGGAAGCGGTCGAGGTATCTGATCAGGGTTTTGCTATCAATATCAGCAGCCAATAGTTGTGCATGCTGTGGTTTTGACCCACCATTACCACAGATATATAAGTTCCAGCCTTTTTCCGTTGCGATAATGCCAAAGTCTTTACTCTGCGCTTCGGCGCACTCGCGGATACAGCCGCTTACCCCGCCTTTTAATTTATGTGGCGACCGTAAGCCCTTATATCTTTCTTCAATTTCGATAGCAAACGATACGCTATCGTGCAACCCAAAACGGCACCAGGTGCTGCCTACACAACTTTTAACTGTGCGCAGTGCTTTACCATAAGCATGACCGCTTTCAAAACCAGCATCAATCAATTCCTCCCATATCAACGGCAAATCACTTACATGCGCGCCAAACAAATCGATACGCTGCCCGCCGGTTATTTTAGTATACAGGCCATATTTTTGCGCCACCTGACCTATTACAATAAGTTTCTCCGGCGTGATCTCACCACCGGGTATCCTTGGCACTACAGAATAAGTACCGCCTTTTTGAATATTGGCCAGATAACGATCATTACTATCCTGTATCGTATCTTGTTTTACTATCAAATCGTTCCACAAGCTGGAAAGGATACTGGCTACCAATGGCTTACAGGTTTCGCAACCATCCCCCTTGCCGAAATGATCAAGAACCAGGTCGTAATTTTTTAGTTTGTTGATTTTCACCAGGTCGTACAATTCCTGGCGCGAGTAATCAAAATGCTCGCATATCACATTTTTAATGTACTGACCGTTTGCCTTCATGGCACCGGCTATAAGGTCTTTAACCATTGGCACGCAGCCACCGCAGCCAGTGCCTGCTTTGGTACATTTTTTCACAGTGTCCAAATCTGCAGCACCGTCATTCACAACGCCGCATATTGCCCCTTTGCTTACCGCCTCGCACGAGCAGATCAGCGCATCATCAGGCAAACTCATTACGCCAGCACCCTCGCTTTGCTCACCACCCCTCGATCCTAAGATCATATCTTCGGGATTTGGCGGCAGGGCAATTTTATTGTTCACTGTTTGCAGCAACATATTATAAGCATCGGCATCGCCAATTAGTATACCACCCAACAGCAGTTTGCCATCATTACTTATATTAATGCGTTTGTAAATCCCTTTATGTGTGTCTTCAAACACAATTGTACGGCAGGCAGGCTCGGCAATAAAGGCATCGCCAAAACTGGCTACATCCACTCCTATCAGCTTTAACTTGGTGCTCATATCAAATCCATGAAAGCCCTTATCGCTACCCGTCAATTGCGCAACAACCACATCGGCCATTTCATAGCCGGGTGCAACCAGCCCGTATATCATGTTATCATATAAAGCACATTCACCTATGGCAAATATGGTATCGTCGCTGGTTTGCATCCGCTCGTTCACCATAATACCCCCACGGGTACCAACCTGCAAACCCGCCAGCTTAGCCAGCTCATCGCGCGGCCGTATACCAGCCGATATTACCAGCATATCAACCGCCAATAAAGTATCATCGCTAAATTGCAGTGCTTCAATTTTATGATCGCCGGCAATACAGGCGGTGCTTTTATTTAAATGGATACTTAAACCAAGTTCACTTAATTTCGATTGCAGCATAGCACTGCCTGCCGCGTCAATTTGCCGGGGCATTAAGCGTGGCGCAAATTCAATTACGTGGGCATCTTTTATACCCAGGTCTATTAAAGCCTTCGCCGCTTCAAGGCCTAAAAGGCCCCCACCCATTACAGCGCCGTTTTTTGCTTTAACAGCATAGGCTTTAATTAGCTCCAGGTCCTCTATGGTACGATAAACAAATACGCCTTCTTTCTCAATACCTTCAATATCGGGCACAAATGCCGACGAACCGGTAGCCAGTACCAGGTAATCGTAACCAAGGGTTATGCCTTTTAAGGAATGGATGGTTTTATTATTGCGGTTAATTTCCTGAATAGGATCGTCAAGATGCAATTGAATATTATGATCAGCATACCACGACCCGGTTGACATAGAAAGGTCATCAGCAGATTTACCCGCAAAATACTCGCTCAGGTGTACACGGTCGTAAGCGCGGCGTGGTTCTTCGCCAAAAACAATGATGTTGAAGGCCGATGTTTTAGATACCAGTTTCTCGCAGAACTTGTATCCTACCATCCCGTTGCCAATAACTATAATGGTTGGTTTTGACATAACAGATCTTTTAAATGTTAAAGCAATTTTTATAATAAATACACTTAATTTGCGACCAAATGCATTTACAGTAACAATTATAACAAATTATCGGAACAAAAAAGCAATAATTACGTGCATTTTTCGGAATTTTTGGCAATTTTTATGATTTTAACAATAATATATTCATATAAAACATGATTTTTGCCAATTTTTTATTAAGAAAATCACTTTTAAACCATAAATTTGAGAGTATTCAATAAACAACGTTTGAATTTTTCAGCAAAAACATTGTTTTATACATTTAAAATACTTTTACACGGTAAAATATGTCCACAAAGTCAGCTATACCTCAATTAATTGTTATGGGTGCAGGCCCGGGCGACCCGGAACTGATTACAGTTAAAGGGCAACGTATATTGCAACAGGCCGATGTGGTGCTTTACGACAACCTGGCTAATAAGGAATTATTAAAACTTACCAAAGATGATTGCGAAAAGATATATGTAGGCAAGCAACCTTATGGCGAGTGCACTACACAGGAAACTATACACGAAATGATTGCTAATTATGCTTTTACTAAAGGCATGGTGGTAAGATTGAAAGGAGGCGACCCGTTCATCTTTGGTCGTGGGTACGAAGAAGTAATTTACGCACGCAGTTTAGGCATACAAACCCAATTTATTCCGGGTATTACCAGTATGCAGGCGGCTGGATTTGAAGATATACCCCTTACCCATCGATCATTAAGCGAGGGGATATGGGTAATTACCGGCACAAAAAAAGATGGCACCCTATCTGCAGACCTGCGACTTGCCATGCAAAGCAATGCTACTGTAGTTATATATATGGGCATGAAACAACTTGGTGTAATTGCAGATACCTATATCAAAGAAGATCGTGGTGATACCCCTGCGGCAATTATTCAGCACGCCTCATTACCGCAACAAAAAATAGCGAAAGGAAAAATAAAGGACATGCCGGGCCGGGCAAAACAGTATGGCTTAACCTATCCCGCTATAATTATTATAGGACAAGTAACAGATATTAACGCGCTAAAGTTATGAAAATACGGATCAAAGGAGACTCATTAAGATACAGGCTAACCCGGTCTGAAGTGATGCACTTTGCACAGGAGGGCTACCTGGAGGATACAACCGATTTTGGCTCTTCGCGGTTAACCTACTCGCTGCAAAAAATAATTGGCGGTAGCTTATCTGCTGCATTTGAAAATAATAACATTACCCTATATATGCCTGGCTGGATGTTGGACGAATGGACAACTACTGAAAGGGTAGGGTTTGACAACAAAGAAGACGGTTTATATTTATTGATTGAGAAGGACTTTATGTGCCTGGATAACGTGGCTGAAGACCAAAGTGATAATTATCCTAATCCATTAGCAATAAGCAATTGATCAACTGATCATCCTTAGGCTTGTAGGGCGATAGGTTATAGTTTATAATTGTAAATTTGAGCTATATCAACCTTTATAATGAGAGCTTTAACAATTGCAGGGATCCTATTCTTATATGTGTTACCAATCCACGCCCAGCATATAGATCGCTTCGCGCTGGTAAACCGGCACAATGTTGTGGTTAATGAGATTGATCCGCTGGCCCCACTATCTGTAGGCAATGGCAATTTTGCCTTTACAGCCGATGTTACCGGAATGCAATCATTCGAAGATTATTACTGGAAAAATGGCATCTCGCTGGAAACTTTATCTACCTGGACCTGGCATTCGTTCCCTAATACAGAAAACCTGAAACTGGCTGACGCCATGAAAGAGATCGATTTTCATGGCCGCAAAATTAGGTATGCCAGCCAGGAAAAAAGCCCAGCCGGTGAATATTTTAGACAGAACCCACACCCCGTACCGTTAGGACAAATAAGCATAGTACAAGGCGATGGCAAACCGCTGGATATGACCGGCATCAGCCATGTTAACCAAAAGCTTGATTTGTGGCAGGGCTTAATTACCAGCAATTACGAGATAAACGGAAAACCTGTATCTGTGCAAACTGTTTGCCACCCAGACCAAAGCACGGTGGCTTTCACCATCAAATCTGAACTGTTAAAAGGTGGTTTGAAAACAGCTTTCCGGTTCCCTTATTCCTACGATTTCAAAATAAAAAACAAACCGCCTTTCGATTGGACTAAACCCGACCGGCACCAAACTACTATTATAGCTAACACACCGAACCGTGTATTATTAAAAAGAAATATAGAAGGCACGATTTACTACGTTACTATAAGCTGGCAGGGTAATGCCTCCTTTAAACAAGACGGCGATCATCGCTTTTTGCTGAGTGCAAATGGGGTTGATAGCTTGCAGATCACCTGCGCTTTCTCGTCCGATATTCCTAAAGCAACCGTGCCAACTTTTACCGCTGTGGAAATGGCCAGCGCTAACGCATGGAAACAGTTTTGGACAAAAGGCGGTGCGGTCGACCTGTCAGGGAGTAAACACCCGCGTGCGAATGAACTGGAGCGCCGCATGGTGTTATCACAATACTTGCTGAAGATAAACTACGCCGGTTCGTTCCCGCCGCAGGAAACGGGTTTGACACATATTAGCTGGTATGGCAAGCATAATTCAGAAGTATACTGGTGGCACGTGGCACAGTTTTACGAATGGGGGCATACCGATTTGCTGGAACGCAGCTTTGCCTGGTACAAAAAGATACTGCCAATTGCGGTAGCCCAAGCCAAAAGCGAAGGCTTTGAAGGTGCCCGCTGGCCAAAAATGACAGGGATTGACGGAAGGCCTAGCCCGGGGAGTATTAACCCTTTTATTATCTGGAACCAGTGCAACCCTATATACCTGGCCGAACTGATATACCGCGCCCATAAGGACAAAACTACGCTTGAGAAATACAGCGGGGTTGTTTTTGAATCGGCCAAGTTCCTTTCATCTTATGCCTTTTGGGATGCCAAAACCGGGCGTTATATACTTGGTCCGCCGATAAAAGGCGTAGCCGAACACAATGCCGAGAACGAAACGCAAAACCCTACGTTTGAATTAACCCAATGGTACTACGGCCTTAAAGTTGCGCAGGATTGGCGCGAAAGGCTGGGTATGCCGCGCGATAAACACTGGGACGATATATTAGCCAAGCTGGCCCGTCCAACTATTAACAACGGCAAATATGTTGAACTGGAAACAGAACCCAATGGCGGTGGTTCGGACATGATCATGGCGTTGGGCTACCTGCCTAAAACCCCTATGATAAATGAGCAGGTAATGACCAAAACTTTCGATGCTATATATGACCGTGGCGGATTGAAAAGTTTCGTCAGCTGGAGCCTTGGCAAAGGCGCCCTTACAGCTGCGCGCTTAAGTGAACCGCAAAAAGCAGTAAATATTTTAGCTAACGATATGTTTGGCGCGAAATTTTTGAAGAATGGTCATGTGCAGCGCGCGAAAGAACCATTGGCCTGCCCGGCATATCTACCCGCAAACAGCGCCTTTATGGCAGCAGCTGGCCTAATGGCTGCAGGTTGGGATGGTGCGCCAAATATCAACGCCCCTGGCTTTCCGCAGGATGGTAACTGGCAGGTAAAGGTTGAAGGGATGAATAGGTTGCCGTAACCAAATTAAATGACGTCATGCCGAACTTGTTTCTGCATCTCACGCGCAAAGTTGATATGCAGACTGACCTTATGATGGGATGCCGAAACAAGTTCGGCATGACGTCTTATTTCACATACTTCTCATACTGTTTCGGATCAAAGAATTTCTCATCCAAAGTAGCCGGCATAGCATAATCCGAATAAGTTTCCACCTGCAATAGTTTACCACCGAAATAGAAACTGGCTTTGGTTTCGCTCCAGCCGCCGCCCACTTTTACATGGTTCTCAAAAATACATTCCTCGGTAGTGCCGCGTGCTTTTTCAAGCATGCGGACTAAGAACATATCTTTTTTATCAACCCAAAGCTGGTTGCTGGTTATATCGTTTTTATTGCTTGCGCCGATAACATAAACCTGTTTGCCTTTCCATTCGGTTTCGTAGGTTTTTGTCAGGTCATAGCCTAATGCTTTAAGTTTAGCTACCGCGTTATCCCAGGTATAAAAATAAAGCCCGCCTAACAAAAATATCAGATCGTTCTCGTCTTTGCTTGCAGCACGCAATTGCCCGTTGCGGAAGTTGTAGGTTGAATCTCCACGGAAGATAATGCTATTGCCCGCATCAAATGGTTCAATATCAATACGTAGTTTATCGGGCGCCAGCATAGCCTCGTGCCACATTTGTGTGCTTTTCAGCGAATCGTTACGGAAACGCTCCGTCTTTTGCGTGAATGTAAGCGTGCGGTGCCATTTGCCTGCATAGCGGTTATACATTATCTTCAAAACATCCTCACCGGTTTTTGGTGCCGTGAACGACATTAGGGCTAACATAGCAAAAGCGGCTAAAATAAACTTGGTTTTCATGCAATTGGTTTTGATATTAAAGATAACGGATTAATAATTCGGTTGGTGACAATGTGCGAAAATCACCCTATAAGGGGGATAAAAAAAGGCCCGATAATCATCGGGCCTTTCTGTAATATTATCAGGAATTACACATTCTCCATTCCATACTGCTTCAGCACATCTTCAGGTACGCCGGTCCATTTGTTGGGCTGGTTACCTACGTAGCCAATATCGGCAATACCAATTTTGCTGGTGAAGAAGCCCGAGGCAGTCAGATCGCGCATGCGGTTGAAGAAGGCTACGCCTTGTGCCATTTCGGGTTTGGCTTTGGCAGGGTAGGCAATCTCGGTCACCATTTCTATTTGCTGGTCGTGACTGCAATCCACAAAGCTTTTTTCATAACGGTTAAAGCACTGCATATCCAGCCACTTCAGGCCGCCGCGCATGGGCAACTGATGATCGGGGATATCCTTTACAATAAACTCAATAAATTCAGGCACCTTAGCATCTGATGCGCTGCCCGATTTTTCGTCCTTAGGAATAATAATATCGCCCAGCACAGTTATGGTAGCCATTTCATGGTCGGTAAAATATTTATCGGCCATTAATTTTTTCTCCCGGTCAACCTCCCATTGCTGCCGGCCGGCTTCCGGGGCGGCGGCCGATGCTTCCGATCCGGTCTCTTCACCTGTTTTTGGTTTACAGGCATCCAGCAATACCGCTGTTGATATGGTGGTTAAGCCCAGGGCTTTTAGCGAGTCACGTCTGTTCATGATCTTAAAAATTAAACGTTTAATTTTTGACGTTGTGATAAAATATATTCGCTGGTACGCATGCTTAAAGCAAGGATGGTCCAGGTGGCGTTTTTATCGCCCTGCTGCACAAACGGCGCTGCATCAACCACAAAAAGGTTTTTGCAATCGTGCGCCTGGCACCACTTGTTCAAAGCCGACTTTTTAGGGTCGTCGCCCATGCGGATGGTTCCCACTTCGTGGATAATGCGGCCGGGTGCTTCCAATCCGTAGTTGGTTTCGGGGCCTTCAATTTTCGAGGTGATGATACCGCCCATCTGGTGCATCATTTCCTGGAAGGTTTCCGACATATGTTTGGCCTGTTTTATCTCGGCATCGGTCCACTTGTAATGGAATTTCAATACCGGAATGCCATATTTATCCACCACTTTATCATCTATTTCGCAGTAGTTATCCGCGCGGGCAATAGCAGTACCACGGCCGGCCATGCCTACATTGGTACCATAAAAACGACGGTAATCATTTTTCAGGTCGGCGCCGAAGCCACCAGCGTCTTTCATCTTGCCATCTTTACCCGGTACCAGGCCGTTTTTATTGTGTATGCCATTCATAAATCCGTAACCCGGCATATGCATGCCGCCACCGTATTCAATATGGTAACCACGCGGGAAATCCAATTTTTTATTATCCAGCCACCATGGCGAGTAAATATGTACACTGCCTACGCCATCTTCATTGTAGCGTTTGCGGTCAAGTAGCTGCGGTAGGAAACCACCCAGGCTTGCGCCAGTGCTATCGTGCAAATATTTGCCTACTATGCCGCTGCTGTTTGCCAAGCCACCCGGGTGTTGTGCCGACTTTGAGTTTAACAGCAAACGTGCCGATTCGCAGGCGCTGGCGCCCAATATCACTATCTTAGCCTTCACCTGGTATTCCTGCATGTCATCTTTACTCACGTAGCTTACGCCGGTAGCCAAACCTTCTTTATCAGTTAGCACCTCGCGCACCATAGCGTTAGGGATCACTTTCAGGTTGCCTGTTTTCATGGCCGGGATAACCAGACAGGACGACGCCGAGAAATCACCATAAATTTTACACCCGCGACCGCATTGCCCGCAGAAGAAACAAGCGCCTCGGTCTTTATTGCCTGGTAAGGCTTCCGTTAATACCGAGCCACGGCCCGCAATAACTTTTACCCCGGCTTTCGCCGCGCCTTTTTTAATGAACAATTCATTCAAACGCGGCTTTGGCGCCGGCAAAAAAATACCATCCGGCTCGTTCTCTAAATTCTCTTTAGTACCATATACTCCTATCATGCGGTCAACCTTATCATAGTAAGGCTTTACCTCATCATAGGTTATTGGCCAATCATCAGTCAGGCCATCAATATGGTGACTTTTAAAATCGTTTGGCCCCATGCGCAGGGATATGCGGCCCCAGTGGTTGGTGCGACCGCCCAGCATACGCGAGCGGAACCAGTTAAATTCTGTTTTATCTTTGGTAGTATAGGGTTCACCGTCAAGGTCCCAGCCGCCAAAGGCCCCGTCAAAATCACCGAAGGGACGGGTGGTGCCCGCGCCGCGTCGTGCCGATTCGTAAGGCATTTTTAGTTGCTGCGAATCCTTTGCCGGGTCCCACCAGGGGCCCGCTTCCAGCATTAATACTTTTAAACCGCCATGGGCCAGTACATAGCCAGCCATGCCACCGCCGGCGCCCGATCCCACTACAATGGCATCGTAAACGGTCGACGATTTTTTGATCTGCATATCGCTCATACAATATAAGGAATTAGAGTTGTTTGATTTTGATGTTCCGCCACGCGCTTGATCCCGGATGCTCCTGCAGGGCTATTTTCCCTTTGGCAACTTTGGCAAAGTCGGGGAAGTCCTTACCGGCAAATTTGCTTTTGGCTACCATTTTCTTCCATTCATCACTGCCTATCTGGCCTTCAAAGGTTTTTATTCCGTTCAGGTAAAAAGTAAGGTGCCCTTTGTTTTGGATAATACGCACTTTGTTCCACTCGCCCACAGGCATAGGTTTTGAAACAGAGGTATCGCCGGCCATATCATACAGGCAGCCGGCCAGGTGGTTTTGTTTTTTGTTATCAGACGCGCTGATGTTATCCAGCACCTGCATTTCGGGGCCGGTAAGGTAGGTTGCCGCATACTTTGGCGATTCCTGCACATCGAATATAATACCACTGTTACTGCCTTTGGCTACTTTCCATTCCAGGTTCAGCTCAAAATTTTCATATTCCTTATTAGTAACTATATCGCCGCCACCGTTTGCCGGTTTGGTGCGGTCAAATACCAGGGTGCCATCCTTCACCTGCCATTTTGAGCCGACCGTATCCCTGAGATAGGTATGCCAGCCCTTAGTGGTTTTACCGTCAAATAATAATTTCCAGCCTTCTTTTTTCTCTTTTTTTGTCAATTCATTTGGGGCCTGGGCCATTGCAACCGATGTTAACATTGCAAATGACAACAGGTACATTACGTTTACTTTCATTTAGATTTATTTTTTGAACGCTTTGCGCATCCGGGGTTTGAATAAATGGTTAAAAACAAATATTCTGAAATAAGTTGATTATTGCAATAGCTATTATGTATGTACATATAGATATTACATTTGCTTATACCGGGTTGGTGTATTGTTTTATATATTTATTAAGCTGGTAAGTGTTATCAGTATAAATTTGAAAGCCAATCTAATTAATTGCAATTTTTAAGAAATAAAACTACAACTATGAAATTTGAGAAAGCAGTCCCCATACTTTATTCGACCGATGTGCAGAAAAGTCTGGAATATTATACTGAAAAACTGGGATTTACCGAAAAATGGGAATGGGGCAACCCGCCCGATTTCGGCGGAGTGGTTAGGGATGAGGTACAGATATTTTTTTGCGAAACCAACCAGGGCACCCCCGGCACATGGCTTTCGGTATTTGTTGAGAACGTAGACGAATTTTATGAAGACATTAAAGCCCGTGGCGCAACCATACTTTCTTTGCCCGATGATAAGCCCTGGTATGTGCGCGAAATGCTGGTGAAAGACCCGGACGGGCATATCATCAGGTTTGGGCATGGAATAGACTGCGATTAACACGCCTTTAAATATCTGCAAAGGATATTATAATTGTTACAATGACAATTACGGGAAATTTTTTCTGAAATTTAGCCAGCTAACCCCCTATCTTATGAAAATGAAAAATATTGCTGCTATGGCTTTGGCCTGCACTTTTGCTATTGGCGCATTTGCGCGGCCGGGTACAAAAACCGATTATAACGTAACCGAATATGGCGCTAAAGGCGATGGCAAAACCATCGACACCAAAGGCATTAACAAAGCCATTGATGCGGCCGCCGAACACGGCGGTGGTACCGTATACTTCCCGGCTGGCAGTTATTTAAGCGGCTCCATTCATTTAAAAAGCAATATTTCGTTATATATCGATCAGGGTGCGACCATAATCGCTGCCGATTTTACACCCGAAGCAGGCTATGATGAACCTGAAAAAATTGTGACTAACGAATACGAGGACTTTGGCCACCGCCACTGGCACAACAGCCTGATATGGGGCGAACACCTGCACGATGTTTCCATATTAGGGCCGGGCACTATTTGGGGCAAGGGGTTATCGCGCAGTAATAAAATTGATAAAATGAAGGGTGAAGAAGATAAGAGCCCTAACAAATCCATTGCCTTATATATGTGCCGCAATATCATCATCCGCGATGTTTCTATTTTGCACGGGGGCTGGTTTGGTATATTGGCTACCGGTGCCGATAACATGACCATTGATAACGTAAAAATGGATACCAACCGCGATGGCATGGATATAGATTGCTGCCAGAATGTGCGCGTATCAAACTGCAGCGTAAACTCACCTAACGATGACGGCATTTGCCTGAAAAGCAGCTACGGTTTAAATACCGGCAGGGCCACTGAAAATGTAACCATCACCAATTGCCAGGTTAGCGGTTTTAATGAAGGCTCGTTTTTAGATGGTACTTTTCAGCGTAAAGACCAGCGCATAGCCGATAATGGCGGCGGCCCCACCGGGCGCATTAAATTCGGCACCGAATCAAACGGTGGGTTTAAAAATATTACCATCTCCAATTGCGTATTTGTTTACTGCCGCGGCCTGGCATTGGAAACTGTAGATGGCGCTATTTTAGAAGATGTAACCATCACCAACATTACCATGCGCGATATTGTAAATGCTCCCATATTTGTACGCCTGGGTGCCCGCATGCGCGGCCCAGAAGGCACGCCGGTAGGGGTTTGCCGCCGCATTATTATCAGCAACATTATGGCTTATAATGTCGACCCGCGGCAGTCGGCTATTATCAGCGGTATACCTGGGCATGATATCGAGGATATCAGGTTGAGCAACATCCACATTTATTATCGCGGTGGGGGTACTAAAGAGCAAACGCAACGGGAAGTGCCGGGGTTAGAAAAGGAATATCCCGAACCTGCCCGCTTTGGTGTGCTGCCAAGCTATGGTTTTTTCATCCGCAACGTTACCGATTTAAAAATGAACGATGTGGAAGTAAGCTACATTAACGAAGACCAACGCCCGCCGTTTATGCTGGACAATGTCACAGGTGCCGATTTTCAGCACATCCGTGCACAAAAAGTAAAAGATGTGCCTTCTTTCGTGCTACACAACGTAACTAATCTTAATATTTTCAATAGTATCAATATCGCCAATACCAAACTCGGTACTATAAGTAAGAAAGAAATTCAGTGATCAAATATAAAACACATCCCATTTTGTACAGTAAGTAACATTTGCTTTTGTTCTACATATTAATTCTGTATTATTGTGATTGCGATTACACTAATATGGACGTAGATAATTTAAGCAAGGACCTGGAGCGTATCTCGACCGAGACCATGGCCGATATAGTAGAGCTTCGGCTGCGTGAATTCTTCAAAAAAAAATCATTTAAGCCCGGCGATGCCCTGCCCAAAGAAATGGAATTGGTTGCCGCATTGGGGGTTAGCCGCAATGTGGTGCGCGAAGCTTTAAGCCGGTTGCGCATGCTGGGTATGATAGAGACCCGCAAAAAACGCGGCATGATATTAGCCCGCCCGGATATATTAGGTACGTTTGAACGTGTGCTTGACCCGCTGATTATTGACGACCATATTTTACAGGATTTGTTTGAATTGCGCCTGGTGTTGGAAATGGGACTGGCCGATCTGCTTTTTCTGCGCAAAACCGATAAAGATATTGCCGAACTGGAAAAAATAGCCGAAGATGAAAGCCATGAAGGTGAAAATAAATTCAGGGTGAAGAATGAAATAGCTTTTCACGGAAAACTATATGAAATGAGCGGCAATAACACCCTTAAGCGCTTCCAGGTAATGCTGATGCCTGTTTTTGGCTATGTAACCACCCTTGAGAAAAGGGACGAGTACAAAGTGGGCAAAGTAAACCATAAAGATCTTGTACAAATTCTAAAAACCGGTACTAAAGAAGACTTTAAAGCCGGCATGTACGAGCATTTGAAGCCACATTTTGATAGCTTGGCGAAGAAGAAATCATAACCTTTTCCTCTACTACCCTTCCTGTACAAAAAAAAGCATACCCGCATTGTCATAATGAACGTAATGGAATTTACATGGTTCCTTAATTGATATTGTGCCAGATGCTTCTTTCAGAAGGACTCTTTGTATACAAACAATTTTATTGCATTAATATGTACTACATAACAACTTTATATTTAAATTTGTGATATAAACCTATGTTGATGCCTGCCAGTGGCATAACTTCATATATGAAAGAAACACTAAATGCTAATAATTTAAAAGGTAACTGGGCCACCTTGTTATTGCCGGTAAATGATGATGAAACTTTTAATTATCAAAAACTGGCTGAAGAAATAGCTATGCTTATTGCTGTTGGCGTAGATGGTATTTATTCAAACGGTACGGCAGGCGAATTTTACAATCAAACAGAAACAGAGTACGATACAGTAAACAGTATCCTGGCTGAAAAATGTTTGGCGGCGGGTATGCGTTTCCAGATAGGCGCCAGCCACCCATCACCCATAATTAGTTTAGAGCGATTGAAACGGGCTGTGGCGCTAAAACCTGATGCTATACAAATTATTCTCCCTGATTGGGTAACCGTTACCGATAGCGAAATGCTTGACTACCTGCATACAATGGCGGATGTTGCCGGCGATATACCGCTGGTATTATATAATCCGCCGCATGCTAAACGGGTATTGCAACCTGTAGATTATGAATTGATACGACAGGTACCGCAAATAATTGGCGTTAAACTTTTAAGTCGCGATGGGGAGTGGGTGAAAGAAATGAAACTGCGGGCTTCACACTTATCCATATTTGTACCTGGGCACTTTTTAGCTACTGGTGTGGCTAACGGCATCGCCTCGGGCGCGTATTCAAATGTAGCCTGTATTAACCCTAAAGCGGCACAGCAATGGTGGCTAATGATGCATACCGATATTAACGCCGCGATGGAGATTGAGAAAAGTATCCTGGCATTCTTTAAAGAATGTATTGCACCGTTGCAACAACAGGGTTACAGCAACCCGGCGTTAGATAAGTTTTTGGCAGCAGTAGGCGGCTGGTATCAGGTTGGCACGCGTTTAAGATGGCCATACAAAGGCATCCCCGAAAGTGAAGTTCCTGCCGTTCGTGAACGTGCGCGGCAAATGATCCCATATTTTTTTGATGAAGTATAATTTATTATATATCGCTTGTATAATTATGTCGTTAACCACCCTTGCGCAGGAGCGCCCAATTCACAGTATTTTACATTGGGGCGAATTGCCCCCCATTCCTGATGAGCATGGTTTTGCCGGATCATTTGCGGGGACATCGCACGGAGCGTTGATCGTAGCCGGAGGTGCCAATTTTCCAGATGGTGGCGCTCCGTGGACGGGTTCAAAAAAGGTATGGACAGACAAGATATTTGTGCTGGATAAATCTACCGGCATATGGAAGGTAGCCGGGAAATTGCCACAACCCATGGGTTACGGTGTATCCATTTCCTATCACGATAAATTGATATGCATTGGCGGCAGTAACACCGGGGGGCATTTGTGCACTGTTTATGCGATTAGCTATATGAACAACAAAATTGAAATAGAAAAATGGCCCGACCTGCCGCAGCCACTGTCCAATGCTTGCGGTACGTTGGTGGGGCATAACGTTTACATTGCAGGCGGTTTACTCCACCCTGATGATAAAAGCACTGCTAATATATTTTGGTCGCTCAATTTAAGTGCGCCTAAAACATCATCCTGGCAAAAGCTGGAAACCTGGCCTGGGCCGCCTCGGATGCTGAGTGTGGCGGGACAAACCAACAACACTTTTTACCTCTTTAGCGGCACCGATCTGGAAGACAAAAACGGTGCTGCACATCGCCGTTATCTTAATGATGCCTATAAATATACTCCGGGCAAGGGCTGGTCGCGCGTTGCCGACCTGCCAAATGCCGTGGTGGCCGCGCCGGGCCCGGCAATTTTTGTTAACAAAAACGAGTTGCTGATTTTCGGAGGGGATGACGGAAAATTGGCCGATGATGCCGCTAATCTGAAGGAGAACCATCCGGGCTTTTCTGACAAAATATTGAAGTATAATATCGATACTGATACATGGTCGGTTTCAGGTACTATCCACACCGCTAAAAAGCCGGATGCCGATACAAACCCAAATGGCAGCATCTGGGCGCCGGTAACCACTACAGCTGTAATGTGGCATGAGATGATCGTATTTCCGGGTGGCGAGGTGCGCCCCGCCGTGCGCACGCCACGGATATTAACCGCAAAATTTTCACACAATCTTGAACCATAATATGACCGAAAAGACTGTAAAACCAGCAGGCTATTTATATGCCTGGGCAATAGTGGGCCTGCTTTGGCTGGTAGCATTCCTGAATTACTTCGATAGGAACCTCATCGCATCCATGCGCGACCCTATTGTGGCCGATTTTAAACTTACCGATGCACAATTTGGCCTACTGACTTCAGTGTTTTTATGGTCGTATGGGTTTTTAAGTCCGCTGGGTGGGTACTTTGCTGATAAGTATGGGCGTAAAAAGATCATCGTATTCAGCGTATGTGTTTGGTCGGCAGTAACACTTTGGACAGGCTTTGTACATTCCTTCCCTGAAATGCTGGTAGCCCGGGTAATTATGGGTATCAGCGAGGCTTGTTATATCCCCGCTGGGTTGGCTATGATAGCCGATTACCACAAAGGCAAAACGCGATCACTGGCTACAGGCCTGCATATGAGCGGTTTATATGCCGGACAGGCATTAGGTGGAGTTGGGGGGTATATCTCGGTAATATGGGGTTGGCGTTACGGGTTTCAATTGATAGGATTGTTTGGTGTGGTCTATGGCCTGGTGTTGATTTATTTTTTACGGGATAACAAACGCAGCGAATTGACAGATGTTGCCGAAGCGGAAAATAACCCCGGGGTTGAAGAAAAACGCTTAGGCCTGTTCCAAACTATCCGCATGCTGGTGTCAGAAAAATCGTTCCTGGTATTGTTATTCTATTTCTGTGTGCTGGGTATTGTTAACTGGATGATCTATGGCTGGCTGCCAACTTTCCTGAAAGAACATTTTACATTGGATATTGGCAAAGCGGGCCTTTCCGCCACGGGTTATGTGCAAATAGGTTCTTTTATTGGGGTATTGCTGGGCGGTATACTGGCCGACAGATGGTACCGCAGCAATAAACGAAGCCGAATTTATCTGATTATCATAGGCTTTAGTTTGGGCGCGCCTTTTCTATTCCTGATGGCATCAACTACAGTGTTTTGGATAGCCATAGTGGCCATGATGGTGTATGGCTTGGCCCGCGGGGTGAATGACAGTAACCTGATGCCGGTTTTATGCCAGGTAATTGACGGGAAATATATTGCCACAGGTTACGGCTTTCTTAATTTTTTAAGTACCATTATTGGCGGGGTGATGGTATATGTTGGCGGCCGGTTAATGGATGCCCATATCAGCCTTTCCATCATTTACCAGGGCTCGGCGGTGTTGATGATCGTAGCGGCGTGGTCGTTATTACGGATGAAGGTAAAACAGGAATAAAACGAATAAGAATAAATAAAAATGAATAATAAGAGATAAAAATCCGGTAAAACCACCGGATTTTTATCTTTGAATAACCGATCGCTTATTTCTTCACGGCGTAACCCAAACCAATGTTAAGCGATACAAAAATGTTGCTCTGTTTATTGTTCGGTCCGTTATTTAAATTATAATTATCGTCAATTTTCCAGTTGCTGTCGGTAACCTGTAAATAATAACCGATGCGGAAACCAATTGGAATATTGCGCTGAATGGTATAGCAGTCCATTTGTTTTTCTTTTAGTTTGATAATGTAATCGAAACCGCCGCCCAATTCCAATCCAAAGCGCGGATTCCATAAAGTTTTACTGGATGTGCTGTTCAACAGCTCGCTTGAAAAATCGGAAGTGCTTTGTGTACGCGGGTTATCCTGTATACGCAGCATGGCTTGTGAAAGGTTGAGGCCCAAAAACGGATATAGCCGGTAGTTTACGCTTTTTGAAAGATTGTAACCGGCCCTGGTATAAAGCTGGAACTGGTTATAAAGTACTTTAAAATTATTAGGGTTTTTTGATGCAGAAGTAAAGGTTCCCCCAAGGCCGTCCTCAAACAGCCAGTTTTTATGAATATGGCTCATAGAAAGGTTTAACCAATAATTGTTATCGGATAAGGGGGCCAGGTTGTTTTTAGCTAAAATATCGTTTAGCTGACCAAGTTTGCTTTCACGATAAGTGCCTTGAATTTGGAAAGCCCCGGCAACGTTACGCTTAAACCAACCATCGCCGGGTGTTGATTGCGCGTTTGCCGTAGTTATTGCACCGCCTACTATGGCAATGGTAAAAAGGATTAATGTTGCTTTTTTCATAGTGATTTTTGATAGTGAATAAAACAGGTTAATAAAAGCTTAAACGTTTTATTTTTAACTAATGGTATGTACGACGGAAATCAAAGCGGGGATTTTATTAACCCCGCGATAATTATTTGTAAGAAATAATTTGCATTTCAAATATTAATCGTATTATTGCGATTAATATATGGGCACCACTAAAACCGAAATATTTACCGACGAGCAAAACCAGCTGGCCATTATGCTGAAGGCAATTGCGCACCCGGCACGCATTGCTATTCTGCAGCAAATTATGAAGGCCAATGCCTGCATTTGCGGCGACCTGGTAGACGAATTAGGACTTGCGCAGGCAACTATATCACAACATTTAAAAGAACTGAAAAATGCCGGATTGATACAGGGTACCATTGAAGGCGTGAGCGTTTGTTATTGCATAAACCCAACGGTATGGGGCAAATTAGGCAAGGAACTAAATGCTTTCTTTTCTGATTATCAATTAAAGACCAACTGCCGCTAAAATTTTTTGAATTAATATATCGTAATATTACAATTAAATAAAGGGATCATGAATAACATAGAAGCAATAAAGTGGGGGGCATTTAAGCAAATGCTGCTGCAACATCCCCATCTCGATCTGCAATTCAGGTATGCGGAAAATAAGTTGGTGGATGCATCGTACCATATTACCGAAATTAAGCAAGCGCCCATCACATCGGTGGATTGCGGCGGGGTGATGAATAAGTGGACCGAGATCATCATGCAACTGTGGGTACCTGAGCAAGCCGGGCAGTACCGCGCTATGAAAGTAAGTAAAGCGCTATCAATAATTGATATTGTAGAAAAAATGCTGCCGCTTGATGCGGAGGGTACAGTTAAAATAGAATTTGGCAACTCCGAATTCGATACCCGCCAGATGTTCCCGAATGAAATGATCATTGACGGCGAAAACCTGGTTATTGATTTGCGCCCGGATGCCGTACAATGTAAAGCTATTAGCCGCGGAGGTAGTTGCGGTACTAATGATAAAGGCGAGGAATGCTGTACTCCTGCCACCGAAAAACCAAAAAAACAATTAATAAACCTTGCCGTTGCTGCTGATGCCTGTTGTACACCGGGCGGTGGCTGCTGCTAAATTAAACGTGATGAAAAATATATTAGTACTATGTACCGGTAACAGTTGCCGTAGCCAGCTGGCCGAAGGTTACCTGCGTTATTTTGCCGGCAATAGAGCAAATATTTACAGTGCGGGGATTGAAACCCATGGCGTGAACCCTAAAGCCATACAAGTAATGGCCGAGGATGGGATAGATATATCCAAACACACCTCCAACAATGTTAACGAGTATCTGCACATTCCGTTTGATATGGTGATAACCGTTTGTGATAACGCTAACGAAGCTTGCCCCTACTTTCCGGGCAATGTACAACGCTTCCATTATAATTTTCCCGACCCAGCTAAGGCAACCGGAACACCCGAGGAGATCATGAACGAGTTTCGCCGTGTGCGGGATATGATAAAAACCTACGCCCGCGATTTTGTACAAGAACATTTAAAATGAGAAAGTACCTTGCTGAATTTCTCGGTACGTTCATTATGGTGTTTTGCGGGACAGGCGCAATGATCATAGACCAGCAAACCGGCGGAGCGGTTACGCACGTGGGTGTAGCGGTTACCTGGGGACTGGTTGTGATGAGTTTGATCTATGCATTGGGCAATGTTTCCGGCGCGCATATGAATCCTGCGGTCAGCATCGCGTTTACTGTAGCGAAGCGTTTCCCGGTAAGGGAACTGTTGCCTTATATCATCAGCCAGTTTGGTGGCGCTATTATGGCAAGCCTCGTACTCCGCTTCCTGTTCCCTGGTAATGAACTACTTGGGGCAACGCTTCCGGCAGGTACCGCCATGCAGTCATTTATACTCGAGGCTCTCCTTACTTTTTTCCTTATGCTCGTAATTATCCACGTCGCTACAGGTAGTAAAGAACAAGGTATTATGGCAGGTTTAGCCATTGGCTCCGTTGTATTGCTTGAGGCGATGTTTGCAGGACCAATATGTGGCGCATCTATGAACCCCGCCCGATCGTTCGCACCTGCGCTTGTTTCCGGGCACCTTGAAAATATTTGGGTGTACCTGCTGGCTACGCCACTTGGCGCCGTCACCGCTATACCCGTGTGGAAATATTTAACCAGTGAAACTTCGAATAGATCATGAAAGTCGCGCTTTTTTCTGATATACACGCCAACCTGCCCGCTTTTGAAGCTTTTTTGGCCGATATGGATAGCCGTAACCCCGACGCTGTATATTGTTTAGGTGATCTGATCGGTTATAACATCTGGCCTAATGAGATCATTTCGGAAATACGCAGGCGGCGCATAGCTACGTTAGCGGGCAACCATGACCAAAAGACCAAAGGTTATGCTTATGAACTGGTTTCGGCACATAACCGCACCTATTTAAATACACTTCCTGCACATATTAAACTGGAACATCAGCGCAAGCATACGCACTTGAATATTGTATTGGCGCATGGCAGTACCCGCAGCATTATCGAGTATGTGCTGGAAGACATGAATGAAGGCGATGTAATAGAAATGATGAATGAAGCCAAAGCAGACGTGCTTTGCGTTGGTCATTCGCATTTGCCCTATCATCGCATTATTGCTAACAAGCATGTAATAAATATCGGCTCCGTTGGTAAACCCAAAGATGGTAACCCAATGGGCTGCTATGTTTTATTGAATATTGAAGACGATATTAAGGTAGATTTTATACGTTTTGTTTATGATGTAGAAAAAGCCGCGCAGGCGATTGAAGCCAGCCCTTTGCCGGATGAACTGGCCGATCATTTACGCAAGGCGTATTAAGCTTTACAGTTAAGTTAAAAAATCATTTATTAATTCAACCGTTATCCCCGGTAACTTACTGCCAGGTATAGCGGTTCCGGCCTCGCCAATAAACGCGCCATGGGTACCAGGTAGTACAACTAATTGCGCACCTTCTACCAAACGCGACATTTGCAGGGTATGCTCAACCGATATTACGTCTTTATCGGCAACCATAAACAAGGTTTTAGCCTTTATGCTCTTTAGCAAATCATGGCTATAATCTTTAAAGTTTACCATGCGTGCTTTATCCTTGTTAAACATATTCAACAAGCCATCCTGGCTGGGGGTTACTTTTAAATAAGCTGTTTTTAGTGCTTCGGGCATATTGTCTATAGTAGCGTTTGGCATAAAGTCAAAAAATCCCGGGAAGAAGCCATCCCGTTTATAAGCACCCGCAATTACTACTATTTTATGCACTAGTTGAGCATATTTATTGGCCAGGAGCAAGGTAGTTGTACCACCATTGCTAAAGCCTATAATATTGGCGCTGGTAACACCCAGGTAGTTCAATAACCCCGCAACATCATCGGCATCCTGTTCAAATGTTTCTGGAGTATCCCTGTCGGTTGTGCGGCCGTGGGCTTGTAATTCAACCGCAATTACCTTGTGGTTCAATGTCAGCATGGGCAAAATTTCGCCAAAGGTTGTTTCAATGGTCGACCCACCACCGTGTATCAATACCAAAGGCATATCGCCTTCGCCATGTATCTCGTAATACATGCTGATACCATTAACCGGCGCATGCCCTGTTGTTTGTTGCTTTTCCATAAGTAGTTAAGTTAGCTTTTAAACCCAATTAAGTATGTGTCCAGTTTTTCCAGGTTTTGTTTTAAGCCTTCATCTGCCTTAAATGTTTTTACCACCTGAATAAATTGCTCCGCTGTTTCAAACAGCATATGCCAGTTAATTAAGGTTTGTTCACCCTGCGCTTCAAATGTAATAGTAGCTACAAATTTTGGCGATGATACGTGCTCATAAACTATCTTTTTGAATGGGATTATTTGGGTAAAAACGCTTTTATTTTTATAGTCGGTCCCATCGGGACCATGCATTACCAGGTCCCACTCGCCGCCTGGTGTAAAGTCCATTTTGGTTATGGTATTTGTAAAACCATTTGGGCCCCACCATTGTGCAATATGTTCAGCCTTGCTCCATACTTCCCAAACCAGTTCAACCGGCGCGTTAAGTGTCCGGGTTATCAGCAGTTCCCTGTCTTTTGTGTTATTTTCCATGGTTTCTTTCTTTTTTAAGTTTATCTAAATAGGTTTCTAAACTATCCAATTTGTTTTCCCAGTGTTGACGGTACTGATCTACAAAAGCCGCCACTTCGCTCAGGCGGTCTAACCGGGCTTCACAAAATCTGTCACGGCCGCGTTGTTTCACAGCAAGCAGGCCGCAATCAGTTAAAATTTTAATATGCAGCGATATCGCTTGCCGGGTAACATCAAATTTTTCGGCAATAGTGTTTACATTGTGGGGCTCAGCAGCAATCATGCTGATGATTGCTCTTCGTGTTGGGTCGGCTATGGCCTGGTATACATCGCGCCTGGCTTTCATAATATGCAAGTAATTGCTTGCAAATATACATGCAAGTATTTACTTGCGCAATAGTGTATGTAAAATTTATTTCTTGTTTGTGAAAACGATTATTGACTGAGAGAATTTGATACGCTAATTACTTCACCCGCTCCAACATTACCGGATAGGTTTTACCCGAGTTCCATTGCGGAACGTATAGGTTTTCGTTCTCGTCCACACAAACATCATGCGGGTGAACAAAGGTATCGTCGCCTTTAGATTGAGTTTGTAAAACACCATCCATGTAAACTGGTTCAGTACCGCCGGGTGTGGATACTACCTTGTTGTTTTCGTCGAGAATAGTAATATATCCTGATCCGAAATTCATGTTAGTGCCCGAGCGAAAAACCGCGCCATAAACGTTTTTACCATTTATAACAGGCCGGCAAATAAAAGAGCCGGGCAAGTGGATGGTGCTTAAATATTTTCCGTCCATAGTAAAGCATTTCAAAGCATTGTGATTGCGTGATGTGATGAGTAATGCAGGTTCTGCGCCGCGGTTATCAATGGCTATGCCATGCACGCAATCAAATTGATCAGCCTCATTTCCCCGGCCTCCCCAATGGCGGATATAATTGCCTTTGCTATCATATTGAATAACAAACTGATGTCCGTAGCCATCGGTTACGTAAATATCGCCATTAAGGGCTATGGCAGTCTCGGTAGGCTTATATTCATCGGCAGCTGTATATAGGGGTATTTCTTTAGGATAATCCAGTACCAGCAATTCATCGCCCATAAGTGTGGTCTTGATCACCTGGTGGCGCACGGTATCGGTAATGTAAAGAAACTCATCGCCGCCCTCATTGCTTAATGTCAGCCCGTGGCCGCCGGGATAAGTATGGCCCCAGCTACTTTTAACCTGCCCGTCCTTATTATAAACTAATATATTGTTGTGTGTTTCGTTGGTCAGCATATAAAGCAGCCCGGTTTTACTCATCACCATTTCATGGCAATCGTTTACCGGGTATTGCTGCCCGGGAGGGATACCCCAGGCAGCATTTACCTTGTATTTAAAATTATTGTGACCGATAATATTATGATGCTGCATTAATTGGCGGCTACGGTTTTATGTTGTGAATGATCTGCCAATAATCGGAAAAAACCGACATCATTCAAATCGTTCTGTAACTGCTGGTAAGCAGCATCCGATAAGGAAGTTAATGGCAAGCGGGGGTTGCCCATATCCACACCCAGCATTTTCATAATGGCCCGTTGCGCGGCAATGGACGGATGTTTGATAATGCACCGGATAAAGTCGACAACTTTGGCCTGTAACTGTCGGGCCTCATCTACATTTCCTTCACGGTAGTTTTTAATGATATCCAGATAAACCGGTGCGGCAAAGGTATAGGTGCTTCCAATGGCGCCTATGGCCCCAACAACCAGGGCAGGCAGCAGCATCTCATCATACCCAAACAATACTTCAAACTTGCCGTCCTTAAAATTAAGGCAAGCCTGATATTCGTGCAGGGTTGATGCGGTATATTTAATACCGGCCAGATTAGGGATCTTTTTTTCGCCCAGGGCCAAAAACTCCACCATATCCATCCCTACACCTGTTAAAGCAGGCATGTGGTAATAATAGAATGGCAATTGGGGCGCAGCCGAGGCAATTTCGGCCATGCAATCTACCAGATTTTGTACCGATACCGGTTTAAAGTAAAACGCCGCTACCGACGAAATAGCATCAGCGCCTATCTGCGCAGCATGTGCAGCAAGTTTTCGGCTTTCGCGGATAGAGGTATGCCCAACGTGCACCAACACCAGTACCCGTTTATTAGCCGCCTTAACATAAGCTTCGGCAATAGCCATACGCTCTTCAACCGTCATATTGGGGCCTTCGCCATTAGTACCGCATATATAAACCCCCGAAACCCCATCAGCTATCAATTTATCTACCAGTGTTGGTATAATATCCGTATTAAGCGAACCATCGTTATGAAAGGCTGCAAATGTGGCTGCAACAATCCCTTGTATTTTCATGTATATGTGTTTAGTATAAATAAGCTTTACCAGCATTATCAAACCGCTGGTAATAATATAGTTATTAAATGTCCGACTCGAACTGTTTTACTTCATCAAATTTACTATTCCCCCTCACCAGTTTACCCAAGCGCGGCCTGCCGTTATTATAAACTTCAATAGCGTCGGCATCGGCATAGCGCAAAAACAAGATACGCCTGTCGCGGTCGGTAGAGTAGTTCCCGTCAGATTTATGCAGCATCCAGCAATTGAATATCAGCGCGTCGCCAGCTTTCATTTCCATTGGCACGGCCAGGTTATCATCAGCCTCCACTACAATTTCCGACTGGCTTTTCTTTTGTTCCTCGCTTTGCTGCACCCTTATCTGGCCTTGCTTATGGCTGCCTGGTATTAACCAAAGGCAGCCATTGCCCCGGTCGGTATCATCAAGCGCGGTAAGGGTGGTTAAAGCATTGTAAGGCTCTAATTCGCCATAACCGTTATCCTGGTGCCAACCAAAAGGTTTGGTATTTCCCTTCATTTTAAAAGTAAGCTGTGATGTAGCGCCTTTTACATTGGGGCCAATTAACTGGGTAGCAATATCTACCATTGGGCCATCAAAATAATAATCGCGTACGGTTGGCGCCTGGTGGTGTATATTTACCAGCAGCGAGTTTTGCAGCCAGCTTTTATTAGGGTCAAATGCTTCTTTTTCCTTTGCCCAAGCTGCCATACATTCTTTACGCATCTGCTCCAGCCCTTGGGGTTTTAATACGCCTTTAAGTACCAGGAAGCCTTCATCATTAAATTGTTTCAGTTCCTCAGCTGTTAACTTTTTATAGTTAAACATCTCTTCCTTTTTCATACTGCATTATATTTAATTATCAATTTCAATTAATATCCGGGGGTTTGTACCAGGTTGGGGTTTGCCGCCAATACAGTAGCCGATAGCGGCCAGAACAGCGGCGTTGTTTTGCCCACCAGATTTGGTACATAGGTATAAGCGTTTATGGTGCCGCCAAAATGGAAGCGTACAATATCATACCAGCGCTTGTTCTCATAAAACATTTCGCGCCCCCGCTCTTTAAATATTTCCAGTTCAACCGAAGCTTTATCAGTAGCGCCGGTATAATTGCCATTGCCTGCACGCACGCGTACCTTGTTAAGATAGGAAATGGCCTGGGTGGTATTGTTCAGTGCGGCATAAGCTTCGGCTTCCATCAAATAAACATCGGCCAGGCGCCACATAATAATATCGTTGTCGGATACCCGGTCGTCGGTGTATTTATTGCCGGGCAATTTGGTTACCCAGAAATTCTTTTGAACGGTACCCTGGCGCTCAATAATAAAGGTAAAGGGCACACGCTTATCGCTTGTTAAACCGCTGAACAACTGGCGGCTTTTCAAACTGATCTCATACCCGCTTTGCCCGTAGGTAGAAGTAAGGCAATAAGGGATACTATCCAGGTTGGCTGCCCCCTGCACAGTAGCAAGGAAAGGCAACGCATTGACACCATAGTTTGACCCGGTTTCATCGCGCTGGTAATAGGCCGCCATAATTACCTCGGCATTGGCGCGGGTAGTTGTTATAGCACCAAAGTTGGATAGCAAGCTTACGCCGGTTGTTTCAACAGCCTGCGCGGCAGCAATAGCATCGTTCAAAGCCGCGTCGCCGCCACCATTTACTTTAGCGCTCCACAATTTGGCTTCGGCCTTTAAAGCCTGGGCCGCGCCGTACGAGAAGCGGTATTTGTTTACATAGGTTTTCTCCGGAAACAGGCTGATGGCCAGATCGAGGTCGGTAAATATTTGTTTCAATACATCCGTAGCCTTGGCGCGTGGCAGCAATGGCACGTTGTCGTCCGTGATCGGGTCCAACATTAAGGGTGTATCGCCAATTACACGCACCAGGAAAAAATAAGTGTAAGCGCGCTGGCACAGGGTCTCGGCTTTCAGCCTGTTTTTAAGTGCAGCGTTCGAGAATGCGAACGGCTCTATTTGTGCTAACAATAAATTACAGGCGCCAATGGCTTTGTATTGCCCGTTATAGTTTAGCGTATTAACGGTTGGCGTTAATTGCTGCGCCCACACTGTAGACAGGCGCGAGTTCGGCCCCTGTATCAGTTCCTCGCTGCGTTCTTCGCCATAGGTAATTGAGTTGGCGAAAGCACGGATAGAAGTATAGGTGCCTATAACATACGGCTCAAAATCGCTTTCGTTTTTAAAATACACCTGCCCGGTTATTTGCGATTGCGGTGTAACATCTAATAACTTTTTGCAGGAAGTTAAACCTGTAAGCATTAAAGCCACCAGGCTTGCTGCTATAAATATCTTTTTCATTTTCATGATGCTATTAAAATTAAAACCTTAGTGTAGCGCCAAACGTGTAAATTTTAGGGCGTGGATAACCGCCCGGATCGAAGCCCACATAGGTTTCGGGGTTTTGGCCTTTGTAGGCAGTAGCATAACCCATGTTGGTAGCGCTTACAAACACGGTTAAGCCGGTTGCTTTAATTCTTGAGATGATTTTTTTAGGCAGATCATAACTTAAATAAAGTTCGCGGAAGGCAAGGAAATCGCCTTTAGTGATTAGGGAAGAAACGTCCGCCCCGTATGCGCTGCCTGTACCCACATCGCTTGCCGCCTGTCTTATAAAGTTCTTTTGGCCGATATCAGCATCACCAAACGAGAAACGGGCATATTTTTTACCTTCATCGCCTGGTTTTTGCCAGATATCGTTACCTAAAGCTTCAATAGGCGCGCCTTCGTTATAGGCACGGCCCTGGCCCAGCTCACGTCCCAGGTTGCCATTTCCGATTACATGACCTAAAGCAAAATCCATATTAAAGCGCATGGTAAAGTTTTTATAAGTGAAAGTATTTTGCATACCGCCGGTAACATCTGGTGTTTTATATCCCTGGAAAACCAGGTCTTTGCTATCTATCACACCATCATTGTTCACATCCTGAAACTGGTAATCGCCGGCCTTTTTACCTACCGCCAAACCAGCTGTGGTTGATATAAGGTCCTTATGTGTTGCATTCCAGGCAGCAGCTTCAGCATCGGTACTGAAAACTTTTACTACCTGCCATGCATAATAGCCATACGGGCGTTCGCCTTCGGCAAAGCCGCCTACTTCCATATCCTTGCCGGTAACCGGGTCGGCAATTACGCCGCCGCCCTGCCTGTTCTTCAAACGGCCGTTATAGGGTAATGAAATAATCTTTTGCGCATTGTATGCATAGGCAATATTGGTACGCCACTGGAAGTCTTTCATGCGTAACACTGTTGCGCCCAGTTCAATTTCCACCCCTTTATTTTGCAGGGTGCCGTTATTAAAGATAATTGACGAAAAAGGCGCCTCGGCAGGCAATGGTTTTGAATCAAGCCTGTCTTTGGTCAGTTTGTTATAAAAGTCGACGGTCAGGTTAATGCGGTCATTCAAAAAGCCGGCATCAATGGCTACATCGGTGGTTTGTGTGGTTTCCCATTTAAGGTTAGGGTTGGCCAGGTTAGCACGCTGTACCCCCGACAGCTGATCATACACCGTTGCTGAATAGCCACCATAAGTATCGGTATAACTCAGATCGCTTGAACCGGCCTGGCCCCAGCTGCCACGCAGTTTAAGCGTACTTACCGGGCTGTTCGGTTTCCAGAAACTCTCTTTATAAATATTCCATCCTACAGATGCCGAAGGGAATGTTGCATACCGGTTATTAGGTGCAAAGTTCGAAAAACCATCGCGCCTGATAGTTGCATTTACCAGGTATTTCGCTTTATAATCGTACCCGGCCTGCGCAAAAAAGCTGGCCGTTTTATTAAGACTTGAACTTGTGCCATAATTAGCGGCAATTATGTTGGTTACAGTAACACCGTTAACTGTAGTAAGTGGCGGCTCACTAATGGTAGTAATATAATCGTTAGTACCGCGCTGCGAACTTACATCTACATAATGACTGCTGTTTTGGGTGTAGTTAAACCCGGCAAGCACCATAAAGTGATGATCGACCTTGTAGGTATAATCGTACTGTAATATCTGATCTATCATTAACTGCCGCTGGGTATTTGTACTATCTACTTTTAGCCTTTGTGTAGGAAACTGGATAGCATCGGGGAAAGCCTTGCGGTTAAACTGGTTGCTATAATCGGTCATTACGTATGATACCGCCGGCCTGAAATGCAACCCTTTAGTAATATTCCAGTCCAGATCAACTTTTGATACTACCCTTTCTGTCGATATTTTGAAATTATCGTAAGCTAACGCGTGGAAACGGTTACGGGTGGTCATGTTTTCGCCGGTAGTTGGTGTGCCATCGTCTTTAAACAACCTTATTAGCGGGGTAATCCTGGTTGCCCTCACTATATCGTTGGTGTAACCATTAACATAATTAGGCATTATGTTTTGATAATTTACAGAGGTATTGATCTGTACATTGTTACTGGCTTTAAAGCTGAAATTGGTAAGCCCGGTGTAGCGTTTATACTTAGTCCCGGCAAAGGTGCCCGGCTCGTTAATATAATTGAACGATACATTATAGCTGGTGGTTTGGCTGCCACCATCTATACCTAAATTGTAATTCTGGGTGTTAACGGGGTTCCACAGCAGGTTTTGGTAATTGTTATCATAAAATAACAGGGTGTTGGCTGGGTTTACCGGGTCAGTCATGGTTTGGTAGCCGTGCGCCAGTAAGTTATCTACATAAGCCTGGCCTTCAACCGCTACAATGTTGCTTAAGAGCGCGGTGGTATAGGTTGATATGCCATACTGGCCTTTTTGGGTAAATATTTTATACCCGGCAGAAAAGGCCGCATTGGTAAGAAAATCGCTCTTATTCAGCTGATCGGATGTGTTTTGAATGGTGGTACGAGCTAAAGTAAGATACTGCGCGGCCGACATGTAGTTTTGTTTGCCGGTTGGCACCTCACGGTTGGTGCGGTAGTTAAAAGTGATGTTTGCTTTGCCAGAACCGAACTTGCCGCTTTTAGTTTTCACCACAATAACGCCGTTGGCGCCACGTGCACCGTAAATAGCGGTTGATGCCGCATCTTTCATTACCTGCAACGATTCGATATCGTCAGGATTCAGGTCGTTTAGCGTACGGAAAACGCCATCAATAACCACCAACGGGCTCGATCCATCCGAATTCAGATACGGGTTACCATTGGCGTTACCCGTGCCCTGTCCGTATACGTTGGTTTTTGAACCACCACGGATAATAACATTTACCGGCGCCGCCCCGGGCTGTCCATTTGATAACGGAATAGATACACCGGCAATTTTACCTTGTATAGCCGCTAACGGACTTGGGTTGGCCGTATTTACCAATTGCTTGGTATCTAGTTTAGAAACGGCTGCGGTGTTTTTATCGCGGGTTTGTTGCGAGTAGCCCACTACCACAACTTCTGTTAGCGCCTGACTGGTGGCAGCCATGGTAATATTTAATTGTGCCCGGCCTTTTAACGGCACTTCCTGCGCATCGAACCCTACGAACGAGAACACAAGGGTAACATCAGGCGATGGGGCTTTAATACTGTATTTACCATTTACATCGGTAGTTACACCAATGGTGGTGCCCTTTACACTTACACTTACACCGGGCAATGTTTCGTTCCTGGCGCCATCGGTTACTGTCCCCGATACTGCAAAAGTGTTTGACTGGCCATGCGCCTTGCATATAGCCAGGCAGCAGGTGAGGAGCATTAAATAAATAAATCTTCTTTTCATAACTGGTGCTTTAGTAGTGATGTACTACATATTATTAATTGGTAATTAGGTATAAATTTGGTTTAAAAAGAATGCATTGGTTATTAAGGTTGTATCAGCTGCTTTAAGCGTATAGTTTTAAAGGCAATGCCCTCATAGGGTTTTATTTTACCGGCCTCATACAGGCAAGCTACCTGCTTCTTATAAACCGCTATATCGCTATAGGCCGAGGGGCCCGGATATACCACCACACTATTGGTCCAGGTTTTCCCATCATCAAAACTGGCCCTTAGGGTTACGTTTGACCGGGTAGTTTTGCTGGCAGGGTTAATAAACAGCAAAACAGTTCTTTTTTTCGAGATGGCATAGTTAAGCAAGCTGCCCTGGCAAATTGGTTCAATAAGCGTAGTATCGGTTTGCACATCGCCCCAGGTTTCCCCGCCATCGGCGCTAACAGAGGTGAGACGGGTTTTATGCGCACGATCGCTGTTGCGCATATTCAGCATCAGGTTACCGCCACTAAGTTCGGCAACGGTTGTTTCGTTTGTTTTATCCTGTGGTGTGTTGTTACCTAATTTCCAGGTAGCGCCATGGTCGTCGGAGTAAATGATGTGGGCAAAGTTTTTTGCCGAGGCTGCTTCCACATGGTTTACCGGCACTACCAGGCGGCCTTTATATTTCCCTGCCGATATTTGTACACCGTGGCATGGGCCGGTGGCATACCAGGTCCAGCCGGGCAGTTTTACATCATTGGTAATTTCTTTCGGGGCCGACCATGTCTGGCCTTCATCGTCTGATGAAAGTACATATACATGGCGCCCTTTTTTACTTACCTGGCTGCGGATGTCCTTCTCATGGTCGGGACCCAGGTTCCAGGTGCTGATCAGCCATATTTTGCCGGTGCTATTATCTTGTATAGGTACCGGGTTGCCACAGGTGTTAGTGGAATCGCTCCATATTACCTGCATGGGGCCCCAGGTTTTACCACCATCGGCCGATCGGCGTAGTACCAGGTCAATATCCCCCGAATCGCCGCAATCTTTTTTTCGGCCTTCGGCAAATGCCAGCAGTACACCGCGCTTAGTTGTAATTATTGCGGGGATACGGAAACAGGCGTAGCCATTATCGCCGGGTTTATAAATATAGTTCAATACATCTTCAGCTGGTGCCTGAACGTTCGCCGCCCTGACCGTCATAGGTTTTAAGGCAAGCGTAAACACTACTAAAAAAATACACACACGCATTATTTTTCTGGCTGTTTTAGTATGAAGCATTATAGTATAATTGGATGATAACAAATGTATAAATAATTAATTATTATGTAGTACATAACTACTAATTATTTGTTAAAATTTTTTTTAGTATCCCGTCGGTTCTGTTTGGGTGCCTATTATCCACGGTAACCCAAATTTGTGAAACTCGATAGACATGTGCCACCTGGTTTTAATATCATCGTTTTCATTGTATTCTATCAGCGCGCCAATATTATTATCGTAAGTTTTTACCAGACTTGAATAGCCGCCCAGCTTACCCGTGCCATGGTTAGTAAACGATTTGAAAATTTGCCAGGAGCTGCCCTCATCATAAGTTATTTTAACCTGCATGGCCGTACGGATTGTTTTGCTTGCCGAATTAAGGAATATGATACGGTTTGGCTTCGGATCGTTGTAGCGCATAATAGAACCCTCGCATTTGGGGTCGGGCAAATGGGCATCAGATATCCAGGTTGGAAAATGATCGGACAAACTGCCATAAGCTACCCGCCGGGCCGAATCCTGCGTTGATGTTGCACGGTCGTTACGTATCAGCGTACCATCAAGCTTTTCAACTATCGTACTCTCGGTAGATTGGGCGGTGCCATTAGTAATAAGGCTGTATGTCCAGTTAGCGCCATGATCTGTACTGTAAATATTGCGGCCATAAGCAGGGATGATGAGATAGCCCGCATTTGTGCCATGTGCTTTGTATATCCCTACCCCCGGGCCAACGTAATCCTGTGCTATTGTTGACGGGGTAGTAGTTGCTGTAATATCCAGCGGCGCCGACCAGGTTGCACCTTCATCCTCGCTATGTACTACCATTACCCTGCGGTCGCCGGGTGCAAAAGGTTTATAATAAGTATTTCCATTAGCATCCAAATGGGTATAATGGGTTTGGTCGCTGTGCAGATAAACTATCCAAACAAAATTAGTTGTAGGGTCCACTACGGCCGTCGGATTGCCATCGGTATAATTTCCCGGGCCGGCAATCGCCTGTATTGGCTGCCAGGTAGCGCCGTTATCAAACGACCGTTTGCATACGATATTAATATTCCCGTAATCAAAATTGCTGCTGTCGCGGCCTTCGCAAATCGCTATCAATACATGATTGGTAACCGTGCGCACAATTGATGGTATACGGTAAGAATGATAACCTTCCGTGTTACCGGTAAATATTTTGGTGTAGGTATCGGTAGCTAAGCCTGCATCGGTTTGCAGTTTGCCATCGCTATTGCTCACAGCAGCATTATCAGAGCCAATAGCACTTGCTTTTTTACAGGAAATAATTGATACCGCGATAATTGAAAATAAAATCAGAAGGAAACAGAAAAACATAGGACTGATCCATTTGGCAGCATGTGGTTTCATTTTTTAATATTTATGGTTTATAATCAGACCGCAATTTGAGGGTTGCTTCAAACAAATATATAGTTATGTACTACATAATACCAAATTAATTTTATTATTTTTTGTTTAACCATTATTACCAAAATGAAAATATTTAAATTCTTAACAGTACTAACAGCTGTGCTGTTTATCAGTAGTTTATTAAAGGCGCAAACAATTATCCACTTGTATAAAAATGTGCCCAATTCAAAAAAAAACGCTGTAGTTGAACTTAACGACACTACTTCCAAAAGGGGCAAAGTGAGTAAGGTGGTCAACCCCACAATTACCGCTTATTTGCCCGACCCGGCAAAAGCCACTGGTACCGCTGTTGTTATTTGCCCGGGGGGCGGTTATTCATACTTAGTAGTGAACGATGAAGGCAGCAACGTAGCACGTGAATTGAACACCAAAGGTATTGCCGCGTTTGTTTTAAAATATCGCCTGCCCAGCGATGCCATTATGCAAAACAGGGAAATTGGCCCGCTGCAGGATGCACAACGGGCTATCCAAATTGTAAGGCAGCGTGCAGTCGAATGGCATATTGCCCCAAACAAAGTAGGTATCATGGGCTTTTCAGCCGGGGGGCATTTAGCTTCTACCTTATCTACTCATTATCAAAAAGCGGTAATTGATAATTCGGAAGGGATTAACCTGCGTCCAGATTTTTCATTGCTTATCTATCCGGTTATCACATTTCAGGACAGCATTTTGCATAAAGGTACCAAGAAAGCTTTAATAGGCGAAAATGCCAGCGCTGAAAAAATTAAAGAATACTCGAACGAATTGCAGGTAACCGCCGATACGCCACCGGCCTTTCTGGTGCAAAGCGCCGACGACAAAGTGGTGCCTGTAGCCAACAGTATTAACTACTTTACCGCATTGCACGCGCATGGTGTAAAGGCCGAAATGCACATTTATCAGGCTGGCGGCCATGGCTATGGAATGAACAATGCTACCACAAAAGACAAATGGATAGATCGCTTATATAATTGGCTGGCGGCTAACCAATTTTTATAATAAAAAAATATAACACTTATTATAAAACATTTATGCGACATTTTTGTGGTATACTTAATATTTGCAGATACCACTACCTATCAAAATGAGCATAACGCCAAAAAAGATCGTCATTTTTGATGACGATGAGGATATTCTTTCTATCTGTTCCTATATACTAACTCAACAAGGATGGGACGTGGTTACCTATACCGATTGTAATGACATTATAGAAAGGGTTACAACTGAAAAGCCAAATGTAATTTTAATGGATAACTGGATACCCGATGCCGGGGGTATTATTGCCACACAAACATTAAAAAACAACGATACCCTGAAGCATATCCCGGTTATTTACTTCTCGGCCAATAGCGATATACAATTACTGGCCAACCATGCGCATGCCGATACCTATTTAGCAAAACCATTTGATCTGGACGACCTGACAAGGGTGATTAACAAAGTATTGGTTGTGCCGGTATCATAATAGGTATACGATATATTATATAAACCTATACAACAAAGCCCCGATAAATTACCGGGGCTTTGTTGTTATGTATATTAATTATTTTATTGTGGGCCACCCATACCCGGGCCACCAAAGCCGCCACGGTCGCCATGCCCACCCCTGTCGCCACCACGGTCGCCACGAGGGCTTCCATCACCCCTAAATCCTTGATCCGGTGCTTTACCCGCAAATTTTTGCAGGCGGATATTAAGCGTTAACAGGAAGTAGCGCCCAAGTTTATTGGTGTTAGTTTCGGTAGTTGATGTTGCCGAGGTAATTAACTGGTACCCGGCTTGTTGGTTAAATAAGTCGTTACCGGCTAAACGTACTGTCGCCATATTGTTTTTCAGGAACCTGCGCTCCACATACAGGTTCAGGATATTGGGGTTAGTAATAGCGATAGTATAACCGTAGTTCAGGGTTTTGGTATAATCATAACCCAGGGTCCAGTTTTTCCAGAAATAGTTTTTACCGCTTAAGCCAATATTCCATGCCCTCACATCGGCGCTGGCACCTGTAAGGCTGTTTTTCACCGAGTTGTCGGTTTTATTAATAGCATACGAGGTTAAAAACTGAGCATCTATTACATCGGTGATATCAGTTCTAAAACGCAGGTTTGGAGTTAAAGTAGTGGTTTTGGCTACGTTTCTTTGCGTTGTTGAAGCATAAGTAACAGGTGCTATAGTGGTTATATAGCCAATGTTATTGGTATAATTAGCTGTACCACCAACCGATACGGTAAATTTACGATTGTCCCACGGTTTTGAATAGGTAAAGAAGCCACCTGTTGAAAAATACCCGTTTGCATTTAAATACTGCGAAAGTATGGTTCCCTGTAATTTAGGGTCGGGAGTGTAAATGGCGGGGTACATAACCGAATTGGTTACAATTTTATGATCGGTTTGTGTAAAGTTAAAATTAAGGAACAGTACGTCGCCGGTAGCAAAACTAAATTTGTTATAGCGGATAGTGGTGTTGTTTGTAAACTCTGGCCTTAAGTCGGGATTACCCTGTACCGGGTATAAGGCGTTTGAGAAATCGGTAACCGGCTGCAATTGGTTAAATGTAGGCTGGTTACTGTTGCCGCTATAATTAGCGCTGAATGATTGGCTTCTTGAAAAAGTATAGATATACCTGGCAGTAGGTACAAAATTAAACGTACTTACATGTGTTGTTGCACCGGTACTGGGCGAAAAACCATCTAAAACAGCCGGTTGTATGCCTAAGCCCAGGGTATAGTTATACATTTTTTCTACTACACGGAAGTTTAGGCCCACACGGTTAGTAGTAAAGTTATAGTTGTAATCGTTACTTAGCCGTGAATACCGATTGTAAACAGGTGGCGATGATGGTATACTACCATTATATACCAGGGTATCTGTTTCCTTATCGCTTGTAGTATGCGAACGGCTATAATTATAGTTAAGTTCAAGGAAAGATACTTTTGATAAAGGCTCCAGGTATGACAAATTTGCATTTATGCTATTAACCCTGCTACCGGTGCTGATAAGCTGGTTAAGCGGCGCGGTGGGTGTACCGGCCAGATATTTGTATATCGGATTTTGATCCTGATCGTTATGGGTTGAATTACCGGTAATAAACGCGCTAAAGTTACGGCCATGCCCATTGAAACGGTGGTTATATAAAACATTAACACCATAGTTAGGCGATGTTGAATTGCTTATGGCTGTAGAAGTATAGTGCTTGTTGCTTGCGGGACTGGCTGAATAGGTTTGCTGCTGCTCATCGCTATAGTTTGTTTTAGTGTTCGAATAAGAAAATGTCGGTGTAAACTTCAGATAGTTAATAGTATCGGGTTTGTACTCCATATTCCAGGTAAAACGATGGTTGGTGATATGGTCCTTTTCGTTACTGGATGAATTATTGGTTGACGAGTTTGATGATGAAGTAGTGGGTGTTTGCTTCGACGTACTGAATGTATTGGTTGTATTATCGGCAAAACTATAACTGCCATATACAGATAAGGCCTTGCCCCACTGGTCGCGGTAGTTTAAACCTGCTGTATGTACATCGGTTATGCCGTTTGGTATATTAGTGGTGCTGCCACCGCCACGGGCTGCGTTGCCACGACCGCCGCCGCCACCGCCGCCAAAACCACCGCCGCCACCACCAAAGCCGCCGCCACCGCCGCCAAAGTTGAAAGTATTGGCATTAACATTATTAAAATTAGCCAACAGGTATAATTGCTGGTCGCCTTTAAATTTAAATGAATTTACAAGATCTTCGTAACGGGTATCATTAGTTTGCGGTTTAGGCAAGGCATCGCGGCCACCGCCGCCAGTAATATTGGCCGAATAACCATAGTTTTTATCCTTACGGATAGTGATGTTCATGATCTGGTTCGGATCGCCGGTTTTAACCCCTGTCAGATTGGCCTGGTCGCCGTAGTCATCAATCATTTGGATATTTTCAACCACATCGGCCGGCAGGTTTTTGGTGATACTTTGTACGTCGCCGCCAAACACATCCTTCCCGTTTATCCGTATTTTAGTTACCTGTTTACCTTTGGTTGTAATGTTACCATCTTTGTCTACATCTACACCCGGCAGCTTTTTTACCAGATCTTCAACCGGCGCGTTTTCACGCACTTTATAGGCGGCTGCGCTGTATTGTGTAGTATCTTCTTTCAGGGTAACCGGGTTTATGCCCACAATTGTTACCCCGTTCAGCATTTTTGAGGATGCTTTTAAAATAACTGTTCCCAAATTAAGTGGTTTACCGTCGGCAGCAAAAGTAAAGTGTTTAATAATCCCTTCGTAACCAATTGAAGTAATAGTAATGGTCACCTTAGTGCCCTTTACTTCCGAAAAAAAGAATTTGCCGTCTAAGCCAGTTACACGGATGGTGCTATCGCCCGCATCATTTTTAACCTTAACACTGGCGCCAATTACGGTTTGCTTAGTGGTATCTATAATGGTACCACTAATACTGTGCGTGGTTTGTGCCCGCGCGAAACCACCCAGTAGTAAAAAGAACGAAAAAATAAGCGTTATACGTTTCATAAAGTCAATTAATGAATCTGATTGATGCAGCGCAACCAGGGTATACCTAATAATACTACAGCAACAGATTGCAAAAGTTCAATTTCTTTCTATCAAATATTTAATATTCATAGCATTGTTACATATTATCATAAAAAAAGCCGGAAATACCGGCTTTGTAATAAAAATAATATACACATTAGTTAATGATATGTAGTGTTGATGCCACCTGGGTATAATTTTTAATATCCAGTCCGGGGTAGCCCGCCTGCAAGCCGGTAAGCGACGTACCGGCAATAACTATCACCCTAAAATCAAGCCCGCCCGAGGAAAAATTAGCCCTGATATCAATAAAGCCTACACCATAATCTGTTAGTTTTATTGTACGGTCGTCTTCGGCATAAGGTAAAGCATACCATATGGTTGAGCCTGTTGTTCTAAAATAAACCAATACCACGCCTTTATCAACAATATCCTGTGTAATAGCGGGTATTAAAAACCGGGTATTCCCCACCAAACTAACACTTCTATTTGTGAGCAGGAAACTTTGCACGGTGGTACCATCAGCACCCGGCGCACCTGGTGCTCCGGTAGCGCCCGTAGCGCCAGAGGCACCAGTGGCGCCTGTATTGCCGTTTGCGCCCTGTGGCCCGCCCGGCCCTGTGGCGCCTGTAGCCCCCGGGGTACCAGTGGCGCCTGTATCTCCCTTATCGCCCTGCGGCCCTTTTTTACACGAGTATATACTGATAGTGCATATCATGCCTATCAATAAAACATAGCGTAGCAATTTTGTCATAGTGCAAATATCAATGTTAATTACTTTACCCGCAAGGGAGGAATTTCCTCATTATCAGCAGGTAGGTTAAATCCGCGCATAATTATTAACATTATTTATTGACGATTGTTTATAACTGGATTTTTATTATTCTAAACAATAGGTAAAAATTTTCGTTAAGATTATAAAATATTACCCATGAGAAACATTCGCGCATCACTCCATTCAAAAATCCATAACTGGATAGATAGCTTTGGTTTCAGGCTGAATGCCTCGCAAGTTGACCGGAAAAGTAATGTAACCACCAACCATTACTTTTTTGAAACCTTTAATTTTTTTGAAAAACAGCGGAAGGACCATCCAGAAAAATCGCAATTTTTATGTTTCGACCCTTATGGTGAAAAGATGAAAGTAAAATCGCTGCTCGATCTCCAAACAGCGTTTTTCGACAATATCAGCCAGCTGAAATAAACGGCTTTGTTATATCCTTTTTTTTAGTGTCATCACAATATTGATGAAGCTTTTGCCGCGTGCAACCTCCAGCAATAGATTACGCCCGTTCCTTGAGCGGAATAAAGCGTCGATTTGCTCAAGGCTCATTTTGTCGATACCCTTAAAGTTAATAGAAAGTATTTCATCGTCTTTTTGCAGCCCAATGTTATCCGCTGCCGAACCAGGTTCAATGCGGCCTACAATTAAGTGGCTGTAATCGTCGCCGTCAAAAAAATATTCCATCCCTGTCATATCATGTTCAAACGGGTCATTATACCCTGCGCTTTTTTTAAGATACAAGGCCCCGCCCGTATAATCAATGATCATGATAAACCGCTTAAGCGCACCTATCCCAATGCTGCCATCGCGCGGGACAATATCCACCTGTTTTTTAAGATATTCCACATCAGGAAAGGACGTGATAACATCCTTCAATTTATAACTACCTAAATCTATTTCGCTAACCCGGCTAATATAACCTGTTACCGGCCCGGTTAAACCTACACCTAAATTAGCCGCTATAAAGTTTTGGGGCAGGCCTTCGTTTTTCAATAAATTCTCTAACGATGCCGGATGGCCCGCCCCCAGATCAATAAGCAACTTTGCTTTCATGGTTTTACCATCCTGCAGCTTAACTTGTGTATTGATATAGGGTTTCTGATCTTCAATACTAAGCGGTATGCGTGTACCCTTACGTAATAAACGGATGTATTGTGGCCTGGAAACGGTTAACGTGCTATCGTAAAAATTAAATCTTACGGCCAGGTTATTAAAAAACTCGTACCCCAGCAGGCCATGTATGTGCATCCCGGCATAATTAGAAAGGCCAAAATGGTCTTTCTTTAAAATGGCCGCCGACACCCCGAAACTGCTGATATTAGGCATTTCGATATTTAAGACAGGGGTAACAAAGGCTTCGTAATTTTCGCCATTCACGCCATATATTTTTATGGTCCGTTTTGACGTGATATTAATAGAATCGACCAGTTTGGGTTCGGTGATCAGCATCAGGCCCACACCCGTATCTAAAATAAAATTAAACGGGCCCCTTCCGTTAATTTTAAGTTCAACAATTACCATGTTGCGCACAATACGGAATGGTAATGTAGTGCGCTTTTTGGTGCCGATCAGATCAAACGATTGAGCGTTGGCGAAAAAAGGCGAAACAAAAAGCGCTAAAATAAGCAGCCAGAGGCCACCATAGCGAATATTTGGTGTAAATCCATTACTTTGCAACGCAGCTTATAATTAGTTAATTAAATTTAGGTATAATAAAAGCAATAAAATACAATAACAACATGCGAATTTCACCTTCCTTTATCATCCTCATCCTTGCCGCCTTATTTTTTCAATCGTGCAAAGTGCAATCGATCCAACCACGCAAGATCAAAAAACTGTTTAACGAATCGAAAATTGTGAACGACCATTTTACTGGTTTTGCACTTTATGATCTGGATAAACAGCAAATGATATATGAACTGAACGACGATAAATATTATACACCCGCATCAAACACCAAGCTGTTTACATTTTATACCTGCCTGCGCATGCTGGGCGATTCGATACCCGCCCTGCAGTACATTACCCGCGGCGATTCGCTGATATTTTGGGGCACGGGCGATCCATCGTTTTTACACAGCGACCTGAAAGGCACCAAAGGGCTCGAATTTTTAAAGAATAGTAATAAAAACCTCTATTTTTCATCGGGCAGGTATACCGGCGGCTTTTGGGGAAGCGGCTGGCCATGGAACGATTATAACGATTATTACCAGGCCGATATAACCGAGCTACCGATGCAGGACAACGTAACCCTGATAACTACCGGGGCCGATGGCAAGCCAAAAATGAAACCTGTTTTTTTAGCTTACGGCTTGCAGCGCGACAATAGCTACCATCCGCGTTCGTTCAACATACAGCGAAATTTTGCCGATAATACTTTTGTTTATCCCGATATGCCAATGCCTAAAAACTTTAAGCAGGAGATACCGTGGAAAACATCGCCGGCATTAACCTTGGCCATGTTACAGGATACTTTGAAAAAACCGGTTACTGAAATACACATGCCCATACCCCGTGATGCGAAAACCATTTACAATGCCAACGCCGATTCGGTTTATCGCCGCATGCTGCAACCCAGTGATAACTTTATTGCCGAACAATTACTGCTGGTATGCTCGTCGGTTAAGTTTGGGGTGCTGAATAAAGATTCGGTTATTAATTACTCGGTAAAAAACTACCTGAACGACTTGCCGGATGTGCCCCAATGGGCAGATGGTTCGGGCCTGTCGCGTTTTGACCTGTTTACCCCGCGCAGTATTGTGAAGCTACTGGTAAAAATACAGGAACAAATAAAAGATGAGCGGTTTTTGCACAGCCTGATGCCCATAGGCGGTGTTGCAGGAACCATCCGCAATGCCTATAAAACCGATAACGGCGTGCCATTTGTTTGGGCAAAAACCGGCACGCTGGCCAATAACCATAACCAAAGTGGGTACCTGGTTACACGCAAAGGCAAGCGCCTGGCGTTTAGCTTTATGAATAATAACTTTACTCGCCCTACCGGCGACATACGGGGCGAAATGGTGCGGATAATGACCTATATACACGAAAACTATTAAACTACTAACAGCACTTAATAATTCAATGATAAACCTATGGCATACGACGAAAAAATGGCCGATCGCGTACGGGAATTAATTGCCGCGCGCACTACCAATGTGATAGAAAAAAGAATGTTTGGCGGTTTATGTTTTATGGTTGACGATAAAATATGCGTAGCCGTAAAAAGCGATAAAATGCTGGCCCGCCTGGCACCCGATGTTTATGAAGATGCGTTAGAACAACCCGGGGTTACCATGATGGTTAAAAAATCGGGGCCGGTAATGAAAGGATACATTTATATTGATTATGACCAATTGGGTACCCAAAAGCAATTAGCCCATTGGGTAAACCTAGCGCTTGATTTTAACCCACTGGCCAAATCGAGCAAAAAATAGCGGGTGTTTACCGATAAAGATTTTCGTGTTGTTAAGGCTTAAATAAAACAATCTATTACGCCGAAGGTATATCATTTACTATGCCCGAAGGCCCATCCATAAAAATCCTGCGAGAAACGCTAATGCCTTTTATTGGCGCCAAGATCATCGATGCCGATGGTTATGCCAAAGGTTTTGATCCGCATGTGCTGAAAAACCAAACCATCAGCGATATAAAAAGCTGGGGCAAACATTTGCTCATCTGCTTTCATGATTTTGCTGTCCGCATCCATATGGGGCTATTCGGCAGTTACCGGATCAACGACCGGGGCAAGCGCAACGCATCGTTGCATATGCAATTTGAGAACGGCGAAATAAATTTTTACATCAGCAATGTGAAGCTGATAACGGAACCGCTGGACAAGGTTTATGATTGGTCGGCCGATTTATTGAGCCCTGAATTTGATGCACGAAAAACCCGGGAGCGATTGATGGCAAAACCGAAGATGCTGATATGCGATGCATTGCTGAACCAGGATATTTTTGCAGGCTCGGGCAATATTGTGAAGAATGAAGTATTATTCCGCGTTAAAGTACACCCTTTAAATGCAATTGAAGATATCCCTACCCGCAAATTGAACGAACTGATAAAAGAAACCGTTAACTTTTGTAATGATTTTTACGAATGGCGAAAGAAAGGGGTACTTAGAAAACACCTGTTGGCGCACGAAAAGGCTATCTGTCCCCGCAATCATATCCCATTTCAAAAAGCCGATTTGGGTAAAACAAAAAGGCACACGTACTTTTGTAACGTGTGCCAGGTATTGTATAAGTGATACAGAATTATTACGCTGTCCAGGTGTTATCCTTTTCATTGGCATCCATAAACACACCGCCATTAAGCGTAATGCTTTTTACATCTTTAGCCGCTTTAACTTTTACGGTAATTTCTTTTTGATTTTTTTCCCATACAGCTGGGGTTAGATGGGTAGTTTCCATGGTGCCATCAGCATAAGTTACAATTACATCAAACGGATGGGCAAAACCACCAACGTTTTTGATAGATAAGGTATAGCCATTGCCGCTTTTCTCTGCTTTCTCTAAATTCAAATCCACATATGATGGGGTATAGAACCAATTGTAAAAGAACCAATCAAGGTTTTTGCCCGATCCGGCTTTCATAGAGTTAAAGTAGTCCCATGGGATAGGGTGCTTGCCGTTCCAGTTGTCCATGTAAGTGTGCAGGGCTTTTTTAAACAGATCGTCGCCAAGCAAATCCTTCAAAGCCAGATAGCTTAATGATGGTTTATTGTAAAAGTTATTACCCTGGCCAGTGGTTACTTCGGTAGCCGGTGTAATAACGGGTACTTCTTTAGTATGATCAAACCTTGTTGCCCAGTTTACTATTCTGAATTTTTTATAAAAATCTTCAGCAGTTTTTTGGTCATGTTCGCTAATGCCTATCAAATATTCAAGCGTAGTAGCCCACCCTTCGTCCATAAAAGGGTAACGGCTTTCGTTAATACCCATGTAGAACGGGAAATAGGTATGCGCCTGTTCGTGGTCCTGCACCAGTTCGGCAAATACAAGGTCGGTTTCATGACTGTCGTTCACCATCATTGGGTATTCCATATCGGCAAAACCTTGTACTGCCGTACTTTTTGAAAAAGGATAAGGTACGCCCGGCCAGTTGCGCGAGAACCAGCCTAAAGCATAACGGCTAAATTGTACCGAGTGATGGAAATCCTGTGAAGCATCCGGAAAAGCGGCCTGCACACTTGCGCGGCGACCGGTCTTATCATCAACCAGTACGCTGGCGGCATCCCATACATAATGGTTACTGACAGCAACGGCTACATCGCTGATGTTACGGCTGGTCCAGGTCCAGGTATTGGTGGCGTTTTGCGTGGTTACATTTTTAGCGGCCAGGTCCTGCGCGGTGGCCACATGGATGGTTGAATCGCTGGTGAAAGATGCCTGTAGCTTTTTAGCGAACGCAGGCTGTAATACCTGGTTGGGGTTACGCAGATCGCCGGTAGCCCAAACTATGTAGTTTTTAGGAACCGTAACATTAAGGGTATAATCGTTAAAATCGTTATAAAACTCCAGCCCACCGGTGTGTGGCTGCGTATCCCAGCCTTTATAATCATCATAAACCGATACGCGGGGATAAAAGTAAGCCAGGTAAAAAGTAGTAGAATCAATATACCCATCGCGGCCGCGGCCATTAGCCAGATCGTAGTGCCAGTTAATATTCAGCTTTACCGAGTCGTGGGGTGCTAAAGGTTTAGCCAGATCAAGCATATAATTGGTGGTGATAGCAGCGCTATTATCCCAATTAAGTTTAGTGCCATTTGCTTCTATTTTATCAACAGTAATACCCAGTGCCGGATTAGCCGCAACACCACCACGGCCAGGTGCACGATGAACGTTAACGATCAGCTTCATGTTCAGGCTTTTCAACTCATCGGGACTGTTGTTAAAATAAGTGATCTGCTCGGTACCGGTAACAGTCTTGTTGGGAGGCGTCATACTTACCGAAATATTGTACCGGCCATGATTTTGCCAATATTTTTTACCGGGTTTGCCGCTAAGGGTGCGGGTGCCTTTATCATAGGCACCCTGTACATCGGCAGGAATAGTTAGGGTTTGCGCATTAGCCTGCAACAAGGCAAAACACAATAACGCTGAAGCAAAGATCGATCTTAACATAAAAGCTTTTGTTTTTTAAGCTAATATAGGAAAGAAGATGGTTTATTCCGCGTCCCTTAACCCAAACATCCCCGCCAGCAACTCATAACTTCGCAGCCTATCTTCAAAATGCTCACAAATTGTTACAATCATCAATTCGTCAATGGCATAATTTTCGGCCAACTGTGTTAACCGGGTTGTAACCATTTGGGGGTTACCGGCCACTAACCGTTGCCGGTTGTAGCGGATACGGTCCTGTTCGGCATCAGTGTAAATTGAGTCTTTCACATCGGCGTATGATAATGGTGTTATTAACCCTTTTTCAAACTGCAGAAAGCGCGCATCCATTATAGCCTTATGCTGTTCAACCTTCTCCGCATCATCCGAGCAAAACACAAAGATTGCCATGTTAGCTTCAGGTTCGGGCAAGTCATCTGATGGCTGAAATCTGTCGCGGTATAACAGGACTGCTTGCGGCCCGCCCACCGGGTTAATAAAATGCGCAAACGAAAAACCCATACCAAAATGTGCGGCAAATAAAGCGCTTTGCCCGCTGCTGCTTAACAACCATTGCGCAGGCACAGTATCAACCTGCGGAATGGCGCGTATTTTTTGCTGAATAGTGCCCGGATCGGCAGTATCATGCAGGTAATTACGCAGATCCATTAACTGCTCCACAAAATCCTGTTCGCGGAATTGGTTCGAGGGGTTTAAAATACTGGCTGTAATACGGTCGGTACCCGGCGCACGGCCCATACCTAAATCTATCCTGCCCGGCGCTAAGGCCTCCAGCAGGCGAAAGCTTTCGGCTACTTTTAACGCACTATGGTTAGGCAGCATTACCCCGCCCGAACCAATACGCATGGTTTTAGTATGAGCGGCCAGGTGTGCCAGCAATACTTCAGGCGTTGAGCCGGCCAATATGCCGGTGTTATGATGTTCGGCTACCCAATAGCGGGTATAGCCTAATTGTTCGGTAAATTTAGCCAGTTCGATAGTTTCCTGAACCGCCTGTACAGCAGTAGCCCCCTTACGTATGGGAGATTGATCTAACACACTCAGGCGAATGTTTTTTGTATTCATAACATTAAATGAACCCAAATGTAGCCAAGGAGTTGTGGATGGTTTGTCAGGAGATGGATTATGGCAGTAGGGTGATAATGACTTTGTTTAAAAGGCCTTTAAATATTAACTATAAGTACAATTATCCTGTAAGGTTTAAAGCCCTTTTACGACCGAGGGATAAATTCAAATCTATATGGTTAAAAAAGAGTTTTCCCCTTTGCAAAAAAAATATGATCAATACGCCCCTTTATTGTTGCGGCTAATTATTGGTTATGGGTTTATGGCGCACGGATGGGCTAAGTTAAGCCGGGGCCCTTTAGGGTTTGAGAAACTTCTTACCCAAATTGGCGTGCCCTTTCCGCATTTTAATTCGTGGCTGGTACCATTGGTTGAATTTTTTGGCGGACTTGCTATATTTTTAGGCTTATTTACAAGTATAGTCGCCGTCCCTTTAATCTTAACCATGTTGGTTGCTATGTTCACTATCCACATCAACTATGGTTTTAGCAGTATCAAAACAATTGGGTTAACGCCACATGGGCCTTTATTTGGCCCGCCAGGATTTGAAGTTAATTTATTATATATAGCTGGTTTAGCTTCACTTACGCTTACCGGTGCAGGCACCTTGTCTGTTGATTGGTTACTTCATAACAAAAAATATTCGTGAAACCGGTTATAATACATTTAACATGCAACAGCCTCCGGCCGGCTCCAAAACATTGCCGGCCGGGAACTGATTATCGGACCTATTTAATGGTATAGCTTGTTAGTTCAGAGGACGTAAGGTCGGCTGTGGGGGTACGGGTGTAAAAAGCAATCATACCGATGCCTTTAGCTACATAAAAATCATAGTAAAACATGGTTTGAAACGCATTATTGATCTTGTATTGCACTTCAATCTGGCTGTGTATTACATTCTCATAATTTTTGCCTTTAACCAGTCGGCTAATGCCTTTTTCCATCACGGTGGTTTTAAGCTGCATTTGAGTAGCCACGCCAACAAGATTTACAGTGGTGATCCAACTTGTGCCCGAGGCAACATCAGGATTCAAATAAGGCATTTCAAACGATTGGCCGCTGGCATCGTCTGTCTCGCGGGTGCTATATACGCCATTATTCAAACCAAAAAACACATCGGTTAAACTAGGATCGAGTGTGCTTGATGATTTAGCTACATGGTATTCCTTCTGATCGAATATGTAAGGCGTACCATTCATGGTAATGGTGTTTGTTTCAATCCTGGTTTCATTGAACGTGCCCGGGATGTGGGTGACACTGTAATATACCCATTTAGAGTCCCTGGTGAAAGGCTGGTAGGTATCGCCCAGTTTGGGTTCTTCGGCTACAGGCGTTACGGCATTATCGGTTTTACAAGCGGTGAAAAAAAGTGCAGTGATTGCGATTAAGGTTAAAAATTTGTTTTTCATTGTGTTAAAATTAAAGACGGCATCACGCCGTTTTTATAGTAAATAAATAATGTATTGAATTGCTGAAATGGCGGGGTACCTGCCGCCATCTCCGGGCAATTTGGGTGAATAGACGCAGGTTGTAGCCGATATGTTACAAAGCGCCGGAAAATATTTTTAAAATATTCTATACTAATTTGGTAGATATTAGAGGATTTGATTAAATTTTTCGCATATTTGAAGTTCAAAAATTAATTATTTTATAATAGATAGTAAAAAACAATGAAAGTCGCAGTAGTAGGCGCCACCGGACTGGTAGGCACTAAAATGTTGCAAGTTCTTGCAGAACGCAACTTCCCGGTAACAGAATTGATCCCCGTTGCATCCGAAAAAAGTGTTGGTAAGGAAATCACTTATAAGGGTAAGCAATATAAGATTGTTTCAGTAGCCGATGCGATTAAGCAGAAGCCCGATGTGGCCATCTTCTCGGCCGGTGGCAGTACTTCGTTAGAACAGGCGCCGCTTTTTGCAGCAGCCGGTACTACTGTTATTGATAATTCATCGGCCTGGCGCATGGACCCGACCAAAAAATTGGTAGTGCCCGAAGTTAACGCTGATGTTTTAACAGCCGAAGACAAAATTATAGCCAACCCAAATTGCAGCACCATACAAATGGTAGTAGCCTTAAAACCCCTGCACGATAAATACCAGATAAAACGCGTGGTGGTATCAACCTACCAATCGGTAACAGGTACTGGTGTTAAAGCCGTTGACCAGCTGATGAACGAGCGCAAAGGTATTGAGGGCGCTATGGCTTATCCTTACAAGATAGACTTGAACGTATTGCCTCATATTGATGTATTTACCGAAAACGGTTACACCAAAGAGGAAATGAAAATGATAAAAGAGACCAAAAAAATAATGGGCGATGACAGTATCCGCGTAACAGCGACTACAGTACGCATCCCGGTTATGGGTGGCCACTCTGAGGCATTAAATATTGAGTTTGCCAACGATTTTGACCTGGCTGAAGTGCGTGATATTTTAAGCAAAGCGCCCGGTGTAGTAGTTACCGACGACGTAGCCAACCTGAAATACCCGATGCCGCTTGACGCGCACGATAAGGACGATGTTTTTGTAGGCCGTATCCGCCGCGATGAAAGCCAGCCAAACACGCTGAACTGCTGGGTAGTGTCAGATAACCTGCGCAAAGGTGCTGCCACTAATGCCGTGCAAATTGCCGAGTACCTGGTAGCTAAAAACCTGATCGGTCAGACGGTGGAAGCGTAATTAGAGATTAGTTTAACATGATATATTTAGGGATAAGTCGAAAGATTTATCCCTATTTTTATGGTGTATATTCATTTGTAATGAAAAAAGTGATTCTTGTTTGTGTGCTCTTTCTTAGTGTTAACGGTTTATTTGCTCAAACCACAAAAAGGATTGAAGCAGATTTACTGAAATCTTTTAAAAAGATTGATTATTGGAGGTGGAATAACAAAGACACAACCATTAATAACATTGATTCATTATTTGAAGCTAATAATCGCTTTGGCAGGAAGCTTCAAAACTACGCTTCAAAATATCCTTATACTATTTATGCCCCTTTTCACTCCCTGATCAAAAATGATGTCGATATCAATACATCGAGCGATAACTTGTTAAGGGTATATTCCTGGGATACAGAAACAGGAGGTACAATGCATTTTTTCCAAAATGTGTTTCAATATAAAGAAAGGGCAAAAGTATATGCTTCATTCACTCCCTATAAAGTAGAAGGTGATGATCAACCTAACTATAGAAAAATATACACTTTAACTTCAAATGGAACATCCTATTATTTAGTTACATTCTTGACAATTGGTTCTTCGAAAGATATTGTAAAAGGATTAGAGATATTTCAGATTAAAAAAGACACACTTGTCGGCACTAAGCTTATCAAAACTAAAAATGGCCTAACTAACGAATTATTTTACTACTATGATCTTTCCAAAACCGACGATGATATTGATGCGGACATTAAATATGATAGCGTAAAAAGTATTATCTATATGCCATTGGTTACACAACATAATAGAGCAACAAAAAAATATATCACCTATAAATTCACCGGCAAATATTTTGAGAAGGTTAAAAGCTGATTATCCTTACCTTTACCCCGCTTATGAATTTACATCCCTGGATACAGCTTTTAACCAACCAGTTCCAGCAAACTACTTTTTGGGAATGGGCCGCGGTGATTTTAAGCGTTGCTGAAGTTTTGCTGGCTAAGGCCAACAATTTATGGTTATATCCTACAGGTATTGCCGGTACGCTCATCAGTATTTACGTATTGCTAATAGCCGGCTTATATGCCGAATCGGCGCTGAATGTTTATTACGTGGTAATGAGTGTTTACGGCTGGGTGTATTGGATAAAAAAACGCGATGAACCACCGGTGAAAATTAGCTGGGCCACCCGCAGCGAGTGGGTGATTACCCTGCTGATAGTTTTTGTGGGCTGGGCAGTGTTGTATTTTATACTGAAAAATTACACCAAATCAAACGTGCCACTGTGGGATTCGTGGGTGTCTTCCACCGCCTGGGCAGGTATGTGGCTGCTGGCACGGCGCAAGCTGGAAAACTGGATACTGCTGAATGTATCTAACCTGTTTGCTATCCCTTTATTATTCTATAAAAAGCTGGCTTTGTTTGGTTTGCTTACTGTTTTCCTTTTTATAGTAGCATTTGCAGGTTTTTACCAATGGCTGGAAATTTGGAAGAAGGATAGAAGCAAAGTCTCCCCTTCCGGGGGAGATTTAGAGGGGGCTTCTTTATGAGTTTTCAAGCCCCGCATCCTTCATCATTTATCAGTCCCGAAGTACTCGCCGTCATTCGCGATAACGCACCCGAGGCTGAAGGATTAGGTCAATTGCACCCCGCGCAATTAGCGCTGGTTTATCAGCAACAGTGGTTTAAACTATTGGTACCAAAAGCTTATGGAGGGCTGGAAACTTCACTGCCTGACCTGGTTCGTTTACAAGAAGCTATTAGCTGGGCCGATGGCAGCTTTGGCTGGGTAATTACCTTATGCTGTGGGGCAGGGTGGTTCGGGGGCTTTATGGAGCCAGTGGTAGCGCAACAGATATACAGTACACCCGGATTATGCCTGGCAGGCAGCGGTGCGGTAAGCGGCACGGCTGAGCTAATTGATGGTTACTACAAGCTAAACGGTACCTGGAAATATGCCAGCGGGGCTTATCATGCCACGCATTTTACAGCTAATTGCCTGATTAAAGAGAACGGTGAAACCGTATCTGGACCTGATGGTGAACCATTGGTATTGCCATTTATTATCGACAGGAAAGATGTGAGTTTGCTGCCTACCTGGAAATACATAGGCATGATAGCTACTGGCAGCCACTCGTTTGAAATGCAGGATGTGGTTATACGCGCCAATCGCAGTTTTCATATCGATGCCGGTTATGCCAAAGTCGACACTAAACTATATCAATACCCCTTCCTGCAACTGGCTGAGGCAACTTTGGCCGTAAATCTTTCCGGAATGGCCTTGCACTTTGTCGATCTTTGCAAGGATGTGTTTGAAGAGCGCATTAAGCTGCCTAAACTCACCGATGGGCAAAGAACGCTATTAAGAGAGTTGCTGCAATCAACTACCGATGAGTTACAATTTACCCGTGATGGACTATTTAAAGCCGTGGATGTATCGTGGGAAAAACCACTGAACAATTGTGCGAATGAATTAAGGGCAGTTACCAAAACCAGCCGCCAGTTAGCCATTACCTCACGTAGTGCGGTGGATAAGCTTTATCCATACTGCGGATTAATAGCTGCCGCCCCCGATACAGAGATTAACCGCGTATGGCGGGACATCCATACTGCTGGGCAGCATGCCCTGCTCACTTTTGTTGAGTAATCCTCCTTTGTTGGTAGACATTTCGATTTGTTTCGATTATTATTAAAATAAATTTCAAAGTGTTTTATAAAACATTATTTTTGAAAGCTGGGTAATAAGATATACTTACTTTATTTGTATAAACAGACTTCATCTTTATCCTATATTAACAAAAAAATCACATTGCAAATTAAAGTTCATTATTGATATTTGCCATTACACGAAACCCACATACCCCATTATGAGGCTCAGACACCTGCTATTAATTTCCTGTATATTTATTGCCGCAAACATTTCGGCACAAAACAAAAAGAAAGCAACTGCAACCCCGGTTACTGAAACCGTACCCCGCCCCAAACTGGTGGTAGGGATTGTAATAGACCAGATGCGCTGGGATTACCTTTACCGTTATTACGAACGTTATGGGCAAGGCGGCTTTAAACGCTTGTTAAACGAAGGTTTTCGTTGCGAGAATACTACCATCAATTACCTGCCCTCGGCTACTGCGGTAGGGCACTCATCTATTTTTACCGGCTCAGTCCCGGCTATACATGGCATTGCCGGTAACGACTGGGTTGACCAGCTAACGGGCAAAGCCGCTTACTGCGTGAGCGATAGCACTGTGAATAGCGTGGGCACAGCATCCGAAGAGGGTAAAATGTCGCCGCGTAACCTGTTAGCATCTACCATAACAGATGAATTGATGCTGGCCACCAACTTCCGGTCGAAGGTGGTGGGTGTTTCTTTAAAGGACAGGGCAAGCATCCTTCCGGCAGGCCATTCACCTACAGGTGCTTTTTGGTTTGACGATGCAACCGGTCGCTTTATTACCAGTACTTATTACATGCAGCAACTTCCTGCCTGGGTGAACAATTTTAATAACGCTAACGAACCAGAAAAACTGACCGCTAACGATTGGAACCCGCTTTATCCAATACCAACCTATATCCAAAGCAGTGCTGATAATTCAATTTGGGAAGGCAAATTTGCAGGCGAAACCAACACGGCATTTCCGCATAAAATAGCCGAACTTTATAAGAACCGCCACGTTACCATCCGCAGCACCCCGTTCGGCAACACGCTTACGCTTGATTTTGCAAAAGCTGCTATTGATGCTTATAAATTGGGCAATAACGGGACTACCGATTTCCTGACCATTAACTGCGCATCTACCGATTACGTGGGTCACATGTTTGGCTTAAACGCTATTGAAACCGAGGATACCTATTTACGCTTAGATAAGGACCTGGCCGCATTCTTCAGCAACCTTGATGCTAAAGTTGGCAAAGGCAATTACCTGGTTTTTCTTACCGCCGACCACGGGGCCACCCATTCGGTTGAATTTGCAAAAGCGCATAACCAGCCTGGCGGGTATTGGAAACAAGTCGACTATAAAAACAAGTTAAACCAAATGCTGGAGAAAAAATTTAAGGCAGATAACCTGGTGCTGTCGGTAATAGAATATGCGGTGAATTTTAATGTGCCGAAAATTGAAGGTCAGAAACTTGACTATCAGGCTATAAAAGCAGTCACGGTGGATTTTATGAAACGGGATCCTAACAACTTGTTTGCGGCCGATATGGATAAAATAAACGATGCAGCCATACCCGAAATTGTGCGCACAAAAATGATAAACGGATATCATTACAAACGTAGCGGTGCGGTTATCGTTATCCCTAACGCGGGTTATTTGCAGGCTGGCCCTACAGGCACAGGCCATGGCGAATGGAACCCCGATGATACACACATTCCGCTAATATTTATGGGCTGGAATATTAAGCCGGGCGCCAGTTATAGTGATCTGCATACAACGGATATAGCACCAACTGTGGCCGCGCTATTGCACATTCAAACACCTAACGGCGCTATCGGACAACCGATTACCGACCTGTTAAAAAACTAAAAGAGCTAATAAAGTTGAATAAACCGCATACATTTTATAAATGTTATGCGGTTTTTTTATTTGCTTTGCCTAATTCTCTTACCTATAAACCAGTTAATAAAAAATGGAAGATTTCTCATTAAAGGATAAAGTAATTATAGTTACCGGCGGCACCGGCATTTTAGGCGGGGCTTTTATAAAAGGCATTGTTTCAGCAGGCGGTGCGGTAGGCATTTTGGGGCGGAACCAACAAATTGCGCAGGAACGCGCTGACGAAATTGTAGCCGCAGGCGGCAAAGCCATTGCCCTGGTAGCCGATGTAATGAAAGAGGAAGAACTGATAGCTGCCCGCGATAAGGTTTTAGCTGCATTTGGCAGGATAGACGGACTGGTAAATGGCGCCGGCGGCAATATGCCCGGTGGTGTTGTTCAGCCTGATGCCGATGTATTTAAATTAAACATGGATGGCCTGCGCCAGGTAATGGAACTGAACCTTTGGGGCACTTTGATACCAACCCAGGTTTTTGGCGAGGCCATGGTGAAAACCGGTAAAGGCAGTATTGTAAATATATCAAGCATGGCATCGCAAAGGGTTATCACCAAGGTGCTGGGATACACCCTGGCCAAAACGGCTATCGACTCATACACCCGGTGGTTTGCGGTAGAAATGGCTAACCGGCATGGCGATAAATTGCGCATGAACGCTATTGCGCCCGGCTTTTTCCTGACCGAGCAAAACCGAACATTGTTAACCCAGCCCGATGGCGGCTATACCGACCGTGGTAACCTGGTATTAAAGCAAACGCCATTCAAACGCTTTGGCGAGCCCGATGAATTGATAGGCGCGCTACTTTGGTTGCTAAGTGATTCATCTAAATTTGTTACCGGTACAGTAGTAAACGTGGATGGTGGTTTTGCTGTGAATAGCGGGGTGTAAGTACTTATTTCCCTTCGACAATAGGGGCCTTAAAATATTCGCCTACCTAAGAGAGACGCCATTTGCGTCTCTCTTGTTTTTTAAGGCTATGGGCAATAATAACACCGTTAATTAGCGTAAAAAAGTTACCAGGTTAAATAGTGTTAAAAACACTTCTAACTCGCGGTTTTCATCTTAATTTCATGATACTCATCTATTTTCGAATATATCATGCTGATTATCCAAGGGTTCAGTTGTGATTGGGGTAGCGTTATAGGTATTTTAATCTGATTTTGGTATGCAAATCGTTAAGAGTATAATCAGCAATAACCTGGTTCACAAAAAGCATGTGAATTTAATGGGTACCCCGTTTGAGATAAGTGTGGTAGCGGCCAATAATTATTGGGCCGAGGAACGAATAGAAAGCGCAGTAGCAGAAATAAAACGTGTTGATAAACTGCTAACTACACTTGGTGCCGATAGCCAGGCAACCCTAATTAATCACAACGCTGGCGTTGCTCCCGTAAAAATTAATGGCGAACTTTTTAAACTGATAGAACGGTCGCTTGAAATAGCCGGGCTTACACAGGGTGCCTTTGATATTACTTATGGTACCAACATGGGGTATCTAAAGGTAGAACTTAACGCTGCCGATAACACCGTATTTTTAAAAGAAAAAGGTATGCGCATTTACTTTGGTGGTATTGCCAAAGGTTATGCTGCCGACCGTGCCAAATATGTTTTGCAAATGGAAGGTGTGAGCAGCGGTGTGATTAATGCTGCCGGCGACCTGATTACCTGGGGGCTGCAACCCGATGGCAGGCAGTGGACCATAGGCGATGCCGACCCGGACCAGCGCATGAAACCTTATGCTGATTTTAATATTAGTAATATGGCGGTGGCTACTTCGGTAAAACGTAGTGAAGACAAGGCAAATAACAGCGTGTGCGTAATGAGCACCAGCGCCGAATTGGCCGGCGCCATGACAACGCCCGTAAATATGCTGGGTATTAAGGTAGGTACCGATTTGGTTAACCGCCTGCAGCAACTGGCCTGTGTATTTGTTGACGAATACAACCAGATGTTTGCTTCGAAATTTATGAATGCTTTAAGCTAAAATATAAACTGATCTGGCCTGGCCGGATTAATAAAAGACCCCTCCTATTTATAATATGAACAGCGTTACCCTTAATACTTACCTATTAATGGTGCGCTGTTTTGATTAAACACCATTGATTTTTTTACAATAAACGAGGACAAAAAATCATTAAAAATTATCCCAACAAATAGTAATTATTTAATTTCAGCATGTTTTTAAGTGCGCGCGGTTTCTCATGATAAAGTGGTTTGTGTATATTGTTTTTTTATTGGCATCCGCACCATGTCTGTTGTCGGCTAAAACAAAAAAAAGCCGGGATGAACATGCTATTGTGTTGTCCTATGGGCCGGTATTTTCAGAAAAGGCTTACAACAGTATTTCCGACACAATAAAAACACTTAAAGCGTCATCTAAAAACGACCCAAAGGTAAAGGAAGTGCCTAAGCCAAAAAAACAATCGAAGCCTGAAAAGGTGGAGGAAGGCGATGCTACAAAAGAAAAAGCCAAACGTCAGCGCAGGCCTGACGGTATGGAGCGCCCGCCGGAAATACCGCGACGAAATGATAACTAAGGATAATTAAGCCCAAACCCAATGAAGTACATTTGTGCCCTTGCTTTAACTATATTTTATCTGAACGCTCATTCGGCAATTAAGCTAATGAACATACGGATCGATCATGACAGGATTAAGATTGATACTGATACAATTATACATAAGCAATCCTTATCGTTAGGAATAACGGCAGGCAGCGATGCCAGTTTCTTCGGGCGTACCAGTCCTAAACGTTACCGTTATTACACTGCCGATATGGTATACAATGCTAAATCGGGTTTCTTTGCCTATGGTACCATCTGGAAGGTATCTGGCTCGTACCCAACATTAGATGAGGTTGATGTGGGCGCCGGGTATTTATATCATATTAACAAAAACCTTAGCGGAACAGCCAGTTACAGTCACTTCTTTTTTAATCGCAATGCGCAGATAATCAAATCATTATCAAATAACAATATCGATATAAAAAACACTTATAATTGGAAGTTGTTTAAAACCAGCGTAGCCTTTGACTATTTATGGGGCAAGGCCAGCGATATTTTTGTTACGCCTGCCATTACCCGTTATTATGAAACCAAGTTTGGTATTTTCGATGATAAGGATTACCTGTCTTTCACCCCCGGCATTAGCATGATATTGGGCACACAGAACTTTGTGGAACGCTATTCGGACGATGAACGATCGGACCCTAACCCTGAAACGGGTTTTGGGCACGATATAGATAACCTGCTTACCGCTCATGCCAACAGACAGTTTAACGTGTTAAACTATAGCTTTAAGTTACCTATTGCTTACAACCGGCCGCATTACACTATAGAGGCTGCCACCAAATATTCTATCCCGGTAAACGTAGAAGGCCAGCTGAAAAACCACAAGGAAGTATTTTTTAACCTGACATTTTATTACCTTTTTTATTAACAAGACATGAATGTTTTAATTGTAGAAGACGAAAAAGCATTAGCCAGCGAGCTGCAGATATTCCTGTCGGGTAATAATTACCTGTGCGAAACATGCTATGATGGTGCCACAGCCTCTGAAAAGATTGGCACTAACCAATATGATTTTATATTAATTGACCTGGGCCTGCCCGATTACGATGGCCTTGACCTGCTGAAAGAAGCAAAGCAAAGCAATCCCGAGGCTGCATGCCTGATCCTTACCGCACGTGCCGAATTGAACGACCGTATTAAGGGATTGGATATGGGGGCCGACGACTATCTACCCAAGCCATTCTCGCTGCTGGAATTACAGAGCCGCATGCAGGCTATTATGCGCCGCAAATTTGGCATTAAACATAATTTGGTATCGCTGGGCAATTTTGTTATCGACCTGACAGACCGTACCATTTCCTATAATAACACACTTGTAAACAGCATCACTAAAAAGGAATTCGACCTGATAGGCTACATGATATTGCACAAAAACCGTACGCTTACCCGTCCGCAATTGAGCGAGCATATATGGGGCAGCGTAGTTAATGATGATTACGATAGCAATTATATTGATGCGCATATTAAAAATATCCGTAAAAAATTAAACGTATACGAATCTCCCGACTGGCTGGAAACCGTTAGAGGTTTAGGCTACCGGATAAACCTGTAAGTATTGAAGCTTCAAACTAAACTTACATTATTCAATACCGTTTCTAAACTGGTAATAGTGCTGCTTTTTGTAGCGCTGCTGCCTAAGCTTATTAAAAGCATTAACCAAAACTATACCGATAACCGCCTGCGCAAACAGCGCGAAAAGGTGTTGCAGGTGGTACACAGCAAAGGCATAAAATACTACATACAAAACGATGAGGCTTACGGTAGTTATACCTTGCTGAAAGAAGAATATGTGAGCTTGGATACTGTACCGGCTGGCAAATTTTTAGATACAATAGCCAACGAACGCCGTATTGTGGAAGGCGACACCATTCAATATCGTATCTTAAGTCATACATTTAAAGTTGATAAAAGAAATTACCTGCTTGAAGTAGGTAAAAGCTTAGCTACTATTGGTGAAACCAGCGGCCCGCTGCAAAATATTGCGCTGGAGGTTTTACTGGGCATGATATTGCTGACTATTATGGCCGACATGGTTTATTCTAACTATGTATTACGCCCGTTGGGCCTGATCATTAAAACAAAGCTCCGCGGCCATAAATTCCCCAATTTTGGAGCTTACGAAAAGGTAAAGACCACCACTACAGATTTTGAGTACCTGGACATGAGCATCCACGAAATGATTGTAATGATTGAGCGTACCTTCCAGAAAGAGCGGGAGTTTATTTCCAACGCATCGCACGAATTAATGACGCCAATATCTATCCTGCAATCGAAGATAGAGAACATGTTTGAGCAGGATGATGTAGCCGATGAAACGAAGATACGCCTGCTGGAAATGCAGCGCATATTAAACCGCCTTAAAACGATCACCAAAACATTGCTATTAATATCACAAATTGAAAACGATCAGTTTTTGAAAGAGGATACAATAGGGATAAACGAATTGCTGCAGGATGTTTATGACGAAATATCTATCCGTCTTCAGGATAAAAATATTGAATGTGTTATAAATGTGCCGGCTGATGCCAAATTTGTTGGCGTTAATAAATTTTTACTGTTCAACCTATTTTTTAACCTGGTAAATAATGCCATTAAATACAATAAAGAGGGGGGTAAAATTACGATCAACGGTCAGCCGGTGAAGGGCGGGTTTATGATAAGTGTCGCCGATACGGGTATTGGCATTGGCGTTAAACAATTGCCGCACATTTTTAACCGCTTTAAAAAATTCCGCCAGTCGTTAGAACAGGATAGCTTTGGCCTGGGCCTGCCTATTGTAAAATCCATCGCCGACTTTCATCAAATCCATATCAATATTACATCTGAAGAAAACATCGGAAGTACATTTGAGTTGACCTTCCCGGATGCAATGGTAGGGGTTTAAATAAGGTGTCACACAGCAAGTTCAGACTCTGTTATCCTGCACTAAGCTTACGGGAACGTGTGGGTTGCTTCAAGGATATTTTCTGTGTTATTTCATCAGCCTTAAACTGAACCATCCGCGAGATCAAGCTCACAGGCAGGGGTTTATCTAAGGGAAATTGTACCGAACCCTTGGCGTTTTTATATTCTGATATCTCTTTTTGAAATGCAATGATGGGCGATGAGCCGGGATAAAAACCAATATGTCTTTCGTACCCTGCATACCAAATTAACATTTTGCCATTCAGCTTAAAAGCGGGCATGCTATAACTAATTACCTCAACGGCGTCAGGCGCGGCCTGCTGTACGGTTTCCCGCATTTGCTGCAGCAGATCGCGGGTTGGTGTTGGGAAGCTAGCGATATACTCATCGTGGTTTTGTGGTTTGGCCATGGCATTAGAGTCTTTGATTTTAAAGATAAGCCTTTCTGCAAACAGTGCAAACCCCCGATCTTGACAAATCGGAGGTTCGTGTTTTTAGTGTAAACGAATTATTTACTTGCTTTTATACTAAAACCGTACCGCCATCAACTATTATATTTTGGCCGGTACCAAATTGTTGCTTCATTAAATAAATAAACGCAAGGGCCACATCTTCAGCCTCGCCAATACGTTTCACGGGCAGCTTATTGGCAACGGTATTGTATAGTGTTTCACGGTCGGCGGCTTCCATGCTATTCCATAGGTTGGTACGCACCACGCCAGGCATTACACTGTTAACACGAATAGGAGCCAACTCTACTGCCATGGCCCTAACAAAGCCTTCCACCGCGCCACAGATGCTAGCTGCTATGCCCCAGCCGGTACCCGGCCGTAAACTGGCAATGCCGCTTGTCAAACAAACAGACCCGCCGGGATTAATCCACGGCGAACCATATTTTACGGCCGCGAAAGCGCCCCAAAACCGCAGGTTAAAAAAGGGCTTTACGCTATCTATTTCCGTTTCGGCAATGTTGTTTAACGTGAGATTTTCTCCGGCGGTATATACCAGGTGATCAAATTTGCCTATGTTTTCAAAAAAGCTTTTGATGTTGGATTCATGACTAAGGTTTATGGTATAGCCCGTGGCGGTTGGCGGTAATTCGGCTAAGGCGCTATCTATCCGTTGTTGATTGCCGGACACAATAATCACACTGGCCCCATCGGCCGAGGCGGCTTTAGCGGTGGCCAGTCCAATACCTGAACTTCCACCCAATATAATCACCCTTTTGTTTTGTAATGATCTGTTAGTTGTTGTTTCCATTTGTCTTGTTTTAACAGGACAAAAGTGCGGGCTTAAAACCCCGCGGCGCTTAACATATGGTAAAAACGAAACTCATATTTTAATTTCATCAGCCACTATTGTCATAACTTCCAATGATTGATCGTCCTCATCCATTACCTTCCCCGCCTAATCCTGCTTAACGATTGTGGCGTAATGCCAAGGTACGATGCAATCTCTTTTAGTGCTACACGCAATACAATATTGGGGTTTCGAGATACAAATAAATGATAACGGCTCTCCGCGTCTTCACCCTGGTAAAGGTTGTGGACGTTTACTTTTTCAATCAGGTGTTGCTGGTTTTGCTGGTCTATCACCTGTTTTAAAAAGGGCAGTTGCTGGTATAGCTGTTGAAGCGTGCTTTTGCTAATGGTTAATACTTCCGCGTTAGTACAGGCCTGTATAAAAGCCGGCATGGGTACATCTTCGTTAAAGCTATGCAAAATGGATACTAAGTTGTTCTCGCCATAAAAATAATGGGTAAGGTCGGTGCCCTTTTCATTGATTGACCCTATGCGGATAACTCCGCTTTCCACAAAAAACATTTCGCGGGCTACTTTATTCGGCTTGGACAAATAATCCCCCTGCTTAAACGTTTGGGGAGTGAAATATCCGGCAATTAGCTCCATATCCGCTTTGGTAAGCGGATGCAACAATTGCAGATACTTGATCAATTGGTTATCCATTGCCCAAATATCTGCAAAAGCAATTTAATCCTAAACCAAATTAACCGGACCCAATAATCCCGCCGAATATAACGGTTGGATTTTTGTCCACCGGTCCGCAACTTTATTATCCTTTAATGATTTGGCATAGTTGCCCAATACTGTTGTAACTTTTATTTTGATGGTATTAGCGCCGGGCTTTACCAGGTTTTTAGTATCGTAAATATGCTTGCCATACCATTTAAAACCAAGCGGCTTGCCGTTAAGCGTTACTTCAGATATCCCGGCCACTTTTCCAAGATCGATGGAGTGGTAATCTTTCGGGTTGCTGACGTTGAACGTTTGCTCGTAATAAACCACGCCGCCAAAGCTTTTCAATTCGGCATCGTCTTTAAAATCAATCAGGGTTTTAAATTCGGTTTTGCGCGGCACTTCGTACACCTTTTCCAGCGTTATGCTCCATGGCCCGTCAATGGCTTTGGGGTTAGGGCTGGCGACTTTCCTCATGGCGAAATGCTGGCCCTGGGTATCATCCGTGAAAACGATCAGGACGGATTCCGCTGGGTCGAGGTTTATCTTCAGCTTATTTTTGCCGCCATCGGTTGGATACAATAATTTTTCGCCGGTTTCAGCATTCCATAACCAGGCGGTACGGTTTTTAATGTTGAAGGTTGCCGTAAACTGGTGCGATTTTTCGATACTATAATTAGTAATGAAGAAGATATCGGCATCGGGGGTTTTGTAATAGTTCTGGCTTACATGGTTCACCGGTTTATCAAACTTCACAAACGGCACGATATTGAATTTAGCCTGCATATCGGCGTACCAGTTGATGATCTTATCGCCCGGCGCGGGGAAGTTAACCGCGTTTTTAGGATAAGCTTTTTTAAGCGATTGCATAGCGTGGGCTACCTGCTGGTCTTTACCTGCATGGTTTTGCAAGCCATAGCTTTTCACTGGCTCTTTGTCTATGAAAACGATCAGTCCGCCGGCGGCTGCGAATTGTTTCAGTGCGGTAACAGTCGCCGGGTCAACGGATTCTACATTGGCCAGCAGTAAGGTTTTATAACTGCGCGGACCATAATGCAAGGCCCCGTTGCTGAATTTACTTTGCTGCAGGATGCTTTCGTTAATATAATCACAACCGCCGCCGTTTTGGTGAATAGCTTCCCAAATGTTGTTGGCATATTCGGGATAAACCAGCGACGGGGCTTGCTGGTACTGCAGGCCGAATTTCGACCACATATCTGCATGCGGGAACATCACGGCGATATCTGATTGCAGGTCTGACGCCTGGAAAATAGCCGAGAGGCGGGCCTTGTAATCTATCCAACTGCGCAGGTAGGGCCACCAGGTATTACGTTCGTTAAAGAACGTGCCGTAGCGCACCCAGCCAGGGAACGGGATCTCTTTAGGACTATAATTAAAGCCATGTATAATAGAATGGGTTACGCCCGAAAGGTTACTTTGGTCGCCGGTTACTTTTATACGTTCGAGTGTGGCGTTAAATACCACGGCGGTATTGGTAATTTCTTCACAACTGATGAGGCGCTTCCCGGTAAGCCTGGCTGCCGACGAGACAAACTTGTTGACCGGCCGGTACTCGCGGCCTACCTTCCAGGTGTTTTCGCCTAAATCGGTACCTACATCGGTATTCAGCCAGGTTTCGCATTCGGGTATATCCAGTTGCATGGCCGATTCCAGCGGGTAGTATTCCCGCCCATAAGCCTGCACGCGCGATTTTACTTTGTTCTTCCGGCACCATTCAATAAACGTTTGCAAAAAGCGCTCGTTAAAAAGCTCCAGCCGGGTAGTTTCAAAATCGTAACGTACGCGGGCAAGGTCGTCCTTTACCTGTACCGAAAAGCCGGGGTTATCGCTTATTTCCAAATTGCCGTTGTAGGTGCTTTTTTTGTTGATCTTGAACATCACAAAAGGCAGGTAGGGTTCCAAATCGTAGCCGCGGCGGCGTTTAAATTGTGCCAGCATATCATCGCACCAGTTGCTGCCGCGCAGTTCAAGGCTATCCACAAACACCGAACGGAAGTAATCGCCCATAGGGCCTATTTTTGTATTCAGTGCGTCCGACATCCGGTCTAAATATCGCTGAACAGCCGGCTTACTGTAGTGGTTCAGCACTGGCCCTGAGGCACCCGGTGCGCCGTTGGTTACCGCGGTATAGCCCGTAAGCTTTACGTTGTAATACAGCACATGTTCACCCTCGGGTACGCTGAAAGTAATTTCATCTTTGCCAGTCTCGCTATTCAGGTTAATGCCCGGGGTAAATACCTCCATTTTAGTTGGGGCCAGGCGCAGGCTGGTCAATTCCATCACACCCTTTTTGTAGGTCATCAGCGCGTCCATATCGACCAGCAGGTCGGCTTTTTTAACGGTGACTTGCTTTGGCCCCGTGAATGTTTGCGTGCCTAAAGCTAAAAGCTGTATCTGTTCATCGCGGGTTAAAAACTCGCCGCCAAACGGCCAGCCCGAGCCAACAATAATATCGCAGGTAATGCCGCGCTCTTTGGCGCCCTTTAGCGTAACCTTCAGCATTTTTATCCATTCATCGCCCAGCCAGTCGTGCGGTTGATAGCCCATGCCATCATCACCCGGCGGGAAGGCAATAGAGTTAATTTCCACACCCGAAATGCCCTTTTCCTTCAACATATCCAGTTCGCGCAGCAATTCGGCTTCCACAACCCGGTTGCCGTTCCACCACCAGCGCACAAACGGGCGCGCGGCATTATTGGGGTTTTTAAACGCCTGGTACAGGGCGTTAGCCGATGGGGCAATATTGAGATCGCCAAACAATCCTTTTGGAAATGGCGAGGCATACGCCAGCGGCGCTAACGAACTCAGCTTAACAAATTCTCTTCTGGAAATAGGCATAATGGCTATTGGTTAATGGTAAAAGCAAAAGAACCACGTCGCGTTTGTTTACACGGATAGCTAATAACGAAGATAGCAAAACACAGCTATTCGGGTTACGCAATCTTTCGAAATTTGTTTCCTTTTGTTTTAAATGGTTTGTATAATTTGGTTTACGCAAGTTAATGCACATTTATGATACAGGCTATCATGGGCTGTCCTGTAGTGATTAGGGAAGATTGGCTAATTAGTACACCTGGAGCCAGCAAGGGGGAGGCTCTAATTATTTCCCGTGTATTGATAAAAAACAACTGTTTTGTTTTCCGCATCGATCATCGCATAGCCCGCCCTCATCCCAACATAAATATGTTTAGCGTCTTTTACCGCGACGGAATTGGGGTACAAATAGCTCCAGAATAAATGATCTAAAATTAATTCTTCACGCCAGTTATGAATAACATAGAAACGATTCAGCGTAGCCATGTAAATATCGTCTTTATAAATTGCGAAGCCGAATGGCGCGTCGTCAAACTTTAACCGAAGGGATCCGGTAATTTTATTTCCTTTAATATCAAGCTTACTGATAGAGCCAAAACTAAGGCCCATATGCGCTAATCCTTCCAGTGTATAAAGGCTGTCTTTATAATTAAATACTTTTTGAATATTTCCTGTTTTAATCAAAAAGGTACCTTTTATTAGTTTTGTTATTGGATTACGTTCGGGTATCATTAAACCACCCCTAAATGGGTCACCGGGGGTATTAGCTTTCCGGGCATCTCCATTTACGTATATGTCCTTTATCGTGGTGTCATTAAGTTTGTAGTACAGCCCGCCACCCCACTCACCCTGGTTAACACCTAAAAGCCTGCCTTCAGGCAATGGGTATTCAAAAACCGGCGAGTAAGTAGCTTTGGTGATCATCAGCTTGCCTTTTACTAAAGTTACGGCAAACTCCTGACCAGGTTTATTATTTAGCGCATAAATCTCCTTACTCCCCGAAACAGGCAAGGTAACTTCTTTAAAGCTTTCCAGTGGAATAGTCTGGCTATATCCTTTTCCGCATAACCATGCAACAAGAATTAGTAAACTGAAAACTGATTTTTTCATAGCGCGTATTGGCATAAACTAAGATAGTATTAATTGTTAAAGATTTTGGCCACCCCGGCACGGACGCAACAGTAACGGGCTTTTTAGATAACGAAAACGATCCTTGCCGGCACGCGTTCCATGTGTGCTAACAACATCTGACGACTATGATCATCCCCCCAAACAATTCTCCTTAAAATTTTCCCCGTTTGTTAGCGCACGCGTGCGCTAACAGTGGGCATAGTTCGCGATTGCTTCGTTCCTCGCAATGCCCCCCACATTGTCATTGTGAACAATAATATGCCACTATCAACCAAAATACCCGTCCCCAAACAATTCTCCCCCAAAATTTTCGTTACCTGTAATATCTTCCTATCTTAGTATCAGGTATGGACTCAGCAAACAATTACGATTTTCTTATCGGTAAGATCAATGTGTTCATCCGCAAATATTATCTCAATAATCTTTTGCGGGGACTGATCTTTTTGGGCGCTGGTTTGTTCACGGCCTACGTGGTAATTACCCTGGGCGAATACTTTTTTAACTTCAATACCATTGCCCGCACCATCCTGTTCTACGCCTTTATTTTGCTGAACCTGGGCTTGCTGTTCTGGCTGGTGGTGCCATCGCTGCTGGCCTGGCTGCAGGTGGGCAAGACCCTTACGCATGATGAAGCCGCCGAGATTATCGGCAAGCACTTTACCGATGTAAGCGATAAGCTGCTGAACACCCTGCAATTAAAAAAACTTTCCGAACAGGATGCCAAACATCGCCAGCTGATAGAGGCCAGTATCAATCAAAAGATCGGCACACTAAAACCGGTCAGCTTTCCATCGGCTATAAACCTGCGCGAGAACAATAAATACCTGAAATACATTATCGCCCCCGCCGGGGTTATCTGTATCCTGCTGCTGGCCGCGCCTTCTATCCTTACGGAGAGTACGAAGCGCTTAATTCATCATAATAAATATTATGCCCCGCTGGCGCCATTCCAGTTTGTGGTGCTGAACAATAACCTGAGCGCCGTGCAGGGCGAAGACCTGAAGCTTGACCTGAAAATGACCGGCAGTAAGATCCCCGCCGATGTGTATGTGGAAACCAACGGCAACACTTTCAAACTGGATAAAGAAAACCTGGCGCGCTTCCACTACCTGTTTAGCAACTTGCAGCAAAGCACCACGTTCAGGTTAAGCGCTAATGGTTACTATTCCCAGCCATACCAAATTAAGGTGAACCTGAAGCCATCGCTACTGAACTTTGATGTGGAGCTGAAATACCCGGGCTACCTGCATAAAAAAGACGAAAAACTGATCAACGCCGGCGATCTGACCATCCCTGCCGGAACTATAGTGAAATGGCAGCTGCACACCCAAAATGCCGATAAGGTTGTGTTTGCGCTGGATAATAACCCAATGCCTATCAGTAACGGGAATAATGGCATTTTCGAACACACAGAACGCATCAGCCACAACAGTATTTATTCTTTAAAGCCCGAAAGCAATACCGTGGCCCGCGGCGATTCGGCCAGTTACCGCATTAACGTAATTGCCGATGAATTGCCGGTTATTGCCGCTGTAGAAAAAGCCGACTCGGTAAGTTCAAAGGCTATCTACTTTACCGGGCGCATACAGGACGACCATGGTTTTACCTCGCTCACTTTCCATTACAAGGTTGGTCAGCCCGGCGCTAATACCACCGAAAAGACCATCACCAAAAGCGTAAAAGCCGATCTGAGTCAAACACAGTCCGATTTCTTTTACTATTGGGATATGAAGGAACTGGGCACTAAGCCTGGCGACGAGATCAGTTACTATTTTGATGTGGCCGATAACGATGCGGTATCGGGGCCTAAACACGCACGCACGCCCGAACGCAATGTAAAAATGCCGACCGAAAAGGAACTGAACGATCAGCTGAACGCGTCATCGCAGGCGGTGAAGCAGAAAATGATGTCGGCCATAAAAATTGCCGGACAGCTGGAGAAAGAGGCGCAGAAGCTAAATCAGCTGCTACTGAATAAAAACAACCTCAGTTTTGATGAGAAGAAACAGGTGGAAGACCTGTTGCAAAAACGGAAAGATTTGAACGACCTGATAAAAGATATCCAGGCTGAAAATAAAAAGAACCAGACGACACGCCAGGAAAACCAGCAGCAAAGCCCGGAACTTACCGAGAAGCAAAAGCAAATGGACGAGTTACTGAAAAACGTACTGGACCCCAAGACCGAGGAAATGCTGGAAAAACTGCGCCAGTTAATGGAAATGGAGCGCAAGGAATCAACCCGCGACGCGGTAAACAAAATGCAGAACGAGAACCGCAACATGAAGCGCGAGCTGAGCCGATTGAATGAACTGATGAAGAAACTGGAGTTTGACCAAAAGGTAAACCAGGCGGTTAACCAGTTAAATAAACTGGCCGAACAGCAGGAAAAACTGGCCGATAAAACCCAGCAGCAACAACAAAATGCCGACAAGGCGCAACAACAGCAGGACAAAGAAAGCCTGCAAAAAGAACAGGATAAAGAAAGCCTGCAAAAAGAACAGGATAAACTGCAGCAGGATTTTAAGCAGGTGGAAAAAACCATGGACGAACTGAAAAAGCAGGACGACCAACTGGAAGAGAAAACCAATTTTGATAACTCCACCCAGGAAAAGCAAAGTGTGGAGCAGGATATGGACGATAGCAAAGAAGGAATTAAGAAAGATGAGCGTCAAAAGGCTTCCAAGTCGCAAAAGCAGGCGGCCAATAAAATGAAGCAGATGGCGCAAAAAATGCAGAAGAACCAGGAGGAAAGCGAGAACCAGCAAAACGAGGTGGATGCCGAGCAGTTGCGCCAGTTGTTAAAATCGCTGGTAAACAGCTCGTTCGACCAGGAAAACGTGATGCAAACATTGCGCGTTACTAACCCCGGCGACCCTAAATATGTTACCCTGGCGCAAAAACAAAAGGATATTAAAGATAACCTTAAAACAGCGGAAGATTCGCTTTATGCGCTGAGCCGGAGGATCCAACAGATACAATCTACCGTAAATACCGAAATAGGCAGTATAAACGACCATATTGATAAAGCGCTTGACTTTTTAGGCGACCGCCGCACCGGCGAGGCCAACCGCGAACAACAATACACCATGACGAGCATGAACAACCTGGCCCTGATGCTAAGCGACGCGCTTGACCATTTGCAGGACCAAATGAAAAACTCGAAAAGCGGCAAAAGTAAAAAGCAGCAAAAAAGCAGTATGCAACAGTTAAGTCAGCAACAGCAGCAACTGAACCAGAACATGCAAAAAATGCGCGAACAAATGCAGCAGCAAGGCAATAATATGAGCCAGAGCCAGCATCAAAGCCAAAGCGAACAATTGGCCCGCATGGCCCGTCAGCAGCAGGATATACGCCAGCAAATAGAACAAATTAACCAGGAAGAGAACAAAGACGGCCGAAATGGGTTAGGTGATTTGAAACAAATTGCTAAACAAATGGAACAAACTGAGAACGATCTCGTAAACAGGAAAATAACTGAAGAGTCGATAAAAAGACAACAGCAAATACAGGTTAAGCTATTAGAAGCAGAAAAGGCAGAGCAGCAACGTGAACAGGATAGTAAGCGCGATAGCCATGCCGGCAAGGATATCCCCCCGGGTTATATAAAAGCCCTGCAAAACTACCAGCAAGCCAAGGCCAAACAAACTGAACAAATTAAAACAGTACCGGCGGCACTTAATTTGTATTATAAGCAAAAAATTAAATCGTATTTTGATCAACTTAATGCAAAATAGTATGCAAGCACCAAACTTCCCAACTACCGAACTTTTTACCCTGCAGCTGCCATCGCAGCAGGATAGCATTGCGCAACTGGAAGTTTTGATAGAAGAGATAGCAGATAAATACCAGGTATCTGAAGATACCTTTGCCAATATGATGACCTGTTTAAGCGAAGCGGTTAACAATGCCATTATGCATGGCAACAATAACGACCCTGAAAAAAAGGTGATCGTTAACGCCGAAGTGGATGGCCGCCGCATTGTTTGGACTGTTGCTGACGAGGGGCCGGGCTTTGACCCTAACCATATCCCCGACCCAACCGCTCCGGAAAACCTGGAAAGTTTAACAGGCAGAGGTGTATTTATTATTAAACAGTTGGCCGACCAATGCGTGTTTAACGATAGGGGTAACGAAATTGAACTTCATTTTAAAATTTAATGCCTGCCATTTGCTTTTTTGAAGAGGATATTAAATACACGCTGAAAAATAAAGCAGCTATCCGCAAGTGGATAAAAGATACCGTTGTTGCCGAGGGGTTTAAGCTGAGCGAACTGAATTACATTTTTTGTTCTGACGCTTACCTGCTGCGCATCAATCAGGAGTATCTTGACCATGATACCTATACCGATATTATTACGTTTGACAACTCGGAACAGGAAAAGGTAATCGTAGGCGATATCTTTATCTCGGTAGAACGCACGCGGGAGAACGCTAAAAAGTTTGATGTCCCCGAACCTACCGAACTTCACCGGGTGATGATACATGGCGCATTGCACCTGCTTGGCTATAAGGACAAAGGCGCGGCAAGTAAAAAGTTAATGACACAAATGGAAGATAAGTATCTGGCTAAAATAAGTTTATAACTTGCGGCCACCTTTTGTTTAGTTTATACGTATATCATTAAAACCATTTTAAATCATCATGAAAATACTTGTTGTTTTTTTAGCGCTGTTATTCGCAGCCCCCAGTTCAGTTTATGAGTTTAAGCTGAAATCAATAGACGGTAAAGATTTTTCCCTGAAAAAATATAAAGGAAAAAAAGTACTTATCGTTAACACGGCATCAAAATGCGGCTACACACCGCAGTATACCGAGTTGCAAAAACTATCTGATACCTACAAAGACAAATTGGTTGTTGTAGGTTTCCCGGCCAATAATTTTGGCGGCCAGGAGCCCGGTACAAACGAGGACATTAAAACCTTTTGTCACGATAATTTTAATGTAACTTTCCCAATGAGCGGTAAAGTAAGCGTAAAAGGGCTGGATATCGATCCGCTGTTCCAATACCTTACTACTGCTGAAAACCCTGATTTTACCGGCGAGATCAAATGGAACTTCGAAAAATTCCTGATCGATGAAAACGGTAAATTGATCCACCGTTTCCGTTCAAAGGTAACCCCGATGTCTGCAGAGATCACCAAATATTTATAATCGTATTACACGGTTAAAACAAAAGCGGCCCGAATCGGGCCGCTTTTGTTTTGTCGTTATTACAATAACTCCACCAACCGTTCCAGCGCCATGCCGCGCGAACCTTTGATCAGGATGGTTGAGTTGTTTATAGGGTGTATTTTTAAGCTTCTTATTGCATCCTCCGCCGTGCGATAATAGGTGCCCGTGCCGGTTTGTTGCTGAAAAAAGGCCTCGCCTATAAAAATGCGTTCATCTACCGGGGCATGCTGGGCTTTTTTAATGATGCCCAAATGCTCTAAAGGCGACTCCTCGCCCAGTTCAAACATATCGCCCAATATTAAAACTTTCCTGTTTGCCGCTAATTTGGTAACGTTTTCAATAGCTACAGCCATGCTGCTTGGGTTAGCGTTATAATAATCGCAAACTAAGGTGTTTGTGGCTGTTTGCACTAATTGCGAACGGTTATTTTTAGGCTGATACCCTTCAACCCCTGCATTGATCTCATCGGCGGTAAGCTTAAAAAAAGTGCCTATGCATATGGCTGCAAGAATATTAGGCAAATTGTACTCGCCTGTTAATTTCGAGGTGATATGGTAGGTAGAGCGGTCGGTATTATCAGTCCAGCTCAGCGAAAGGAAGGGCGAGTTAGCCGTAAGCTTGCCGCTGATAAGCGCATTGTTTTCATCTCCATAAAAAATAATCTCTTTTAAGTTGCGTGTGGCCTGCATTTCCATTAACGTTTCATCGTTGCCGTTAATAAATGCCACGCCGTTGGTATGGGCCAGGTAATCATACATTTCGCCCTTACCTTTTTTAACACCTTCCACGCCGCCAAATCCTTCTAAATGCGCCCGGCCCACATTGGTAATCAGGCCATGATTGGGTTGTGCTATACTGCACAGCATTTCTATTTCGCGCTGGTGGTTAGCTCCCATCTCTATCACGGCAATTTGATGGGTGCTATCTATCCCTAAAATAGTTAGCGGGACACCAATATGATTATTAAGGTTGCCCTGGGTTGCCAATGTATTAAAACGCTGGGACAGCACCGCGTTGATCAGCTCTTTTGTGGTGGTTTTGCCGTTGCTGCCGGTAAGGCCAATAACCGGGATGGTTAAATGCTGGCGGTGCATGCGTGCAATATCCTGAAGCGCCGTAAGTACGTCATCAACCAAAATATATTGTTCGCTTACGCGATAATGGGCGTTATCTATAATAGCATAAGCCGCACCCTGCGCTATGGCTTGTTCTGCAAAGGTATTAGCATCAAATTTATCGCCCTTCAAAGCAAAAAACAAACTTCCCGGTGTTATCTTCCGGGTATCGGTGCTAATTAGCGGGTGTTGAAGGTATAGTTGATATATTCTTTCGGTAGTGGTCATGGTAGCACAAAAATAAGGTTTTAATGATGCCGAATATAAAAACTTGTCAAACAAGAGACGTAGTGTATAGCTGCCTTATAGTCAAGCAGCTATACTACTAACAATTAGCATAAAACGTTTGCGCTTATCTGTTGTTTTTAATCACGATTAAACTTATTGGGCTAATTCTTCAGGCTTTCATTAAACAAAGCATATATCCGTTTGTATTCATCAACCCAGCTGCTGGGTTCAACAAAGCCGTGGTCTTCAACCGGGTATGCGGCCAGGCTCCAGTTGTCTTTATGCAGCTCTATTAAACGCTGGGTTAGCCGCACAATATCCTGGAAGTTCACGTTCTGGTCTACCATGCCATGACACATCAATAGCTTACCTTTTAAACCAGCTGCAAAATTAATAGGGGAGCTTACCTGGTATGCTTTCTCATCATTATAAGGCTCGTTCAAAATATTGGCGGTATAGCCGTGGTTATAATGCGCCCAGTCGGTTACCGAACGTAAACCGGCCCCGGCCGCAAATACATCAGGTGCAGTGAACATCGCCATCAAGGTCATAAAACCACCGTATGATCCACCGTATATGCCGACATTTTTTGGGTTAACGCCGTATTTATCAACCAATAATTTCACCGCGTCAATATGGTCGGTCAAATCTTTACCCCCCATGTGGCGATAGATCCCGGTGCGGATATCACGGCCATACCCTGCACTGCCGGTATAATCAATTTCCAGCACGGTATATCCATTATCGGCTAACATGTTATTAAACATGTATTCATGAAAGTAGGACGTACTCCATTTGTACATTACATCCTGCAAATAACCGGCGCCGTGTACAAACACTACTGCCGGGTGCGATGGCGCCGGATTTGCCGGCGTATATACTCGGGCATAAATATCAGCGCCATCCCGGTTTTTAAAGGTAAATATCTCCGGCGCGCGCCACGGGTACGATTTAAATTCCTCGGTAACCGAATTTGTTACCTGTACAGGTTTGGCCCCTGGCTTATTAGGTTGAATATACAGTTCGTACGGTTTGTTAGTATACGAATAGCGGATAGCCAGCCATTTTTCATCCGGTGACAGTTCCACCTCGTTACCGCCGCGCATGCTGGTCAGTTTTACCGGTGTGCCACCAGTTACGGGCTGGCGGTAATAATCGCTCACGCCGGGATGGTCCATGTTGGCCTGGAAGTAAAATGATTTTTTATCGTTTGATAAATGCAGTGCCGAAACCTCCCATTTGCCCCTGGTGAGTTGTGCTTTAGTGCCATTGGCTACATCAGCTACATAGATATGCGAGTAGCCGCTGGCTTCGCTTTGAAAGTAAAAATGGGTATTATCCAGCCAGCCAACACTACTGCCAAAGCTGCTGATGCCCGGCCCGGCAATCCAGGCATTATCATGCTGGCGATCTATCAGGCTTAGTTTACCTGTTTGCGCATCAAGCTTCATAATCCAGCGGTCTTTGTAATCCTGCGCGTTAACTATTACCACCGCGTTGCTGCCATCTTCGTTCCAGAACGGGCCTTGTATGGTTACCCTGCGGTCTTCATTGGCTTTGGTACGGGCAGCTAATTGCTCGGGGTAGTCCTTTACATAATCGGGCAAGTCTTTAATGCCGGGAATATCTTTGGTATTAACGCTGTACATGGTATCGCGTTTAGTATCGTAAACAAACGACTCGGAGGTAGATTGAGGCGCGCCTACCTTGGTGCGATTGGGAATATCTTCGGTATAACCACTTGTGGTAACATAATTAGGCACAATGGTAATTTTAGCCAGTTCGGGCTGTTTAATTAAACGATAGGTTACATACCGGCCATCGGGACTAACCGTTACACCCGCTAACGTTTTATCTTCTGCTACGGGCAGTTCAGCCATGTGTTTGCCCTGCTGCTGACCAAACCCATTGCCAAAGCCACCACGGCGGCCGCCGTTTTGCCCAGCCTGGCGATCGTTCTGCGCGCGTTCCTTTAATACATCAAACAAGCTCATTTGCTGGTTACGCAGCCATCGGTCCTGTTCATTGCCCGATTGCTGGGCGCCAGCGCCGCGTCCGCCTGCACCTTGCCCGCCGCCCCGGCGACCGCCGCCGCCTAAAATTGCTGCGGTTGGCAGTGTGGTAGCCGCGCCGCCACGTACAAAATTGCTTAGTTGCACGGTTTGCCCGGTGTTTAGCGTTAGCGCATAATAATTATCGCCGCGTACATAAAATACCTTGCTTGCGTCGGCGCTAAACGATGCATTGCCTTCCCGTTCAACGGTGGCGGTCAATTGGGTTTCTTTTTGGGTTTTTGCATCAAGGATATAAATATCGCCGTTCTTTTCTATCAGTTTAAGCGTATGCTTTCTGTTCCAAGCACCAATAACCGGGGTAAGGCTACGGCGCTCTTCCGGGCTAACCAATTTGGGTTTAATATCCTGGGTGGTTATCTCATATTGCGCATCGCGGCCCTTATTTTGAGGGTTCCATGTAAAGTAAATTTTTTTACTGTCTTCGCTCCAGCTTACGTTGGTAGATTGTGTGCCCATCCATTTAGGGTCGCGCATAATACTTTCAACAGTTAATTTTTCCAGCTTTTGAGCCGATGCCACATACCAGTAACTGCCAACAAACAACAGGGTAAATATTTTTTTCATGAAAAGGGATTAATCAGATGCAATTTAGCATTTTGGCAGATATTAAATATTTCAGCACCTTTTTGTTACAAATATGGAATTACAGGGTAATGGGTTTACGCTACGCAATTGGAAGTTAAGCGATGCCGCCGCTATGCAGCGTAACGCAGATAATAAAAACGTATCCCGTTTCCTGTTGGACAGGTTCCCATCGCCCTATACTATTGCCGATGCAGAGGCCTGGGTGCGCCTCTGGCAAAACCACGAGCCTATTATCAATTTTGCTATAGCTGATGAAAATGATGAAGTAATAGGTGGCGTCGGTTTGGAATTACGTGAAGATATTTATCGAAAAACCCCGCTTATTGGCTATTGGCTGGCCGAACCTTATTGGGGTAAAGGCATAATGCCACAAGCCATAAAATTGGTGTGTGGTTATGCCTTCGCTGAATTGGATATGATATGCGTACTGGCTTTTGTCCTTAGTAAAAACCCCGCAAGCGGGCGGGTGCTGGAAAAAGCAGGGTTTACTAAAGCGGGTATTATCCCCCGGTCAGTTATTAAGGATAATGTGGTGATGGATGAGCATGTGTATTGTCTGAACCGGGATTAAAACTTTGTCATTGTGAGCGATAGCGTGGCAATCTCGTAGTATACAAATCATACTATCCCGATAGCTATCAGGACTACGTTCTCCGCAATGACAAAATGCTAAAACTTCTTCACTGTCTCGGTAATATGCGCCAGGTGATGTTCGCTATGCCAGGCATACATGCCTATAATCTCCCTCAGCGGTGATGTTTTACCAGTAGCAGGATGGGTGTAGGTGCGGCTCAAGTCCGCCTCATTAAAACTTTCAAACAAAGCTACCAGGTGCACATGTATGCCTTCCAGCATTTTCAGTGTTGGCGCTATCGGTAGTTTATAATCTGCCAACGTTGCAAAGCCAGCTTCGTCATAGGGTTTTATAGTAGGGTTATCCTCGGTCATGGCCCATTTAAAGCGCATTAACGAATTCATATGGCTATCAGCTACATGGTGCACCACTTGTCTGATTGTCCAGCCGCCGGTGCGGTAAGGCGTGTCCAGTTGTGCTTCAGTAAGGCCATTAGTGACCTGCCGCATTTTTTCCGGTAAGTTGCGGATGGTGTTTATCCAGTTACCCATCATTTCGCCGGTATAAAATGAGGGCGCTTCAAACTTCCCAATAGGGTAGCGCATTTGTTCGTCAGTAAGCATATTAAAAATTTAAGGCTGGGTGTTTGGTGTGAAAATCGGTAGCGTTTTGGTAAATGCCAGCGGCTTGCAGCAGTTTACCTTCGCCAAAAAGCTGACCCATAAAGGTAATACTGGTTGGCCTGCCGCGCTGGTTAAACCCGTTAGGCAATACCACGCATGGGTTGCCGGTTAAATTGGTTAGGCGCAAATTCGAGCTAAAGGATGGCGCAACATAAATATCAAGCCCCTTTAATTGCTCATACCACTCCTGTACTAACAACGTACGTGCACGACTGGCATTAATATATTCGGTAGCGGGGATAAATTGTGCCCAGCGGAAGGTATTGGGCCAGGCATTCTTACCCTGTAATACCATACCATCTTCGCGGTGGTTAAGTAATAGGTCCTGGAAAGCCGCGCCAGCTTCAGCATCCAGCATAAGCCCAACGGCTGTAGCCGGTATTTTAGGCATTTCCAAAGGGATAAGTTCCGCACCAAGTTCTTTAAGCTTGTTAAGGGTAATGGAATCGTTTTTATAATTTAATGACCGGTTAGTAAACGATGCTTTAAGATAGCCTATTTTCCAGCCTTTTAAATCCTTGCCATTACCATTGTAATTAAAGCTGGCAGGGATGGTACTCAGATCCTTCGGATCTACGCCGTGAATCGTGTTAAACACAATCGCACAATCTTCTACGCTGCGGGTAATGGGGCCCAACTTATCCATGCTCCAGCTTAAAGCCATAGCCCCATATTTACTTATCCTGCCAAATGATGGACGCAGCCCGGTATCCCCGCACTCGGTTGATGGGGATACGATAGACCCTAAAGTTTCCGAACCAATGGCAAATGGCAAGCATCCCGCGCTGACTGCCGATGCCGGCCCGGCAGACGACCCGCTGGAGCCACGGGTAATATCCCAGGGATTTTTTGTTTGCCCGCCAAACCATACGTCGCCCTGGGCCAGCTCTCCTAAAGTAAGCTTGGCCACCATTACCGCGCCGGCTTCTTCAAGTTTAGTAATTACCGTAGCGTCTGTGTTTAGCTGCTGATCCTTAAAAGGGACGGCGCCAAATGTGGTTTTGTAATCCTTCTGCGCCAGCAAGTCTTTCACCCCGTAGGGTATACCGTGTAATATGCCACGGTAATGGCCGCTCTTTATTTCAGCATCGGCCTTAGCTGCTCGCTTCATGGCATATTCTTCGGTAAGCGTAATTACAAATAATAGCCTGGTGTTATATTTTTTAAGGCGTTCTATAAAAAAGCGGGTCAATTCAACAGATGTTACCTGTTTGGTGCGCAACAATTCGCCTAACTGCCTAACCGTATAAAAAGCCAGGTCGTCTTTATTCGCAGGTAGTTTTACCGGGGCTGTTTTTGCCAGCACAAATCCGTTTGTTTTATCCTGTGGAACAAACCCTTGTGGTATTGGGTTAAAAGTTAACGACGGCACTACACTGTTGGGCATTTTAAGGGCGCGTAGTTCCTGATAATCTTTTGAACGCGCGTCAAGATAATTCAGCATAGAGTCGGCCTGGGCGGGCGAAAAGTTGAAGTTGCTGATCTTTTGTGCTTCCAGCACTATAGGGACGGTTATTGGGGTTCGGTCGACGGCTTTCATTACAAAAGCGCCTAAAACGAAGCTTAAACCGCTGATTGTAAAAATTGTAATGTACTTTAGGTTATTATTTTTCATGTTTGATAATGCATGCCCTAATTTAGCGTTTTGTAATAGTTTATTCGATGCCCATGTTTAAAAAGTTGCTTTTATCCATATTATTAACTTCCACTTTAGGCGCTTATGCTGAAACCATAAAAACCGATGTACTGGTTGTTGGTGGTACCGCCAGCGGTGTTGCTGCAGGCATACAAAGCGCGCGCAGCAAGGTAAAAACCATGCTGGTTGAACCGGGACCCTGGCTTGGCGGAGAGATGACCGCCGGGGGGATGTGCATACTGGACGGGAACCGCACTCTACAAGCAGGCATATGGGGCGAGTTCCGGAAAAAGGTACGCGACTTTTACAAAAAAACGCCGGGTTACGATACTACGGCTAATGCCCCTTTAAAGTTTGAACCCTACACAGGCGCGGCTATCCTGAAAAAGATATGCGATACCGTTAAAAACCTGACCCTGAAATTAAACACAGCATATTCCGCAGTAAAAAAAGACGGTAACGGCTGGGAAGTAACTGTGACCATGAATGGTAAACCAGTTACTATTAAAACAAAGGTTTTGGTTGATGCTACTCCGTTAGGCGACCTGGCAGCTATGGCAGGAACAAAGTTTTCTGTTGGATTCGACAGTCGCAAGGAAACAGGCGAGGAACTGGCGCCCGAGAAAGCACTACCTGTTATTGAAGATATTACCTGGGTAGCCGTAGTAAAGGAATTTCCGAAAAACACCATTTACCTGATGCAACAGCCCAAAGGTTATGACGAATCGCTTTACGTTTGCCTGAAAGGAAAGGACATTAAAAAAATGCTGGAGAGTGGCCGCCTGCCTAACAATAAATTCATGATCAAATGGACTGAGTGTGCCAATACCTACGGGGTTACTATTGAGCAGTTAAGTCCGGCCAAACGGGAAGAGTATTACAGATCGGTACGCCTGCGCACGCTTGGTTTGGTGTTTTACATCCAGAATGAATTAGGTTTTAAAAATATCGGCATTGAAGATTCGGAGTTTGGATCGAAAGACCACCTGCCTTATATCCCCTACATACGTGAATACCGCCGTGCCCAGGGCTTGGTGCGGATGGGTTTAAGGGAAATATATACGCCGTACGCTAATAAACTTTACCGCACTTCAATTGCCGTTGGCGATGCCTCTTTTGGACAGCATTACAGCGACCCAGCCGCACCTAAAACTAATTATCCGCCTTTACCGGCGTATACCGTTCCATTGGGGGCTGTGGTAGTTAAAGACCAAGTAAACCTGTTGGTAACAGAGAAGGCCATGAGCACCACCCACCTGGCCAATGCCAGTACATTTTATCCATCGGTACAAATGACGGTTGGACAGGGCGCGGGGGCAACCGCTGCTTATTGCGCTTTTTTTGCAAGCAATGGCAAAACCACCAAAAACCTTGATGTGCGGGCTATACAAGGTGAGTTGATGGATTTTAAAGCCATGCTTTATCCTTATGCGGATGTTTCCCCATCAGATAAGTATTATCGCGCTATAGAGCAGGTTACTGCGACAGGCTTGCTGCGCGAGATACAGGAGCCTAAAGGTAAAGCCATGCAGGTGCTATTTAAACCCGATTCGGCTGTAGTGACCGCTGAAATTAAACCGGTGCTGCTGGAAACTTTTACCCGTGCATTTATATGGTTCAGCAAAAACAAACCCGGCGAGCAGTTTACCGTGGGCGACCTGGTATCATACCTGAGCGATTATACCCTTACCGAGCCGAAAACCCTTCAGCTAACCCTGCAAAAACAATGGCTGGATACTTATAAATTTAAACAGGCATTTGATATGAAACGCCCGGTAACCCGTTATGAATTCGCGGTGCTGGTGAACAAATACCTGAACCCATTCTCAACACATGTTGATGTGACGGGGAAAATTGTGAATTAGGTTACACCTTTCGTATTTCGGCATCCCATCATATCCACTATACTTAGCGAGTGAAAAACAAAAAAGGAGCATTCTTCCGGATGCTCCTTTTTTGTGATGGAAACCAACTGTTACCAGAACCTGATATAAAGCGCTGCCAGCAGTAAAAGGGTTACCACAATAAGTGCTAATGTTCTTGGATCTACCTTGAACATGCCTTTGTCTAATACAAATGATCTTGGGTTGATCTTCGGGCCTGCCAAACTTACCAGCACAATGGCTATCATGGTAAACAGGAAGGATAGCCCCATACAGATCAGGAACGGTATTTCGTATACACCATCTTTATTCAAAAACGCCGTGTATAAAAATGTTTCGTGGCCAAATAAGGCAGGGGCATAGTTATTAAACAATACCGACATGGCAAAGCCTGTTAAAATACCCACAATGGCACCGGCACCGGTTGTCCGTTTCCAGAAGAAGCCCAGAATGAATATGGCAAATATACCCGGACTGATAAAGCCTGTATATTTTTGAATGAAGGTGAAACCACCTTCGCCGCCAATGCCCAGCGTATCGCTCCAGGTTAAAGCGATAGAGATGATCAGACACAAGGCGATAACCCATTTACCCATACCCACCATGCCTTTTTCATCCGCATCCTTTTTAATGTACTTTTTGTAGATATCCATTGTCCATATAGTGGATATACTGTTAGCTTTACCTGCTAACGATGCTACAATAGCTGCAGTCAAAGCCGCTACCGAAAGGCCTTTTAACCCATTAGGTAAAAACCCAAGCACTGCCGAATAAGAGTTATCCGGGTTTAAATGCCCGCCGGCAGTCATTTCATTGTGCAGGGCGCCATTTTTATATAATACATAGGCAGCAATACCTGGTAAAATTACTATGATAGGCATTGCCAGCTTCATTAAACCGGCAAACAGGATACCTGTACGCGCGGTTTTCATATCAGCGCCTAAAGCCCTTTGGGTGATGTATTGGTTACAGCCCCAATAGTTAAGGTTCACAATCCACTGCCCTGCAAAATACATGGCAATGCCCGGTAATAACAGGTATTTATTTACGTACTCCTGCGAATCGCCGGGTTTAGGCTTGGCCAGTATCATGTGGAAGTGGTCCGGGGAATCCTTTAACATAGCAGTGAAACCAGCTAAGGCGTTTTTACCTAAGCCAAAGTGTTCACTCACCAATGTTAAGGCAATATAAGTAGTGGCTAAACCACCAATTACCAGGACCAGTACCTGTATTACGTCGGTATAACCAATAACCTTCATACCCCCCAGGGCAATAGCCAGGGCAAATACAGCCAAACCAATAATAATAATATGCAGCATATTGACACCGCCACCCAACAAGCTACTTATAGCCACAGCACCAAGGTAAAGGATAGAGGTTAGGTTAACAATTACATATAAAAACAGCCAAAAGATGGCCATAATTAAACTTACCCATTTATTGTACCGCGTTTCCAGGAACTGCGGCATGGTGTATATTTTATTTTTCAGGTATACCGGGATAAACCACACTGCTACTATGATCAGCGCGATGGCGGCGATCCACTCGTAAGCGGCAACGGCCACACCTACTGTAAAACCTTGCCCGCTGGCGCCAATAAATTGTTCGGCCGAAATATTAGAGGCAATAAGCGATGCACCAATAGCCCACCAGGTAAGCGAGCCTTCGGCCAGGAAAAAATCGTGACTGCCTGATACCCCTTTTTTGTGCTTTTTGCGATACACCATATAACCGTATGTCGACACGATCACAAAATAGATCAGGAAGATAATGTAATCAATAGTAGTAAATTTATTCATAATTGATATTTAAGTTTTTTAGTTGGTTTCTAAATTATGGTCCGCCGGCACATACTTATCCCAAAAGGAATGTTAAATGTGGGCTATCATGGTTTATAATTACTGTATGTATGACAATTATAGTTTATAATTTGCTGTATAGCAAGTTTTCCAAAAATTAAATGTAAACTATATTTTATACATTACAAATAAAGGATGAAATTTTTGCAATCGATTGTTTTGGCTGTATAAATAATTATTTGCACAAAAAAAGCGGCACTATGGCCGCTCTTTTCTTTATATTATAATTACAATATGTACCGCGTACTTAAAAATGAAGAGTTGCCTTCTTCCACAATCTCATTAAAGAGGTGTTTGTTGGCATCGTTCATTTTTGTAGCTACCAGCGAGCGGATAGAGAACGAGCGCAAGGCATCGGTTACTGAAAGTGTGCCTTCGGCACTGTCTTTACGGCCGGTAAATGGAAATACATCCGGGCCACGCTGGCACTGGGCATTAATATTTACACGACTAACCAGCGTAACAAACGGATCTATCAGCGATGAAACCTCCTGGGCATCGTTACTAAAGATACTCACCTGCATGCCGTGAGGTGAATCAACCTGGTAAGCAATCGGCTCCTCTATCGATTCGTACGGGATAACCGGGATAACGGGGCCAAACTGCTCCTCGCGATACAATTTCATTTTGTCGTTAACCGGATAAACCACAGCCGGGAATACAAACGATTCGGCAGTAACGCCGCCATTTTCATTGATAACCTTAGCGCCGTGGGCAATGGCGTCGTCAATACATTCCTTTAAATAAGCCGGTTTGCCTGGCTCGGTTACCGGGGTAAGGTTTACGCCCTTATTCCATGGTAAGCCAGGTTGTAATTTTGATACAGCTTCGCTTAACAACTGATTAAACTCATCAGCAACAGCTTTATGCACAAAAATAATCTTGATAGCGGTGCAACGCTGCCCGTTGAAAGACAAAGCGCCCAGGATACACTCGTTTACCGCGAGTTTCAAATCGGCGTTTGCGGTTACAATAGCCGCGTTTTTAGCATCCAAACTTAACACCGCGCGCAGGCGGTTAATTTTAGGGTGGCTTTTCTTCAGATCATTGGCCACCTTGCTCGATCCGATAAAGGCCAGCACATTAATTTTACCTGTTTTCATCAGGCCAGGTGTTACGTTGGCTCCCCGGCCGTATACGGTATTCACTACCCCTTTAGGGAAGGATTCCTGGAAGGCTTTCAGCAACGGATAGTGTAAAAGCGTACCATGCTTAGGTGGTTTGAAAAGCAAGGTATTGCCCATGATGATGGCAGGGATCAGTGTGGTAAAGGTTTCATTTAACGGATAATTAAACGGCCCCATGCAAAGCACCACACCCAATGGCGAGCGGCGGATCTGCGCCACCACCCCTTCAGCAATTTCAAAGCTGGATGATTTGCGGTCTATATCCTTCAGGGCATCAATTGTAGCGGTTATGTATTCAACCGTACGGTCAAACTCCTTAGTCGAGTCGGCCAGCGATTTACCTATCTCCCACATAATCAGCTTAATCACCAGCTCGCGCTGCTCGCTCATTTTATGCACAAATTGCTCCATGCATTTAATGCGCCCGGCAACACTCATTTTAGGCCATTCGCCACGGCCATTATCATAGGCGGCAATAGCGGCGTCAAGCGCTTCGTTGGCCTCTTTTTCGGTACCTATAGGATAGGTACCTATCAGTTTACGCTTAAATCCATCGGCTGTTGGTATCATCACCGGCGAATACACTTCGCTAACGGGGCCGTCCCATTTTTTCATTTCGCCATTGCTTAAATATTCGCGCTGATGGACCTCTTCAATACGGTATTGCTCCGGTATCTGGTCTTCGGCAACAAACAATGCACTGAGCTGATCTTGAAAACTCATGTTTTAAAAATTGTTTTAGTTGAAAAATTGCGCCTTAGTGTATCAAGGCTGAACCAAAGAAAGGAATTTTAAAACAAATAAACTACTAATTCACTCAACATTTATTTCCATAAAAATGAAGTTTTGGTGAAGTGTTTAAACCCTTGAATGTTTTTTTAGTCCATTACACAATTTTATTACGAAAATCCGTTTTATGATAAAATTTAAGATTATGAAAAGGGCATATAAAGGTATATCCGGTTTATTGCTTGCCGGGTGTTTAATTTTCATTTTAACAAGCGATGCCAATGCCCAGCGTGGCCGCGGCGGTTTTCATGGCGCAGCGCCACATATAGGTTTTGGTATAGGTTTCGGCGGACCGCGTTTTGGCTTCGGGTTTGGCGCTTACCGGCCATACTATGCATACCCGCGTGTGGGTTTTTATATTAATACCCTGCCATATGGTTATTACCCGTTCTATTGGGGACCAGATCAGTACTTTTATTACGGCGGCACATTTTATCGCCCCTATAATAACGGGTATGAAATTGCAGCGCCGCCAATTGGTGCAGCTATCCCCAAATTACCATCAAACGCGCACCCGATAATGATAGATGGTCAGCAATATTACGAACTGAACGGCGTGTACTACAAAGAAAGTGTGGATGATAAAGGCAAGAAGGTATATATTGTATCGGGCAAGGATGGCGTGTTAAACACCAATAATGTCGAGCCGGCTGATGATCAGCGCCCGCCCCAGGTAGGTGATGTTGTTACCATGTTACCCGAAGGCTGCCGTAAGGTTACCCTAAATGGCAAAAAGTATTTTGTATCGGCTGATGATATCTATTATGAAGAATTCACCGATGCGAACAACAATATCAGTTATCGCATAGCCAGCGTTCCCGAGGCAGAGGAACCCGTTAAACAATAATCTTCCAAAGATCAATAATAAATTCAGAGGGGTTGTACGTAAGTGCAACCTTTTTTTTGTGGCCTCACCCAGCCCTCTCCAAAAGAGAGGACTTAGGTAAGGCCCATTCATGCCAAAAACGTATACCGTTTTGATAATATCCTAAACTTAATAAGCCCGAACATTTCCTTAATTTGGCATGTTATAAACTATCTTTACAACATCATCTGCATTATTATAAAAACTTATGTTTGATCTTAAAGGAAGAACAGCGGTAATTACCGGTGGGGGCAGCGGGATTGGTCGCGCTACGGCAGTTTTATTTGCCAAACAGGGCGCAGTAAGCCATGTTATTGATTTGAACGAGGTACAAGCTGTAGCCGTGGTTGAAGAGATAAAACAAGCGGGCGGGCAGGCACAATATCATATTTGCGATGTTAGCGACTACCCCCAGGTTGAAAAAGTTTTAAATACTATTGGCACCATCAATATCCTGGTGAATAATGCCGGTATAGCCCACGTGGGTAAAGCCGATAATACCAGTGAAGAGGATTTTGACCGGGTGTTTAAGATCAACGTTAAAGGCGTTTACAATTTTTTGCACACCGCTTTGCCTATGATGGTAAAAAACGGCGGCGGAGTGGTGCTTAATCTTTCGTCTATCGGTGCGGTGGTAGGCATTAGCGACAGGTTTGCTTATTCTATGAGCAAAGGCGCGGTACAGGCTATGACTTTATCTGTGGCGCGCGATTACATTCATGATAACATCCGTTGTAATTGCATTTGCCCGGCAAGGGTACATACGCCGTTTGTAGACGGCTTCATTGCCAAAAACTACCCGGGGCAGGAGAAGGAAATATTTGAGAAGCTATCAAAATCGCAGCCCATTGGCCGCATGGGTACTACTGACGAAATTGCCACGCTGATATTATATTTATGCTCGGACGAGGCATCATTTATTACTGGCTGCGATTATCATATCGACGGCGGATTTATAAAATTGAATAATTAGCCCCCAGCCCTTAAAGGGGAGCGGAGCAAAACAATAAACACTATGAAACTTATACGATACGGACAAGCCGGAAAAGAAAAGACCGGGGTAATTATTAACGACGTTAAATACGATACATCGGCTTTTGGTGGCGATTATAACGAGCAGTTTTTTGAAGATAACGGCTTGCAGCGGCTGGAAGAGTTTGTAAAAGCTAACGAAGGTAAACTGGCCCCTGTTAATGACAGCGAACGTTTGGGCAGCCCCATTGCAAGGCCATCAAAAATTGTGTGCATCGGTTTAAATTATGCCGACCATGCGCATGAAACAAATGCGACCATACCATCAGAGCCTGTGATTTTTATGAAAAGCACTACATCCCTGGTGGGGCCTAACGACAATATCATCATCCCTAAAAATTCAGTAAAAACAGACTGGGAGGTAGAACTGGCTATTGTTATTGGCAAGAAAGCAAGCTATGTGGAAGAGGCCGAAGCTAATGATTATATAGCCGGCTATGTATTACATAACGATGTTTCTGAACGCGAGTTCCAGTTAGAGCGCAACGGAACCTGGGATAAAGGGAAAGGCTGTGATACATTTGCGCCGCTTGGGCCATTTTTGGCTACCCCCGATGAATTGGGCGACGTTGATAATTTGAAATTATGGTTAACGGTAAACGGTCAACCCATGCAAAACGGCACTACCGCTAACTTTATATTTAAAATACCTTACCTGATACATTATGTAAGCCAGTTTATGACCTTGCTGCCCGGCGATATTATCTCTACCGGTACGCCTGCGGGTGTTGGCCTTGGCTTTAAACCACCGGTTTACTTAAAACCTGGCGATGTGGTTGAACTGGGTATCGATGGATTGGGTACATCCAAACAAACATTAGTGGCCTATGCTAAAAATTGATGCGCACCAGCATTTTTGGATATTTGATGCAATACGAGATAGCTGGATAACCGACGATATGCACGTTATCCGGCGCGATTTTTTGCCGCATGACCTGCAATATGTTTTGCATGAAAATGGTATAGATGGCTGTATAGCCGTGCAAGCCGACCAAAGTGAAGAGCAAAACGGCTTTCTGTTGCACTTGACCGAAGGGAACGATTTCATAAAGGGGATTGTGGGTTGGGTTGATCTACAAGCAGAAAATATTGAAGCACGACTTGAATTTTATAGTCATACCAGGCTAATGAAAGGCTTTCGCCATGTGCTGCAGGGCGAAAGCAACCGGGCGCTGATGCTGGAACCCGCGTTTAAACGGGGTATAAGCCTGCTAAGCAAATACAACTTCACGTACGATATATTGATCTTTCCAGATCAGTTAAAATATGCTGCGCAACTTGCGCAGGAATTTCCGCAACAAAAATTTGTGTTAGACCATATTGCCAAGCCTGATATAAAAAGCAATAAAATAGGCGAATGGGCCGCAGATATTAAACAGCTGGCCGCTAATAAAAATGTTTACTGCAAAGTATCGGGTATGGTTACTGAAGCCGACTGGCATAATTGGACTAACGATACTTTTACAAAATATCTTGATGTAGTATTTAACGCATTCGGTACGGAACGCATTATGTTCGGTTCTGACTGGCCTGTGTGTTTAGTAGCAGCTGAATATTCGGCAATGAAAGCGATTTTGGGTGGGTATGTGCAGCAATTTACCGCTGCCGAACAGGATATGATATTTGGAGGGAACGCTGTAAGCTTCTACAAGCTATAGAGAAAACTTTTCATGACGGGCGATAGTTGGTAATCTGAGATCAGCATTCCGACAAAAACCTGAAAGCATAAAAAGCCCCGGTATTCCCGGGGCTTTTTATATTAATGAGGCGTAGTGATTGCTCACGTTCCGTATTCCGGGGTGGTTACTTCGCTTTCTTCAAATTCATAATCACTTAATGGCGGGCAGGCACATATCAATGTACGGTCGCCATAGGTATCGTTAACCCTGCCAACTGATGGCCAGAATTTATAAGCCGCAACATAGGGCAGCGGGAAGGCTGCTTTTTGGCGGGTATAAGGGTGGTCCCAATCGTTACCGGTAACTACGCTCACAGTATGTGGTGCGTTCTTCAATGGGTTATTAATCTTATCTGACAGACCTTTCTCTACATCATCAATCTCATGACGGATAGAGATCATCGCATCGCAAAAACGGTCAAGCTCATGTTTAGGCTCCGATTCGGTTGGCTCAACCATCACCGTACCAGCAACAGGGAAAGATACAGTTGGCGCGTGGAATCCATAGTCCATCAGGCGCTTGGCAATATCCGTTACCTCGATACCGAAGTTTTTGAAGGCGCGGCAATCTAATATCATTTCGTGTGCACAGCGGTCGTTAGCACCAGTATACAATACCGGGTAGTGGTGCTGCAAGCGGGTTTTAATGTAATTGGCATTTAGTATAGCATAGCGGGTGGCATCGGTTAAGCCTTCAGCACCCATCATGGCTATATAAGCGTGCGAAATGATCAATATAGAGGCCGAACCCCACGGTGCAGCTGAAACAGCATGAATAGATTTGCCTTTATCGATATCAACCACCGCATGGCCGGGCAGGTAAGGCACCAGGTGCTTAGCTACGCCAATTGGGCCCATGCCAGGGCCGCCACCACCGTGAGGGATACAGAAGGTTTTATGTAAGTTCAGGTGACAAACGTCGGCCCCAATATTGGCCGGACTTGTCAGGCCAACCTGCGCGTTCATGTTGGCGCCATCCATATAAACCTGGCCGCCGTTCTGATGGATGATCTCGCAGATCTCGATGATAGATTCCTCAAACACGCCGTGGGTTGATGGATAAGTTACCATCAGGCAGCTTAACTCGTTTTTGTATTGTTCGGCCTTAGCGCGCATATCGGCTACGTCAATATTGCCATTCTCATCGCACTTTACCACCACTATCTTCATACCAGCCATAGCTGCCGAAGCAGGGTTTGTACCATGAGCGGATGAAGGGATCAGCGCGATGTTACGGTGATGGTCGCCCCTATCATTATGATAAGCACGGATAACCATCAACCCTGCATATTCGCCTTGCGCACCGGCATTTGGTTGTAAGCTCATGGCGGCAAAGCCGGTAATTTCGCTTAACCAGTTATTCAGTTCATCAAACAACTGCATGTAGCCACCTGTTTGATCGGCTGGTGCAAAGGGGTGCATTTTGCTAAACTCAGCCCAGGTAATCGGTACCATTTCGGTTGTAGCATTCAGCTTCATGGTGCATGACCCCAAAGCGATCATACTATGGCAAAGTGAAAGGTCTTTCGTCTCCAGCGATTTAATATAGCGCAGCATCTCGTGTTCGCTATGGTGGCTGTTAAATACCGGGTGAGTCAGATATTCCGATTTACGCTGCAATTCGGCCGGAATAACGGTTTGCAGACTTGCCTGCAGGCCGTCAAAATCAACATCATTAATTGTTTTGCCTTTTACTTTGGCAAAAAATTTAACAATGGTTTTAATATCATCCGGCGATATAGTTTCATCTATAGCAATACTAACTTCCGAACCTTTGTAGTGGAAGTTAACCTCGTTATTTAACGCTTCAGCATGGATGGGGTCAACCAGGTTACCGAGGTCAAACTTAACGGTATCAAAGTACGATTTATTCAGTTGCTGATAACCTAATTGCTCTAACGATTGGCTTAACAATATAGCCAGCCCGTGAATGCGTTCAGCAATTAATTTTAAGCCCTTTGGGCCATGGTAAGCGGCATACATACCGGCCATAATAGCCAGCAATGCCTGCGCTGTGCAAATATTTGAGGTAGCCTTATCCCTACGGATGTGCTGCTCGCGGGTTTGCAGGGCCATACGCAGGGCATAGTTACCGGCGCTATCAATAGTTACGCCTATAATGCGGCCAGGCATACTACGTTTGTACTCATCTTTAGTAGCAAAAAATGCCGCATGAGGCCCACCAAAGCCCATCGGTACGCCAAAACGCTGCGATGTACCTACTACAATATCAGCCCCCCATTCGCCCGGAGGGGTCAACAACACCAGGCTCATAATATCGGCAACTACCGTAAGCTTAATACCTTTAGCGTGTGCCGCTGTGGCAAAATCGGCATAGTTATAAACCGAGCCATCGCCGGCAGGGTATTGCACAATGGCACCAAACATGTTTTCGTTTAGTTCAACACTGCTATGATTGCCTATTTGCAGTTTAATGCCATATGGTTCAGAACGTGTTTTTAAAATATCGATAGTTTGAGGCAATAGTTCCTCTGATACAAAAAAAGTATCGGCCTGCTGGTTTTTACGCAAACTGTATTGCATAAACATAGCCTCAGCAGCGGCGGTGCCTTCGTCCAGTAAGGATGCGTTGGCGATTTCCATTCCGGTCAAATCAATCACCATGGTTTGGAAATTCAGTAATGCCTGTAAACGGCCCTGCGCAATTTCGGCCTGGTAAGGGGTATACTGGGTATACCATCCGGGGTTTTCCAGTATATTGCGCTGTATCACACCCGGAACAATTACATCATGGTATCCCTGGCCTATGTAGCTTTTGAACACCTTGTTTTTCGAAGCAGTTTGCTTCAGGTTATTCAGGTAGTCAAACTCGCTTAATGCGGGCGGCAGGTTTAACGGTTTTTTAAGTTTGATCTTTGCCGGTACGGTTTGATCTATCAATTCATCCAATGAATTTACACCCACGGTTTTCAGCATTTGTGCTGTGTCTGCGTTGTTTGGTGCAATATGTCTCGATTGAAATTTTTCCTGGTAAGCGGTGTTCAGTGTCATGAAATGGTTGTCCCTTATTTGTTAGGGGCAAAGGTACAATTTTACCGATTGACTATCAATTGGTAAACAAATAGTGACAATGGGATTATTGTGGAATATTTATTATTTTGGATGCGCTAAACCCGAACGACAATTTGTGAGAAAGATTCTACTCCTATTATTACTGCAAATAGCAACACTAAACTTATTCGCAACAGATTTTGTGGTAACCAGCAACGCCGATAGCGGCCCGGGTACGTTAAGGCAGGCTTTACTTGATGCGGCTGCAAATGGGAGCGCAACGCAGGACAGGATTATTTTTAATATTGCTGATGTGAGCGAGGCGGGGCGGACAATAAACTTAAATAATCAATTACCCGACGTTTCTTCAAACTTAATTATAGATGGCACAAGCCAACCGGGAGCTACCTTTAAACTAACTGATGCCAAAATAAAAATATCGACACCAGTAAATAACATTGCAATTATTGTGTTCAACGGAACTAATTTAACATCAGTTGCTTTTTATGGCTTGTATATTTTTGATTATTCGGACTTTTTGACATCCCGCCCCGACCTTAAACCCCGTAAGGGATTCAATCTTACAAAAAGTACCTATATAACAATAGGTGCGATAAATAAAGGTAACCGTATAAACGGATTTAATGTGTCCAGCATTGATATTGAAGAATCAGACCAAGTCAAGATTAAAAATAATGTTATTTCGATAAGTGATGATGTTGGCACATTTAACTCGAACAATGGAAGTGGGGGTTTCGCGTCAGGATACGGAGGCTCAATAGATTTAATAAAGAGTGATAATATTGAGTTGGGTGGCGACCCAGGCGAAGGAAACATTATTTTTACCATAGTTAATTTTAAATTTTATCAGCTTACCAGGAGTAAGGTAAGTGTCAAGTCGAACAACTTTTTAGTATACCCTAACGGCTTAAATACTGAATGGTATTTTGAGTATTACAATGGCACAGTGTTTTTTTCAACAATATTTTCGGCCGATACTAAAAATACCGAGGAATCCATCGCTAAAGAAGCTGTAGTTGATATGGATATGTCTAATAATGTAACAGGTTCTCAAATAAATATTTTTATCTTCAACTTCATTAACGGCACAATAAATTTAACACATAATTTTTTAAATGTTGCCCGTGATGGGGTTACACCTATAAAATATTTAACGCAAATCCCACCTTCCCAAGGACCATTTATTATCCAAAACTGCTCAGCCCAATTTAACTTTGGCACCAATAACATAAACGATAAAAACTTTTTTTATAATGTTGGGGGCGCCGTTGGCGCTACTAATTCGCCTAATATTTTTTTAAGATACAATGAGTTTAGCTGCGTAGGGAATGTTGCTTATGTAAATTATACTGGCCCTGCGTTTCCAGAGGGAGGCTATCAATTACCGGTTATTACCATAAATGGTATAAGCGTTAACGGTGGGCAAACTCAGGTAACGGGAAAAGCAACTCCCCAATCTGTCGTAGATATTTACTCATCGGAAAACTGCCAAAGCAAATGCAGTATACATAGTTATATTAAAACAGCTTCGGCAGATGCAGCCGGCAACTGGCAGACAACTATAGACAATTTAAGTGGCATATTTTATGCTTCGGCCACGTTAAACCATCAGACTTCACTATTTAAAACCTTTGAAGTTAATAAAGATAACATTAACATTCAGCCTATGCGCTGTAGCAATACTGCAACAATTACAGGCTTAAAAGTTCCGCAAGGGTTAAGTTATTATTGGACTGATTATAATGGCAACATAGTATCACACGACTTAGACTTAACAACAACAAAGACAGGTGATTACAGGTTGGTACTTGGCGAAGGTTGTATCACCAGCGATTGGTTTAAGATTGAAGATAAACGTTTAAGTATATACGATGGTTTCTCTACCCGCACGCTGCCGGGTTGCGGCACTACTACAGGAAGCGTTAAAGGCTTATTTGTATTCGACCCCTTATCTAAGCTGGAAAGCGTTATTTGGACAGATGCGGTTGGCAAGGATATTGGGCATACCGCGGATATTAATGGCCTTGCTCCGGGCGTTTATACACTTACTGTAAAAAGTACCGATGGTTGTTCAACAACCTATATATTGAACCTATCTAACACCACCGGCCCCAACATAGATCAATCTAATCCCACCATTACTCCAAACCCCTGCGGTCAGTCTTCCGGCTCCATCACGGGTATTACTGCAACTGGCACCGGTATATTAAAATATAGCTGGAAAAACGCGCAAAACGTGCAGGTTGCAACTACTAAAGACTTAACTAACCAACCCGGCGGCAAATACACATTACAGGTAACTGACGATACCAACTGTGGGCCGGTCTATACATCGGCCATAGAAATCCCTGAAGTAAATGGTATTACAATGGATGCCTCACAAGCAATTATAACACCCGCGGCCTGCGATGCCAATGGCGGCGGTTCTGTTAAAGGCATCAACGTTACCGGGGCCACAAAATACCAATGGCTGAATGATGCTAATGTTACCGTTGGTACAGGGTTGGATCTAATTAACGTGGTGCCTGGAAATTACCACTTGGTAGCTTCAAATACTACCTGTTCCAAACAAACGGCCATATTTACAATAGTTAAACACATAAACAATAAAACATACCGGTTTACCAATAGCGCAACTACGTATGCCACCTGTGATATGGATAACGGCCATATAGAAGTAGTAATGAACCCCGCCTATGATATCCCTGTAACATACCGCTGGATTAATTTACAGGGAACAACCGTGGGTACTACCCCCAACATGAAAAACTTGCCTGTTAACACCTACACTTTATACGGCGCTGACGATTTTGGGTGCGAGAAATTAATATTAACTACCAACCTCATACGTGTCCCCGCGCTTAATTTTAACCAAAACCAGATGATCATTAACCCTGACCAATGCGGCTTAGGTAAAGGAAGTATCCATGGCCTGCGCATTTCGGGCGGGCATCCACCCTATACGCTTAGTTGGAAAAACAGTTCGGGTAAGGTGATAGGCAACTCTGCCGATATTGATAATTTACCGACTGATACTTATAGCTTGACCGTTACCGACCTGTCGGATTGCGGCTTACTTGTGGGGCAGTATACTATTGGCGATAATCAGGCAGCTTTGCCGGTCCCTACGGTTAGCGACTTGCAGCTATGCAGTGCAGGCGATGCTTTACTGGTTGTAAATAATCCTACCCAGGGGCGTGGTTACCGGCTGTATAATGATGCCAATAGCGCGTCTCCGATTGCTGATGAAACGTCGGGCAAGTTTAAGATCAATGTAAAGGTGGCTACGAGCTATTATGTCAGTCAATATACCGGTAATTGCGAAAGCGGACGAACGGAGGTTAAAGTTATATTGGGTGGCTTATCAGGTATTAGTTTGCCCAATACCTTTTCCCCAAATGGAGACGGCATCAACGATAGCTGGAATATCCCCGGCATTGAAAGTTATCCGAATGCCAATATACAGTTGTATACCCGCAGTGGACAAAAAGTATACGAATCTACCGGTTATTCCACCCCATTTGATGGCAATTTCCAGGGCAAAAGCTTGCCTATGGGTACCTATTATTATATCATCAATCTTAATTCAGGCTGTGGGTTGTTATCGGGCAGTGTAACTATTATCAGGTAGTGGCCAATTGCCTCAAATACATTTGTATAGTATTCTCCAACCCATAATATAAAGCGTCGCTTATCAGCGCGTGGCCAATACTTACTTCCAGCAATCCGGGAATATTTTGGGCGAAATATTTAAGATTATGCAGGTCAAGATCATGACCGGCATTCAGGCCTAAACCTAACTTCTGAGCAACTTCTGCCGCTTTTACGTATGGCGCTATGGCCAGTTCCATGCCCTGATGGTAGTGGGTGGCATAGCCTTCTGTGTAAAGTTCAATGCGGTCGGTACCTGTTTCTGCCGCGCCCTCAACCATCTTTACATCGGGGTCTACAAATATGGATACCCTTATGCCGGCCAACTGAAACATGCTGATCATTTCCTTCAAATAATCTTTATGCTTAATAGTATCCCATCCATGGTTTGATGTTAATTGCCCCAATGCATCGGGCACTAAGGTAACCTGCTCGGGTTTATTAGCCAGTACCAGGTCTATAAACTTTTGCTCCTGGCAATTGCCTTCAATATTAAACTCGGTAGTAATTATCTTTTTTAACTCAAAAACATCATTGTAGCGGATATGCCTTTCATCCGGGCGCGGATGCACGGTGATACCCTGCGCGCCGAAGCGCTCACAATCTTTAGCAACCTGGATCAGATCGGGATTATTCCCCCCGCGCGAATTGCGCAGCGTAGCTATTTTGTTAATGTTTACTGATAAGCGGGTCATGCGTCAAAAATACATAGATTACTATAATTAACCTTGCTTTTAAAGATATGTTCTGCTTATATGTTCGCAAATAAGTAGACACCGATAAAAAATTTCATTAATTTTTCATTTTCCATTAAACCATTGTTGCGCTAACGGGTCTATTCCTAAAATCAGCATTCCACCCAACAATCAATAAAGATTTTGCAGGATCGGGATTTTATAGTTTTAGTTTATTGTCTTGCAAAATAAAAGCCCCCATGTATTTTGGGGGCTTTTGCTCTTAATGCTTTTCTACCTGTCGCCATGCGGCGGCCTTGTGCTACCCGAGTTTGGTATAAGTATTTTGCTTAAATTATATATCATGCCATGGTGCAACTGTGTCCCTTTGATCAATCCTTTATTAAATAGAGCCGTTAAAATTATTTTAGCCTCGTTTTTAGCCCCTGCCAAATCTATGCCCGCGTCCAGGGTTGCTAATCTTTCCGCTACATCGTCAGCTGTACCCGCGCCAATTTCGGCCAAAGCAAATACAACTTTATCTTTCCAGCTATCGTTTACGTGATAAGCTGAGGGGATGTGCAGTGGTTTAAACTCTTCATTAAACGCGTCGTCGTTAATCATATTAATAAAATGGCTGGTGGTTACATAACGATCAATGTTATGTTTATGTTTTAAGCGTACTTGTTGCCTCCCAAGCGTTTATGATCCATCGGATTAGGCATTTGATCAATTTACCAAACCTTGTATCGCTTCCGGTAATACCCCATCGTCAGGATGATCATCCGGTTATAGGTACGCAAGCCATGCGGCTGATTATTCGCTTTTAAAAACTTATCAAAAAATATCCCGCTCACTACTTCGGCGCCACCCTGGTATTTGGTCCAATAAGCACTGTCGGTTTTAAAATCCTGGAAAACCAGGGGCGATATCCTGGCCCTTAACATATGGTGCGTTGTCGTATCACGCCGGCGCAGGTAGCGCATAAATTCAGCTATCCCCGCATAATACGATGAATAACGCAAAAGGCGGTCTTTGGCGTTGGTGCCGGCCAGGTAACCTGCAAAGTTGGCCTCATCTTCACGCGCCCATCCGGTTTGGTGCCCCATTTCATGACAAGCTACAAATGGCTTATCCGCTATGGGCATCAGGTAGTTTAGCTGCGCTTCACTGGTAAACGGGTTATAGTAGCCCGATGTCCCCATGTAATTCAACATGTGACTAAAAATGGATGGTTTCACCCTATCGCCTATAGACTTAAACTTGGCAGAAGTGCCGCCAAGTTCGTTAACGGCATCCAATGCATGTCTGTAAATCTGGCTATTGTTTTGATGCAAATCAGCCGTATCCAAACAGGCACGCAGGGTATTCGCGCTATCAATAATTAGCCGGGCTACCTTGGCAACATCTTTAATAGTATAGGTAGTATCGTTATATCCCAGCAATTGCGCGGCGGGTGGGCGATAATAATTTAACCCCCAAAAGCAGTAGAACCACAGCCAGCCAACCTCTAAACAAATGAACAACCTTAAAATCAGTTTACCCGCTTGCCCAGGTTGTTTGATAATGAAGAACCGCGCCAGCCTAACCAAACCAAACAGCAAAAGCACAATCACCACAGCATATACTACATCGCCCAGGCTAAATGGCAGCAAATTAACAATAGGCCGCATTAAATGGCAAACGGCCTGGTAAAAGCCGCTGTAATAATATTGCTCAACCCATGTCGGTTTTTGCCTGAAACATATCAAGATAATAATGAGCAATAACAAGCTAAGTATTATAATGAGCTGTTTTTTGAAAATTGAGCGCGGGGGTTTCATGTAGTGATAAAGATAATAGTTTTTTCTTGTCGGCCTTATGCGGCTTTACCACCGTTTGTATCATGCTACTTTACCTGGGCAAGCCAAACTTTGTAGTGTAAATTGATACTAAAAAAAGACGGGCAACAACCTAAGCTGCTACCCGTCCATCAACAATCACCTTAAAAAAACGCTTATCAAAACTCTTTAGTTCCCTGGCTGGTCGTCAGGGGTACCGGCAACACGGTATATTTTGTGGTTGCCGTCATGATCTTCTACATAGTAAACACCATCAGGTGATACATGATATTTCTGCCCATCAATTTTAACAGTTGTGCAATTTGGCGGCAGGGTATCAAAGGTATCCCCCATGCGTATCGGGCCACCGTCGTCAGCTACCGGCTGGTTTGGCTGATTTTGTGGTTGCGGCTGGTTGTAATAGCCATTATCCTGTTGCGGCGCGGCACTGGCGCCAGTAGTTAATTCACCATCTTTACCGGCAATCTGGTAACCGGTGCTACCGTCATCCTTAGTAACTGCCTGGTAATATACACCATTCAATTCATAATACTGCTCACCATCAATCATCAGTGATTTTGCACCTGCAGGTAACTGATTAAGTATAGCACCAACTGGTGGTTCAACCACAGTGTAGTTGTCATTATCATATTGATAATAATAACCGCCGCTATAAAAGTACTGATAATCGCCCCACCAGAAAGGGTAGTAACCGTATGGCAATATGCTTAAACGGAAACCCAAACGCGGTGCATAGTAACGGCTATAGAACGCGTAACGGCCATAAAACGGATTGTATGAATAATACCGGCCGTGGTTATAGCTGCCGCGAAAACTACTGCCGCGATAACCGTAACCTATACGGCCACCACCATAACTGTAACCACGTGGCGAATAGGCTATACGGCCACCGCCACTATATGAACGTGGGGCAACGCTATATCTGTTGCTGCCCACATCTGCCCTGATATTACCACGGAACGATTGCGCCCTTGGTACTGTACTAATTCTTGGTGAAGAATACGTGCTTTGCGGCCTTGAATAGCTACCGCCACGGCTGTATGACCCGCCGCCACGACTGTAAGAACCACTGCCGGGGCTATTATGGAAACTACCGCCCCCAGAAAAGCCACCACGGCTATAAGAACCGCCACCGGAAAAACCGCCGCGCGAACCACCTGAGAAGCCACCGCCCCCATGAAATCCGCCGCCGCCACCGCCGTGGAAACCACCACCTCCGCCTCTATGCTGTGCATTCGCGGAAAACGCTACCAGCAAGCCAAATAGTCCGCTAAGGGCAGCACTTACAAAATATTTATATTTACTTTTCATAATTCTGTTATATAATCGTATTAGTTTATTGGATAGACGTGTATTTATATCAACGGTTTAACATGTAGTTAATTATTCCCCACAAACAGACAATCGTCTGACAGATATGAATAATTTCCTAATTCAAAGTTAATTTCTATCATGAAATTAAAATGATAAACAGGCAGCATTAAAAATTTTACCACACGGCGCTAAAAAAGTACCACTCATCTGTTTTTATGCTGATATTCATAGCAGTGTATCCACATTTGTAGCATGAAAGAAAATATGTTTAAATACAATAACCGGTCATTCCTTAAATCCAATGTCAGGTATATTCTGATTGGTATAGTGGTGGGGCTGGTGATTGTTGTTTTTAAATCGGCTGCCGAAGGGGCAATGCTGCCCATAGCAAGCGCGCTGGTAAATATCATGTTCAGTGTGGTAATTACTTTAAGCATTGCCAACAGCTTTTTTTTATTCGAATATCTTTTGATCAGGGAAAAATGCCAGGGCTGGCTGCTTATCCTTGTTTATTACAGCTGCAATGCTTTGGGGATGCTTATTGGAATTGAAATATCCTACGCGTTAGTTTCATTGATCTTTAACGTGCCTTTTCATTTTTTACAACATTACCAGGAATACCGCTTTTGTGCCGTTATTGTGTTGGTAGTGGGTACCATCATTTACTTTTATCATGCTCAAAAAGGCCGGTTGGAAACTAAGCTAAAAGAAAAGGAATTGGACATGGCTAAACTGGTGCACTTAAAAACCCAGGCCGAATTACAAACCTTACAGTCAAAAATAAACCCGCATTTTTTATACAATTCACTAAATTCAATTGCCAGTCTGATACATGATGACGCCGACAAGGCCGAGGACATGACCCTGAAATTATCAAAACTATTCCGCTACAGCATTAATACACAGCAGGAAAATATGGCAAGCGTGAAAGAGGAAATAGAGATAGTGGACACTTACCTGGATATAGAGAAAGTGCGTTTTGGCGACAGGATAAAATTTATAATACAGGTTAACCCTGATGTAAGCGAACATCAAATGCCGCGTTTCCTGATACAGCCACTTGTTGAAAACGCGCTGAAACATGGCTTAAATAACAAACCCGATGATGGCATATTACAGGTATTGGTTGATAAAGATGGTAATAACATAGTGATTAGCATTGCCGATAACGGGGTGCCTTTTCCTGATGATATGAACATGGGTTATGGCCTGCAAAGCACCTACGATAAACTGGGCTTATTATATGGCGATAATTACAGCATCCAGCTAACAAACGTTCCGCACAAAAATATTAAAATAACTATACCGGCATAGCTATGGGCAAAGTTTGGAAAACCCTAATTATTGATGATGAACAACTGGCGCGCCAGCGATTAAAGCGCTTGCTGAGCCCTTACGATGAACTGGAAATTATTGGCGAAGCTATAAACGGAGCCGATGGCCTGGAGAAAATAGAGGCCCTGCGCCCCGACCTGATCTTCCTGGATATTGAAATGCCTGTGCTAAATGGCTTTGAAATGCTGGCCAAACTTAACCGCCAGCCTAAAGTGGTTTTCACCACAGCTTATGACCAATATGCTATTAAGGCTTTTGAAGAAGATTCGATTGATTACCTATTAAAGCCTGTAGAAGCCGACCGCCTGGAGAAAACAATTATCCGGTTACGGCAAACACAAACGCAAGAAGCTGTGCCGCTGCCACTGGAGGCATTAATGAAACAACTGCTGGTAAAAAAGGATATTAAAACCCTTACTGTAAAAATTGGCGACAGGATATTGTTAATTAAGCTGACCGATATTCTATTTATTGATGCCGAAGACAAATATGTTTTTCTGCACACTGCCGATGGCAAAAAACACCTGACCGATTTCACCATTAGTTCGTTGGAGGATAAGTTACCCGAGCAGTTTATCCGTATCCATCGCGGTACTATTATTAATACCGACCATATAAAAGAGATCCGCAAAGGGTTTAACGGCGCGTTGGTCTTTTTACTAAACCACACCGATGTTAAGGTAACATCCAGCCGTTCAAACGGCGATATGTTAAGGGAGAGGTTTGGGATATAGACAAAGTTTATATTGCGAGGATTGCCACGCTATCGCCCGCAATGACATGCAGTAATATATTTTAATAGCTCAACAATTTATCCATTGTTTCGGCTAACCGGGCTTTTGCTAAAAAGTCATCCTCTAATGCCTTGTTCATCGGTATGGCTGTATCCAAACTGGCGCAACGCATAACCGGGGCGTCAAGGTTAAAGAAGCAGTGTTCGGATATATGGGCGGCAATTTCGGCGCCAAAGCCATTGGTTAATGTATCTTCATGCAACACCAGCACGCGCCCGGTTTTTCGCACGCTGGCTTCAACCGTTGCTTTGTCCCATGGCTGCAGGCTGCGAAGATCGATGATCTCGATTGACAGATCCTGGTATTTTTCGGCATATTCCAACGCCCAATGCACACCCAGCCCGTAAGTAACAATGGTGGCCTGCGAACCTTCCTCAAGCACTTTGGCTTTGCCTATTTCAATAGTGTAATCACCATCGGGCACTTCGCCCATATAGCTGCGATAAAGGTATTTGTGCTCAAAGTACATTACCGGGTTAGGGTCGTCAATGGCAGCCATTAACAAACCCTTTGCATCGGCAGGGAAGGCGGGGTATACAACTTTTAATCCGGGGGTTTTAGTGAACCAGGCCTCATTACTTTGCGAATGGAATGGTCCAGCGCCCGTACCCGCGCCGGTAGGCATGCGGATCACCACATCTACATTTTGGCCCCAGCGATAATGCGTTTTTGCCAGGTTATTAATAATCTGATTAAAGCCTTCGGTTACAAAATCAGCAAACTGCATTTCTACAACCGCTTTGTAACCGTTTAGGGCTAAGCCCATAGCCGTGCCTACAATCCCCGATTCGCACAGTGGGGTGTTACGTACCCGGCCTTTACCAAATTTTTCAACAAATCCTTCTGTTATTTTAAATGCACCGCCATATTCGGCAATATCCTGCCCCATTATAACCAGGTTATCGTACTTCAGCATGCTTTGCATCAGCCCATCGCTGATGCCATCAATAAAGCGCTTATTGGTATAGGTAACAGGTTTTGAGGTTGCCGGTACTATATACGGGGCATACATGTCGGCCAGTTCGCGCCCGGCATTAGGTGCAGGTTCGCGTTCCCGAAAAGCCGATTCGATCTCTTTATCTATTACCGGGGCAAATTCATTTTTAAGATAAGGTATCCATTCTTCCCTTAAAATATATTCGTTTACCAGGTATTGTTCAAAGTTTTTAACGGGGTCTTTAGCGGCCCATTCTTCTATCAGCTTGGGCGATACATATTTTACGCCGGATGCTTCCTCGTGCCCCCGCATCCGGAAAGTAAGGCATTCCAGTAAAACTGGGCGTGGTTTTTCACGCATAGTGGTGGCCAGTTCGTTTATAGTATTGTAAACCTCTAAAACATTGTTGCCATCAATAGTCCGGCCTTCTATACCATAACCCGTAGCCTTACCGGCCAGGCTACTGCATTTATATTGTTCGTTTGTTGGGGTAGACAGCGCGTAACCGTTGTTTTCTATCAGGAATATTACTGGCAGGTTCCATACGGCGGCAATATTCACAGCTTCATGAAAGTCACCTTCGCTGGTACCACCCTCGCCGGTAAATACCAGCGTTACTTTTTTACGGTTGGCCAAAACATCCGCTAAGGCAATACCATCGGCCAAGGCCATTTGGGGGCCCAGGTGAGATATCATCCCAATTATTTTATGCTGCTGGGAACCGAAATGGAACGAGCGGTCGCGCCCCTTTGTAAAACCAGCAGCTTTGCCCTGCCATTGCGCCATCAACTTTGATAACGGGATCCCACGCGAGGTAAATACCCCCAAATTGCGGTGCATCGGTAAAATATATTCATCTTTATGCATGGCCAGGGTAGCCCCCACGGCAATGGCTTCTTGTCCAATGCCCGAGAACCATTTGCCTATACGCCCTTGTCGCAATAGGATCAGCATCTTCTCTTCTATAGTGCGCGGCCATAACAACGCCTTATAAAAAGATAGTAATGTGTTTGAATCAAGATTTTTTCTGTCAAAAATCATCAAGCTAAGCTAATGATTTTTTAAAACTTTGTATGTTTGAACGTTGAGATGTTTACTTTTAGGTGAATTATGAAATTGAGAAAAACATTACCACTTATTTTGCTGGGTTTAATAAGTCTGGCAGCCAGCGCACAGGATAATTACCTGGTTCCCAAAAGCTATTATTTACATAAAGGCAGTAAGCTGGAGGTTTATTTAGTGGCCGGCGAGCAATTTAAAGATGTGGATGAGTATAAATATGATGCCTCAAAAACAACAAAATTTATGTTGTATGATGATGGTAAAAAAATAAACCTGATGACTGCCGCAAAAGATAGCGCTTCGCCCGTGGTGAACACTATTGCAAATAATTCGGGTATGATTATGGTGGAGATGACCCGCAAGATTCCCCCGACGCCTATAGAGCACGATACTTATGCTAAATACCTGAACGATGAAGGCTTGGTTAAATTGGCCGAAACCGTTACCAACAGCAACCAATCCAGCTTTAGGGAAAAAAAGGTATGTTATATGAAAACCCTGGTAATGGTTGACAAAGCTTCGGGCGATGATTATGATAAACCATTGGGCCAGGAGTTTGAGATCGTCCTGAAGAAAAACCCTTATAAATTAAATTACGGTGACGATTTAACCGGTGTGTTATATTATAAAGGCAAGCCGCTTAAAGATGCCAGTATCGACCTGCTTTTAAAAACCGAAAAAGGCAATGTATATCCAGACAGAGTAACTACAGATGCTAAAGGTGAATTCTCTTTAACAGTAACGCGCGAAGGTGTTTATTTGATCCGCAGTGTGCGTACAGTGGCATCAACCAGTAACGATGCCGATTTTGAAACTATCCAGGCAGCTTATACTTTTCTATTCAATAGTGCCAACACCCGCACCAGTGATTTTAAAAGCTTTGGCTTAAGCGACAGGAACTAACAGCGCTTCCGGAAAAGCAGCGATGAATTAAAAATTATATCATATGCTTAAAAAAGGAGAACATATTGAAGGCACCCCTGTAGAATTGCAGGTACTTTTAGATAATGACACGGAGGCTAATATGTTTTTTGAAAGCCTGTCTAAATCATATAAACAGGGCTACTGCGATTGGGTGGGCTCTGCTAAGCAGGAGGAAACCCGAAAGGTGAGGGCTGATAAAGCTATGCTGATGCTGCGTAATAAACAAAAAACCTTGAAGACCTAATAGCGCTCTTTCCACACGCACTAAAAACCCATAACAATAAAGCACCGGTAATCGGACTTGTACTTTTACTTACTCTGTAAATTTATGGCAATAAAAAAGGGATGCAGGTATCATGCATCCCTTTTTCTAACTATTAACTGATCTTATAAAGAACTAAAATACGCTTTCATATATAAGACGTAGTAACTAATCAAATAGTTACACATTTTTTGAAAATATTTTTAAATACTTTTAATTACGGTCATATTGGCCATGGTTGGGTTTACGCTGCCTCCTCTTTTCTCTAATGTTACGGCAAACGCCTGCGGCTTATCAACCGGTTTCATCACTTTCATCATCTCAGACGAATCTGATTTAGCATCGAAAACACCCAGATCAACCGGCTTGCCTGCAACAATAGCCCAAAGCTGGTATTGGTGTTCGGCATCATTAGCAGGCAGGTTCATGGTGGCCATATCAATAATCACTTTCTTTTTTGTTGGGCTCCACGCAATGGCCATTGATGCCTTTGGTGTTTTACCGGTACCCGGCAAATGCATAATTTGATATGCCGTGTCACGAAAAACGGTCAATTGCTCATCCTGCATACTTACTGTTTTGCTGAAACGCTGGTTTTGCGTATTCAGCACCACCAATTGTTGATTTGATGCCTGTAGTTTATTATATACATTATACAAAGCCCCTACGCTTACCAGCAATAAAGCCAGGCAAGCGGCAAAGGCATATTTATAAATATTAGTTGGGCGCTGCTGCATGGCCACCACCGGCGTTTCGGGTGATGAAGGATTTTTTGTGCGGAATGTGCGGTCATCTGCCAAATTGGTAAGCATGCTGTTTAGTATCCTGTTGCGCAATTCGGGCGCCGGTTCAATTTCATGCTCGCCAGCAAATAATTCCATTGATCGCTCTATCTCAGCCAGCTCCGCCTTTATAGCCGGATGCTGCAGCGCCATTGCCTCTACCTGTAACTTTTCTTCATGGCTTAGCTCGCCGATAACGTAAAGTTCCAGGATCCCCGATTCGATATATGCTTTAACTTCTTCCACTTAATTAAAATGTTTCCTTAATTCCTGTATAGCCATTCTTAAACGTGTTTTTACAGTACCCAGGGGTATGCCAAGTTCATCAGCAACCTCTACATGTGTATAACCTTTAAAATAAACTAAATCAAGAATTGATTTTTGCTCGGGTCTTAACGTTTTGACCAGATCTTTGAGCCCGAGCAACTCTGGTTTGTAAGTTGTATTGCTTTGCTCGTCAATTAAATTTACGGTGTTTTCTAACTCTTGGTTTTTAGCCTGGTTCCTAAAGTCTTTAGATCTTACCTTATCAATAGATAAATTACGGGCTATGTTGACCATCCAGGTAAATAAACGGCCTTTTTCAGTGCTGTACCCATTAAACGATTGCCATATTTTAACAAATGTTTCCTGCAGGATATCCTCGGCAAGTTCTGTTTCATTAACAATACGCAAAATTACACCATATAGCGATGCGGAGTAGTTATCATATAATGCTTCAACAGCAAGCTTTTCACGGTTGCGTAACCCCAGCACCAATTCCTCTTCCGATAGCGATATTTTTCTGCTTTTACTCAACGAGGATGAATTTAGAAAGAATTTTTATATTTCAAACAAGTGTTTTTCTGCATGGTATGATGAGCGTACCAGTGGCCCGCTTTCAACATACCTGAAACCCATTTCAAGGCCAACTTGTTTGTAATAATTAAATTGATCCGGGTGTATCCAGTCAATAACCGGGTGATGCGCTTTAGTAGGCTGCAGATATTGGCCCAGTGTAAGTATCTGTACACCGGCGTTCAGCAGGTCCTGCATAGCTTCCAGCACATCCTCTTCTTTCTCGCCCAAGCCCAGCATTATGCCCGATTTGGTGCGTAAACCTGCGGCAGAAATGCGGCTCAAAGCCTCAAGGCTGCGATCGTATTTGGCTTGTATACGTACTTCGCGGGTTAAGCGGCGTACCGTTTCAAGATTGTGAGATACAACTTCAGGGCGTACCGCAATTACGCGGTCAAGGTTTTCCCAAATACCACGAAAATCGGGCAGCAGGGTTTCCAGCGTAGTCTCCGGGCTTTCGCGACGGATGGCATTGATGGTTTCGGCCCAAATAATGGAGCCGCCGTCTTTCAAATCGTCCCTGTCAACCGAGGTAATAACGCAATGTTTTACCTGCATCAGCTTTACCGATTGGGCTACACGGTTGGGCTCGTCCATATCAACAGCCAGCGGCCTGCCAGTGGCTACCGCGCAGAACGAGCATGAACGGGTACAGATGTTACCCAGTATCATAAACGTAGCTGTGCCTGCACCCCAACATTCGCCCATGTTGGGGCAGTTACCGCTTTCGCAGATGGTGTGCAGTTTATGTTCATCAACCAAACCGCGCACGTGCGCGTATTCTTTTCCTATCGGAAGTTTTACCCGCAGCCAATCGGGCTTGCGTTGGGTTTGGCTCACAGGAATTACCGGTAAATCGATCATTGCTGCAAATTTAGGTAAAAAAGTTTATACGGAAGCTTTAGTTAAAAAGGTGACTTACAAATGAAATGTGTGTGACTAGACCAAGACAATAATATTTTTATTTCTTTTCCTTAGCATTCATTGTCACCTGTTTGTTCACATCCCGGATATGCGTAAAAATATCTTCGGTGTTCTGATCGGCCAGCAGGATGTTGTAGTCCTTCCAAAACTCGGCGCCGGCATCACTGTCGTGCGCGTTAATGCTTTCGTGGCGCTTCAACTGTTTATCAAAAGACGATCCCGGCGCGGTATCCACTGCTGTTACCTGATAGTTGAATTTTACTTTAGCGGTCAGGTCGTAATTTACATTGGTAGTAGTTGTGCCTTTAATGTACAAATTATCATCGCCCACAACGTCAGACAACACCCACTTATCGCCTACTTTTTGATAGCCTACTTTGGTACGGTCGCGTTTCATGGTGACTTCTATGCCAGCCACACGGGTGAGTATACGGTCGGCAAAATTTCCCAGTAAACTGTTTTTCAATCCATCCGGACTTAACCCATAATCAAAGTACAGGAAAGCGTAGGTTTTCGTATCAATATAAAACTTGCCACGGTATGTACGGTCTTCCACACCGGGCTTTTCCTTAAATTGAAACTCAAATGCCGGGTATCCTTTAACATCAATAATGCCGGTAATTTCAAATTTGTGGTTTTTTATTCCTTCCTCGCTTAAAAAACCGCTGGCCGCCAGGTGGTTCACCACATCATAATTAAAAATGGTATTGGGTTTTTGGCTTAGTTCAAGCGAACGGAAATCGCGGTCATTTTTTTCGTCGCGGGCTTTTACCAATTTAAACAGGTCGGCGCGTTTATCGCCATAGCCAAAATTGTACACATCAAAAACTGCTTCCGATAATTCAAGCGGCTCGGTCCCATTGGCGGTATACATGCGGTAAAACCCACGCAGTACGTGCGGGTGGTTTATATAATTATCAGGAATACTGGCAATAGCTTTCGCTATCACCTTTAATGGGTCATGGTATTGAACAGTAACTTCCTGCAACTGTACATTATTTGTTTTAAGGCTGATAGTAAGCTGCTGACCATCACGTAAAGATTCCACCGGTAAGTATTGTGTTTGATAACCAATGGACGATATTTTAAGCGTATCCCTAATGTTGGCGGCAGGAATGATCAATACAAATTGGCCATTGCTGTTGGTTGCGGTGCCGGTACCCTTTCTGTCAATACCTATGCTAACCCCATTTAATGGTTGTTGATCCTCTGCTGCTTTAATCTTTCCCGTAATGCTTATCCCATTTTGGGCAAAGGCATAAACAGCAAATAGAACAAACCAAACTGAGAATATAGCGGCAACAAACTTAATTTTCATTGGGGTATCTTTAGTTTAATCATCCTAATTTACAAACAACATATAATAATGAGTTATAAACGCAGGTAATTTACTTGATACGAAGGCATTAACTTAGGGATTATTCAAAAAAAAAGCCCTTGCAGAATGCAAAGGCTTATATAATTTTCTCTATTATCTTATTTTAATTTCGTGCGCGCACCCTTATTGGCATTAGTTCCCGTCCGTTGTTGTCTTCACCACGTAAAAGGAAAATGGCAGCAATTAACAGCGCTATACCCGCTAAAGTACTGCGTTCACTTGGTTCAATTATTCCGCGTATTACTGCTACAAGGCCTGCTACCAACAACACAACCCCCGCCACAAACTGTTTAGTTAATTTCTTGTTCATAGTAGCTTTGTTTCAAATTTTAAGTAAGGTAGCTAAAATATAGCAATAAACAAACGTATTGAGTTACTTTTTTCTTAAAAACTCCGTACGCAATACAATGCTCATCCCATCAATTTTACAGTCAACCTCGTCCGGGTCATCAGTAAGGCGTATTTTTTTTACAGTGGTCCCTTGTTTAATGGTAGTGCCGCCGCCTTTTACTTTTAGGCTTTTTATTACAGTTACTGCATCGCCGTCTTTCAGGATATTGCCGTTACAGTCTTTAACAATTAATTCGTCCATTGCGCAAAGGTAGCCTTTTGAATTGGGCTTACAAATAACTCAGCCACCAATGTTTATGGCTTAGCTTATACTTCATATACCATCGACACGGGAAATACAGGATAACAATAATGGCAATCCAAACTAAATACACTACCGGCAAACTGAACCCAAACGGACCTGGCACCCCCGGCGCCTGTCGCGCTAATTGCTCTTTTGTTATACCGCTGGCAAGCGCACCAATAATTTGCGAACCATGTACCAAATAGATATGCAGGATATAATAGAAAAGCGGCACCCTGCCAAACACCACAAAAAAGCGGCTGACCCGGTTATCCGTCCTTTCTAATAAACCCAGGACCGTAATACATATGCCCAGTGTTATCAGCAGATAATCAAGCGATGGCGGGTATTTCTGCACCCTTATTACTGCCAATACATTCTTCCACCAAACCACCTGGTGCTGCCACGGAAACGGATCGCCATAAATATTGAACCCTCTTAATATTAAGAAAAGCAATACAGCACCCAGGCCAATCCTGATAAACAAAGCCCTGCGTTTATCCGGCGCCTGCTTAAACAGCGTACCGAAAGCATATCCCGCAGCCATTACGCCAACCCACGGAATTATGGGGTACAATATAAAAATCGATTCGTGCGGAGTGATCTGGTAAAAGTTCTGTTCGTGTAAAAACATCCAGAAAAATTTATAATGACCCCACGAATCGGACTTTACATAATCGAAGGCATTATGGCCAAATATTAATATCAAACCAAATAAGCCAACATATATAGGTTTAAGATATACCAAAACCGACAGGACGATCATACTCCAGCCAATGGCCCATATTACCTGGGCTAATATGTTATTAAATACCCCCGTAACCTGCCAGCCAAAACCAATAACAGTTAATTCCAATACCAGCAGCCAAATGCCCCGGCTCAGCATAAACAGGGAAGCTTCTTTTTTAGTCTTCTTTTTTGATAACGATAAAAACGCGCTGGTACCCGATAAAAACACAAATGCAGGCGCGCAAAAATGGGTGATCCACCGGGTAAAGAAATAAAAGACAGTTGTTTTGCTCAGATCCAGCGGATCAAAAGGCGCGTTAGAATAAAAATCGCGGACATGATCGAGCGCCATAATAACCATAATGATACCCCGAAGGATATCTATTGAATGTATACGCGCGTTTTGCTGTGGTAAGGCTGCTTCCATATTGTATTGTTATACATGAAGTTAGGGATTATTGCCATGAAAAGCAAATGGGCAGAGGCAAGCAAAAAAAAGCCTTCCGTAGTAACGGAAGGCTGTAATATTCATGCGGTTTATTTACTTGGCGGGATTGGCCCATCAACAGCGGGACGAGTATCGCGGTTAGCTAATTCCCAGCCCATAAAATAGGCATGCTGTGCACGTTTAGCTAGTAACGGGAAGTTGATCTTGCTTACCTCATCGCCAGGCTGATGATAATCGGCATGGGTACCGTTGAACCAGAAAACAATTGGTACGCCGTGCTTAGCAAAGTTGTAATGATCTGAACGGTAGTAGAAACGGTTTTTGTCGTTCAGGTCATCATATCTATAATCCAGTTTTAGATGGGTATAGGTATTGTTGGCATCTTCGGTAATTTGGTGCAGCGTGCTGCTAAGCATTGATGAACCAATAGGGAACACATAGTTAGCTGAATCCGGGTTGCCTTTGTAATCATCGCCAATACGGCCGATCATATCAATATTCAGGTCGGTAATAGTATTAGCTAACGGAAATACAGGATGGTCGGTATAATATTCAGAACCTAACAAACCTTTTTCTTCGCCAACATTACCCAGGAAGAGTATAGTACGGCGAGGGCCGTGGCCATCTTTTTGCGCTTGTGCAAATGCACGGGCAATAGTTAAGATACCGGTAGTACCCGAGCCATCATCGTCGGCGCCGTTATTTACTTTATCCTTTGCATCCGGTTGAAGGTTTAAACCAATATGATCGTAGTGTGCCGAGAAAACCAGGACTTCATTTTTCAGTTTTGGATCATTCCCTGGGATCATTGCCACAATATCAGCCGACATTACATCTTTTGATTCCGTGCCGAAAGAGGTATTAACACTGGCCTTAACGGTTTGCGACTGTGGAGAACCGCCATCAATAGCAGTTTTTAAAGCGGCGTAAGTTTTACCGCTGGCCTTTAGTAATTGGTGAGCAACATCGGTAGTGATATTTATGGTTACTACACCACCCATACCGCCACGACCAGGGGTTGCAGCCGCTCCCGCCTCTTTCCTAAGGGCAACAGCAGGTTTTTGGTACATAAAACGCGGGGCCATCTGGGCCACCATAGGGTTAGCAGCTAAGATCAACGCCGGTTCTTTCGCCATAATTGCACGCATACGCGGGTTCATCATACCACGGCCCTGGCGCCCGCCTGCCGGGGGAGTTACAGGAGCAGCGCCTGCAGCAGCAGGCGGGTTTTCGTTCATTACCAAAACTACCTTCCCCTTCAGATCGGCAGTTAACTCGGCATCTGTGCCATAACCTACATAAACAATCTCGTCAGCTGTAACGGTTTTAGCTGGTGACGAGCCAGCGGCATAAAAATCTTTACCCATAGTTAATGCTTTACCATTAACTGTAAATGAATTTACTTTAAAAGTACTTAAGGTTAAGGGTACATCTAAAAAGTACGACCCATTGTTAGCAGGCAGCAAGCCTAATTTTTTGTACTCGCCTGCTATATATTTAGCAGCCTTTTCAGCACCCGGCTGGCCTGTTTCGCGGCCTTCCATATCATCTGCTGCAATAACGCTTAATTGCATTTTTGCAAACTCAGGGGTGATCAGCTTCGAATACTTGATCGCGGTTTGATCGGGCTTTTGCTGGGCACAGGCAGCAGCCGATATGGCCATGGCTGTAACCCAAATTGCGGTTTTTTTCATTTTTTTTTGATCAGTTAATCCGCTATTTAGCGGCAATTATTTAGTTTGTTTTAGTTTTTTCTTTTTATCAGCAAGCCATTTTGTTAACCCGCGTGGCGTGCCTGCCGCCTTCAAATTCAGTTGAAAGGAATGTGCTTACAATCTCTTTTGCCATATCCAATGATATAAACCTGGCTGGAATACAAACAATATTGGCATTATTATGCTGGCGCGCCAATGCGGCAAGTTCGGTATTCCAGCAAATAGCCGCGCGGATGCCCTGATGTTTATTAGCAGTAATAGCTACGCCATTAGCACTCCCGCAAACCAGTATACCAAAATCGGCATTGCCGCTTTCCACCGCTGAAGCTACAGGGTGGGCAAAGTCAGGATAATCGACAGAGTCGGGCGAATATGTACCAAAGTCTTCTACTTCATTTTCCGGCAAACTATTGGCCAATGCCTGTTTATATTCAAAGCCTGCGTGATCAGACCCGATAGCGATTTTTACCCCTGTATTCATTATCTCAAATGTATTTAGAATTTATTGGCAACTAAAGTAACTATTTTGTTAGGAAGATGGGCCTGCCTGCTTAAAAATGCAGTTGCCTTAGCTTGAATGCTGCGAATTTTTAAACATTTATCCTATTCACTTGTCATATTTTCAAATAAATTAAAACTATGAAAAAGATGATCTTTGCAGTCGCTTTAGTATTAAGTGGCTTTGCAGTTAAAGTAGCCGATGCACAACTTAAAGTCAATTTTAATTTAAACATCGGGAGTCAGCCAGATTGGGGCCCGACCGGGTATGACCATGTTGAATATTATTATTTACCCGATATTGATGCTTATTATTATGTGCCCGGCCATCAATATGTATACCGGCAAAACAATACCTGGGTGCGTACCGCAACCCTGCCCCCCAGGTATCGTAACTTTGATGTGTATAACAGCTATAAAGTGGTAATTAACCAGCCCGAGCCCTGGCGCAACCAAGCCGCCATCCGTGCTAAATATGCCAGATATAAAGGCCAGCGCGGCAGGCAAACTATTATCCGCGACAGCCGCGATAACAAATACCGCAATCATTGGAAAGATGGTAGACATGACAATGGCCATGGCAACGATCACGGCCGCCCGGATAAAGGCAATGGGCACCATTAAAAAGTGCGTGTTAACGTTTATAAAAAAACGTCCCTCTTATCGGGACGTTTTTTTATCTATCTATCTTGTTACATACTCACCTAAACCTTTAAAATGTTGCTAAGTCCTATATATACAAAGGCGCAAGGCCTACCGGTAAAACAATTCAGACTAAAATTGCTTTTACTATCACTTAAAAACTAAAACTATATGAAAAAGTTAATTTTTGCAGCCGCACTATTAGTAAGCTGCACAGCCATACAGGTAGCACACGCCCAAATTGGGGTTAGGTTAAATTTAAACATCGGTAGCCAGCCCGATTGGGGCCCGGTAGGTTACGACCATGCCGATTATTATTACATGCCAGATGTTGATGCTTATTATGATGTCCCAGCACACCAATATGTTTATTATGAAAATAATGTTTGGGTGCACCGGTCAAGCTTACCGGCACGTTATGGTAACTATAACCCATACAATAGCTATAAAGTAGTAATAAACCGCCCCAACCCCTGGTTAAGGAACAGTTATTACCGCCAAACCTACGCTAATTATAGAGGCCGTCGGGACCAGGTGGTAATCCGCGATAGCAGGGATGCCAAATACCGTAACCATTGGAAGGATAATAACGGCTATGGCCGGGACGACCGACGCGATGACCATCATGACAATGGCAACCACTACGGCGACCGGAATCATGGCGGAGACCATGACAATGGTCGTGGACATGGAAACGGCCACGGGCATGGCCGCGATAATTAATATTTTACCAAGTTAATTTTGATAAAGAAAAGACCGTCCAAAATGGACGGTCTTTTCTTTTTATGCTTATTTATAAAGGTTTTTGTAGATGGCCTTTGCCCAAAAATCTCCTAAAATTATGGCGCCTTCTTTATTGGGGTGCAGATAAAATATGCCGTCCTGCCCGCTTTCATGTTGGAAGAATTGCTCGGCGTGTTTTTTGAAAAAGCCAAAAGCCTTCCTGTCGCCCCTAAATACTTGCCCCGGGTTAGTTTTGGCGTAGCTTTTCACTACTTTTTTTATCATCGGGAAATAGGTTTGTAAACGGTTAAGCCCTTCCTGCATATAGGTAGAATGGTTGTGGGTATTAGGGCTGTACCACGTAGGTTGCTGTATAATTACGTTACAGCCCGGAAAATCTTTCAGTAGCTGGTTAATAATTGCCTGCAAATTAGCCTGGTAGTTTTCTTTAGTTACAGGCGCACCGTTTGGCCCGTTCACCGCGCTATCATTAGTCCCTAAAATAATAGAGAAAACCAGCTGGGCGTTTTTATTGGTGAAGGCTTGTGCCGCAGCTTCAACTTTAGGGAAATCTTTATTTGTAGCGGGTAAAAAATCGACAGTTGTGTGGCCGCTATACCCCTGGTTTGCAAAATTAACTACCCCAACGCCCGCTTGCTGCATTAAATATTTCGCGGCTTCATTGGGCGGGGCCTCCGTTTTCCAGTCTTTTAAACCGGCACCATGCGTAATGCTGTTGCCAATAAATACAATGTTCAGGTCTTTTTTTGCAGTATCAGCTACCCGCGCCAGCACGGTTGTGGTGGCGATAAAACAAATGGCTAAAATTAGCAAAATGGGCCTTAAGGGGTTTTTCGATATCATATTACAGGTAAATCAGTAAAGTAAAACTATTGAAAATTAGCGAAACAACTCTGCTCTTTTGGCTTTCATGCCAATAACGTATTTTTGAGGCAGCATGTCTAATCGCCATAAATTATATTTCGCCTCCGATTTCCATTTGGGCACCCCCAGCTACGATTCAACCCGCGAACGCGAATTACGTTTGATACAATGGCTGGACAACATCAAAGTCGATGCTGCCGAAGTGTTTTTGATGGGGGATGTATTTGATTTTTGGTTCGAATACAAAACCGTGATCCCCAAAGGGCACATCCGTTTTTTTGGCAAGCTGGCCGAACTGGCCGACCTTGGTATTAAACTTTACTTTTTTAAAGGCAATCACGACATGTGGATGTTTGATTATTTTAAAAAAGAATTTGGCGCAACAATTATTAGTAACGAATTGATAATGGAGCGCACCGGCAAGAAGTTTTTCCTGCACCACGGGGATGGGTTGGGCCCTGGCGATAACTTTTATAAATTCCTGAAGAAATTTTTCCGCAGCAAATTTTGCCAGTGGCTATTTGCACGGCTGCATCCCAATTTTGGGGTAGGCATAGCGAATTATTGGAGTACCCATAGCCGCCTGGCTAATCAAAAAAAAGAGGTGGCCAAGCCCGGCGAGCAGGAATGGCTGGTAAAGTTTTGTAACGATACCTTACAAAGCACCTACTACGATTACATGATTTTTGGCCACCGCCACTTGCCATTAGACATTCAATTGAACGGACACAGCCGCTACATTAACCTGGGCGAATGGGTAAACTATAATTATAGCTACGCTGTATTTGACGGTGAACAACTTACGCTGCATCACCACGAAGGCCTGGAGTAAAACATGACGCCAGACAAACCATCTGCCAAGCCGATTTATTATTAAATTACGTACCTTTGTACACTTTTTGCGGAACTGTGTAGCAGTTAACGTGAATTGGTTTTTAAAATATTATGTTAGATAAATTAGAACTGATATATCAACGCTGGAAGGATGTTGAAGCTGAACTAAGCAGCCCTGATGCGATGGCTGATATGAAACGTTTTGCCCAGCTAAACCGCGAGTATAAGGATTTGGGTAAGATTGTGGACGAGTACCACATCTATCGCAACATCATGTCCAATATAGATAGCAGTAAAGAGATTTTGGCTACCGAAAAGGATCAGGAATTTCGCGAGATGGCCCAAAGCGAACTGGACGAACTATTAGTTCAGCGCGATGAAAAAGAGGAGCAAATACGCCTGATGCTGATCCCTAAAGATCCGGAAGATAGCAAAAATGCCATAGTGGAAATACGCGGCGGTACTGGTGGCGATGAAGCCGCCCTTTTTGCCGGCGACCTTTATCGCATGTATATGCGCTATTGCGAAAAACGTGGCTGGAAAACCGAATTGGTTGATTATACCGAAGGCACCAGTGGCGGCTACAAAGAAATTGTATTTAATATCCTGGCCGAGGATGCTTATGGTACTATGAAATATGAGTCAGGTGTACATCGCGTACAACGTGTGCCTGATACAGAAACGCAGGGCCGTGTGCATACATCAGCCGCGACAGTGGTGGTACTGCCAGAGGTTGACGAGTTTGATATTGATTTACAGGTAAGCGATATCCGTAAAGACCTGTTCTGCGCCTCGGGGCCAGGCGGGCAATCGGTAAATACTACTTATTCTGCGGTACGTTTAACGCACATTCCAACCGGTGTAGTAGCCCAGTGCCAGGATCAGAAATCGCAGTTGAAGAATTATGACAAGGCTTTGCAGGTATTACGTTCGCGTGTGTATGAGATGGAACTGCAAAAACATTTGGAAGAGGTTTCTAAAAAACGCAAGACCATGGTATCAACCGGCGACAGGTCGGCAAAGGTGCGTACTTATAACTATCCGCAAGGCCGTGTTACCGAACACCGCATTGGCTTAACTATATACAATTTACCAAACGTAATGAATGGCGATTTACAGGAAATCCTGGAATCGTTGCAGTTTGCAGAGAATGCTGAAAGGTTAAAAGAGGGTACAGCAGCTTAACCGCTAATGCAATAACACCTATGCCACCTAACCTGGTGGCATTTTTTTTTGAAATTAACCGGCACATTCACAGTTTTTTATAGCTGAAGTTTGTGTTTTTGAAAAAATCCCTTGTGTAATAAAATTAGGTGCGTATATTTGCAATCCCAAATGGGAGGAGTGGTAGTTCAGCTGGTTAGAATACATGCCTGTCACGCATGGGGTCGCGGGTTCGAGTCCCGTCCATTCCGCTAAATCAATATTAAAATTGAGCAAAACCCTTCAAATGGTATCATTTGAAGGTTTTTTGTTTTTAGGCGACACCATAATATTCAAGTTTTCGCAATGAAAATGATTCAAATTCGGGAGTTAACTCCCATGTCGCCAACATACTCCCGAATATAGGTATCTCGCTGTTTATCAAACTGTTCAATAATTGCCCATCTTGATTTCAAGTGATCAAATTAACAATTTTGTTCACTTGAAAAGCAAGTTATAACATCGCGTACCCCCATTGCCTGGCGGCACTTAAAAAAGATGGCATTATAATGAATGTAAAAGTAACTGCCCTGGTATTGTCCCGGGAGCATACCGAAAATATAGGAGTGACTGCTGTTATTATGCCAGGCTAATTTTGGCTTTGCTCAAAACGTCCGGTCATCCGGTCTAACCGAATCTTGTAAATAATAATCTCTACAGTATCACCAATATCGCTGTCGCGTTCGGTGATGCCATGAGAGGGATGGTCGCCGGGGTTGTTAGAAAAAGGCATGATCCGATGAATAAGGCCTTGCATTAACCGTTCCTTTTCTTCCAGATCGGTTACCTCCTCAAATTCTCCCCAAGCCACTACGCTTTTCCAGTGAAAGATATTGTTTATCTCATCTACTTCAAAACAAACCTTAGGGTTCAGGCGCATCATATCGATCTTTTTACCTTTTCCGGCATGACTGTAAATATATGGCGCACTATAAACGTAGTTGATCGGAACAATGTAAGTATCGCCATCAGCATGACATGCGATACGACCGGTAACCTGCTGCTTTAGCAGGTCTTCCATTTGTGCATCTGTGAGTTTGCCTAACATAGTTCATTTACTAAATTATTCAAAGATTGCAAACTTTTAGATCTGTCGGAATGATCAAAGTGGCAGAAAACTGTGATCGGAATCATTTAACATCTTACTGGATCTTTGAACGGGTCCGGGGGATAAAAAATAATAGCCATTTCTTATCAAACAAAATATAGGTCTCGGTTTCCAGACAAGCAAAATCAAAGTTATTATTTATCTCTATTAATCATAAGTGCATCAAATAGCCGGGTATACACCTTTTAAATTATTCCACAGTTTGTTTTGGAAATCAACCCTATCATAATGGTAGGGTTTTTTTATAAGATTACGTCTTGCATGTGAATTAATCTATTGATAATTAGAATATTGACTAAAAAATAAAATTACTGGTATTGGTTTGGCATGGCTAAATTAAAAATCAAATAAAATGATCACAACCTTGCTCTTGCTGGCCATTTTGCTTCTAAGCCGGCTCATTTTTAAATCCATCGACTGGTTCGAGAAAATCTAATCATCATGATCGCATTATTCATTATTTCCATCGCAGTTTTCCTATACATGGTATATGCGCTGCTTAAACCCGAAAACTTTTAATCCTATTTCTCATGAACACAGAACTACTTGGAATATTCGCCTCGTTTATCATAACGCTGGTGATCGCCATTCCGCTCGGTAAGTATCTCGCGAAGATGTTTGCCGGAGAAAGGGTTTGGACCGATTTTATGAAACCTATTGAAAACGGGATCTATAAATTATCGGGGATCAATCCCAATGAACCGATGAACTGGAAACAATTCCTGAAGGCAATGATGACCATTAATATTCTATGGTTAGTCTACGGCTTTTTTGTGTTGATGCACCAGGATAAGTTGCCTTTAAACCCTGATAGCAATCCCGGCATGACCGCCGACTTGTCTTTTAACACGATCATCAGTTTCGTGGTGAATTGTAATTTGCAGCACTACAGCGGTGAAAGCGGTGCCAGTTATCTGGCCCAGCATTTTATCTTCATGTTTCTGCACTTTACCAGTGCAGCCACCGGTATCGCCTGTGCCGTTGCCGTGTTCAAAGCGTTTAAAGATAAAACGACCACAAACCTGGGCAACTTCTGGGAGTTTTTTGTAAAAACCATTACCCGTTTATTATTGCCTTTGTCTGTTGTTATTGCATTGATCTTAACCTTTAACGGCACACCTGCAAGTTATGCAGGTAAGGATCAGTTTATTACCCTACAGGGAGATACGGCGCATGTATCGCGCGGCCCGGCAGCGCAAATGATCGCAATCAAACACCTTGGTACTAATGGCGGTGGCTGGTTCGGTGCTAACTCCGCCCATCCGCTGGAAAACCCGAACTACCTGACCAACATGACCGAAATCATTTCACAAATGATCATCCCCATGGCTATGACCCTGGCCTTTGGTTACTTTATCCGCCGGAAAAAGTTAGGCTGGGTGATCTTCGGAGTGATGATGGTGGGCTTATTCATGCTGATGATACCGAGTGTCAGCAGCGAATTGGGTGGTAACAGCGCCATTGCCAAAATGGGGGTAACGCAAGCTTCAGGCGCTATGGAAGGCAAAGAGGTCCGCTTTGGGCCTGCCGCCACCGCTTACTGGAGCACCCTGACTACGATCACTTCCACAGGATCTGTTAATGGCATGCACGACAGTACGATGCCGCTGACCGGCGCATGGCAACTGCTGGCCATGATGATCAACGGCTTCTTCGGCGGTTGTGGCGTGGGTATCCTGAACTATTTTATCTACCTGATCATTGCCGTATTTATTTCAGGACTGATGGTGGGCCGAACACCGGAGTTCCTGGGCCATAAGGTTGAAGCGCGTGAAGTGAAGATTGCCGCATTAATAACACTTTTAAGTCCGCTGCTTATCATGGCCGGTACGGCAGCAGCAGCCTACGTATTTACTACATATGGTAATGCAGATTGGGCGGTCAAGCCATCAACCTGGCTGAATAACCCGGGTTATCATGGCTTTTCAGAAATGCTGTATGAGTATACTTCAGCCAATGCCAATAACGGCTCTGGTTTTGAAGGGCTAGGTGACAATAACATTTGGTGGAACGTAACGACGGGTGTGGTACTGATTTTAGGCCGGTTCCTGCCGATCATCGGCCCGGTAGCTATCGCCGGTTTATTGGCCCAAAAGAAATTTATCCCCGAATCAGCCGGTACCCTGAAAGTGGATACCGTAACATTCGGTGTCATGACGTTTGCTGTCATACTGGTTTTAAACGCATTGTCTTACTTCCCTGCACTGGCTTTAGGCCCGTTGGCAGAATTTTTTTCAATGCCTAAATAATTGATCACATGAAAACTCAATCCAATAAATTATTTGAACCGGCCCTGGTGCAAACCGCACTGAAAGAGTCGTTCATCAAACTGAATCCTCAAATCATGCTGCGCAACCCGGTAATGTTCACTGTAGAGGTAGGTACCGCTATTATGGCTTACATGACCTTTTACAGTCTTACCCATGCCGGCCAGGGATCGTTCGCCTATAACCTGATCATCTTTATCGTACTACTGCTCACCCTATTATTCGCCAATTTTGCCGAAGCCATTGCTGAAGCACGCGGTAAAGCGCAAGCCGACAGTTTAAGGAAAACACGTGAAGAAACACCCGCTAAAGTACTTAACTCCGATGGCACAATCATTACCAAATCATCCAACGCACTGCGTAAAGGCGATGTGTTTGTATGCGAAACCGGCGATATGATCCCCACTGACGGGGAGATCATCGAAGGCCTGGCAACAATAGATGAATCGGCGATCACAGGTGAATCTGCACCGGTAATCCGCGAGTCAGGTGGTGATAAATCTTCCGTAACAGGCGGTACCAAAGTACTATCTGATCAGATAAAAGTTAAGGTAAGCACCGAGCCGGGTGAAAGTTTCCTGGATAAGATGATCGCATTGGTAGAAGGGGCCTCCCGTCAAAAAACGCCGAATGAGATCGCCCTGACCATCTTACTCGCCAGTTTTACGCTCATCTTTATCATTGTTTGCGTAACACTGAAACCGTTTGCGGATTATGCCAATACACCAATCACTATCGCAGCGTTGATATCCTTGTTCGTGTGTTTGATCCCAACCACTATCGGAGGGTTACTATCGGCTATAGGTATTGCCGGGATGGATAGGGCGCTAAGGGCGAATGTGATCACCAAATCGGGGAAAGCCGTGGAAACGGCAGGTGATATTGATGTGTTGCTGCTGGATAAAACCGGCACCATAACCATTGGTAACCGTAAAGCCACACACTTTTGGCCGGTTACCGGCATAAGCCCCGAAGAGCTGGTAAACGCTGCGGTACTGTCTTCGCTGGCAGATGAAACACCCGAAGGTAAATCCATCGTTGAATTGGCACAAAAAAACATCGGTGTCCCTGCCGGTTCTGAATTTATTAAGTTCACCGCCGAAACGCGTTCCAGTGGGATTGATACCCCTGACGGTACGCGCATTCGTAAAGGCGCTTTTGATTCGATTCGTAATTTGGCTGTTAAAGCTGGTCATCCAATTCCAAATGACGTCGAAGAACGGGTGAAAGAGATCGCGTCTAACGGTGGTACGCCATTGGTGGTATCACAGAACGAGGTAGTATTAGGTACTATCGAATTACAGGATATTATTAAACCGGGTATTGCCGAACGCTTTGAGCGCCTGCGTAAAATGGGCATTAAAACGGTAATGGTGACCGGGGATAACCCCCTTACTGCAAAGTTTATTGCCAATAAAGCGGGTGTAGACGATTTTATTGCCGAGGCTAAGCCCGAAGATAAAATGAACTATATAAAGGCCGAACAACATAACGGCCGCCTGGTTGCCATGATGGGTGACGGCACGAACGATGCGCCTGCCCTTGCACAAGCCGATGTAGGCGTGGCCATGAACAGCGGTACCCAGGCCGCCAAAGAGGCGGGTAATATGGTAGACTTGGACAACGACCCAACCAAGCTGATCGAGGTGGTAGAGATCGGCAAGCAATTGCTGATCACCCGGGGTACGCTAACTACTTTCTCCATTGCCAATGATGTGGCCAAATACTTTGCGATAGTTCCGGCTCTGTTTATTGCTTCTATCCCGGCTTTGCAGGCCATTAATATCATGCACCTGCACAGCCCCGAAAGCGCTATACTTTCCGCAGTGATCTTCAACGCGATCATCATCCCGATGCTAATCCCGCTGGCGTTGCGTGGGGTAGCTTATCAGCCAATAGGCGCGAGTGCTTTACTGCGTCGTAACCTGCTGATCTACGGTTTGGGCGGGGTAATTGCGCCGTTCATTGGTATTAAACTGATTGATCTGATTATTTCCTTATTCTTTTAATATTAAAAATCATGAAAACGAATTTTTTAAAATCTATACGCCTTACGCTGGTACTCATCGTGGTACTATGTGTAATCTATCCGGTAATGATCACCCTTGCCGGCAAGCTGTCCAAGGGCGCCGGTCATGGAGAAACCATCAGTGTGAACGGCAAAGTGGTGGGTTATGCCAATGTTGGTCAAAGTTTTACCAAACCCCTGTATTTCTGGGGCAGGCCCTCTGCTGTAGCTTATAACGCTGCGGGTTCGGGCGGCTCCAATAAAGGCCCAAGCAACCCCGACTATCTAAAGGATGTGGCTAAGCGCATCGATACCCTGCTGAAATATCACCCCTATTTGAAAAGAAGCGATATCCCGGCTGAAATGGTGACTGCCTCAGGCAGCGGGCTTGACCCTGATATCTCACCCGAAGCGGCCAAAATACAGGTAAAACGGGTAGCCCAATACCGCAACCTGAGCGAACAAAGAGTAGCCGCATTGTTGGCCACTCACATAGAACAGCCTTTACTTGGCCTGTTTGGCCCGGCCAAAGTGAATGTATTAAAACTGAACGTCGCACTCGACGAATTGAAATAATATTATGCTAAAATGAAAAAATCGATTATTGCTTTAAGTATATTGACATTGGCTGCAACCGCATCGCGGGCACAGGAAATTAAACCTGTAGACCCACCGCTGTCCATCAACGGTTCGGTAGATAGCTATTACAAATATGACTTTTCAGGGCATAACAATATCCCCACCAGTTTTGCCAGCGATCAGAATTCTTTTTCGATCGGCATGATAGATCTGGCCTTGAAAAAGAAGGTTGGTAAAGCCTCATTCGTGGGTGAAGTATCCTTCGGCCCGCGTAACGACCAATCGATCCCGGTACCGGCCAATCATATCCAAAACCTTTATGTAGGGTACGATCTGACCGATAAGCTGAATATTATCGCGGGTTACATGGCAACATTTTTAGGTTACGAAGTGATCTCACCGGCAGGTAATTTCAATTACTCTACTTCGTATTTGTTTACCAACGGGCCATTTCAGAATGCCGGGACTAAACTAACCTATGTTTTTTCAGCTCAGGTTAGTTTAATGGCTGGCTTATATAATGACCTTTGGAATGTTTATACTTCGGCAGGCAGGATCAATACCATCGGCGCCCAACTAATGGTGGTTCCGGTAAAAGGCTGGACCGCTTATGTGAATTTATTAAACGGCCCAGCTTCGGGCACGGAGCTAGACCTGACTACCACCTATCAGATCACCAGCGCTTTTAAGCTGGGTTTGAACGCGGCTGATTTCATGGCACCGGGCGCATGCCCGAACGGCGGTTTCCAAGGTGTAGCGCTATATCCTCAGGTTGCGGTATCGCCAGCGGTGACCCTAGGCTTACGCGGTGAATATTTTAAGACGAAGACCGGCAATTATAATTCTATTGCCGCACCGGCAGCAGGCGAATCGGTAACCGGCCTTACCTTAACTGCGAATATCAAAGGCGGCCCATTGACCTTTATACCGGAAGTACGGTTGGATAATGGCTCAAAAAATATGTTTACAGACAACCATGGTGCAGGTACCAGATCTGCCTCGCAGGTTGCGCTGGCGGCGGTATATGCCTTTTAAAGAAATATAAAACACTAATTTAGTTTGATTGATCGGGAAATGTGAACGATGACCCGTCGGCCGGCCACTCAGATGGCCGGCCATTTTGCAAGGAACATGGAAAGCGATTACAAAGATAATTCTGTCAGGGATTTTATTGAGCTGGTCAAAAAGTCCAGGCGCGGTAAACTCAAAGTTTACATCGGCATGAGCGCGGGTGTAGGCAAAAGCTATCGCATGCTCCAGGAAGCGCATGCCCTGCTCAGAAATGGCATCGATGTGCAGATCGGGTATATCGAAACGCATAACAGGGCTGAAACCCATGCTTTATTGGATGGCCTGGCGATGATCGACCGCCGCAAAGTGTTTTATAAAGGCAAGGAACTGGAGGAAATGGACCTGAAAACCATTTTGAACCGCCACCCGGAGGTAGTAATTGTTGATGAACTCGCGCATTCTAATATCGAAGGCAGCAAAAACAGTAAGCGGTGGCAGGATGTCGCCGATATCCTACAGGCCGGTATCAGTGTGATCACCGCGGTAAATATTCAGCACCTGGAAAGCCTGAACAAAGATATCGAACAGATCACCGGCATCACTATCGGCGAGCGGATACCGGACAAGATATTGGAGCTGGCAGATGAGATTGTTAATATTGACCTGACGGCGGATGAACTGATTGCCCGGCTGAAAGAAGGCAAGATCTATGAAAAAAACAAGATCGAACGTTCCCTGCAAAACTTTTTCCAAAGCGATAAGATCCTTCAACTGCGGGAACTGGCGCTGAAGGAGGTCGCACATCACCTGGAACGAAAGATCGATATGGAAATCCCTAAACAGATCAAGCTGCGGCCAGAAAAGTTCCTCGCTTGTATCTCTTCCAACGCGGAAACAGCAAAGATCGTAATCCGTAAAACGGCACGGCTGGCTTCTTATTATCGCTCACCCTGGATTGTGCTGTATGTGCAAAGCAGCAGTGAAAGCGTAGATAAGATACGGCTGGATAAACAACGCTTTTTGATCAACAATTTTAAGCTAGCAACCGAACTTGGGGCAGAAGTGCTGCGAGTTAAAAGTGACCAGGTTACACAAACCATAATGCAAGTAGCTGAAGAGCGGGAGATCACCACTATTTGCATCGGTAAACCACATTTAAACTTATTCCAGGTGATCCTGAGAACCGCCGTATTTAACGAACTGCTGCGCAAGATCGCTGCCACTGAAACCGATTTAGTTATATTATCATGAAAGTAAAAAATAAACTCCGCCTTGGATTTGGATTCCTGTTCCTGATCGTCCTGTTTTTTGGAGGGCTATCCATTATCCTGATCAACCAGATTGCTACTAACGGCAAGGTAATCCTCAAAAACAATTACGAAACACTCACTTTTGTACGTGAAATGCGTTCCATCCTTGACGAACAGGCGCTCCCTTTAAATGCCGCTGCCGCCAGTAGTTTTGAGCAGCAATTGGTTGCCCAGGAACACAATATTACTGAAAAGGGGGAAGGCGCAGTTACTGCCGCATTGCGAGCCAATTATACTCATCTGCAAAAAGAGAACTCCCCCGTCGTCATCAGAGCTATACACCAAAATCTGAAGCAAATAGAGATCCTGAATATGAAAGCCATAGTCCGCAAGAACGAACAGGCGAACCATGCGGTGGATAAAGCACTTCTTTTCCTGGGACTGGCCGGGTCTTTCACCTTTTTAGTGCTGTTTAGTTTCAGTGTCAATTTTCCCGGCGCTATAGCTAATCCGCTGAATGTTCTGTTGAAAGGTATCCGACAGATCAGCCAAAAGAATTATAAAGAGCGTATCCATTTTGACAATAGAGATGAATTTGCCGAAGTTGCCGCTGCTTTTAATGATATGGCTGCCCGATTGGACGATTGGGAGAACAGCAGCTTGTCGCAAATCATGTCAGAAAAGCAACGGATCGAAACCATCATCGAGCAAATGCAGGATGCCATTATAGGTATCAGTGAGCAGCAGCAGATCCTTTTCATTAACACCACGGCCAAAACTATGCTTAACCTGAGCGATCAGAAGTATGAAGGGCAACAGGTGGCTGATATCGCCCGTCATAATGACCTGCTGCAATCGATCCTCGACAGCAAAGGCAACGGCAAGCCATTTCGCATCGTAATCAACGGCAAAGATTCCTTTTTTCAATTGGATTCCACCGAGATCACCGTTCCAAATATTTCGCCCAACCCCGAGGATACGATCAGCATTGCGCGCAAATCGGCAGGCCGGGTATTTATCCTGCGCAACGTGACGGAGTTTAAAGAACGTGATGAGGCAAAAACGAATTTTATCGCCACGATTTCGCATGAACTTAAAACCCCCATCTCCGCGATCAAGATGAGCCTGAAGCTCCTACATGATGAACGTGTGGGGTCATTAAATGAGGAACAGGTAGACCTTATCAACCATATTGGTGATGATGCCGAAAGACTGCTGAAGATCACCTACGAGTTACTGGATCTTTCGCAGGTTGAGACTGGCAACATCCTGCTGAACTTTATTGCTACCGAGCCGGAGCAGATTCTGCAATATGCCGTAAAAGCCGTTAAATTCGAAGCCGATCAAAAACAAGTGGAACTGGAGCAACATCTGCCGGCCCACCTGCCCCAGGTACTGGCCGATACCGAAAAAACCGCCTGGGTGATGATCAACTTTCTATCCAATGCCTTGCGCTACAGTTCCGAACGGTCGCGTATTGTAATCCAGGTAAAACAACAGAAGCAATTTTTGGAATTTTCCGTACAGGATTTCGGTAAAGGGATTGATGCGCAATATCAGGACCGCCTTTTCGACCGCTATTTTCAGGTACCTACCGATGGCCAGAATAAATCCGGTTCGGGCTTGGGCCTGGCCATTGCTAAAGAGTTTATCACTGCACAAGGCGGACAAATAGGGCTGGAAAGCGAAGTGGGCAGCGGAAGCCGGTTTTATTTCACCTTGCCAATAGCAAGAAATTAGGTAAACATGCTGATACTTATCTTAAAATTTGTCACCTTATTCGCATTCATACTGGCGCCTTTAATACCGCGGAACGTCAAAAAAATGAGTCAAGGTGTTAAGCCCGACCGTTCTGCATCAGATTTTTCCGTTGATCAGGGCGGCAACCTTGTCAATCGCCGCCAGGCTACAGGAATAAACCATTAATGTTAAATTAGCCAATTATGAAATCAACTGTATTGATCATTGATGATGAAACCAAACTTGCCGGCCTGATGGCACGGATCATCGGGCTGGAAGGCTACCATACCTTATTGGCCGGTTCGGGCAAGGAAGGATTGCGGCTGCTGGAGCGCGAGCATATCCAAGTGGTGCTTAGTGATATAAAACTACCTGATGTTAGCGGCGTCGAACTGGTTAAAGAATTGAAAGAGAAAAAGCCTTATATCGAAGTGATCTGCCTGACCGCTTACGGCACCATCGCCGATGGCGTTACCGCTATTAAAAACGGCGCTTTCGATTATATCACCAAAGGCGACGATAACGAACGTATTTTGCCTTTACTTGCCAAGGCTGCCGAAAAGGCTGAACTGCAATATAAGCTATACCAGTTGGAAAACCAGTTGATCAGTCAACACAGCTTTGAAGGGATCATTGGCCAGTCACGTGCGATAAAGAATGCCATTGAATTGGCGCGTAAAGTAGCCGTTACCGATACAACGGTATTATTATTAGGTGAAACCGGTACCGGCAAAGAAGTGTTTGCCCGAGCAATCCATTACAACAGTAACCGCAAACAGAAGAATTTTGTGGCGGTCAATTGTAGCGCTTTTTCCCGCGAATTGCTGGAAAGTGAATTATTTGGCTATAAAGCCGGGGCATTTACCAACGCTTTAAAAGATAAAAAGGGCTTGTTTGAAGAAGCAGACGGCGGCACGCTGTTCATGGACGAGATCGGTGAATTGCCTATCGATCTGCAGGCCAAGTTGCTGCGGGTATTGGAATCGGGTGAGTTTATTAAGGTAGGAGACACGAAGACTAATAAAATCAACGTGCGGATCATCGCAGCCACCAATCGTCATTTACAGGAAGAAATTCAGAAAGGCAATTTCCGCGAAGACCTGTTTTACCGCCTGTCGGTGTTTCACATCAGCCTGCCATCACTAAATGATCGACGCGAAGATATCCCCCTACTGGCCGATTATTACCTAAAAGAATACACCGCCAAAATGAACCGGAAAATGAACGGCATTGATCCGACAATGATGGAGCAACTGGAGAAATATAACTGGCGGGGTAATATCCGCGAACTGAAGAACCTGATCGAGCGCGCGGTTATTGTGGCTGACGACGATATACTTAAAGCTGATCTGCTTCCAGTCGATCTTTACGGCGAACAGGAAAGCCTGCTGACCGTTTTTGATATGGCCACCATGGAGAAAAACCATATCCGCAAGATCCTTAAACATACCAAAGGTAATAAGACCGAGGCTGCCCGCCTGATGAACATAGGCGTAACCACGCTTTACCGTAAAATAGAAGAGTATCATTTAGGCTAACCTACCGAAATGATAAGATTACCCTACCATATTGGCAGGGTTGCTTTTTGTAAATTAACATCAAAACCGCTCCCTTTTAATCCTGGGGCAGTTTTTACCAAAATGGTATAGTACTTGCCTCGCGGCTGGCATGTTCACATATCATTTCCCTGTTAATTTATGAATCCTCATCTTAGAAAGCTCTCCGCCGGCGGCGTATTGATCACACTTGGTATTATCTTCGGCGACATTGGCACCTCGCCTTTATACGCACTGCAAACTATTTTAAAAGAAGGGGGTGGCGCCGACCAGTTTATGGTTTTAGGCGCAGTGTCTTGTATCTTTTGGACACTAACCCTGCAAACTACCTTTAAGTATATTTTCATCACCCTGCAAGCTGACAATCGCGGCGAGGGCGGTATCTTTTCGCTCTATGCTTTGGTGCGCCGTTACGGAAAATGGCTGGCCATTCCGGCTATCATTGGTGCCGGTACGCTACTGGCTGATGGTATCATTACCCCACCCATATCCGTCACTTCCGCAATAGAGGGCCTTGCATTGGTTCCTGCTTTATCAAAAGTGATGGTACCCGGGCATGATATCATTTTGATCGTGGTGATCGCTATCCTTATCCTGTTATTTTTCTTTCAGCAGTTCGGCACTAATGTGGTTGGCGCAGCTTTCGGACCAGTAATGCTGATTTGGTTTGTAATGCTGGCGGGCCTGGGCATGGTTCAGGTGGCGCATTACCCGATGATTTTTAAAGCGCTTAATCCGGTTTACGGATTTGATCTGCTGGTTAAACATCCTAATGGCTTTTGGTTATTAGGGGCGGTCTTTCTATGTACTACCGGTGCCGAAGCATTATATTCCGACCTTGGCCATTGTGGCCGCAAAAACATCCAGGTCAGCTGGATATTCGTCAAGACCGCCTTGATGCTGAATTATCTTGGACAGGCCGCCTGGGTATTGTCGCAACCCAAAGCCGATGTTAATGTCAATCCTTTTTTTGCTATCGTACCACATGGTTTTGTCATTCCGGCCGTTGGTATTGCCACTTTAGCGACGATCATCGCCAGCCAGGCTTTGATCAGTGGTTCCTTCACACTCATCAGCGAAGCGGTCAGTATGAACTTCTGGCCGCGAATCACTATAAAATATCCGTCCAATATCCGCGGGCAGATCTATATCCCCAGCATTAACTGGATATTGTGTTTTGGCTGTATCGCGGTCAGTCTGTATTTCCGCACAGCCGAAGCGATGACGGCAGCTTATGGTTTTTCGATTACCATCGCGATGTTATCCACCACGATACTGATGTTTTATTTTATGCGCTATGTAAAAAACTGGCCGCTTTGGCTCGTGGTTATTATCTTATGCGTTTTCCTAACGGTGGAAGCTTCGTTCTTCGTTGCCAATTCCGTTAAGATTGTGAAAAGGCTGTTCTTCCTGGTATTTGAAGTTAGTTTGATCTTCACCATGTTCATTTGGTTTCGTGCCCGCAAGATCAATAACCGTTTTTTGTCTTTTGTAGAGTTGAAAGATTATATACCGATGTTGAACGCGATGAGCCGGGACCAGGGCATCCCTAAATACGCAACCCACCTAATCTATTTGACCAAGGCTAATAATAGTAAACAGATTGAACAAAAAATCATATATTCTATCCTAAGCCGCAAGCCTAAGCGGGCCGATGTTTATTGGTTTGTCCATATCGAGCGCACCGATGAGCCTTTTACCATGGAATACACCGTCGAAGAACTGGAGCATGAAAAAGTGATCCGGGTAGAATTCCGCTTAGGCTTCCGTATCAATCCACGTGTGAATGTGCTATTCCGCAAAGTGGTTGAAGAAATGATACAGCGCAATGAGCTGGATATTACCAGCAAGTATGAATCTTTGAGCAGTTATCATTTGCCGGCTGATTTCCAGTTTGTGATTATGGAGAAATTCCTTTCCTATAACAACGAATTCAGCGTAAAAGAAGGCTTTATCCTGCGCAGCTATTTCTGGATCAAAAGCCTGGGATTGAGTGAGGCCAAAGCCTTTGGCTTGGATACCAGTGAAACACATGTCGAGAAGATTCCTTTGGTTGTCAACCCGGTAACGAACATCAATCTTCGCCGGGTACCCGTAAATTAACGACTAATGCAACTATAAGTAGTATAATTACAACTGAAAGTAGCCCAATTTACGATGATCATAGCAACGCGGCCTTGTATTTTTGCCATATCAAATAGTTAAAAACTTAAGCATATGGAAATGAAAATGATTGGCAATAAAATAGCCGAAACCAGAAAAAGGGCAAATATGTCCCAGGCAGAATTAGCGGAACAATTATTTATTAGTCCGCAAGCCGTGGGTAAATGGGAGCGCGGGGAATCGATACCGGATATTGTTACCAGCAAACGCCTTGCGGAAATATTAAAAGTCGACCTTAATTTCCTAACGGGAAGTGTTACGATTGTGGATTTGCCTAACAACGGTTCGTCCCCAACTGAAGAGGGTGCATCCACATCCCGCTCTCAAGAGTCTTCTGAAATAATTCATTTCAGTGGCAGCAATTTATTAGAAAGCGATTTTGCCGGCGTTATCGCGCATAATCGTAAATTTAATGGAAGTGCGTTGCGTGGAACCGATTTTACTGATGCCGACCTAACGGGCAGCAGATTTTCTGGCAGCGATGTTTGTGAAGTCAATTTCAAAGGGGCGAATCTTACTAACTGTGTTTTTTCAGCGTCCGATCTTTCCAGGTCCTGCTTTCAAAAAAGCATTTTGACAGGAACGGAATTTACCAGTTCAGGAATGAGCCTCACGAAATTCACAGATTGCGAATTCCTGAATGTTAAACTGGCCCGAACCGATCTGAGGAAAACGATCTTCGAAAATTGTATATTCGAGACTGTGGAGTTCAAATCTGCCGATCTTACAGATTTAATTTTTGACGGTCACCACTTTACTAATGTCAAATTCCACAATACGGCATTAAACGGTGTCTCTTTCAAAGGCGCAACACTCAAAAATGTGTCATTCCGCGCGCCCTACGCTTTAACCAATAGATACTATAAGGCAATCCAAACCATTTGCTTTGATAATGCCATGATAGATAAATTAACTTACGCCGCATTAAAAGGAATTGGAGCTAACCTCTCTAATGTTACGATATATTAAACAATGTCCGAAAACCAAGTGGGGGGAATATTAGAAAAATCGAACGTATAATAGGGAATGTTCATTTGGATGTTTCGCAGGGATCTGAATTTGATTGGTTTACGCCATAATCATATTCGTTGAGTTTAATATAACATAATTCGTGCTTGTCGTTTTTCGCCCCAAATCTGTCGTTTTTACACAGCACCGAACCTTAAAATGCTTCCCATCTTTGTGTTGTCAATGCGTTCAAACTAAAATAAACATCGTTATGAAAAATTTACTCAAAACACGTAATCTTTTTAAATTAATATCACTACTTACAATTATGTTTATAGCCTCGCAATCCAACGGGCAACAAATAAGATCAAGCAGTGGATATGCGCCCGTGAATGGCCTGAAAGTTTATTACGAAGTATATGGCGAAGGCAAGCCCGTGGTGTTACTGCATGGTGCGTTTATGACAATTGCGGGAAACTGGGGGCAATTAATACCTGAATTGTCAAAAACCAGGAAGGTGATTGCCATTGAATTGCAAGGTCACGGACATACACCATATTCAGATAGAAAACTATCACATGCTACTTTAGCAAGTGATGTGGAAGGCGTATTGGATTACCTGAAAATTGACAGTGCCGATGTAGTAGGATACAGTATGGGTGGCTCTGTGGCTTACAAATTTGCTATACAAAGCCCTAAACGGTTAAGAAAATTAGTGATCATTTCGTCTACCTATAAAAGTAGTGGCTGGCTACCCGAAATAAACAATGCATTTAAATCATGGAAGCCCGAATTTTTTACAAATACCCCAATGAAAGCTGCATACGATGCGGTAGCGCCCGATAAAACTAAATGGACAAAGTTTATAGATCAGATGATCGCTTTCGCTCCGGAGGCATTTGATTTTGGTGACAGTAATATTGAGAAAATTTCTGCGCCGGTATTAATCATATCAGGTGACAATGATGGGCTGGATAAAATTGAGCTGGCAAAAACATATAAATTATTGGGAGGTGCTGTTTCTGCCGATCTGGGAGCAAGGCCAAAATCGCAATTGGCTATAGTCCCTGCGCAGGGGCACGTCAGTTTAATGATGCAAACCCAAACAATATTCGGCTATCTGGATAGTTTTTTAAAATAAATTGATAGTCACAACGGAATAGCATTTATGTTCAATTGATCAATTAAAAAAAACATGAACCAATTGCCAGAAATTCGTTATATGGAGTTGCCCGAAGCCGTTATTGCCTACAGCATTACCGGCAAAGGACCGCCGTTGTTACTATTACATGGTTTCCCTGAAACGCATGTTGCCTGGTTTCAAATAGCACTATTACTTGAAGATGGTTTTACACTTATTATGGCAGACCTACCCGGTTATGGTGATTCAAGGATCACCACCCACGGCGGCGATGAACGTTATACTAAACGGAATATGGCCCGCCAACTGGTAGCTTTCATGGAAAACCTTGGGTATCAGCAATTTTATCTGGCAGGCCATGATCGTGGGGCCAGGGTAGCATTTCGTTTATTTCTGGACTTTCCGCACCATGTCCAAAAGGTGGTTATGCTCGATATTATTCCAACGGCTGATATTGCCGAACGGCTAAATTTTAAGCTTGCCTCGTCGCTTGGCAACTGGTGGTTAATGGGTCAGCCCAGCCCATTACCTGAAACACTGTTTGAAACAACCCATGAATTTTATCTTGAACATATACTAAATAGTTGGTCGGGGGGTAAAGCCTTTTTTGACTCTTTAGCCCGAAGCGAATATTCCCGTTGCTTTGGAAACGCTGCGTCAAGGCGCGCTATCTTTGCCGAATATCGCATGGGTAATACGCTTGATCTGGCAGATGAGCAGCAAAGTAGGGAGAAAGGCGAAAAGGTTATCTGTCCATTACTCACCCTGTGGTCTTCAGATGGGTTTGTGACAGGCTTTGGTGATCCGCTTATAATATGGCAACAATGGTGTAACAATGTAGTTGGTAAACAGTTAAACGGAAGTCATTTTTTAATGGAAGAACTGCCTTTGGAAGTTTCCGTCCTGTTCAGACAATTTTTTATGAATGAAGAACCTTTCAATTATTCATAAAACAAACCATTGAGGAGCGCCTATTTGGTGAAGTTTTTTTGTTTCTTATCTTTAAGTCCGCCCAAATCAAAGTCAAAAATGTTAATCCACAATGATAAAAAACCAATTATTGTTTCTTTTTTTTCTGATAAGTGGCGGTACGCTATCTAATTGTTTGGGGCAGGGTAATAGCAATGAAGATTATAATGAGTTAAAAGAATGCCACGTCAGTCTTACAGATGATATTTTGACCATTGAAAATGCCTTTATAAGCCGCAGGTATCAATGGAATAACGGTGATATTAAAAGTTTGTCGATAACCGACAAGCAAACAAATCATCAATGGAAGATCAACAATACCAAACCGGATGCCTTTTTTCCCAACTCGTCCAAACCGGCAAACGGCAAACTTGAAGTGCATCAGGTTGCGGCTACCTCTATTAACAATGCATATCTTGAAGCCGAATGCATTACAGATTTAGGTGCATTAAAAGTAAAACGGGTATTTCGTATATATCCCCGGTGTCCGGCTATATCATGCACGTTTTATCTTCGCGGCAGCATTGGTGCAAACTGGGGTGCGGTTTCAAAAAACCAGGGCGACCTGCAAAACGTCGAAACAATTTCTGACAATAAAAAAAGCGCTCCTGGTATTACGGTTATGCAACAATTGGCTTTGCCCGGCCATAATTGGCATTTAAAGGCGGTGCAGTTTTTTGATATTACCGATCAAAATAACAATCTGGTACAAACCTATGATCAGTTACCTTACCGCGCCGATAGCCGCTTAACGGGTAATTTATTGTTTGCGAATGAAGGGTTGACCGATAATGGCATCTTTATTTTAAAAGAAGCACCTACCTCAAGCGTGCAATTAAACTATCCGGGGTTTGATTTTATTGCCTCGGTAGCAAATTTACAAACAGTAGGCATAGGTGTTCTGCCGCAAGATATTGATAAGGAAAAATGGTTGCGTTGCTACGGTTTTGTAACAGGCGTTACCAGTGGCGGGGAATTGGGCCAACTTATTGCTTTGCGTATTTACCAGGAACAAGTGCGCAAACATTTGCCCGGCCGGGACGACATGATTTTAATGAATACCTGGGGCGACCGCAGCCAGGACAAACATATTGGTGAAAAATTTACTTTAAATGAACTGCATGCAGCCCACCGCCTGGGTATAACACATTTTCAAATTGATGATGGCTGGCAAACCGGACGTTCTTCTGCCTCGGTATTTGGAGGCGGCTCTTTAAACAATATTTGGGCCAACCCTAACTACTGGAAACCGGATAGGATTAAGTTTCCAAATGGCCTTTTGCCGCTAACCCAACTGGCAGAAAAGCTGGGTATTAAACTATGTTTATGGTTTAACCCGAGTAAAGACAGCAGCTATGCGCATTGGCGGGATGATGCAAAAGCACTGATAGATTTATATCGCATGGGTATTAATACCTTTAAAATTGATGGGGTACAGGTAACGGATAAAAAGGGGGAAATTAACTTACGGAGCATGTTTGACACCGTAATGGCGGTATCGCATAACCAGGTTATTTTTAACCTTGATGTTACTGCAGGGCGCCGCTACGGCTACCATTATTTTAATGAATATGGTAACATATTTTTAGAAAACCGATATACCGATTGGGGGAATTATTATCCGCATTGGACATTGCGGAACCTTTGGATGCTTGCACGTTATGTACCGCCCCAAAACCTACAAATAGAGTTTTTAAACAATTTCAGGAATGTAAATAAATATGTCGCTGATGATGTGTTAGCGCCATCAAAAGTAAGTTTTGAGTATGGCTTTGCTATTACAATGATGGCGCAGCCGCTGGCCTGGATGGAAGCAACCGGCCTGCCGGAAAAAGCATTCAGTACAGCGCCCGTTATTAAGAAATATCAATCTATACAATCAGACATTCACAAAGGTAAAATATTCCCTATCGGTAATGAGCCCTCGGGTATGTCGTGGACTGGCTTCCAGTCTATTAAAAGCAATAATACGGGATATTTGCTGGTGATAAGAGAAAATAACAAAAACGCTACCGGGCTTTTACAAACATGGTTGCCGCCTGGAAAAAACGTTAAATTAACAGTTGTATTGGGTAGTGGTAAAAGCGGTATTATAGCGGTAAACCATACGGGCGGGGCATTTTTTAAATTACCACAAAAAAACGGGTATGCCCTTTATAGTTACAAAATACTGTGATTGTTAATAGTAGATCTTCATTTTAAAATCAGTGCAAAATCCGGGGGCATCCCGGGTTTTCCCGGCTACCATTTTGAGGTTAGGATCCATGTTCCTTCACTTCGTTCAATTGGCCTTAATCTCAAATTAAGGGAAGAATAAGCAAAAAAACAAAAGCCCCCTAAGCGCTCGCCGCCAGGGGACTTTCAACCTAAACCTTATCACAATTGGGTCAACAAGAAATTGACCCGTTATAATAAGCCGCCAAACTAATATTTTTTTATGAAAAAATAATGAATTTGACAGTTTTTATATGTGAAACAAAGTAATTATTAGAATATATTGATAAAACCGGCCTATTTATTATATATTATTATTGTTTTAACCATTTCTCGCGCACGGCTATTTGCTGCGCCGATGGATTTGAAATGCTTGCTATGCGATATTTTACTTGTTTGTTTTTAAGTAAAGTTACTGGTAGGGCTAACGGTAAACCATCACGGGTTACATTTACAATTACTTTATCGCCAATCTTTTTACCGGCAATAAAGGCGTTTACATCCATAACCTGTTGTCCGTCTATAGCGGTTATCTCATCATTTACGTTCAGTCCGTCAATCCATGCGCTGCTGTTTCTTATTACTGTAGTAATGATGACCTTATTATTGGTGACTGTTGTGGTGAGCCCTAATGCCGGCTGATTACTTTTAGCCAAATCGTCTATTAGCTCTAACCCAGCATAGCCCAGATATTTATTATAATCCACATCGGCCAAACCGTAAATATATTTTTCATAAAAATCATCCAGGTTTTTGCCAGCATACTTTTCCAACCCTTGCTTAAACTCTTCGTCGGTATATCCGCGTTTTTTTACTTTGTAATATTCGGTATACATGTATTTCATTACATCATCCAGCGAGTACCTGGTTTTGCTGTCCTGTATAATTTCCAGATCAAGCATCATTGCGGCTACCGAGCCTTTGCTATAGTAGGATACACCAGCGTTAACACTATTCTCGGTAGGGCGATAGTATTTTATCCAGGCATCAAAACTGGCTTCATACAAAGGTTGTATTTTATTACCTGGGGAATTCTCTATCAGGTTAATATCGGTACAAAGGGCGGCAAAATAGTTTTCGGTAGTGTACAGCCCTAAACGATGCACCACCATATTATCAAAATAATTGGTGAAGCCTTCGGCTATCCATAAGTCGGTTGTATAGTTTTCGGTTTCATAATCAAAGGGGCCAAGTGCTATAGGGCGCAGGCGCTTTACGTTCCACAGATGAAAATGCTCATGTGCAGCTAATCCTAAAAAGCGCTGATAGCCCGCTTCGGTATTATAAGTATCGCGTGGCAAACCTAACACAGTCGAGCTTAAATGCTCTAACCCACCACCACCTTTGGCATAATTATGCACAATGAACACGTAGCGTTTATTGGGGTTCTCACCAAAAATATCGGTTTCTTTTTCAACCAGCTTTTTCAGGTCCTTTTTAATACGTTCCTTATCATAATTGCCGCCCAGACACATAGCTACTTCGTATTTTACACCTGCAGCTTCAAAACCAAAAACATCCTGTGTACCAACCTCAATTGGCGAATCGTACAGGATATCATAATTAGGGGCATGTATAGTGAAGGGATCATTCCCTACCATATCTAAACTGGTTGAAACCTTATTCCAGTTTTTGTAAGGTTTGATATGTATGGTAGATGGGTTATCAAGCATCCCCGCGGGAAACAAAAACGTATTTGCCCCTACAATAAAGCCCTGGGCCGAGCTTACAAAATTATTACGCACCGATATTTCAAAACAATATAACCGGTATTTTACTTTCACTTGCTGCGCGCCTTCTAACATCACATGCCAGGTGTTTTTATTGATCTTCCGGGCCGATAGGTTTTTGCCGTTATGTTCTGCTGTTAACGACTCTAAGGTTTTGGCATATTCCCGAACCAGGTATGACCCTGGCGTCCAAACCGGCATTTTCAAATCGATGAACGGCTGGCTGATCCCGCTGATATTCATTTCCACATCCATATAATGTGCCTGCGCCTCGGGAAATGAAAGTGTGTAATTGATTTGCAGATTACCCGCGGCTTCGGTTGTATGGCTCATTATTAATAAGGTTAAACAAGTTGTAATAACTAACAAGTGTTTCTTCATGCCCGCAATTTATAAAAATATGGCCTTAAAAATCTAAGTATATATCGCGTTTTGGCGTTTTTGAACACGCACTTACCGGGAGGGTTTGGGCGAGGTAAAAATAATCATTAATATTGCCGGAATGGGATTTTTACAACTGCCGGGTTTAGGCAAAGTATACTTTCATGAATACGGTACCGGAAGCAAACCGATGCTGGCCTTTCATGGCTATGGCATGACCGGCAGGCAATTCAATGTACTGGAAAAATCAATACTTGGCAAATACCGCGTGCATGGGTTCGATCACTTTTTTCATGGCGATAGTGTATTGGATAATTGGGAGGAAAAAGAAATCGTATCGGGCATGCCGCGCGAAATGGTACGGCTTTATTTACAGGAGTGGTTTAAAATATATGGCGAGCAACGGATTTCATTAATGGCCTATTCCATAGGGGCCGATATTGCTTTGATATTGCTGGAAGAATTTCCCGAATGGATAGATGAGATTATATTAATGGCCCCCGACGGGATTGCTCCTTATAAAGGATTTGAGTTTTTACAACAACACACCATAGGGCGTCAACTATTTAAAAAAGTCACTAAAAACAACTGGATGGCACCCGCTATCGTCAAAAACCTGAAACGCTTTAAAGTGATAGATCACGATCTGTTTACGATTGCTTATAACGAAATAGACACCCCTAAAAAACGGCAGGATGTTTATTATACCCTTAACCTTATTAAACAATTAAAACCCAATACATCCAAATTAGTTGAAATACTGAATAAGGGGGCTATAAAAAGTTGGTTCTTTTTTGGTAAAGATGACTTGCTCTTCCCTAAAAAAATGGCCGAACCCTTCCTTAACCAATTGCAAAATGCCGAAATACATGAAGTACCGATGGGGCATTGGCTGGTTACGCCACAATTAGACGAATATCTGCTAAATTGCAATATATGATTCCGCATAAACGCAACGCCTGGGTACAGCATCTATTTCGCAGTTATGTATATTACCGCATGCGAAAAAGCTTTAATGTATTACGGTTTAACACGGTTAATATTAAACCCGGGCATTCGGTGCTACTGCTTTGCAATCATTTTAGCTGGTGGGATGGCTTTTTGTCGGACTGGATAACAACCCAAACCATACACCGCCGCTTTCATATTATGATGCAGCACGACCATTTGGAACAGCGTAAATGGTTACGCTATATGGGTGGCTTTTCTGTTAAGAAGAACGCCAAAGATGTGGTGCAATCGTTAAATTATACAGCGCAACTATTAAACAATCCTAATAACATGGTTACCGTTTTCCCCCAGGGCGAACTATTATCAAACCATGCCACCGATATTAATATTGAGCGGGGTATTGGCCACATTATAAAAAAAATTGAGGGCGACTGCCAGATAATTTACTATAGCGCCTTTATTGAATATTTTGAAAGTTTTAAACCATCGGTATACTTCCATTTGCTGGATTGCGGCACTAACAAGGATTTTGACCTGGAGCGTCTGCGTGCGCAGATCAGCACATTTCATCAACAGGCGTTAAAAGACCAGGTAAATGTAAAGCACTAACAGATATGATAACTATTTTAAACCTCAGCATGTAAATTAGGTGTTCATTGTACTGTCGGCCATATTCTTTTTTATTATCCTGCGCTTTGTAGTAAGCCTGTTTAATTTTTTGTCCGACCCCAAACTGCGCCGTGTGGTTAAGCCTTATCATCATTTGGTTTCCATTCTTATTCCGGCCAGAAATGAAGAAGCCAATATTATCCGGCTATTACAATCTATCCGGCAACAGGATTATCAGGATTATGAAGTAATTGTACTGGATGATAATTCAACTGACAACACCTATCATCTTTGCAGGGAATTCGCTGGTAACCACTCAAAGTTTAGCATAATTAGAGGCAACCCGCTGCCCCCCGACTGGTTGGGGAAAAACTACGCCTGTTTCCAATTAGCCAAACAAGCTAAAGGCAAGCTCCTGTTGTTTTTAGATGCCGACACCATTATTGAACCCGGGTTAATAAACAGTGCGCTTCACCGAATGTATGTAAAGAAACTGGGCTTGCTCAGCCTGTTCCCCAATCAGCAAATACAAAGGTTTGGCGAACACCTGGTTGTTCCATTAGTGCACTATATTTTATTAAACCTGTTGCCGTTGCAATTGGTTTACCTGCTCCGCAACCGTATGTTTTCTGCTGCCAGCGGGCAGTTTATGCTGTTCGACGCGGCAATTTATCACCAGCACCAATGGCACCACGAGGTGAGGCACAAAGTGGTAGAAGATGTAGAGATTATGCGTTTGGTTAAAAGCGCCGGTTATAATGCCGAAACTTTACTGGCTAATAATTTAATAAGCAGCCGTATGTATCATAGTTATAGGGAAGCCATTAATGGCTTCAGTAAAAACATATTGGCGGCGTTCAATTACAATGTGTTTTCCTTGCTAATTTTCCTGATCATTTTATTGGGCGGTCCGCTTATTGTTATAACTACGCTGAACCTTAATCTTATTGCCATGCTGTGCGGATTGATTGCCCTTAACCGGATAATGATCTCGCTGACTGCCGGGCAAAGCCCCTGGAAAAATGTTTTGCTGCATCCTGTCCAAATGTTAAGCCTGATGGTGATCGCTTTTTTAGCTATCCAACGTTATTTGACCAGGACTACCGTTTGGAAGGGAAGAAAGGTGTAGTTTGCCGTCGTGCCGTATTGCTGATTTTCCAAATATTTCTCCGTATTTTTGTACAGTTATGGGCGAGTACAATTTAAAGGTAACTATTGATGCCGATTCGGGCTTTTGCTTTGGCGTGGTTTACGCTATTGATATGGCCGAGGATATTCTGGCCGAAGATGGCTACCTATATTGCCTGGGCGATATTGTACACAACGACGAGGAAGTAGAACGCCTGAAAGCCAAAGGCCTGCGCATTATAGACCACAGTCAGCTAAACGGCTTGCATAATGAGAAGGTACTGATCCGGGCCCATGGCGAGGCGCCAGAAACTTACAAGCTGGCCATGGAGCATAATATTACGCTGATTGATGCTTCGTGCCCGGTAGTGTTGAAACTGCAAAACCGCATTAAAACATCGCACGACCAGGACGAGCAGATCGTGATTTTTGGTAAGCACGGACACGCCGAAGTGATAGGGTTGCAGGGGCAAACTAATGGTGAAGCTAAGGTTTTTCAGGACATTGCCGAACTGGATGCTTTAGACCTGCCGCAAAAGTTTACCTTATACAGCCAAACCACAAAAAGCACTGATAAATTTTACCAGATAAAAGACCAGCTAATTGCCAAGGGTTATGAAGTGAAAGCCAACGATACGATTTGCCGCCAGGTATCAAACCGGGATAAAGACCTTCCTGAATTTGCTGCTAAGTTTGATCAGATCATCTTCGTATCCGGCAAAAAATCATCCAACGGAAAGGTGCTTTACGAGGTTTGCAAAAAACATAACCCAAACACCCATTTTATTTCATCTGTGGATGAGTTGCATATAGAAATGTTTAAACCCGGCCAAACCATTGGCATTGCCGGCGCAACATCTACCCCCATGTGGCTTATGGAACTGGTGAAAGCCCAGTTGGAAAAATATTAAGACGAAGAATTAATTAAGCGCCTGATAAATCTCGCCGCTTAGCAACCCGCTGCCACCGCCATAATGACGGATAATTTTCACCGCCGGGTTTATAGCTAAACAAGCAGGCCTTAACCTATCTTCCGATACCTCATCCATCCCACTACCCAGTAACACAATATCAAATGATTTCTCGTTAAAATAGGCCAGTGCCTGTTGTTCGTTATCCGCACCGGTGGCGTTCCACCCGGGGTTATTATCGATTAGCCGCAGCAAAGTCTGCAAAATCCCCGGGTGGCTGCATACCGCCAGTATTTCTACCTTTTTCATTAATATTTAAATTCCATCGGTACTTCCATCAGTAAAAATTCCGCATCGGTTTCAGCAGTGATATTGAAGTTATCTACATCCCAAATACCGTAACCATCTCGGGTGTTCAGCAACTGGTCGTTCACTTTCACATCACCTTTTAAAACAAATATATATACGCCGTTGCCCTTGGCTTTCAGGTTGTATTCGGTGCTTACACCTTTATCAAAATTACCCATATGGAACCAAGCGTTTTGATATATCCATACCCCTGCATCATCTGCATTGGGCGATAATATTTGCTGCAATTGATTATGGCGATCGGCCGGGTTAAGCGTAACCTGATCATACCGTGGTTCAACATTGCGCTTGTTAGGGAATACCCATATCTGCAAAAACTTCACCGCCTGGTTAGTGTCCTTATTGTATTCGCTATGGTAAATACCCGTACCAGCACTCATTACCTGTATATCACCATGTTTAATTACGGCGGTATTGCCCATGCTGTCTTTATGCTCCAGGTCGCCTTCCAACGGGATAGAAATAATTTCCATATTATCGTGCGGGTGTTTGCCAAAGCCACCGCCGCCTAAAACTATATCGTCGTTTAAAACGCGTAGTGCGCCAAAGTGTATCCTTTCGGGATTATAGTAATTGGCAAAGCTGAATGATTGATGGCTTTTAAGCCAGCCATGATCTGCGAACCCGCGTGTATCGGCTTTATGTAATACTGTGTTAGCCATGATTGATTTTCTCCTTTTTTATTTTGTTAATACAAATTTACGGTGCCAACAAGTCGAGAATTCATGATGTAGATCAAGAAAAGAGGAGAGATGTAGGAATCAGGATTCATTGCCAATTGCTGCAGTTATCGTTCGAAACAACTAATCACTAATCAACTAACCTCTATTCACTGCCGCCGCCCTTGCCCGGCTTAAAAACTCGGGACTAACGCCAATATAGGCCGCGATCTGTTTTTGGGGCAGATGGTTGATGAGTGTTGGGTATCGGTTGCAGAATATTTTATAGCGCTCTTCGCCGGTCAAACTTAGGCGGTCTATCAGGCGTTGCTGGTTAGCTACTAACGATTTTTCGGCCAGGATACGGAAGAAGCGCTCGAATTTAGGAACTTCCGCGTACAGCCTTTCCTGGTTTGTTTTAGATAATAGCAGCATTTCGGTTTCCTCCAGCGCCTCAATATTCAGCACACCGGGTTGCTGACTAATCAGGCTATACATATCGGCCATCCACCAATCAGCAGGGGCAAAACTTAGCACGTGCTCTGTGCCATTCTTATCAATGCTATACCCGCGCAGGCAGCCCGATAGCACAAAGGCCGAATGTTTGCAAATCTCGCCCTGATGCAGTAAGCATTCTTTTTTCTTCAGCTTTTTGGCGTGAAGGAATGAGGTAAATATCTCTTTTTCAGTTTCGGTTAGGTGGATATGCTTGCAAACATTGTTTAAAATCAGACTGGGATCCATGGTTGAAAATATTTCTGCTAATGGTTACATTTTAAAAAACACCAACTCCTCGTTACTCCGCACAATGTTACCCTGTTTAACCAATCCCGCTTTTTCCAATACTACTTGCGACGCTATATTTCCGGGGGTAGTGACGGCCACAATGTTCCTTACGCCCTGGCTATTGGCATAAGCTATTAACGCTTTGGTTAATTCGGTAGCTATGCCTTGCCCCCAGTATTTTACGTGCAGGCAATAACCTACTTCCAGTTTATCCGGTTCGTTTTCGTAAGTGCGCAACAGGCCCATACCAGTAAAGTCGCCGTCGGCTTTATTTATAACAGCCCATTTGCTAAAAATGGCCCCATCAATATCCTCTTTCAAGGTGTCTAAAAATATTTTTCGGTTTTCCTCAACTGTGCGCTTAGGCAAATGCTTATTCACGCGTTCATCACTGAAGAGTGCAAGATAGGCCTCTTCCTCATCGGGGCGAAAGGTGCGGATAATTAACCGCGGGGTCTCCGTAATAATGGGCATAACCAAATATAAAAATTTGAATTTTAAACCCAATTATAATATCTACTTGTTTCACCCCGTAACATGTGGGCCAAAATAAATTTGATATCTATATGATCGGGGTGTCGGTTAATTAGCTTTTTGTACCTTTGCCGCATGGCATCCATCAAACCATCTGTCCCCAAAGGTACCCGCGATTTTTCGCCGGCCGAAATGGCTAAGCGTAACTTTATTTTCGATACCATTAAAACCGTTTTTCGTAAATATGGCTATCAGCAAATCGAAACGCCATCGATGGAGAACTCGAATACCTTGTTGGGTAAATATGGGGACGAGGGAGATAAGCTGATATTTAAAATATTGAATTCCGGCGATTATCTTTCTAAAGTAAATCCTGAAAAACTCACAACCCACAACTCGCAACTTATAGCCGGTGATATTTCCGAAAAAGCCCTTCGTTACGATCTTACCGTTCCCTTTGCACGTTATGTAGTAATGCATCAAAATGATATTACTTTCCCGTTCAAACGGTTCCAGGTGCAGCCTGTTTGGCGTGCCGACAGGCCACAAAAGGGGCGTTACCGCGAGTTTTATCAGTGCGATGCCGATGTGGTGGGTTCAAATTCGTTATTGAATGAAGCCGAATTTGTGCTGATATATGATGAAGCATTGAGCAAGCTGGGACTAAAAGATTTCACTATTAAAATAAACAACCGTAAAATATTATCGGGCATAGCCGAATTGATCAATAAGGCCGACCAGATAGTAGATATGACTGTGGCTATTGATAAACTGGATAAAATAGGCCTGGAGGGGGTAACCAAGGAACTATTGGAGCGGGGCTTTACGGAAGAAAATATTGAACAGATAAAACCCATCATTTTATTGGAGGGCAGTAACGACGAAAAACTGTTAAGCCTGCGTACTGTACTGGCAACCTCAGCTATTGGCCTAAAAGGCTGCGATGAGTTAGACGCAGTATTCCATTACCTGGAAAGTTTTATCATGCAAAACGGCAAAGTAGAACTGGACATTACCCTGGCCCGCGGACTAAACTATTACACTGGCGCTATCTTCGAGGTGAAAACCAATGAGGTGCAGATGGGAAGTATTGGCGGCGGTGGCCGTTACGACGACCTGACCGGCATGTTTGGCCTTAAAGACCTGACCGGTGTGGGTATTTCCTTTGGTGCCGACCGTATTTATGATGTGCTGGAAGAGTTGAACCTATTCCCTGAAGCAACAAGTCAAACAACCCAGATATTAATTTGTCCTTTTGATGCGGAATGCGAAGCGTATGCTTTGCCGTTATTACAGCAACTTCGCAACAAAGACATTAACACCGAGCTTTATCCCGCTGGTGCCAAAATCAAAAAACAGCTGGATTATGCCAATGCGAAGGCTGTACCAACCGTCATCATTATTGGTGGCGATGAAATGGCTACAGGCTTGCTAACTGTAAAGAACATGGTATTGGGTACGCAGGAAAAGCTTACGATTGAGAATGTTTTAGACGGGGTTATACAGGGGAGTTAAAGCCCTTTTTAGAAAAATCTGCGGAATCGGACTGAATCGGCCGCCTTAATTCATTTTATAGGAAGCCACCAGGTAAAACTCCGGGATGGTAACATTAAAAAGAGTGCCATCCAACAGGCGAACCATCTGATATTCACCTTTCATACTGCCCATATCGGTTTTTAAGTTACAGCCGGATATATATTCGTGGGAGTGGCCTGGTTCAATCACCGGCTGCACGCCTACTACGCCTTCGCCTTCAACTTCGCGGTGGGTGCTGTTGCTATCAAAAATATGCCAGTGACGGCGTAAAAGCTGAACGGCATGGTCGCCTACGTTCTCAATATTAATACGATAGGCAAACATAAAATGCTCATTAGCGGGATTAGAATACTCAGGCTGATACTGGGTTTCTACCGTTATTTTTACACCATCAGTAATTGCTGTTATCATTTCACTTAAACCTCTTTTTTTCAAATATATAAATTGGTTGACAAAAACCAAGCCATTTATAAAATAGTTGATTTTTTTAACATTTGTATACAGATGTGTGGTAACTCTTTGGGGTGCGATTGACACGCTATCGCCTGCCATGACATAAGCGGTTAAGCCATTGCTTCACTGTAATGATCGGCCACCTCGTCCAGCAGCGCGTTCACATCCTCAATGGTTAATGCCGATACCAGTTTCATGCGGAATTCTTTAAAGTGATCGACACCTTTAAAGTAGTTGCTATAATGCCGTCTCATTTCAAAAATACCCGTTTTCGGGCCTTTCCATTGTACCGATTTTTCCAGGTGCGCGCGGCAAACATCTACCCGTTCGGCTATAGTTGGGGGCGCTAATTGCTCTCCTGTTTTAAAGTAGTGTTTTATCTCACGAAATATCCAGGGGTAACCAATAGCGGCACGGCCTATCATCATCCCATCCACCTCATATTCCATGCGCCAGGCAGCGGCCTTTTGTGGGCTGTCAATATCGCCATTGCCAAAGATGGGTATTTGAATACGCGGATTTTTGCGGATCTCCCTGATCAAACGCCAGTCGGCTTCGCCTTTGTACATCTGCGCACGGGTGCGGCCGTGGATTGTTAAGGCTTTAATCCCCACATCCTGTAGGCGTTCGGCTACTTCATAAACGTTCTTGGTATTGTCGTCCCAGCCTAAACGGGTTTTAACGGTAACCGGCAGGTGTGTGGCTTTCACCACAGCGCTGGTCATGGCTACCATTTTATCAATGTCCTGCAGCAAACTCGCGCCCGCACCACGACAGGCTACCTGTTTAACCGGGCAACCATAATTAATATCCATCAGGTCGGGTTTGGCCAGGGTAGCTATTTCGGTTGCTTCACGCATGTGGTCGATATCGCTGCCGAATATCTGGATGCCTATAGGGCGCTCATATTCAAAAATGTCCAGTTTCTGACGGCTTTTGGCTGCATCACGGATAAGGCCCTCGCTGCTTATAAATTCGGTATACATCATATCGGCGCCGTTCTGTTTGCACACGTAACGGAAGGGCGGATCGCTCACATCTTCCATTGGCGCTAACAGCAGCGGAAAATCACCTAAATCAATATTTCCTATTTGTACAGACATCCTTATCTTTAAGCCTGCAAAAATACTAATTAAAAAGCAAAATATGACCGACTCTGTCCAGACGCATACCCCCCGCTGGTTACAATTAATATACCTGGTACTTATTGCTTTTGGCTGTGCCATAATAGGTTTGGCCGTAAGTTTAGGTATTGTCGCCCTTATTTATGGCAAAGGGATGGCTCTGGCTGTAGCCACCATGAACAACACCGGTGTACCCGGTTTTATGGGCGCTTTCCGCATTTTTATGGGTTTAGGTAATACTTTGTTTACGTTTTTTGTGGCCGCATTGTTATATGCCTATTTTGTGGTAGGCGACCCTCGGGGCTATTTGCGTACGCGTACCTATTACCCGCCGGTGCTGCTATTGGTGGCTGTAATGCTAATGGTTTTCTTTTTGCCGGTGATAGATATTACCTCGTATTTTAACCAAAAAATGACATTGCTGCCCGCTTTTCCTGGTCTGGATAAATGGATCCACGATAGCGAAAAGCAAAACGAGGCTATTGTGAAAATGGTATTGAATATGCCTGGTATCGGCGATCTGCTTATCAGCATATTCATCGTAGGATTCCTTCCGGCACTATCCGAGGAGTTTTTTTTCCGGGGATGTATGCAATCCACCTTTATACGCTGGACTAAAAACACCCATGCCGCCGTGTGGATCACCGCATTTATTTTCAGCTTTATCCATTTTGAATTTTTAGGCTTTGTGCCCCGCTTTTTGCTGGGCGCGGCATTAGGGTACCTGTTTGCCTGGAGTGGCAGTATCTGGCCGTCGGTGCTGGTGCACTTTTTAAATAATTCAATCTCGGTTGTAGGTTATTATTTATATCAGCATCAACTGGTAAAGCTGGACCCGGACAGTAATACACCCATGTTTAGCCAGTATTGGATCTATGCCATATGCCTGGTGATGACGATATTACTTATGCTGCTTTTCCGTAAAATAACTATAGATAAACAATTGCTGGCCGATGGAGAAGAACTGGATTAAGATATTTACATCGGAGAATTATTACCGCGCCGAAATGGTGAAGCAAGTGTTAACCGAGCACGATATAGCCAGCGTAGTGATGAACAAGCGCGACTCATCGCACCAAACTTTTGGCCATATTGATGTTTATATACACCAGGACAACTTTAGCCAGGCCATTGAAATAATGATACTGAACGAGATCAATGATTAATTGATCTGCTTAACTTAACTATGAAAACACGTACCATAACCGGGATATTTTTTATTATAGTGATGCTGGCATCGCTGCTGACCGGGCATTATCCTTTCGGGATATTTTACCTGCTATTGGCTTTGTTTTGCCAGTTTGAATTTTATGGGCTCATCAAGCAAAGCGGCTATCAGCCTAATTATGCGGCTGGCTTAGTAAATGGCGCGTTGATATACACTTCGTTCGCCTATATTACCTACAGTCATATTATTCAGCCTATCTTATTTATCGTGCCGGTTACCCTGAGCGCTATTTTTATACAGGAACTATTCAAAAAATCGGCTACGCCTTTTCAAAATATCGCTTTTACTTTCTTAGGGCTGTTGTTCACTATCATGCCGTTCACGTTTTTTCACGCCATGGCTTATGTGCGGGGCGATTTTAACTTTCACCTGCCGCTGGGCTTCTTCGTAATGTTATGGTCTAACGATACCGGGGCCTATTTAACCGGTCGCGCGTTTGGGCGGACCAAGCTGTTCGAACGCCATTCGCCTAAAAAAACGTGGGAAGGTTTTATTGGCGGTATGGTGATAGCCGGTATAGCGGGCTATATTTTAAGCATTTACTACACCGAGCTTGAGTGGAAACAATGGGTATCTATCGCGATATTGATAGCCTGCTTCGGAACTTTAGGCGACTTGGTGGAATCGATGTTCAAACGCAGCATCAATGTAAAGGATTCAGGCGGGATATTGCCCGGCCATGGTGGCCTGCTGGACAGGTTTGACGGCCTGCTAATTGCGGCCCCGATTGTATACTGCTACTTGTACTTCATTAACTATTAACGAGACGGTACCAGTAGTGCTATTTCCTTAGATTACCTGTGGTGCTGCACCCGTGTAATGTACAATCTTATCATCTGTACTCCCCGATTTGCAAATTATTCGACTTTCCAATTGCATCGCATTAAAAAAAACAGATTGAACAGCAAATAACCGATGTACTGTCTCCATATTTATGCAGAGCTAACGCCGCCGATCTGGTAAAAAATTGGTCTATTCCTGTTTAAATTGGGGCATCAGGTATCTTTTAATGGGTTACTGATTTTAAAAGAACTTACTACAATATACCGAATTTCAGCGCGAATAAAAAGCGAATTTTTTGAATAATTTGGAATAAATTAACAGCCCTTCCGAATAATTATAAATAATAATGAATAATTTTAGATAATTACTTTTTGTACAGATGCTACAATAATCGAAGGTATTATGCCTTCATCATCCAGGCATCACATGCGCCCCTGCAAAGCAATTGCTTTTAATACGGGTATTACTAATACATTACAAATTAGTAGCTTTGCATAAAGATTAAAAAAACGTTACATGACTTTTCATAAAGAAGGCTATACTTCCATGGCGCTGTGCATACTGTTCATTTTTGTGCTAAATGCGCTGGTGCAATTTTATTTTCCCGAGGCGCACTTGTTAAAATGGATCATTTATATCCTGTCATTCCTGCTGTTTGTAATTATCCTGCAGTTTTTCCGCAGCCCTAAATTTGAGCTGACCACCGACGAAACCAGCGTGATATGCCCTGCTGATGGTAAAGTAGTAGTAATTGAAGAAGCCGATGAAACCGAGTATTTAAAAGACCGCCGTATCCAGTTATCGGTATTTATGTCGCCCGTAAATGTGCACGTAAACCGTAACCCTGTAGCGGGCGTGGTAAAATATTTTAAATATCACCCCGGCAAGTATTTGGTAGCCTGGCACCCAAAATCATCAACCGAGAACGAGCGTACCACCATTGTAACCGAGAATAGCGCCGGTGTACAGGTGTTGTTCCGCCAGATAGCCGGCGCACTGGCCCGCCGTATTGTATGGTATGTAAAAGAAGGCGATGTGGTTGAGCAAGGCCAGCAATTTGGTTTTATTAAATTTGGTTCACGGGTTGACCTTTTCCTGCCATTGGGTTCAACCATTAAAGTTGGTTTGAACGAGGTTGTGAAAGGTGGCCGTACCATTTTAGCAGAATTGCCGCCTTTAACCGAAGCACAACAGCACATAGTAGAAGAGCATGCGAACGACGCGAAACCGGTACATAGTGACGAGCAGGTAGAGACCCTGGTGATAGAACACCCAGAAGCGGAAAAGAAACCAGTTGCCAAAGCTCCTGTTAAAAAATCAGCGCCCAAAGCAGCTGCAACAAAAGCAAAACCAAAAAAACCATGAGAAAAATAACATTCACCTTGCTGGTAGTATTATCTATAACCAGCATCAGCAGCTTTGCCACAGATAAGGACAAATGCAAAAAAAACGAGAAAAAGTGTACAATGGGCGGCGGCTCGTGCTGCAAAAAAAGCACAACCAAAGCGGCTATGCTAAAAACTAAACCGGCAGCTAAAGCCGAGGTTAAGAAGGCTTAATTCGCCCCGGGTAAAATATCCCGCAATAAATTTTAGATTATTAATTAATTTTTTTATTTTAGTAGAATGATTAAATACCCTCCCGGCTACATTTTTAATCGTTAGCGTTAAAAATTAATGGCCGGTAGAGGCAGAATTTAATTGTTGATTTTTGGGAAAAAGCCGTTCCGCTTAACAGCAGAACGGTTTTCTTTTTTTAGGCCTCACTTATAATTAATGTCATTTCTCACTACGTTTCGAAATGACATGCTGGTGAATGGACATATATTAATGCGCATCCGCCGCTGCTTTTAGCTTTTTAAATGGCTGCAGGTATAATAAGGGTATGGAACAAAGCATTACAATGCCCGATATCCAGTAAGCATCATCGTAGGTTAACAGTAACGATTGCCTTATCACCATGCCTTCAATGGCTTTATAGGCCATCACGGTGGCGTCTGTCAGCGATTTACCTTTGGCCATAAACCCATGCAGCAAAGTGTTGAAACGATCGTTAAACAGTGGGTTATACTGGTTTATATTCGTCAGCAAATTACTGCGGTGAAAGCCCTGACGGGTATGTATAATTGTGGTTAGTACGGCTATCCCAAACGAACCACCTAATTGACGGCCCATATTGTTTAAGCCCGACCCCTGGCCTAATTCGGGCCCTTTCAGGTCGGCCATGGCTAATGTGGTTAAAGGCACAAATAACAGCGCCATCCCAACACCGCGTATTAACAATGGTATCAATACATCCTTTTCGCCGGTGGCCAGCGTACTGTGGCTCAGCATATTGGTGAACAAAAAGAAAAGAAACATGCCCGCGGTAGCCATAAATTGCGCCGGTATGCCTTTGTTCAGCATCTTACCAATAAAAGGCATCATCATAATGGTACATAAGCCCCCGGGGAACAATAATTCGCCTGTTTGCTGCGCCGAAAAGCCCAGCAGGTTCTGGCAAAATACCGGGAAAACAAACACCGATCCATATAGCCCAAAACCCAATATAAAGGAGGTGAACATCCCCACCGAAAAACTTCGGTGCCGGAGGATGCTGAAATTCACAATCGGGTGGTCCGTACTCAGTTCCCTCCAAATGAACAGGATGGTACCCAGCACCGCGGCTATGGTTAATACTAAAATATAAGTTTTGGCAAACCAGTCTTCGCTCTCGCCTTTTTCAAGCACGGTTTGCAAACTACCCACGGCTATAGCCAGCAGCGCAATACCCCACCAGTCTACCGGTTTTTTCTCATCCTTGGGTGTTTCCCTTATAAATGTATAGGTACAAAAGGCCGCGAGTGTCCCTACCGGGATATTTACATAAAATATCCATGGCCAGGCATAATGGTCGGTTATCCAGCCACCAATGGTTGGGCCTACTGTGGGGCCCACCACCGCGCCCAGGCCAAATAATGCCGTAGCCGTACCAATTTGTTCGCGCGGCCAGGTTTCCAAAAGGATAGCCTGCGCGGTAGATATTAAACCACCTCCGGCAAAACCCTGTATAACGCGGAAGAGGATCAATTCGGTCATACTGTGGGCGTTACCGCATAAGAACGATACAATGGTAAAAACGATAATGGATGTTAGGAAATAGTTTTTCCGCCCGAAACGGGCACCCAGCCAGCCCGACATTGGCAAAACAATAACATTCGCTACGGCATAGCCGGTAACTACCCAGGCCACATCCTCGAGGGTTGCGCCCAGGTTACCCTGAATTTGTGGTAGCGAAACGTTTACAATAGTGGTATCTATCAGCTCCAGTAACGAAGCCACGATCACCGTAATGGTGATGATCCACTTTTTAAAGCCAGTTTCAGCCATAATTTTGTTTTAATATTTATTAGTCCAAAGTCTGGGGCCTAAAGTTTATAATGACTTAAAACTTTAGACTCAGCACTCACGACTTAAATCAGTCTTTATAGATCACAGAAACTTTAACGCTCATGCCCGGACGCAATTTTTCCATCACATCTTTAGCAGCGTTAATTTTTATTTTTACCGGCACACGTTGTACCACCTTTACAAAGTTACCGGTAGCATTATCCGGCGGCAGTAACGAGAATTTGGCGCCTGTAGCGGGCGAGAAGTTGTATACTGTCCCTTCAACTTTCAAATCAGGGTAAGCATCTACCTCTACCTCTACTTTTTCACCGTTACGCAGGTTCTCTAACTGTGTTTCCTTAAAGTTGGCGGTAATGTATATGCTATTATCGTTCACTATAGAAAACAGGGTTTGTCCCGCCTGCACTAACTGACCAACCTGTATGGCTTTTTTGGAAGTAATGCCACTGGCCGGTGCTTTAATAGTGGTATAACTTAATTGCAGTTTGGCGTAATCAATATCAACCTGCCTTTGGGTTACACCCGTATTAATTACGGTCATTTGGCTGCGGGTGGCGCCAATTTGCTCAACCGAAGCTTTATACTGGTCTTGTGCGGCCTTGTAAGTAGCTTCGGCTACATCGCGGTCGGCTTTGGCCTGATCAAACTGTTGTTGGGTTATGCTTCCGTCTTTTACCAGGTTGGCATAACGGGCATAATCTTTATTGGCTTTCTCTAACCGTGCCTGTGCCGATAATGCCTGCGCCCGAGCGCTTGCCGAATTGGCTGTTTGCGATAACACCTGCGCCTGGTTAACGCCGGTGCTTGAGCCAGCGCCCTGTTTGGCGGCAATGGCCTGTTCCAGTTTCACTTTGTAATCACGGTCATCTATCTTCACCAATACCTGGCCTTTGGTTACATGCTGATTTTCCTCGAAGAAAATGCTATCCACATAGCCGCCAACACGTGCCACAACCGGGCTGATATCGCCGTCAATTTGTGCATCGTCGGTGTCCTCGTGCTTGCTGTAGTATATATATTCTTTTATCCCGAATATGATGCCCCCTAACAGTACCAGGCCCAAAATGATCGGGATCACCTTGTTTTTCTTTTTAGGTTCCTGCGGGGTAGTTTGTTCTTTTGCCATTGTAATTCTGAGTTTGTATTATTTTATAAGTTTTCCGGTTGATTTTAATAATGTATAGTAAGCTAAACCCGCATCGGCCCTAGCCAATTCAAGGTTTATTTGTGCCTGATAAAGCAGGGTTTCCGCGTCGGCGCGGTCGGTAGCCGAAGCCACGTTGCTTTGATATTTCGATTCCAGTATCTTGTTGTTCTCTCCTGCTTGCGCGATGCTGGTTTGCAGCAAGTTTATTTTGTTCACCGCCATCATATAGTTTTGATAGTTGCGGTTCACTTCATTTTTAATGTTATCTAAAGCAATGTCCTTACCAATTACGGTTTGATCGCGCTCTATCCGTGCCTCGGCTACTTTATTCTTGTTTGTCCAAAGCGAGCCGAAGTTCCACGATAGGGTTAAACCCGCGGTTATTGGGGTAATAAACTTGCCGCTTTGCGGGATAGGGTTGCCCGATACATCAACATAATACCCGCCCAAACTGGCAGCCAGCGTTGGCGATTGGTTTGCACGGATAGATTTGATATTGGTTTCGGCAGCTTGTGTACGCAAGTCGAACTGTTTAAATTCCTGGCGGTTGGCCATGGCGGTATCAATATAAGTTGATAGCGGCGCTAAGGGCTTATTTGCTTCAGTAATTTGTGCAATGTTTAGCTGGGTGGTTTCGGGCAGGCCCAGTAATACATCAAGGTTATAGTTAATGATCTTACGGTTACTTTCCAGGTCAATCCCGTTCAATTCTATGTTAGACCGTTGCAGTTGAAAACGCAATACATCGTTCTTGGTAACCAAACCCTGTTCAAAAAAGCGGTTTGCCTGCTTAATCTGCGCATCTATAGTTTTCAGATTAGCTTCAACAACCTTTTTGCTTTGCAGCACTTTGTATAAACCATAATATGCGTTTATTACATCGTAACTTATTTCATCTTTATCCTTGTCGGCATCCAGTTTGGCAACTTGCACCAGCAAATCGGTACTTTCGCGGGCATACCTTAGGCGGTTACCGGCCCAAATAGTTTCGTTAACCGATGCAATACCTAAGTAAGCATTGGCTGATGACGGCAGATGTATCGGGTCGCCAGCGCCAAAATCAAGTGTGTGCGCTGGTATTTGTGCCCGGTTATACGCAAAACTGGCATTCCCTGTTGGCAGGGCCCTGTCTTTTGCCTGGTTATATTCCGACACTGCCTGGTCAATTTTAGACTGCGACATTTTTAACGTTTTGCTGTTTTGCAAGCCAAGTTTAATGGCCTCATCCAGCGTAATTGTGCGGTCCTGCGCGTTAGCTACTAATGTTAAAATAATCAGCATCATCGCTATCATTGCCGCAATAATCCCCGTCGCCTTTAAAAAGCGAAGGAGCTTATGGAGTGCATTTGTTTGTGTATTCATGTTTATTTGAGTAGGTAGCATTTTAATAAGTTTTTCATATAAGATTTCATCCTGGGCTTAAATTGCTCCAGCACTTTATCATCCTGTATGTCACACCCCAACAGGGCCGATGTCATTAGCGGCATATTTACTATATAGTTTTTGGTGCCATATAAGGTAGCCACCACCATATCAGCATCTATGTCAGACTTAAACTCGCCCTTATCAACTCCATCCTGCAACATCTTGCGAAGCCCAAGTGCATTTTGCATCAATATATTCCGCACGTTTTCGGCAAGTTCGGTACGGCGGTTCATGCCCATTTCCTGGTACAGCAATTTTTGGAAACAGTTATTAGTAACTATCTTTTCGCTGTAGATATCAATATACTCCGATACCTTTTCCCATTGCGAAAGCGTATTATCTGTAGCTATGTTTTGCAATGCCTCTTTGTGGCTGCTTATTTTACGGTTAATCACCGCCAGGAACAAACCTTCTTTAGAGCCGAAGTAATAATTAAGCATAGCCATGTTTACACCCGCCTCGCCCGATATCATCCGGGTAGAAGCGCCGTCGAACCCGTGATCTGAAAATACCCTTTCGGCTACATCCAGTATGTGGTCCTTTTTGTCTATTTTATCCTTGTCCATATTCTTTTTAACGGCACAAAATTAATCAAACGATTGATTAATATATTAACTCTCTGTCATGTTTATGTAAACACTATTTAAATATCTGATTATCAATCACAAATTTTTAATCAAATGATTAACTCTTTATATAATTACTGACGATTATATTTGTTTTTAATTTTAACCTTTTTCAAAATTTATTAATTACTCTTGCCTATATCCTCTGTTTATCAATGAAATTGAAATATTTAGCCCTTGTATGTTTGCTATTCGCAAATACTGTTTTGGCACAAACTGCGCCTCCCGCCAATATTGGCGCCGTAAAACAATCGTTAAACAAACTGCAGGTGCTGGGCAGCGTGCTTTACATTGCCGCCCACCCCGATGATGAGAATACACGGCTGCTCACTTACCTGGCACAAGAGAAACATTACCGCACCGGCTACCTGGCGCTTACCCGCGGCGATGGCGGCCAAAACCTGATAGGTAACGAGCAAAGCGAGCTTTTGGGGTTAATACGCACACAGGAATTATTAGCCGCCCGCCGGGTTGACGGCGCCGAACAATTTTTTACCCGCGCCAATGATTTTGGCTTTAGCAAAGGCCCCGAAGAAACCCTGAAGATATGGGACCGCGAAAAGATATTAGGCGATATGGTTTGGGTGATCCGCAGGTTTCGCCCCGATGTGATGATCTGCCGCTTCCCGACCGATGGCCGGGGCGGACACGGGCACCATACATCTTCGGCCATATTGGCGCAGGAAGCCTTTAGCGCCGCGGCAGACCCGAAACGCTTTCCGGAACAATTGCAGTACGTACAGCCATGGCAGGCCAAACGCTTATTGTGGAACACCTTTAACTTTGGCGGGAACAACACCACGGCCGAGGATCAGTTTAAAGTTGATGTTGGCGGCTACAACCCATTACTGGGCAAAAGCTACGGCGAAATTGCTGCCGAAAGCCGCAGCAACCATAAAACGCAGGGCTTTGGATCGGCCGCGCAACGCGGGCAATCTTTCGAATATTTTACTACTATTTTAGGCGATGCGCCCAAAACCGATCTGATGGATGGGGTAAATACTACCTGGGGGCGTGTACCGGGCGGAGAGGAAATAGCATCGGAAATTGCCGCGATCAAGAAGGGCTTTGATGACGAGCACCCGGAAAAATCTGTGCAGGGTTTGGTGCAGGTGCTTGGCCAGGTTGAAAAGCTGCAGGATACTTACTGGCGTGAACAAAAAACCAAAGAGTTAAGCGAACTGATATTGCAATGCGCAGGATTATGGGTTGAAGCATCCACCAGCGAGCCGACCTATGCCGTTGGCGATAGCATGAATGTCCGTTTGCAAATGATCAACCGTTCTGGTTTAAATTTAAAACCCGAGAGCTTTAGCGCGACATTAGCCGATATGACGGTGATAAAGGGAATGGAATTAAATATTAATCAATTAAAAACCATTGCCTTAAAAGTAAAGGCTGAAAAAACATCACAACCCTACTGGCTGGAATCCCCTCATCCTATAGGCACCTATACTATTAACAATGAAACAAAAGTGGGTAATCCCGAAAACCCGGATGAGCCGCGCATTTGGATAAACTTTTCGGTTGCCGGGAAGGAAATAAAAGTGAGCAGGAAGCTCATGTACAAATACGTAGATCCTGCCAAAGGCGAGATCTACCAGCCGGTAGAAATTACCCCGCCCATTGTAGCCAATGTGGCCAGTCCTGTATATGTATTTGCGGGTAAGCAGCAAAAAGTTGTACAATTAAACCTGAAGGCATTTGTTGCTGGTAGCGGAAGCGTTAGCTTGCAACCTATAGCGGGCTGGAGTATCACCCGGGCGAAAATTACATTTACTGATAAAAAGAAGGGAGATGAGTGGTCGGCACAATTTATAGTAAGCCCGACAGATAACCAGCAAAAAAGCGCGGTGCTGACCGCGGTAGCCGAAATTAATGGCAAAACCTCATCGCTTGGTATTCAGCGTATCCGTTATGATCATATCCCTAATATTACTTTATTCCCCCCGGCACAGGCTAAGTTGGTTAGTATCGACCTGAAGCTGAATGCGGGAACCCATAAAATTGGCTATATAGCCGGTGCAGGCGACCTTGTCCCTGAGGCCTTAAAACAAGTGGGCTATGATGTACACCTGCTTACGGAAAACGAGATCATGACAGGCAACCTGTCGGAATATGATGCTATTATCACCGGAGTGCGTGCTTTTAATGTGAACACCCGGCTGGTGGTTGAACAGCCCCGATTGATGGAATATGTGAAACGTGGCGGCAACCTGGTGGTGCAATATAATACTTTTAATAATTTGGTGACCGGCCAAATTGGCCCGTATCCTTTCATAGTAGGAAATGAACGGGTTACCGATGAAAATGCAAAAGTTACTTTTACTAATCCTAACAGCCCGCTGGTTACCTTCCCTAATAAAATCACCCAGGCCGATTTTGACGGCTGGATACAGGAACGCGGCTTATATTTTGTAGATAAGATAGATCCCAAATATCAAACCCCGTTTGAAATGAACGACAACGGGATGGCGCCTAATAATGGCGCAATGATCACCACCGATTATGGCCAGGGCCGGTTTGTTTATACCTCGCTGGATTTCTTCCGTGAATTGCCGGCGGGTGTACCGGGGGCATACCGCTTGTTTGTAAATATGATGAGCGCGCCGCCAAAGCCGGTAAAGTTGAAGAAGGAGAAATAGCTGCAAGTCCATGGACAAACAACGTATTTGCACATTAAACATTTATCCCCTATTTTTACGGCATTATTTTAAACACTATGGCACATCATCATAACGAAAAGAAAGAGAATATTAACAACCTGTATTACCTTGTAGGTGTATTGGGCGGTTTGCTTACAGCATCGATGATCGAGATCAGCCCGGTTTACCTAATTACCGGCGCTATTGTTGGCTTTTTATTCGCCGTTCTTTTCCTGAATACTTTGGTTAAAGGCCGTGTCGACGCCTGATCGGGAATTACCATCATTTATACGTAACTGGAACCAGTTTTACACCATTGTGGCTGTATGGCTAGTTTTTTTAGTTTTTATCTTCTGGCTCATTACCCTGTATTTTAAATGAGCATTACCGATTGGATAGTACTGGTTGTAACACTGCTCTCCATTGTCGGCTTTGGTGTTTGGAAAAGCGGCAGCAATAAAAACATCGATCAGTTTTTGGTTGGCGGCCGCAGTTTACCCTGGTACCATATCGGCCTTTCTGTAATGGCCACACAGGCCAGTGCTATCACTTTCTTATCAGCCCCCGGGCAAGCCTATACCGATGGGATGCGTTTTGTGCAGTTCTATTTCGGGTTGCCCCTGGCCATGATCGTGCTGTGCATCACCTTTGTCCCTATTTTTCATAAGCTAAAAGTTTATACCGCCTACCAATACCTGGAACAGCGTTTTGATCTTAAGACCCGCGCGCTTACCTCGTTCCTTTTCCTGGTGCAGCGCGGGCTTTCTACCGGTATTACTATTTATGCACCTGCCATTATCTTATCTACCATTTTGAATATGAGTGTGGTTTATACCACTCTGTTTATAGGCGGACTGGTTATTTTCTATACCGTTTATGGCGGCACCAAAGCGGTTTCGTATACGCAGGTTTTGCAAATGAGCATTATTTTTTTCGGGATGTTTTTTGCAGGCGTAATGGTGGTGAAGCTATTACCCAATGGTGTGGGTTTCAGTAACGCGCTGCACCTTGCCGGTAAAATGGGCAAAATGAATGTGATTGACTGGCATTTTGACTGGAACAATCGTTATACCGTTTGGAGCGGGTTAATAGGTGGTTTCTTTTTACAATTATCGTATTTCGGTACCGACCAAAGCCAGGTGGGCCGTTATTTGGCGGGCAGTTCGGTGGCCCAAAGCCGTTTGGGTTTAATTATGAACGGGCTGATAAAAATACCTATGCAATTTTTGATATTGCTGATAGGTGTATTGGTCTTCGCTTTTTACCAGTTTAATAAGCCACCTATGTTCTTTAATAACTACGAGGTAAGCCAGGTAAAGCAAAGCCGGTACGCCCCGGCTTACGAAGGGCTTGAACAACAATACACTTATTTCTCCAAAGTGCGCCAGCAAAAAAGCATTGAACTTACTAATGCTTTAAACACCGGCAACCAGCAAGTAATTGCCGACGCACAAGCAAGATTAAAAGCCGCCGATGACCAAACAACCCTTATCCGCAACCAGGGCATTCAATTAATGAAGCAAAACAGCCCCGCTGCCAACACCGACGACACCAATTACGTATTCCTTAGCTTTGTTAAGCAAAACCTGCCAGTGGGCCTAATTGGGCTTTTAATTGCCATTGTATTCCTTGCCTCTATGGGTTCAACCGCAAGCGCACTCAATTCGCTGGCATCTACTACCGTGGTGGATATTTATAAACGCATTATCAACCCCAACGCTTCCGAAGCCAACTATCTGCTTGCGTCGCGCCTTGCTACGGTATTTTGGGGATTGGTATGTATAGGTATGGCCTTGTTTGCGGGTAAGATGGGTAACCTGCTGGAGGCCGTAAACCTGTTAGGCAGTTACATCTACGGCACTATATTGGGTGTATTTGTTGTGGCCTTCTATTTTAAACGCATTGGCGGGACGGCTGTATTTGTGGCCGCTTTAATTACCGAAGGCATTGTATGTGCATTAGGTTTTAGCAAAACCATAGCTTATTTGTGGCTAAACCCTATTGGTTGTTTTTTGGTGATAGGGATTGCTTTTATAGTAACTATTTGTCTGAACCGGGATTTAAAAGATTAGCAGGATTTTCAGGATTCTACCAAAGGGGAATTTAAATGACCTCTGAATCACACTGATTATTCGCGCAAATTATTAACAAAAGGGGGCGCAATGCGCCCCAAAATTTTTAGTCCTTGTCATTGCGAGGAGCGCTGCGACGCGGCAATCTCATAGTTTGATTTGCGTATTACGAGATTGCTACGCTATCGCTCGCAATGACAAAGGGGATAAATCAAGGTCCTATTTCTTAGCCTGTGCAATAACTTCATTATTTAAACGCACGTACTCGTCGGTTTTATCCTTAGCTGCGGCATCCCGGCCGGCTTCAGCGGCGGCAATAGCACCGGCTTTATCGCCTTTTCTTAAAAGTATACGTGCTTCCCATAGTTTTGAAACGTATATAGACATCTTTGGATTTTTCTCTAATTCCCTAACCCAGGTGAGTGCTTTGTCCATATTCTTGTTGTTATTGTAGTAATAGATCACCGATTCGAAGTATGGCTTTTTGTCGGTATTCATAGCCGAATCTATGCGGGCCATTACTTTAGCATCAATATCGGTTACTATATGGAAAGCAAAACCCGAATGTTCCCATTTCATTTGCAAATCGCAAGTGGTTGGCGTTACATTCACAAAATTAAGGGTCATTGTTTCGGTAAGGTCTTTTAGCTTATCGGTTTTTACTTTAAAGCGTAAAAAGTCATCAGCTTCCTTGTAGGCATAAGCGCCCCATTGCTTAGCAGTTTTATTCAAAATAATGGTCCACTCATCTACACCCGGGATGCTGAACAAGCCATATTCGCCGGCCGGCACTTTCTTACCATCAATAATCACATCGTCAGAAAATTTTATAACCGTAGCCGAGTTTGCACCGGTACGCCAAACGGTTCCGTAAGGCTCCATGCCCCCAAAAATTTTACGGCCTTTTACATTTGGGCGGGCATAGGTAAGCATAATTTTTCCTAAACCGAATTGTTGGTTAATAACCTGGGTTGAACTTGGTGCCGGGGTAACCTGTGCAAAGCTTTTACAGGCGGCAAATACCATAACAATGGTAAGTAATTTGATAAAGGTCTTTTTCATGTTGATCAGTTTTTTATTGATAAAGGTATAAATATTAAAGGCTTACAATGATGTGCAAAACCCACTTTTATTATACGCTGGATACAGGCCAACCGTTGTTTAATATAAACCGTATCTTCATTATAAATTCCTTATCTGAAGTTTATGGGAAAAAGTAAAAAAGCTGTGCAAAAAAAAATAAGCAGCAATACTGTTGAGACAGAGCTAAAATCGGCGCTCGAATTTACGAAAACCACTACCGACCAAATGGCGGGATTTACTATTTATATGCTGGGCAGCATTAAATTCCTGATTGCCTGTATAACCTTTTTTATAGTATGGATATGCTGGAACCTTAACTTCATTCCGGGCTTGAAGCCGTTTGATACTTTTCCATTCCCAATATTGGAAATGGTGGTATCCATTTTTGCTATTATACTTTCGGTCTCGGTACTGATCAATCAAAATCGCCAAAGCCGTATTGATAAAATTAAACAGCAAATTGATTTTGAAATAAACGTACGTGCCGAAGAAGAAATTACCAAGCTGTTAAATATGGTGCATGAAATTCATCAGAAACTTGGTATTAAAACGGAAACGGACAAAGAATTAGAAGCAATGAAAGAGATGACGACATACAGGAAATACACAAAAAAATAGACGAGGAAGATATTGTACCTTAAGTTATTCCAATAAACCTTTGGCCAGTTTTTTCCACTGCGGGCCTGATAAACCTATACGTGCCGATAAAGCTATTGCGGTGTTCCTGATCGTATCGTGTAAATCAACGTCATGGTTATTCGGTACTTCATTACGGCCATGCACTTCGGCATGAACAGTTAAACCAGTTCGCGATACGATAAATGTACTGGTAGATACATTACTATAAAAGTGTGCTGTTTCTTTTTCGTGTTTTCTGGGATCAGGTACCGGCCTGACGATCATAATAATATATTCTTCTTCACTGTTTTTATCCCCTTTCTCAGCTATTTTTTCAATCACTACCCATTCCAAACCATCTCCCGCATCAGAGCCTGGTGTAGCCGGCAAGTCTATATAAAAATGATCGCCAATTTGTGCAGCGCCGTGCAATAAATTACCTGCTTTATCAACAAGGCCAAATTTTGATGAAGCGCCATCGCAGTAATTATGCCAGTTGGTAATATCAAGCATTTTAGCGCGGGCCATTAAAAATAGCTGATGTGCTTCTTCCGAATTTTTAGTTTCAACAGCTTCGCCAAAATCTGTTTGGCGGCCTTCTTTTTGTGGCGGGATATGCTGATGTGCTTTCATATACTGTAAATACAATAATGAAGGGATAAGTGTTTTTAGAAGTAAAAATCCACGTCATTACTGTAAGGATTTAGTAATCGGAAACAGGATAGCGTTTTTATTATTTGTTAAAATTCAATTCTGTAAGATCGGCGCTAATTGTGAAGGATAACTTTTTTTAAAAAGTTTAAACAGGGATCTTTTCGCAAAGCCATCAATCGGCTCCGTTCAGGGAATATCAGCCTTGACAAGAATCACTTTTTAGGGTAACGGTAATCACTCCGGCAATGGGTATTAGTCCGGACTTTTGTCAGGCAGAAACCTGCACAAAAACCGGCAAAAAGCACACTTAATTTATGAAATGATGAGCACGATATTAGTATTAACGGACTTTACCATCAAGGATAACCACGCGGCGTATTATGCATTAAACCTGGCCAGTATCGCCAAAGCAAATATTTTGCTGTGTAATGTATATCCCCAAAATCAATCGCGCGTACATCAATCGGAGTTCGTAGATCAAATTTACGATTCGCTGGAAAAACAAAGCAAGAGTGACCTGAGTGAACTGGCCGGCCGACTGCAGCAAAGTTTGTACACGGTAAACGACGGCTCTTTTAAACCTACTATTCAGCAATGCAGTATAGGCGGTAATTTAATGGTTGCCGTTAATGAATTAATTGCTGAACAAGGTATCCTGATGGCTGTTATTGCCGCCCATAGTAAGGATGACTTTTTTGCCTGGGTAAATACCGATCATGCCAGCCAGATCATCGACAGTATTAACTGTCCGGTATTGGTGCTGCCCTACCAGGCTCCTTTTGGTGGGTTCCGGAAGATCGTTTTTGCAAGCGATCTTGAACGCTACAATCCGGAGATTTTTGACCGCTTGTTCAACATTGGTAACCTATTCGACTCGGAAATTACCATTACCCATATCGGCGAGGCGGTATTGGGTGAACCTACAGAAAAATACATCCTGAAACGGCATGTAGAAGGCGGCAGCGCGCAGATCAAAAGCGTAAAAGTCAGATACCTGGGTATCCAAAATAAAAGCGTGACTGCGGGCCTGGAATGGCTGGTAGAACAGGCTAATATCGATCTAATGGTACTGATCCATCGCAAGCGTAATGTTTTTCAAAAATTGTTTCAAAAAAGCGTGACCAAAAGGTTGGCAGAACAGTTAAAAACCCCGATGTTGGTTTTTCCGGCTAATTTGAAAGGAACCACAGTAAAGGTCGCTTAATACGTTTTGCCCATTTTTACAGCAATGCCTGGAGCTATGTGCTTTTGGCATTTTTTATTTGACGACAGTCACAATTAAGGATAAAAACATATAATTTACCGTGACCCCTATCACTTTTCGAGGCACCTTACGGTCATTCTCCACCCCGGCAGAGCAGGCTACTTTTGAGCCGTAATTAAAACAATATGTTATGAATCACTTCCATAAAAAAACAGTGTTCGCCCTGGTGTTCGCAGCAATCATCACAGGCGTAACATCCCAGCAGTTGCCGGCTCAGACGTTCAGATTAACCCCTGAGAAAGATGCTACTATCAAGGTGCTCGGTTCATCAAATGTGCATGACTGGACATTGACGTCATCAGCCATGGAGAGCCAGGGGGAATTCAAGATCGATGAGAACCAGCTTCACAGCATTGCCGCCTTCACCTTTTCAGTAAATGCCAAAAGCCTGAAAAGCGAACATGAATCGATGGACAGCAGGACCTACAAAACGATGAAGGCCGACCAATATCCAAAGGTTACCTATAAGCTGGCCTCTGCCACCATAAACCCGGCCGGAAAGAATAAGTATCAGGTAAAAGCGACAGGCGATCTGACCATCGCGGGTGTTACCCAAACTATCATAATGAATATCACGGCTACGGTTAACCCGGATAATACGATCACCGTCACCGGTTCTGAGAACCTGAAGCTTACCGACTATAAGATTGAGCCACCAAGCTTTATGCTGGGCGCCATGAAGGTCAAAAACGACCTGACCATCCAATTCAACCTAACTTACAAAAACAATCAACTATTAACTAAAAACTTATAAAAATCACTGTTATGAAAAATAAATATTTAATCCTGATTGCTTCCATAACCCTTTCAGGGATCGGTTTTACCCCCATTGTTACCCATGCACAGGACGCGCAAATGCAGTTTTACCGGCCCAATAATAAAAAGGGTATAAACGTGTTTGAAACCAGTAAAATGGATACCATAAAATTCACTGGCCTTAAAGTAAATATCGGGGGTGGCTTTACCCTGGCCTACCAAACCCTGAAAGCTTCCAATACAGCTACCCCGGTTATCAAAACAGTAGGTACATCAACCGGCGACGTAAACAGTATTACGCCTTTGTATAACGGCTTTAACCTGCCTATGGCCAACCTTATCTTTGATGTCCAATTAGCAGATGGTATCCGTTTGAACCTGACCTCTTACCTTTCTGCCAGGCACCATGAGGATACCTGGGTAAAAGGCGGCTATTTACAGATCGACAAAATGCCCTTCCTGCACAGCCCGCTGGTAGATGGTATCATGAAAAACGTAACTTTCGTGGTCGGCCAATCTGATGTGGACTATGGCGATCAGCATTTCCGCAGATCGGATGGGGGAAACACGATCTACAATCCATTCATAGAGAATTATGTAATGGACGAATTCGCTACCGAGATTGGGATGCATGTGTATTACAAATGCCAGAAAACAGGGCTGTTCGCTATGGGCGGTATTACAGATGGCGAACTGAATGCGGTGACCATCGCGCCAACAAAGATAGATGCAGCAACAGGCCAGGTGAATAAATTCCCACCGGCATTTTTGGGTAAACTGGGTTACGACAAACAATTGAACCCCGATTTCAGATTGAGGATCTCAGGATCGTTCTATACGGTTAGCAGTGCGAACAGCAACACCCTTTTCGGCGGTGACCGCTCTGGCTCGAACTACTTTAACGTGATGTCAAACCCGATAACCGCGGCGGGAACCACGCTGACACAGGCTGTCGATTATAATGCCTTTTCCGGCAGGTTCAATCCAGGCTTCAGCGAGGAGAATCATAGCTTCATGGGTAACCTGTTCCTGAAATATCAAGGGCTTGAATTTTTCGGAACGATTGAAAACGCCAAGGGCCGTGCAATCACTGAAACCAGCAACCGCACTGCCAAACAATATGCAGGCGACCTGGTCTACCGCTTCCCGGCTGAAACAGAAAAATTCTGGATTGGTTACCGCTACGACACCGTGAACGCAACCATTACCGGCAACAGCAGCGATGTAACGGTCAACCGCTCTGCAGCATCTGCCGGCTGGTTTCTTACCCAAAACATTATGATGAAAGGCGAGTACGTGAGCCAGCAGTATAAAGGCTATGATGCGACCAGCCTTTTTAACGGCGGCAAATTCAGCGGTCTGGTCATTCAGGCAGCGATCTCGTTTTAACCAACCAAAGCTTTAATTCTAAGCCCTCTTAAAGTTTAAGAGGGCTTATTTCCCTCCTCCATTAACATGAAAAGGATCCTGCTTTCCGGATTGATCGCTGGTTGTACATTGTTTGTGCTAAGCTATGGCAGCCTTTACCTAGCCGTCAAATATTTCCCATCGCTTTTTACTGAATATTTTAATCCACTGTTCAATTCCGACGGCAGCCGGGATATACTCTTTTATCTCCATGCTTTTGTATTCAGTTTTGCGCTTTCGTGGTTTTGGGACCGGTTCAAAGGGATGTTCAAAGGATACTTCATTTTAAGAGGCATCGAATTCGGCCTAGTCTATGCCTTCATTGCCCTGCTACCGGTCATGTGGATATCTTTCAGCGCGCTGGATATTACCGTTGCTATGGTAAGCAGCTGGTTCTTTTATGGGTTGGTCCAAGCCACGTTGGCGGGAATGGTATTCGCTAAAATCAATCCCTGATCAAAACTACAGCTATGCGCTTCGCAAATTTAGGATGGTTGATGATGCTGTTGTTGCTGACCGGATTTACCAGCACACGAAAAACTGCCGACCCGGGTGATGCTGAAAAATGGTTGATTAATAAAACGAGCAGCTTAACAATTAACGGGAGTACCAACATCAATAAATTTGCCTGCGATATTCCCGGTTACGGTCAAACAGATACCCTCACACTGACCAAAGAGCGGGGGAACATTGCGCTTTCGGGTACCGTTGTTTTGAAGATACGGAGCTTTGACTGTCATAATGCGATCATGACCAATGACCTTCGCAAGACATTGAAAGAACCGTTGATACCGGTACTAAGGATCAGTTTCCTTTCGCTCAGCAAAATGCCCGCACATGCTATACAACTGGAAATTATCACCGGCCTCGTTGATATTGAACTGGCTGGCATGAAAAAACGCTTTGAGATTGCTTATCAGGTTTCCACCGATTCTCAGCGAGAAATTCATTTGTTGGGCACACGTGATGTCACCTTCACAGATTTCAACCTGATCCCCCCGCGTAAATTAGGCGGCATGATCAAAACCAATGATAAGCTCAGCATTACTTTTCATTTGGCGATCACCCGCTTCGATAAAAGTAAAGTAGCTACCTGACCAGCATCCATTTTAGCGTGGACCCTGGTCATGTCCCCATGAACAGCAAAGCTTGAATCTTTGTAGGAACGTTCCCAAGTAACCCCTTACAGGACGTTGATTAAATCCGATCATTATGTTTTCTAAATCCAATGAATATGCGATCCGTGCGGCGATATACATCGCCGCCGAGGGCGCACGGGATAAAATGGTGGTGAGGTGTGCACCCACATCATCAGTTTAAAGGCTGGGGTAAACGGCGGGTTTTATCTGGACAACGGCGGGTTTGGCTGTCCGCATTACAGGGCAGCACCTCGGCGGGCGGGAAAACCAAAAGCGGCAGGTCGATATGTTTGGCCAACTGTTGGGTGTGACTTCGGGCAAACAGGCGATGAAGAAAGCCATGGTGCTGGTGAACCATAACCACCAGGTCCGTCTGGCTATGTTCGTATATCCAGTCAAGCCCATGATCCACATCCATACTTTTGATATGATGATAGTGGATATTCGCATAGTTCACACGTGCGCATAGTTCCGACATAAAGATATCCGCCCTGAATTTATCTTCTCCCTCCTCGAACTTTTCATCGGAGACGTGGCATATATCGATCTCGGCCTGGAAGGCCTTTGTCAAGCCGGCCAATGAATGCAGGACAGCAATATCACCCTTATCCAGCCTGGTAGCGAACGCGATCCGCCGGATGGGACGGAAAATAAAATCCCGGGGAACCAGCAAGACCGGATAAGTGGCTTTATTAACGACATTTTTAGTATGGCTGCCAATAAAAAGCCGTTCAAGGCTTCCGGCGCCTGATAAACCCATAACTACCATGGCTATTGGCTGGTCCTCGGTAATTTTTGCCAATACCTCGGTCAATTCGCCGGCTTCTGATATACAGGCCAGCGGCGGATTGAAAAGATCCGGGAAAAGCTGTCCCGGTTCATGTCGTTTCTCCGTCAGTTTTTTGGCTTCAGCCTTCAGTTGGTCAGCCACTTCCCGTTTTATCAATCGATCATCGGCAAGTGGCCAAGCCACCTGTGCTACTCCGGGTGCTTCCGTAGGGCTCAGCCAGCAATTACACAATATAAGGCTATGCTTTAATTCCTGAGCCAAATGCAGCGCATACAGGCCGGCATTATGAGCGGCCGGAGAAAAGTCAGTGAGTATCAGTAGTTTTTTCATTTGCTTTTGTGGAGTTTAATGAGCGTAAATTTCAGGAGACTTCAAACCATAGGCAATGATGACAGATACCAAACAGATATGATCATGGTCACATTTAGCTTCGCCTTTGGTCATTTTTTTGGGGGCGAATGAAGCTTATTTTTGATGTTAAAAACAAAACAAATGCTGGGAGAACTCGATCAGACACAAATGAGCAACTGCTAAGAGAGCAGGTGACCGGCAGAATTGCCTGCCATGCCGAGGGTAGAACATATATCGTGCCGGTAAATTATGGTTTCGGCGGCTCCTACATCTACGGACAATCGGCTGAAGGTCAAAAGATACGGATGATGCGCCTCAACCCGGCGGTCTGCTTCGAGGTAGATCGGGTTCATACGATCTTTAACTGGAAAAGCGTAATCATTCAGGGCCGCTTCGAAGAAGTAAATGAGTTAGCTGAAAAGGAACGGCTGCAGCAGGGGTTAATTCACCGACTGATGCCTTTGTCCAGAAACCCGGGTGATCACCCTGCACATGGGATCACCGAAAAGGATAGCGACGTAGGGACTAAAGTCCGGCTTATCATCTACAAAATTCATATTGAACAGCTTTCTGGCCGTTTTGAACAGCCATGAGCATCGTCGGCATTTACACTAATGCTAAAAAATGAAGGAACAAATGTCCGTTGAAACTGCAAAAGTCAACCGTCAGGTCAGTCGCTGGCTGGCTCTGGGCATCGGGATGGTCATCATTCAGATCCTGTTGGGCGGCATAACCCGCTTGACCGGTTCAGGGCTATCCATTACCGAATGGCAGCCTTTTTTGGGCGCCTTACCGCCGCTTAGTCATGCCGAATGGGAAAGAAGTTTTGCTTTATATCGGCAGATCGCGCAATTTAAAAAACAAAACATAGATTTGACGCTTAGCGGCTATCAATACCTGTATTTGTGGGAATGGCTGCACCGCGAGTGGGCGCGCTTGCTGGGAGTCGTTTTTATGCTGCCATTTGCCTGGCTGTTTTACCGGCGGGTGATCGGCAGGATATTAATCTGGCCATTGACAGGTATATTCCTGATCGGAATTTTGCAAGCTATCGCTGGTTGGCTGATGGTTAAAAGTGGATTAAACGACACGGATGTCCGCGTTAGCCACATTCGGCTGGCCGTACATTTCCTGCTCGCGCTGATCTTATTGGCGGCTATGGTTTGGTTACTACTTCGCCTGAGGGTAAAAGGAACTCAGACCCGTAATTACCGCGCGTTACATGTCCTCACGATGGTATTAATATTGCTGTTGCTGAAGCAACTGACCTATGGTGCCTTTATGGCCGGAACACATGCGGCCTTATTCGCGCCAACCTGGCCATCAATCAACGGATATTTCTTTCCACCCGTCCACCTCCGGCCTGGTGGGTTCATCAGCCAGTTTTGCAATGATCCGCTGCTGATCCAGTTCGTTCACCGGCTTTATGCGTACCTGATCTTAACGGGTATGCTTATTTGGTATGTACTGGCGGGCAAGACCAGCCCGGATTACTTCTTAAACCGCTGGCGGAAATGGCCGTTGCTGCTCACATTGCTTCAGATACTTTTAGGGATCGCTTCCCTATTGGAAAGCAGTTCAGCGCACTTAATCTGGTATGCCTCGTTCCACCAGTTAAATGCGATCTTATTATGGATCACCCTGTTCATTGCCCTGTATTTTAGCAGGCAGCGCACAGGCTTAAGTGAAGCAGGCTAAAAGCTATTGAATTGCAACCTGGCGATCTCTCCCTTGAAATAGACATGCTCCCTTCCCGGCATCTTCCAGAGTGCCTGGAACACAGAGGGGAACCGGATATCACCGCGAACCTTATATTTTTCCGCCATAGCCACCCAGGGATAATTCTGATAAGTACCGTTGTTATTGTAATAGCGGTCAAGAGTTTCAAATCGCTCCACCAGTCCGTCGGTATTAAAGTAAAATATACCTTTTGCTGTCACATCCTGGATACTGATGGTGCCTTCTATGGTAAGCGGATCGATCTCCCGCCAGGTGATATAGCGGCAAAGCGCATAGGCGGGGATGATCATCATTTCCGCCAACACGGTCACCAGTTCAGAGCGGTCCATCAACGGGCCAGTACCTTCTGCTACGCGCAGCTTGTCCAGCAGGCGGACGAGCAATCCACCATGTCCGTCCTGGAAAATATCCTGGGCAGTAAATGGCAGAAAACCGAACAGGCGGGCCCGCATCAGTACCAGCCTGGCAGGGGACGGTAAAAAGTTGATCTGCCGGCAGCTCACCGTTGTCCAGCGACTACCGGGATGCATTCGCAGCGCAGCTTCCTTCCAAACCATCTGGCAACAGATCAATGTTTCTTTACCGATATAGCCGCTATCAGACAGATAACGTTGAAGGATAGGCGGCAGGTCAGTAACCAAACGGTCAGCAGAACAGCTACGGCACAGGTTATATTTTTCGCATTCCTCTGCAAGCCCTTGCTCGTATTGCCGACTCAACGAATCCAGAAAGGCCGCTTTTCTGATCATTGATCCTCCCCTTCATAAATAACACCCGAGGTCGGCGTTTCCTTTAATTCGATCCTGCTCAATCCGGGTATTTCCGATTGGATACCCTGCCAGAACCAGCGGGCCACATTTTCTGCGGTCGGGTTTTGCAGCCCTTCGATCTTATTTAGCATGGTATGATCCAATTGATCAACCAGCGGTTTAACAACGGCTTTCAAGTCTTTGAAATCAATCACCCATCCTTCTTCTGTACTGACAGTCCCTGTCACGTAAATAGTTAAGTAATAGGTGTGGCCGTGTACTTGACGGCACCGATGCCCTTCAGGTACATCGGGCAGAAAATGGGCGGCATCGAACGTGAATTGCTTGTATATGGTCATAGATCGTTTAATTAGTGCAGCCTATCAGCTTTCACCACCCAAAGTTGCAGCGAAGCCACCGTCCGGAAAATGCGCAGGGTCATAAAATTTCCTGATCTCAGTACTGGCTTTTAAAGAGAAACCGCATTTCCGACACCGCACAGGATCACGGTAAAAAGTGATGCGCATCACTTTTTACCCCGTGGTCAATCCCCAACTTTACATCAACAAAACAAGTGTATAACAGCATGAGAACAATTGTTATTGCCACTGATTTTTCCGAAGGTTCAAAAGACGCCGCCCGCTATGGTTATCAACTGGCACGGCGGGTCCGGTCGAATGTCCTGCTATGCCACGCCATCATCATACCCGCGGAGATCCCGCAGGCAGGCATAGTCTTCTGTCAGGACGAAGAATATGAATTGTTACTGGATGACAGCGCAACGGCATTGCACGATTTTAAGGAAGCCTTGGACTCCTCGTTACCTGCAGACGGCTTTCGCCCGGTGGTCAGCTGCAAAAGCCAGCCCGGCATCATGGCCAACGTAGTAAAGGATTTGGCAGCAACGCCAGACCACGCGCTGATCGTCAGCGGCACCCATCAAGGTGGCTTATTCAGTGACCTGCTGGTGGGTAACCATGCCTCCAACCTGATTGACAGCGCAGACAAGCCCGTGCTCCTGGTTGCCCCCGGCACAAAATTCAGCCCGGTAAAAAAAATCGCTTTTGCTACCGAATTTAAAGACCCGAAAAACGACCTTGAACACATCTACCAGTTGGTTTACTGGGCAAGGCAACTCAATGCTGAGGTACTGCTTGTACATATCTGCAGTGAAAAAAACGAAAGTCCTGCTTTAAAGGAAAAGATAGCTGATTACCTGTTGGGCATATCCAATAACGCCGATTACCCAAATATCTATTACCGCCTCATCCGAAACGACTGCGTTGACGAAGGCCTGGATTGGATATGCGACCACGGTCAGATCGATATGCTGGCCATGGTGCATCAACCCCGCAATCTTTTCGGCGAATTATTCGCCCACAGTCATACGAAACAAATGGCCGGTCACCTACAGCTGCCGCTGCTGGTATTCCCGGGACCAGATCATAAAAATTAAAAAATATAGCCATGAGTAACCTACCACCAGATACCGAATTGGAAACTGAATTGCAGGAATTATATATCCTGGCCCGCCACTGGCAGGATGACATTTCTTTTTTAGAAGATGAAGCCCGGTTCTTCCGGAACATCCTGCTGAAATATGATGCCGCGGCTACGGAAAGCTTTGGATCAGCGGCGGAATTCCGCCAAAAAATCGAAGGACAGGAAAACCAGCTGATGACCTTGAGGTGTGCCGTCCCAGAATTCCTGGGTTTCCTGGAACCTTATATTGGCGATAATAAAAAACCCATGGACCTGACCTTTTTGGATCGCTATAATGACCTGCAGAATGGGCTGACCGCCTTATTCGCGGGAATCAAAAAGACCAAAAAAGAACTTTTTGCCTATGCCGAAACCGTTATGGCGGGCAACCTGACCACTGCACAATCCTAAATCCATGAAGACGATAGCCGTATTGACCGACCAAAGCTCAGGCGCCCATACAGCGGGGCGTTATGCCCTGCACCTGGCAAAAAAAATGAAAGCTAATGTCCTGTTATTTAATCTTATACCAGCAACCGTCCCACAACTGCAGGCCGCCTGCGGAGAACCAGAAATGGAGGAAACTGCGGATAATGGCCTGGCCGCTTATGCCCTGCAACTGGAGCAGGAATTGGCCGCAAGTTCCTTTACCGGCAGCAGGTTACCGGAGATCAGCTTTGACGCCGGGCATACCGAACTGGTAGATATTATGACTGCTATTGATGGGCATACCGATATTGCCATGGTGGTAACTGGTGTACCCGATGGGGAAGAACTGGCCAATTATATATTGGGCAATACCTGCAACCGGGTCATTGACTGGGCCAGAATACCAGTCATGGTTGTACCTCATGACACGGTTAGGATGAACCCTGAAAAGATCGCTTATGCGACCACACTGAAAGGGGAAGATATCCAAAGCATTGGAGAATTAGGGGAACTGATGGAATCGTTTGGATCTGAACTGATGGTCGCTCATTTATGCAGAACCCAGCCGGACAAAGAGGTACAAACTAAGGAACAGGCACTGCAAACCGCGCTTTACCGTGACCTGAACTGCGGTGGTGTTTATTTTCGCAGCATCGATGACAGCCAGTCTGTCCGCGACTGGAAATGGCTGAAAGCGAACAAGCCTACAGATATCATGGCGCTGATGTTACGTCCGAAGGAGGAAATGAAAAGCTTTTTTAAGCGCGGCCAGAATGCTGACGTTGCCTATCACATCACCGTTCCGGTAATCATCATGCCTAAACGCCCCTGAAAAAAATATCATTAAACAAAAGGCCGTTCTGAAAAAGAGCGGCCTTTTTTGATGGCCTGATCAGACCTCAATCTGACTCAGTTCCAGTTCTGACATGGACAGTTCGCTGATCCAGTCCTGGATCAAAGCTGAGGTTTGGTCGGCCTGCTTGCTGAACAGGTCTCGGTAATAGCTGATCCCATCCTGTAATTGCGCCTTAAATTTGGTTAGCTGTTTTTGTTTTTTATCGGTCAAGCCCTTTAATTGTGCCTGCAGGTCGGTGCGCAGGTAATCGATATACAAATTTAGCTCCTTGATGAACATATGCGGGCGTTTGATCTTACCCAACAAGTCAAGCTCACCATAAATGTGACGCACCATTTCTTCCAGGGAATAGATCCGGGAAAAATAAGCCAGGTTCGGCCCTGGACAGATAGCGACAGCTTTATTCTCACGGGGTTTCAATAGATCATATTTTAAATAGGCGGAAGCGCAAAGCCCTTCACATAAACAGATCTTCTCCGTAATCATCTGGTATTGCTGCTCATATTCAGGTTCACTAAGTTCCAGTGTATCCAGCTGTTGCAGTTTCAGGTGCTGGTATTCCCGCGAAGCAGTACAAATGGGCTGCTCCGTGAATTCGGTATTAGTACATAAATATTTCTTGGTGCAGGGGCTGCCCGGGCGATTATTTTCCAGGCGCTTCAGCCGCTGTACCTCGGCAGTGCTGTTTTTAAAATTATTGAATAGGATACCCAATGGAGATGCCCCGCTCAGGTAAAATTCTTCTTCGCCGGCATGCTCCAGCTGCTGCAAGGTAGCCTCATCCACATTGGTCACTTCCGGCACCAACAGAAAAGGGCTGCCCCAGCCGGTTGCATCCACCTGGTAGTGCTGCATCAGGAAATGATTCTCACCCGCGGTGCCGATGCCGCCCTGAACGCTTAACCGCTGCGCAGGCGCGGCGGCAATCGTAATTCCTTTTTCCAGTAAGGCTGCCTGGTAACCGGTAAACAACTCGGCTACCATTTCCTGACGTTTTTGCTTAAATTCTTCGAGGATAGGCCCCAGTAAAAAGCCCTCTGTCGCAAAAGCATGGCCGCCACAATTCAAACCCGACTCTACGCGGAACTCGGAAACCCAAATGCCCTTTTTCGCCAAAAACTTAGCCTGAATAAAGGCCGAACGGAAATCGCTTACCTTTAGGGTGACTTTTTTGCGTAGTTTTCCGTCAGTATCCGGAAGGAAGCAATCAAAAGATTCCAGGTAACTGTAAAGGCGGGGGTTCAATCCTGCCGATAGGACAACAGAGGAAGCCAGCCGGCTCTCTGCAAAACCGCGGAGCGCAGCCAGTGCGTCGGTGAACTGGTCGCCCAGGGCTTGGCCATCGGCTGCATAATTCATCTTATCCACTTTCGACATGATATTGACATCTATCGCCCCTGGGGTCATCTCACTTTTAAGCAGGCCCTGAAAATAATGACGCTGCTCCGGGTCCTTAAATTCCTGCATCAGTTCGTAGCCCTGGCGCAATCGCGCATTTTCCGGCAGCAACTCAAAATAACGGCACAGGTCGTTCCCCGGCTCGAAGGGTAATTCCAGCATTGCTGCGAATTGCCAGTCTACCTGCCGGGCCACCAGATCGAGATAAGCGGTGATCCGCCTGGCCCGCGCATCGGGTTCTTTTTTGCCAATCGGCTCAAATATTTCACCGCATTCGGCGGCATGATAGATTCGCATCCTTTCGATCAGCTCGTCATCGACGATCGACATCACCGAAGATATGCCATAGCGGGCAACCTTTAATGGGGTATCTATAGAATAGCCCAGTCCTAAGACCGGTATGTGAAATGTATGGCTCATAATCGATGAGGTTTGTGTTAAGATTTAAAAGTGGGTTCAACCTGTAATTGCCGGAACAGGAGTTCGTTTTCATTCCGGATAGCAGCCGGAAAAAGGATATTGTTTTCCAGGTGCAAATGCATCTGCAGGTCATTTTCGAATTCCTGCAATATTTTGTAGAGTATCCGGAAACCGTGTGTGACATAATCTGGAACCTGGTAGCCATTGGTAAGCTGCCTTATCCGGGAAAAGGTATCATAGATCCGCTCATGGGCTGCTTCCATCGCATAAATGACCGGCCTTAGCGAACCTTGCTCAGGTGCGGCCAGCCGTGTTCCCGATTTCAGCGCATAGGCTAAATCGGTGAGGTAGGGAAAAAGAAATTCTTCTTCCTGCTTCATATTGGCGGCCAATCCTTCCGCCGCTTGCTTCACCAGCGTCTGTACTTCACGGAGTTCGGTATATTTCGCTCCGTAAGCCTGGGATATTTTCTCACACATTTCCAGCAGGAATGGCAGGTTGGCCCGTACATATCCGTGGTGCAGGTTGATCAGGTATTTACAAAAAAAGCCGGTGTCCCAATGTGGGAAATCCATAGCCGGATAGCTCGTCGCCGGCAAATCACCTTTTAACTTTAACAGGACCATGTCCACATCCAGTTGCAGTACCTCACAAGCCTCGGTAAGGGTGCTGGCTCCCCCGCAACTGAAGTCTATGCCCAATTCTTTAAATACAGCAGCTTTACGAGAATCATTGGTGACCATCTGGCCAATGCTGTCATCGCAATGCGCACTCGATCGTTTACCGACCTTGACCCGCCAGATCTCCGGCCCGTTCTCCAATTGTTTCCAGCTAAAACTCCGGCCCGTATATTCGAGCAACTGGAAATAAAATGGTTTGAGTTCCCGGTCATGATTCAATACCATATGCCCACCCAAAGGCAGGGCCCCGAATTTTTCCAGCAGGACAGCGCCCTTCAGGCTTTCTTCAACAGCGGTTATATCTAATATCTTAGGTATGTCCATTCACAAGAGTTAATTGGCAAATTTACCCAAGGGGGTATCCCCAAAAAATGATGAAGGTCATTTTTGCCGCAGGGTATGTCATTAATTAAGCCGGATTGGCGTATACACCGCGGCAACTGGCCTGCCTTGTATGACAACCCGGCTCCACTTGTTTCCCGCAGATTTACCAGTTTATTTTTATTCACGGACAGCGGTTAAACCCACCTGAATTTAGGGCTATGGTCACACTTTTCTCAAAAAGTGACACAGATCATATTTTGTACCGACGATGGTCATTCCCCCGGTTCCGGCGAACCCGCATTTTTGAACCATTAAAACATGAAAATGACCGAAACTATACCAGCGGTAAAAACTAACTGCTATCACTGCGGTGACGCATGTGAAACTAACCTGTATCTGGCGGACAATAAACAGTTTTGCTGCCAGGGATGTCAAAATGTTTACCAGATCCTTTCAAGCAGCGGCCTGTGCAACTATTACCGGTATAACGACCACCCGGGTGCCACGCGCGATAAGCTGGATAAACGCTTCGAATACCTGGAGGAGCCATCTATCATCAACGAATTACTGGACTTTCATGATGACCGCATATCGATCATCACCTTATATATTCCGCATATCCATTGCAGCTCGTGCCTCTGGCTGCTGGAACAGCTGAGCCGCTTCAATCCCGGGATCCACTATGCAAGGGTCGACTTTTTAAAAAAACAGCTGGTGGTCAGGTTCGACCACCAACAGATCAGCCTGCGCGGCTTGGTTGAATTGCTTTTTGATATCGGTTACGAACCGCTGATCAGCCTGCAGGATATCATCAAGAAACAGCAAAAGACCGAAAAGAGTAACCTTGTGCAACGGATCGCTGTCTCCGGCTTCTGCTTTGGAAATGTCATGCTGTTCAGCTTCCCGGAGTATCTTGGCCTTTCGGTCTTTGAACAGACCTTTCGACATTTCTTTGGCTATATAAACCTGGCATTTACATTGCCGGTCGTGTTTTTCAGTGGCCGTGCATATTTTACCTCGGCCTGGAAAAACCTGAGAAAAAAGATACTGAATATCGATTTCCCGCTGGCCCTGGGTATCGCCGTCCTGTTTATCAGGACAGCGGCAGAAGTTCTGACCCATACAGGAGCTGGATTTGCAGATACGCTCTGCGGGCTGATTTTCTTCCTCCTGGTCGGCAAATTCGTACAGCAAAAGACGTATCATCATATCTCATTTGAACGAGATTATCGTTCTTTTTTCCCAGTAGCGGTTCAAACCCTTGAAAAAGGCATTGAAAAACCATTACCCTTATCGGAACTGCGCCCGGGTCACCGGATACTGATCCGCCACAACGAGATCATACCAGCCGATGCCATATTGTTAAAAGGAAATGCCCTGATCGATTTCAGTTTTGTGACCGGTGAGTCTGTTCCAGTGGGCAAGACCCTGGGCGAGATCATATATGCCGGTGGCCGCCAAACCAGTGAATCCATTGAATTGGAGGTCATAAAACCGGTTTCCCAAAGTTACCTGACCCAACTTTGGAATAATGAAGCCTTTACTCGCAAGCAGGATAACCGTATGCGGACATTTAACGAGACTGTCAGCAAATATTTTACGGTCATTTTGATCGTGATCGCCCTGACGGCACTGCTGGCCTGGGTGTTTACAGACCTGCGCCGTGGTATCGACGCCTTTACTGCTGTGCTCATCGTAGCCTGCCCTTGTGCACTGGCACTAAGTACGCCATTCACCATGTCGGCAGCGCTCAGTATTTTCGACCGCAACCTTTTTTATCTGAAAAACACCACGGTGGTTGAGCAGTTGGCAAAGATTAATACCATCGTATTGGATAAGACGGGCACCATTACCACCGGCAATGGCCGGAATACCGAGCTGCAAAGCCAGCTCAGCGATGGACAGGTCGGGCTAATTTACAGTGCCTGCGCAAACTCCACGCACCCGTTATCCCGAATGATCTGCTGCTATTTCGGCGAACAGGAACGATTGGCGGTCAGCGATTATACCGAAATACCCGGCCAGGGCATCACCGCCAGGGTGAAGGGTCGCGAACTGAGGATCGGCAGCGGCAAACTGCTGTTCGGAAATTATCACGAGGCCGCCGATATGACCCGCGTACACCTGATGATTGATGGCCAGTACCTGGGGTATTTTGGATTTAAACATGAATACCGCCAGGGTATGGAACAGGTAAGCGCCCTCGAACCTGACTACCAGCTCTACCTGCTGTCGGGGGACCAGGATCAGGAAAAACACGAATTGCTCCAGTATTTTGGGGAGGGCAACCGTATGCACTTCGGGCAGTCGCCGCAGCAAAAGCTCGATTTTATAGCAGCAATACAACAGCAAGGTAAAAAGGTCATGATGCTTGGCGACGGACTGAACGATTCCGGGGCATTACGTCAAAGTGATCTGGGCGTCGCCGTCACCGACAACGTTAATAACTTTTCACCGGGAAGCGACGCGATACTCGACGGCCGGTCGTTTGAAAAACTGCCGTTATTTCTGCGATTCTCTAAGGATACAGTGATCATTATTCATTTATCTTTCTTAATCTCCCTGACCTATAATATTATCGGCCTGTCTTATGCGGTCACCGGAAAACTTTCCCCGCTGATCGCAGCGATACTAATGCCGCTAAGCACTGCGACCATTATTTCATTTACTACACTGGCCACCCACTTTACTGCTAAAAGGAGAAAATTGTTATGAGCATTATTTATTTCCTCATCGGCTGCAGCGTCCTGCTGGCACTGGTTTTTCTCGGCGCTTTTTTTTGGGCGCAGCGAACAGGCCAGAACGATGACCTGTATACGCCATCCATGCGTATCCTGCTGGAAGATGAACAACCCGAAGAGAAAGAAAAGTGACCTAAATCACTTTTAAAAACAACTGTCATCATTCTGTCACTCCAAGCCCCTTTATAGTTTTACACCCATAAAAAAGACAATACTTTATGCAGCCGGAAAAATTTTATTATGACAACAAGATCGTCCGAAATTTTGGTATCGCTACCGTAATTTGGGGCATTATTGGTATGACGGTAGGCCTCATCGCCGCTATCCAGTTATATCATCCTGGTGCTAACATGCACAACCAGTTTACTACCTTCGGGCGTATCCGGCCACTGCATACCAATGCGGTGATCTTCGCTTTTGTGGGAAACGCCATTTTTATGGGTGTTTATTATTCCCTGCAGCGCTTGCTGAAAGCGCGTATGTTCAGCGACTGGCTGAGTAATATCCATTTTTGGGGCTGGCAGCTGATCATTCTTTCCGCGGTAATTACACTTCCCTTAGGGCTAACCACTTCCCACGAATATGCGGAACTGGAATGGCCGATAGATATCGCCATTACGGTGATCTGGGTGGTATTCGGCTGGAATATGTTCGGTACGATCATCAAACGCCGTGAGCGGCATTTGTATGTGGCCATCTGGTTTTATATCGCCACGTTTGTCACTATTGCCGTATTACATATCGTTAACTCATTCGAGTTACCGGTTTCTGCTTTTAAAAGCTATATGGTTTACGCAGGTGTACAGGATGCACTGGTGCAATGGTGGTACGGCCACAACGCAGTTGCGTTTTTCCTGACCACGCCTTACTTGGGCATGATGTATTATTTCCTGCCTAAAATGGCTAACAGGCCAATCTATTCTTATAAATTAAGTATCCTGCATTTTTGGGCGCTGATATTTATTTATATCTGGGCAGGCCCTCACCACTTATTGTATACCACCTTGCCGGGTTGGGCACAATCATTAGGTGTGGCTTTCTCTATTATGCTGCTTGCACCAAGCTGGGGCGGTATGATCAACGGCCTGCTTACCCTGCGCGGCGCGTGGGACAAGGTGCGTGATGATGTGGTCCTGAAATTTATGGTTGTTGGCTTAACCGGTTACGGTATGGCCACGTTTGAAGGGCCGATGCTTTCTCTAAAACAGATCAATAGTATCGCCCACTTCAGCGACTGGATTATTGCCCACGTGCACGTTGGTGCACTGGCCTGGAACGGGTTTTTAACTTTCGCTATCTTATACTGGCTGATTCCGCGCATTTATAAAACGGAACTTTATTCGAAAAAACTGGCCGCTTTTCACTTCTGGATCGGTACGCTGGGCATCATCTTTTACGCAGTACCAATGTACTGGGCTGGCTTTACCCAAAGCCTGATGCTGAAAGAGTTTACCGCTGAGGGGATGCTGAAGTATCCTAACTTCCTGGAAACCACCTTACGGATCATCCCGATGCACGTAATGCGGTCAATAGGCGGTAGCATTTACCTGCTGGGCGTAATTGTGATGGCCTTTAACCTGGTCAAAACAGCTAAGCAAGGTAGCCTTGTAGCTGATGAAGCCGCCCAGGCGATGCCACTGGAACCGGTAGCTACTGTTGCAAAAGAAGGCAGCTGGCACCGTCGCCTGGAGCGCAGGCCTATACAGTTCATGGTGTTGTCGCTGGTTGTTATTCTGATCGGCTCGATGATTGAGTTGATGCCGACGCTGACGATCTCCTCTAACATACCTACGATTGCCAGTGTAAAACCGTACACGCCGCTGGAATTGCAGGGCCGGGACATTTATATCCGGGAAGGCTGTTCTAACTGTCACTCTCAAACTGTCAGGCCTTTCCGTTCTGAAACAGAGCGCTATGGCGAATACAGTAAAGCCGGAGAATTTGTTTATGACCACCCTTTTCTGTGGGGATCCAAACGTACCGGGCCTGACCTGGCTCGCGAGGGTGGTAAATATGGTAATGCCTGGCATTATAATCACCTGATGGATCCACGGCTGATGTCGCCCGGCAGTATAATGCCGGAATATGGCTGGTTGCTGACCCAGAAATTGGATACCAGCACCACCGCAGCAAAGATAAGGGCGATGCGAACCCTGGGTGTGCCATATGCGAAAGGTTATGATCAGCAAGCCAATGCTGACCTGGAGAAACAGGCTAAAGAGATTTCCGATAATCTTTATATCGACCATATAAAAGTTAAAAAAGATAAGGAGATCGTCGCCATCATAGCTTATCTGCAAAGACTGGGAACCGACATTAAAGCAAATAAAACCGCCAATAATAATTAACACCATGTTTAAGCAATTCACAGAAAATATATCCGGGCACCAGGTTTACCTGCTGTCTTCACTGGGCATCTTCCTGGTATTCTTTATCGTTGTGGCATTCCTGCTGCTGCGCATACGGAAGGCCCACATCGATCACATGAGCAGCCTGCCGTTACAGGACGGGGATGAAATTCAACCTTCAAATCTTTCTTAACCATGAAGAAGCTATTAATTATACCGATATGCCTGTTATCTATTCAGCAGGCAAGCGCAAAAAGCGACAGTTTGATTAGCGGAAGCATGCAAAATTATATCGGCTATGGCCTTATTGTAGGTATGTTGTTGCTATTTGTTGTTGCCTTCCTTGTTTTAATCCGTGCCTTTAAAGCAATGGAATATACCATCCTGCGTCTTCAGGGCCACACCCCGGCGGAGATCGCAGAAATGCGGTATCCGTCTAAAGAGGCCACAACTGAACCCAAAGTAAAAGAAAATAAAAAGCTGCTGAAATTACTTTCCCTGAAGCCGATGTCGGAAGAGAAGTCTATCCTGATCGAACATGATTATGATGGCATTCAGGAACTGGATAACCCGACACCAGCCTGGTTTATGTGGTTGTTTTACGGTACAATCGTTTTCGGATTTTGCTACCTGCTGATCTATCACGTATTCGGTATAGGACAACTACAGTACGACGAGTATAAAACTGAGGTAGCCCAGGCGGACATTGCTAAAAAAGAATACTTAAGTAAGTCGGCTAACCGCGTAGACGAGAATACGGTGAAACTGGTTGCCGATCCTGCGGTGTTAGCATCGGGTAAGGCTATCTTCAGTCAAACCTGCGCGCCCTGCCATGGTGCTAATGCTGAGGGAAATGTTGGGCCGAACTTAACAGATGAGTATTGGCTGCATGGCGGTAAGATCAATGACCTGTTTAAAACTATTAAGTATGGTGTAGCTGCCAAAGGGATGCCGACCTGGGAAAAGCAGCTTTCTCCTAAACAGATCGCCGATGTGGCGAATTATATCGAATCTTTAAAAGATAGCCACCCGGCTAATGCCAAAGCACCGCAAGGGAACAAAGAAGAAGAAACCGGTCAAAAAATGGCCTCAAATTAAAACGAAATGAGTGGATTATTAGCGGAGAAGGAAACAGATGAACGAAAATGGATCTATCCACTCATTCGTAAAGGCCTGCTGTATAAATGGCGGTCGGCTATCAGTTATGTATACCTGATCTTCTTTTTTACCGGCCCCTTTATCCGAATCGGCGGCCAACCCCTATTGCTGCTCAATTTTATGGAGCGGCACTTTGTGATCCTCGGCCAGGCTTTCTGGCCGCAGGATATTTTTCTCTTCATGCTGGCCTCGCTCGTGTTTCTGGTTTGTATCGTATTGTTCACGATCGCCTTCGGCCGCATCTTCTGCGGCTGGATATGTCCGCAAACCATTTTTATGGAAATGGTTTTCCGTAAGATCGAGGAATGGATCGAAGGCGATGCGCATCAACGTAAAAAACTGGATGCCGGCCCCTGGACCAATGTGAAGATCAGGAAAAAAGTGGTCAAGCATATCGCCTTCCTGCTGGTTTCTTTCCTGATTGCCAATACTTTCCTGGCCTACCTGATCGGCAGTGGAAACCTGATCAGGATCGCCACCGAACCGCTTACACTACACTGGATCGGCTTTGCCAGTATCTGGGTATTTACCCTGGTGTTTTATCTGGTCTATAGCCAGGTGCGGGAGATCGTTTGTACGGTGATCTGCCCTTACGGCCGCTTGCAAAGCGTACTAATTGATGAGCATACACTGGTTGTTGCTTATAATGATGTGCGGGGTGAACCGCGTGGAAAGCTGCAAAAGGTAGCCGATCCTTTTAATTTGAAAGGCGATTGCGTGGACTGCGGCCTGTGCGTGTCGGTTTGCCCTACCGGTATCGATATTCGTAAAGGGACGCAGCTTGAGTGCGTTAATTGTACCGCTTGTATCGATGTTTGCGATGAGGTTATGACCAAGATCAACAAACCAACCAACCTGATAGGCTTCTATTCAGAGAACATGATCCGGGTAAAAGAAAAGCCTTCCTTCACTTTAAGAATGAAGGGCTACGCGGCGGTGATCACGGTGATGGTTGGTGTCTTATGCTATTTTATCTTTAGCCGCAGCGACATGGACATGACCGTGATGCGCGGCGCGGGTACCCTTTATCAGGAACAGTCCGGTGGTTATATCAGTAATATTTACAATGCGGAGATCATCAATAAAACCAATGAAAACCGGAAGATCGCCATCCGTGCAGACGATCCGGCTATCAGGATCAAATATATTCAGGCACCGGGAATTGTGGCCAAAGGCGGCATGGTGAAAACCATGTTCTTTATCGAAGTGCCGGCAACACATATCCACACGGCCAAAACAGATATCCACCTGCAGTTATATGCGGGGCAGCAGCTTAAACAAACCATTAGTACTACATTTGTTGGACCTGTAAACGATTAATTATGAATTGGGGAAAAGGATTAATATTAGGAATGTCCGTATTTATGCTCTTCATCCTGAGCATGTGTTTTTACATGTTCCGGGTCCCGGCAGATGAATACGATCATCAATACTATGAAAAGGGGCTCGGCTTTAACGCTGATTTTGCCAAAGAAAGGCAGGTTGTCACAGACCATGCTGAGCCAAAGGTCACCGTGACGGTCAATACGGTTATCGTTGCATTTACCGCCCCGGCCACTGGCACCGCTAAGTTTATCCGTCCTTCAAGTGCATCACAGGATAAAGGTTATGCCATAAACACCCGCACCCAAAATACCGTTGCTTTACCCGTGGGCCAGCTGGCCAAGGGCCGTTGGCATATACAGTTGGAATGGCAAAGCGGTAAGAAGCAGTATTTATATCAACAAGAACTTAGCTTATAATGTCGGCCAACCAGCTTGCCTTTTATATTGGCCTTTTCGGTAGCGTGCATTGCATCGGCATGTGCGGGCCACTGGCCTTTGCGGTACCCAGCTTTCATAACGGCTGGTGGCGCGTGATAGCTGATAAACTGATTTACAATTTTGGCCGGGTGCTGAGTTATACCCTCCTGGGGTTTTTGATCGGCTTGCTGGGTAAGCAATTATGGCTGGCCGGCTTACAGCAAGGTGTCAGTATTATCAGCGGGGTGTTAATTATCATCGCCGGTTTCTCCAGGTTGTTTAAAATGAGGGTAAGTCAAAACAGTTTCATGCCGGTACTGCTTTCGCCCATTCAAAAATTGATCCGGTATGCGCTCAACCATCAGTTGGGCCATTTTATTGTAGGCATCCTAAATGGTTTCCTTCCCTGCGGCTTTGTCTATTTGGCTTTAGTGGGTGCTGTAAATACCTCATCGCCGGTTGCCTCGGCGCAATATATGTTTTGCTTTGGGGCGGGTACATTTCCTTTAATGCTGCTGGCTACCATCGGCTCAGGCTATATAGGGCCGGTATTTCGGCGCCGGATCAATAAAGGGATGCCGTTCCTCATGATTTTTTTAGGATGCTGGTTCTTATTACGCGGCCTTAGCCTCGATATTCCTTACCTTAGCCCTGCTAAGCAACAGCAAGGCGTTGCCATTTGTCATTAATCAGATAATTATGTTCAGACACATAGGGACACGTCGAACGTACCGGCATAACGTGAGCATTGCTACACTGCTTAGTTTGAATGCTGGATTTACCAATGCCGCCGGATTTCTTGGTTTTGCAGTGCTGACCACCAATGTTACCGGACACGCGGCGTTTTTTGCTGAGCGGTTGGTTATGGAAGATTGGAAAGCATCTCGCGTAATTGCGCTTTGGATGATGCTTTTTCTTGGAGGCGCATTTTGTTCCAGCTTGATTATGAACCACATTGGCCGCAACCGGCGTTTTTCTTATGTGATCCCCTTACTGCTGGAAATTATCGTCTTTCTTTTGATCACCTTGTTCGGCTATCGTTACCACCATAGCCTGGTCGCCCGGGAAATATTTGCGGGCAGCTTATTATTTATCATGGGCATGCAAAATGCGTTAGTTACAATGGTCTCCGGGGCTCAGGTTCGCACTACCCATCTAACAGGGACATTCACCGACCTTGGTATTGAATTAGCACAACTTTACAAAAAACGGAATATGAGAGATGGGGAATTGTATCGGCGTGTAAAATTGAGGGGTATTATCATTTTTGGCTTTTTATCTGGAGCACTTGCCGGGGCATATCTATTTCACTATTGGAGTTATCATGCGTTCCTTGTACCGGTAGCATTGCTGCTTTTCGCACTCTTTTACGATATATTCAGGATACATATTAAACGTTATTATCATCGTCCTCTCCATCGCGGCGGTTAAAGGTTTTTGGCAAGGTGATTCCCACTTTAGTTATATAACCCGTTAACAAATGTTAGAACCTTCTATGCCTGTTACCGGCGGCTAATATTCAAAAATTTCCTGTCACCCAATTAGTTGCCAGCCGGTAAATGTGATCAGGATCATTTTTAAATCGTGCAGCGGTCATGGTCGTTTTTTCGCCTGACCCGGATATTTGTTGCATCAAACGATTTTAATATGACAACTATAACTACAAACACCGCGTGGGATGCCAAAGCTGCCCCGCCGGTCAACACCAACACATTTATAGACAAATGGAATCAGTTCATGGAAAGCCAGGCTGACCGTATTACCCTTTGGTTCCTGGTATCGCTGGTTTTTCAGGGTGTTTTCTTTTTACCGGTACCGGCTGCATTGATTTATTATGCGGGTGCGCCAATAGCTGTTCTGTTCATAACGCTGACCTTATTCTTTGCTAACATCATCGCAGGCATGGGTGGCGCGGGTATTAAAACCCTGTTATGGCTTTTCGCTTCAAGCGTGGCTATCCATTTGCTCATGATCCTGGCTTTTGTCCTTTTTTAAAACACTAAACCCTACCAAGATGATACCCCAGACTATGAAAGTAGCCGTAATCCGCGAGTTCGGTGCGCCGCTGCAAATTGAACAAGTACCTGTTAAAACCCCACATGCTCACCAGATATTGGTTAAAGTGATCGCCTGTGGCGTTTGCCATACAGACCTTCATGCCTGTAATGGCGACTGGCCGGTCAAACCAAATTTGCCATTGATCCCGGGCCACGAGGCCATTGGTTATGTTGTGGCGCTGGGATCGGATGTGACGGAAGTTAAAGAAGGTGATATTGTTGGAGTTCCCTGGCTGCACAGCGCTTGTGGCTGCTGTGAATTTTGTATCACCGGTTGGGAAACCCTTTGCGGCACCCAGCAAAATGGCGGTTACAGTGTGGATGGCGGTTTTGCCGAGTACGTGCTGGCCGATCCGCGTTATGTGGCACATTTCCCTGCGGGCATTGATTTTGCTGAAATGGCGCCGATCATCTGTGCCGGCGTAACTGTTTATAAAGGATTGAAAGAAACAGAAGTGAAACCCGGTGAATGGGTGGCTATTTCTGGCGTTGGTGGCCTTGGCCACCTGGCTGTACAATATGCTAAAGCGATGGGTATGCATGTGGCGGCGATCGACGTATCTGACGAAAAGCTGGCCCTGGCCCGCGAACTGGGTGCCGATCTGACTGTTAATGCGCTAAACGAAGACCCGGGTGCATACCTGCAAAAACAAGCTGGCGGTATGCATGGCGTACTGGTAACTGCCGTGTCACCAATCGCTTTTGAACAAGGTATTTCCGCCCTGCGCCGTAAAGGCACCATCGCCCTGAACGGTCTGCCTAAAGGCAGTTTTGATCTGTCCATATTTGACACCGTGTTGAACCGTTATACCGTGCGTGGCTCCATCGTAGGTACCCGTAAGGATATGCAGGAAGCGGTTGCATTTGCTGTAGAAGGCAAGGTGAGGGCAACCATTCATAAAGCAAAACTGGAAGATATCAATGACGTTTTTGATCAGATGAAAGCAGGGAAGATCGACGGTCGTATTGTGCTGGAGATAGGCCAGCCCTGAATTTATAATATGGCAAAAGGTGTTTTGTTGGTCGGCCCTGGGAACACCTGATAGTTCTTTGGTTCGGGATGTCAAAAATACCTGACTGAATTTTAATGGATACCCAGGTGATCGACATCGTGCCGTTAGCGCGCCTGTTGCTTCTTCTGGGCATCCTTGCGTCCTTTCGTGGACCGCGTTCCGCTAAGCTTAAGCAAAAGTAATTGGCGGGGAACCTTGGCCCCGGCTACCTGGTCGGATGGCCATATACTACCAGAAGTTTTGGCTCAGATTGCCATGCTGAATAACTGGGTGGCGGGTTTATCCGCCCAAAGACGGGCGTCAAAACATAAACAGATATTTCTTAAAAATCGCTTCCCGGTCTCGGTGACCTGCAAACCGTGATCTGACAAGTAAACCAGTCCGTCCGCTTCCAGCGGCTCTAATCGTTTCAACACTTCAGGTAATACGCAGGCCATCAGTTCAGCATCCCAGTAGGTGCGTTGTTTGCACATAATGTCGAGGATATGGCGGCGGATTTGCAAATCTTCATCGCTTAAGCCATGCCCCTTAAAAACCGGCAATTCTCCCTGGTTGACTTGCAACAAATATTCCTCTAAGGTTTTGACATTCTGGGCAAAGGCGTACCAGCTATCGCTGATCGAAGAAACGCCTAATCCCACCAGCAGCTGGGTATGCTGCTCGGTATAGCCCATAAAGTTGCGGTGCAGTCTGCCATCCCTTTCAGCAGCGAACAGTTCATCAGCGGGCAGCGCAAAATGGTCCATCCCAATTTCCTGGTAGCCGTAGCTCAGTAGCAAGATGCGGCCGGCCTCCTGCAGTTTGCCCTTTTGTTCTGGGTTAGGAAGGTCCGCTTCCGTAAAACGTCGCTGGCCCGGTTTGATCCAGGGCACATGGGCATAACTATAGAAGGCAATACGGTCCGGTCTCAACCCGGCCACGATATTCATGGTATTGATCAGCCCTTCCAGGTTCTGGTGCGGTAAGCCGTAGATCAGGTCGTAATTGATGGAAGTGTATCCAATGCCGCGTGCCTGGGTGGTTACCGTCTGGACCTGCTCTACGCTTTGGTGCCGGTTGATAATGAACTGTACCCGCGGGTCGAAGTCCTGTATCCCGAGGCTCAGCCTGCGGAATCCCAGATCGAAAAGCACCTGCAGATGGTCAGTTGTAGTATTGGCGGGATGGGCCTCGAAGCTGAATTCCGCACTGGGATGGACACAGGCATCTTTTAGGATGCCACTAATCAGTAAGCGCAGGTTTTGCGGGCTGAAAAAAGTAGGCGTACCACCGCCCAAATGCAGTTCCCGGATAACCGGTGTGCCAGCAAAAATTTGAAGGTACAGCGCCCATTCTTTTAGCACGGCTGCAATATAAGGTTCTTCTACACCGTGATTTTTGGTGATACGGGTATTACAGCCGCAATAAGTACAAAGGCTTTCACAGAAAGGCAGGTGAATATACACACTTATGCCAGATACTGCATTGCTTTCCGTAAAGGAAAAACGCACGGAATCTTCCCAGCTTTGGCGGTTAAAAGTGTTCGGGTCCCAATAAGGCATGGTTGGGTAACTGGTATAGCGGGGCACGGGTACATTGTATTTATCGGCCAGTGCTTTATAGTTTTGTTCCATAATCAGTTCTTTAGTTGGGCTACGCCATCTGATATAACAGGGGTTGTTTTGCAGGTTTGGCCGCATGCGCAGGCTTTGCCTACGCATTTATTTTGTTGCCACAGGTCGAGACTGCGGATGGTCTGGTCGGCTATCTGCTGGAGCGCTTCCTTGGTCAGGTAAGCCTGGTGTGGGGTGACCAGCACATTGGGGTGGCCCAATAACTGCAGCAATAAATGATCCTTTACCGGGTCGTTACCATGGTTCTCGAAGAATAGCCCTTTTTCGAATTCGTAGACATCCAGGCCAAGGTAACCAACCTTTTTTTCTTCCAGCGCGGCCAGTACATCTGCCGTTTGCAGCAGTTGTCCGCGGGAAGTATTGATCAGCATAACGCCGGGCTTCATTTGCTGAAGCGACTCACTGTTGATCATATACCGGGTTTCTTCCGTTAAAGGAACGTGAATAGAGATGATATCCGCCAGGCGGTAAAGATGTTCCAGGGAAACCGGCTTCACGTAACGGAAATTACGCGGGAACTTTTCGTCATAAGCGACCAGCTGACAGCCTAAGCCATGATAAATGGCCGCAGCGGCTTGTCCGGTGCTGCCCATGCCAATGATGCCTACGGTCTTGCCGGCAAAATTGAAGCCGACGAGGTCATCATTGCGGAAATCGAAATCATGGGCGTGATGGTCGGCCTTAACGATCTGGCGGTTTAGTGCAAAAGCAAGGGCCAGGGAATGTTCAGCGATCGCCTGAGGGGAGTAAGATGGAACACTGGCTAATTTAATGCCATAAGCCGCAACAGCAGCCTTGTCGATATGATCAGTACCGGAGGATCTGGTAACGATATAACGTACCCCCAAACTGGCCAGCTTTTCCACCACAGGTGCAGAAACATCATCATTAGTAAACACGATCACGGCATCCTTCCCACTGGCGTACAATGCCGTACCAATGGAAAGGGGGTTGGATATCAGTGTAATATCGTGCTTCTTCTGGTTAGCCTTAGCCAGGTATTCTTTTTCAAATGGCTTAATACTGAATGCAACTGCTTTCATCGATTTGTTTATTTCAAACAAAACTACCCCAAAGCAGCCACCCTGGGAATGAGCGGAGTCAGCTCAAAATATGATGTGTATCAGTTTTTCATTTTAGCCAGTTTCTCCGGCTCCAGGATCGTGATCAGGCTGCCTTTTTTCTCTATCAGGCCCTCATCCTTAAAGTCGGATAGTGTCCGGCTGACCGTTTCAGTTGCCATACCTGCCATTGCTGCCAGGTCCTCCCGGGTGATCTTAAAGCCATCCTTTTCTCCGGAAGGCTGACGATATAGCCGCAGCATCGCCTCGGCCATACGCTTACGCACGGAATGATAAGCCAACTGCATCAACTGTTCTTCTTTTTCACGGATGTTATCCGCCAGCAGCTTAATGAACTCGCGGCCAACCTCCGGTGAAGCATGCAGCAATTGCTCCAGTTGGTCCCGAGGGATCATGCAAAGTGCACAGTCTTCAAGCGCGGTAGCGGTATCGGTATAAGGTTCATTGGTCAGCATGGCATGAATGCCCAGATACTCGTCATTGCTGTAAATGCCTGTCATCAGTTCACGCCCATCCTCGGCCAGGCGGATCGTTTTTACCTTACCGCTCAGCACCAGGTATAGCCCCGCACCCTTATCGCCGTCATAATAAATAACCTGGTTCTTTTTAAAGAGCCGGCTTTTGCGTTCCTGGATGATCCTCTTTAATTCCGCCAGTCCGTCATTCTTGGAGATCAGGTTGCCCAGTGAATCCAAAGAGCGGCTGTAAAAATGCTGATGCACCTCTTTTTTCTTCAAACGGCTTTCGATCGCATTCAGCAGGTCAAGGTCGTCAAAAGGTTTGGTCAGGTAATCGTCCGCACCCATTTCCATGCCTTTGCGCAGGTCCACGCGTTCGGCTTTGGCGGTCAGGAAAATAAAAGGGATCGCCGCGGTTTCCGCATTTTTATGCAGGATATGCAACACACCGTAGCCGTCCAGTTCGGGCATCATAATGTCGCACAGGATAATATCGGGCAAATGGGTGGTCGCCAGGTCAACGCCGGCTTTACCGTTGGCGGCATCGTACACTTCATAGCCGGCCAGGCCAAGGATCTCCACGACATTGTCGCGGATATCGTTATTATCTTCAATGATCAGTACTTTCTTTTTCATATCAATGGGATAGTGATCTTAAATAAAGTGCCCTGGTTGACGTCGCTCTTGAAAGCGATCTCGCCATTCATCAGGCGGGTATAGCGGGAAACAATATTCAGGCCTAATCCCGTTCCGGGGATGTTGCCTGTATTATGCGCCCGGAAAAATGCTTCGAACAAATGTTTCTGGTCGGCTTCAGGGATACCGATGCCGTTATCCCGAATCGTGATGACGCAGGCCTTGTCGTTGATTTCCGTATTAAATTCAATAAAGGTATTCTCTCCCGAATACTTGATGGCATTGCCGATCAGGTTGATCACGCAGTTCTTGATCAGGTTCGGATCCAGGTTCACCATACTGAGCGTGCCGGTATGCTGGTAAATAATGTTCTGATTTTGCTTGGCGACCAACTGCAACTCCTCAGTCATTTCCTCGGACATTTTGACCAGGTCAAAATTCTGGCTGGTGGCTTCCACCTTTCCCGCCTCCAGCTTTTCCAGCGACAGAAAATCATTGAGGATATTGGTCAGGTTGCCTACCGAGTTCTTGATCTTGGCGACATGCTTGGTAATATTTGCGTTGTCAAAAGGCTGTGCATATTTTTCTATCAGCGATGAGGAAAGCTGAATTGCGCTGAGTGGCGTCCGGAATTCATGCGAGGCCATTGATACAAACCGGCTTTTCAATTGTCCGAGTTCCTTTTCCTTTTCCAGGGAGGAACTCACTTCTTCCTTGGCTAACTGTAATTCCAGGATGGCGTTCTTCAGGTTTTGTGTCCGGTTCTCCACCAACTCTTCCAGGTGCGCGGCATATTCTTTCAATTGCTCTTCAGCTTCTTTCTCGCGCGACAGGTCATGTATAAAACCGGTAAATATCTTCCGTCCCGGAAAGGGCACTTCGCTGACCCCTAAACGGAAAGGAAATACGGAGCCATCTTTACGAAGGCCTTTAACCTCCCGGCCGATACCGATAATATGCGGCTCGTGCGTACGTTGGTAGCGCTCTATATATTGGTCATGCTGGTCCCGGTCGGGGGGCGGCATCAATACGGATACGTTTTTACCGATAACCTCTTCCGGGCCGTACTGGAATAATTTACAGGCTGCCGGATTGATTGTTTCAATATGTCCGCGCCCATCAATGGTGATGATCCCATCGATCGCATTTTCTATGATTGCTTTTAATAGTGCGGCATTTTCCATGTCGTGACCCAGTCTTGCTAATGATATTTATTACAAATATTAGGAATAAGGATCACAAAAAACATAATATAATTCAGTTAAAAAAGTGACCTGTGTCATTTTTTGCAACACTTTGCCGCCTGCCCCTAAAAAAACTGACCAGCAGCAGGTTTGTTACTGACGGTCATCATATTACAGGCCTGTTAAAAATTCAAACTTTGCGTAACCATCTCAGACCCATCAATATGAAATCGATCCTCCTTATCGCAGACCAAACGACAGCCAGGGAGAACGCGGCAAGACAGGCGCTAAACATTGCCCGGCATCTGCATTTAAACATCATCGTCGGGCAAACCCAGCCGGCCGGGGTGTTACCCCGGCCGCTTGCAGTTATTAATGGTGGAGAAGAAGACATGCCGGCAGCTATTGCAGTACCAATTATCATATTCCCCTACTAATGGACAATACCGCTATCAACACCGAAATTAAATTCCTGGCCGGGCCGCAGTCCCGCCTGAAGGAATTGAAATTTACCTTCGAGACCATGCTGGACCTGATCCGTGGGTTCCGGGGGCTGCATTTTTTAGGCCCCTGTATCACTGTTTTTGGTTCGGCACGCTACAAAGAGGATCATCCTTATTATGAACTGACCCGAAAAGCAGCCGGTGAATTCGCCAGGCTGGGTTTCACCATCCTCACTGGCGGCGGCCCGGGACTTATGGAAGCGGCTAACCGTGGGGCTAAAGAGGTTGGCGGCAGGTCCGTAGGTTGCAATATACAACTGCCGGTTGAACAGGCGCCGAATCCTTACCTGGATAAATGGGTCTATATGAAGCACTTCTTCCTCCGGAAGGTGCTACTGGTGAAATATTCCTTTGCCTTTATCGTTATGCCCGGCGGATACGGAACCCTGGATGAGTATTTTGAAGCGCTCACGCTCATTCAGACACGCAAGATCAAAAACTTTCCGATCGTTATCTTCGGTAAAGCTTACCATGAGGAGTTATTACAGCATATCCGGGTCATGCAAAAGAATGCGACTATCAGCGACACCGATACCCGTCTTTTTCTGGTGACCGATGATATTGCGGAAGCCGTGGAATATATTCGCGAAAAAAGCGTCCGGGAATTCGGCCTGAAACCGGAGGAACGCCGCAAGCCGCTACGCTGGCTGTTCGAAAAGGACTAAGGTTGGCCGGAAATGACCAATATCATATTCCCGGTTGTTCCGCATCAGTATTTGGGAACGGCCGGGATTCTAATTTTGACCACCTAATATCATTGAAATGAACGAGATACAATATATCCCCGCAGCAGAGGCTTTGAAATGTGTAGCATCCGGTAACCGGGTATTTATCCACGGCAGCGCTGCTACCCCGATTTGCCTGGTGGAAGCCCTGCAGGCCTGTCACCATGAGCTGTACAATGTGGAGCTGGTCAGCATTACCACGCTGGGCGATGTAAACTTCGACCGCCCGGAACACCGCAAATCCTTTTTTTTCAATTCCTTATTTGTTTCAGCAGCTACCCGTAAGGTGGTGAACAGTGATGACGGGGATTATGTGCCTATCTTTTTAAGCCAGATACCGCAGCTGTTCCGCGAAAATATTCTGCCTATTGATGTAGCCCTGATTCAGGTATCACCCCCGGATGCACACGGCTACTGTTCGCTGGGTACCTCTGTCGATATCGCCCGGGCGGCCGTCGATATGGCGACTTATGTGGTCGCGCAGGTCAACCCTTTAATGCCCAGGACCCATGGCGAAAGCTTTCTCCATATCAGCAAGATCAACGCCATGGTTTGGCATTCCGCAGAACTGCCGGAGATTGACTATGACGCGGAGACCAATGCGGTCACCGAGAAGATAGGTTATCATGTAGCCTCTTTAGTAGAGAATGGTGCTACTTTACAGCTGGGTATTGGCAGCATCCCAGACCAGGTCTTGAAAAATCTGACCACTCACCAGCATCTGGGTGTCCATACAGAAATGTTCTCGGACGGGATCATCCCACTGATTCAGCGTGGCATTATAGATAACAGCTGTAAAAAGCTTAATGTCGGCCGCTCTGTGACCGCCTTTATTACCGGTACCCGTAAATTGTACGACTATGTTAACGATAACCCCGGCATCCGCGTGATGGATATCAGTTATGTGAACGACACCAGCATTATCCGTCAGAACCCCAAGGTAACGGCAATTAACAGCGCCATAGAGATCGACCTGACCGGCCAGGTTTGTTCCGATTCCATCGGCACCTTCCAGTATTCCGGGATAGGCGGCCAGATGGATTTTATTCGTGGTGCGTCGCTCTCTGCCGGGGGCAAGCCGATCATCGCATTGCCGTCACAGACCAATAAAGGCATTAGCCGGATCGTTCCTTTCCTGAAAGAAGGTGCGGGCGTGGTTACCACACGTGGACACGTGCATTGGGTAGTGACCGAACATGGGATCATTAATTTGTTTGGAAAAAACCTGAAGCAGCGGGCCCAGGCGCTCATCGAACTGGCGCATCCCGACCATCGCGAAAGTCTCGAACTGGCTTATTTCAACCGATTCGAACACGCCTGACCGAATAAGTACTTGCCGACGAACCCAACCTGCTCATCACGCTGACAATGCCTTGCCAGACCAAGGCGTAGAAATGATGAGGATCATCAAATTTAATGATCTCCGGCATTTGGTTACAGGTTTCGGAATACGAGCTTTACGGAAACGAACGCCGCATAAACTATGGAACAAATCTTTACCATGTCCGCAAGGTCTCTGCAATATTTCGTGATCGCCAAACGCTGGCGTGCCGACCTCGACTTTTTTAAGGTTGAAACCAGCTTCCTGCGTCAGCTTCTGAATCGCTATATTAGCCGCCTACAGGATACCGAACACATTGGCAGGCTCATCGCCTGCGGCAGCCTGCTGGACAAGCTGGAAGCCATGGAAGTGGATGACTTGCTTGCCGGGCAGCTGACCCAACTGGAACTGATGGCAGAGGATATTATCCCCGAAGACTCGGAATCACTCGCGGCAACCCAGGTCAAATTGGAATATTTTATGAGCAACCTGGTCAAAGAGTTCCGGGCAGCCAAAGAACAAATCTACCGGCTGGTGCTTTCGGCAAGCATCTCTTTTTCTCAGGAAGCAACTACTTAAATAAAGCTTTATCTCCTAATTAATCCCCTAAAACGCCGGGCGTGGCCGGCGTTTTTTTACTAAACTCGTCCTGTTTATACCGGTTGTAATGCTTAAAAAAGCTTCGCCGTTCATTTTTATGAGTTTCATAGAAATCCTTAGCAAGCTTGAATGTGGATGTTCCCTTGCTTTTACCTGTTTATATTCCTTTATCAGCAAACGATATGTTTGGAGATAGTTTCGCTTTAACATCATATTATTGGTGTTAATGCGCATAACTTTACTTCTTTTGTAAGGCTATCCGTTTCCAAATTATTAAACCCTTACAGCAATAACGCGCGGAATAATAAGCTTTTACAACCCCAACCTTGCCGATATTTCCAGCATCCTTTCAATAGGTTTTACCGCTTTTTCAATAATATCAGCAGGAAGCGTTATTTCAGGCGCTTCATTTTTTAAGCACAGGTAAAGTTTTTCAAGCGTATTGCGTTTCATGTGCGGACAATCGTTACAGGCGCAATTATTATTTGGCGGTGCTGGAATAAACACTTTATCTGGATTATCCTTCTGCATCTGGTGAATAATACCGGCTTCAGTAGCCACTATAAATTCCTTATCAGGGTGCGATGTAGCATATTTCAGTATACCGGTGGTCGACCCAATATAGTCGGCCATTTGCAGTATTACATTTTCGCATTCCGGATGCGCTAACAGCTTTACGCCCGGATGGCGTTCTTTCAGTTTAATGATCTTTTCGCGGCTGAATATCTCGTGCACCATACAGGCGCCATTCCATAAAACCAGGTCGCGACCCGTTTTCTTAGCCACATATGCCCCCAGGTTTTTATCAGGCCCAAAAATTATTTTCTGATCAGCCGGTAAACTTTCTACAATCTGGATAGCGTTGCTTGATGTACAAACAATATCGCTCATTGCTTTTAACTCGGCTGTACAGTTTACATAAGTGATCACCAGGTGATCGGGATATTGCTCTTTAAACTTTTTAAACAAATGCGGCGGGCAACTGTCGGCTAAGCTGCAGCCCGCTTTTAAGTCGGGTAATAAAACTTTTTTTGTTGGCGAAAGTATTTTTGCGGTTTCGGCCATAAAGTGTACGCCGGCAAAAACAATAATATCGGCATCGGTTTTTGCAGCTTGTTGCGATAGGCCCAGGCTATCGCCAATATAATCGGCAATATCCTGTATATCGGGTTCCTGATAATAGTGGGCCAGTATAACTGCATTTTTTTCCTTTTTTAATTTTTCAATTTCATCAAAAAGGTCAAGTGTCGGATCAATATACTCGTCCGCAAATCCTTTGATATTTATTTCTGCTAATGTATCCATTTCAACAATTCAAATAATAACAACTAATTATTTATATAAAATAAACCTATTGTTATTAAGGTGTTAGTTCTGTGCATAATTTGGAATAGAAAATTCGCCTAATATTGTTTTTAACTATTTATCAACATATAATTGAGGTTTTAATTTTATTAGATGATTGATTTTGAGATAACTATGACAATCAAATATTTTATTAAAAACTTATTTGTTGAGATTTTCTTATGTTTAAAAATGTTAATTAACCAGGTATATCTGCTTGTAAATTGCTCAAAAGTAATTCAATTTAAAGGGAAAAACAGCACTTTTACACAATCAAAATAGTTATCATGTATTTGCTTACACAAAATTAACATCTTTTAAGCGGCTTGTTAACATGCATTCAATTTTTAAACATCTTTAACCTTTATATGACTAAAAATGTTGATTTCCTGGTAGTGGGATCGGGTATAGCAGGATTAAGTTTTGCACTTAAAGCAGCAAAACATGGTAAAGTACTGATAGTTACAAAAGCTAACGAGGACGAGAGCAACACTAAGTATGCCCAGGGAGGTGTTGCGGTGGTTGTTGATAAAAAGGAAGATTCCTTTGAAAAACATATTGAAGACACCTTAATTGCTGGCGACGGGTTGTGCGATAGAGAAGTTGTGGAAATTGTGGTAGAAGAAGGGCCCGCCCGGATTAAGGAAATTATTGATTACGGAACCAACTTTGACAAAACCCACGAAGGCTTTTATGACCTGGCAAAAGAGGGCGGACACTCCGAATACCGGGTGCTGCATTATAAGGATATTACCGGGTTAGAGATAGAAACTACGCTATTAGAACAAATACACAAAAACCCCAACATTGAGATACTGACCCACTATTTTGCGGTAGACTTGATCACCCAACATCATTTAGGAGAGTATGTAAATAAAGCCAGCGATGATATAACCTGCTACGGTATTTATGCTTTTAATACGCATACTAACGTGGTTGAAAAAATACTGTCGAAGGTTACCGTTATGGCTTCTGGTGGGGCCGGGCATATTTATGCCATAACTACCAACCCTACTATTGCCACCGGCGATGGTGTGGCCATGGTTTACCGGGCTAAGGGTAAAGTACGCAATATGGAATTTATGCAGTTTCACCCTACTGCTTTATATAATCCGGGAGAATATCCTTCATTTTTAATTTCTGAAGCAGTGCGTGGTTTCGGTGGAGTTTTGAAACGCACCAATGGCGAAGAATTTATGCAGGAATACGATAAGCGCGGATCACTAGCCCCCCGTGATATTGTTGCCCGTGCCATAGATGCCGAGATAAAAAAATCAGGCGAGGATTTTGTTTACCTGGATGTAACCCATCGCAGTAAAAAAGATATACTGGAACATTTTCCAAATATATATGCCAAATGCCTGGATATTGGTATTGATATGACCCGCGATATGATCCCGGTTTCGCCGGCTTGTCATTATATGTGCGGTGGTATTATGGTAGATCATTCGGGCAAATCATCTATAGATAGGTTATATGCCTGCGGCGAATGCTCATCTACCGGGTTACATGGCGCTAATAGGTTGGCTTCCAATTCATTATTAGAAGCACTTGTTTTTGCACATCGTATTTATGAAGATGCTGTTGCTGCTTTTCAAGATAACGTTATTCCCGATCATATACCTGACTGGGACGAGAAAGGTGTAAAGCTGTTAAACGAGGATATATTGGTTACCCACAATATCCGTGAAATGCAAAAGCTGATGAATGACTATGTAGGTATAGTCCGTTCAGATTTTCGTTTAGAAAGGGCTATGCGCCGTTTAGGTTTACTGTACGAAGAAACAGAATCTTTCTACAAGCAAACCAAACTATCGGTAAAACTTTGCGAGCTGCGTAATTTGATACAGGTATCCTATATCGTAGTAAAATCGGCTATGATGAGGAAAGAAAGCCGGGGATTGCATTATACAACGGATTATCCACAGCATGCTGCGGAATTGCATGATACGGTGTTTTAGTGAGCGAAAAACGGGGTTCGAACCCGCGACCTTCAGTTTGGGAAACTGATGCTCTACCAGCTGAGCTATTTTCGCTTATGGTGTGTCAAACATATAAATTATATTCATAATTCCATAAATCAATCATTCAATAATTATTAGCATATGCCACTTATCCTACCCGTAAATGATAAAAACCCAACCTGGGGAGCCGATTGCTTTATCGCCGAAAACTGTACTATTGTTGGCGATGTAATTATGGGCGATAATTGTTCGGTTTGGTTCAATGCGGTAATTCGTGGCGATGTTAATTATATCCATATCGGAAACAACACCAATATCCAGGATGGCGCAGTGATACACGCTACTTACCTGCGGGCCGCGACTACCATTGGTAATAATGTATCTATCGGCCACAATGCCATTGTACATGGCTGCGAGCTAAAAGATCATACACTGATAGGTATGGGCGCAATAGTGATGGATCATGCCGTCGTAGAGGAATATGTAATTATCGGCGCCGGTTCGGTTGTACTGGAGAATACAATTTGCGAGTCGGGTTATCTATATGCCGGTTCGCCAGCCAAAAAGATAAAACCGTTGACTGAGGAACAAAAAGCATTATTAGATAAGCTGCCGCAGAACTACATTATGTATTCCGGCTGGTTTATGGATAAGTAATATAAACCGAGTACCTTATGGCGTAGCCACTTCTTTAGGCACTTCTACCGTATCTTCAGCTTCCCAGTTAGGGCGTAGTGTAAATAAGGTTGGTATTAGCACTATTTGTTCGGGATATAATTTCTTTTTTACATTACCGCTATCCCAACGGCCGTTGCCGTTGGTATCGTAAGTGATCCGTACCTGGTATTTACCGGCAGGGTAATCTTTATAATTAAGGGTAGTGTTTTTGGTAATTACGTCTTTACGCATGGCTACCTTTTGTTCGTTCAGTAATTCTATCACATACGAACTTTTACCTGTTGAATCGGGCACCGTAACTTTCAGGGCAATACTTCCGTAGTTCTCAGGCTTATCAATAGAGAAGTTTTTTACCAGGCGTTTATTCTTATCGCCATAAATGTTTACAAAGGTACCCTCGTTAAAAGCTATTTGATATTTAACTAACTGCCGCCAGCGATATTTTAAGGTAAACTTTTTTGCACTGACCGGATCCTTGGTCAATGTAAAATTTGTCCGGCTAACCGAGTCTTCCAACAGAATGATCCTGGATGGGTCAAAGCTTTCAATGGGCGAATTTACATAGATATTCAAATCGGCCCCAGGCTTTAATTTGCTATCATTATTAATATTGTAGGTTAAGTTAATGGTCCTGGTGAAAGCTTCCTTTCGGCCTTTTCTCAAATAAACAGTATCCAGCGGTTTGCCTTTATCAGTGAATGAAACCGATATGGAATCAAAATCCATGTTTCTTAAATATATCTGGGCGCTGTCTTTCGTCCTGCTAAAATCAACCAGTTTCTGGTCATCAATATTAGGTGGATAATTGATCTTCACCCCCGGATCAGTCAATGGCATATTAAAAACAAAACTCATTTTACCATCCGGGTCAAAGTTTTTTGATACAACCCTGAAACTTTCTGGCGCTTGCTTAAATAAGGTGAGCTGTATGTTTGAAGTGTCTTTGGTAATATGTAGAGGTTTTTTCAAAAAAGCGATCAGTTCATTCTCGTTATCATATATTTTATTTGGCGATGCTTCCTTTAGCGCGTAAATACGATAGTCGCCATCGTGCAAGTTCCCCAGGGTAAAGTTCCCCGACGAATCTGTAGTGGCATAAATGGCAGGTTTCTTTTTTCCAAACAACAACGAATCTTGTTTCAGAGTAAAAAGCATTACCGTGGCATCCTTTTCTTTTTGCTGGGTTTGCGTATTAGTTACTGTTCCCGAAATACTTAACGAATCGATATGCGGACCGGTAGAAAATACATAAGTAAAATTCTTCAGCACATTACCCTCGTTAACATCAACAATGGCCTTACCAAAATTTATAACGTAGGTAGTATTTTTTTGTAAAGTATCTTTAAAATTTATAAGTAGGCTTTTTCCCTTGACCTTAAATTCGAGGGCCTTGTCCAAAGCCGGACTCATGGTGATCTCCTGATATTGGCTGCTCAATTTAAAATATTCGTCAAAATCTAATTTTATTGATGTCGCTTTAAAATTGCGGGTTTCATTTAGCGGGGTGGCCAGCAATAATTTGGGCGGTGTGCGGTCGCGCGGCCCTCCCATTGGTTTTTGAATACTGGCGCAACCAAAAAACACCAAAACGGCCATTAGCAGCACCAATAATTGTAGGAAAAATCCCGATTTTAATTTTAAAGCCATTTTTAAGCGATATGAGCGATTTTTATGTTTTTACGAAGCGTAATATTAAAAATTAAAAATAATTAATTTAAAACAATGTTTTATAATTAACTGACAATCAAATCTTTATATCACTACCGGGCTATATGGACCATCAAAACTGAAATATCTGATGGTGACACCCCCGAAATGCGAGATGCCTGGCCCAAAGTACGTGGTTTTATCTTTTTCAATTTTTCACGCGCCTCTTTTGATAAGGATACCAATGTTTGATAATCGAAATCGGGATTGATCTCCTTGTCTTCCATTTTTTTCATGCGGTCTACAATCTCTAATTCCTTCTCAAAATAACTCTCGTATTTAATTTTTATTTCAGCCTGCTCAATTGTTTCTTTATCATATCCCGATAAAAGGTTTTCTAAGGAGGTATCAACCCTGCGCAAATCGGTAAAACCAATCTGCGGACGACTTAATAAATTAAATAATTTGGCTGCCTGGTTTATGGGCGATGTGCCTAATTCTTCAAGCAAACCATTAACTTCTGTTGTACCGATAGATGCTTTTTTGGTATATGCTACAATATCGTCCGAATTTTTTATTTTATTTTTTACCTTATCCAAACGCTCATCGCTGATCAAGCCAAGGTCATGACCAATCGGGCTAAGCCGTATATCAGCATTATCCTGGCGTAATAATAAACGATGTTCAGCGCGCGATGTAAACATCCGGTAAGGTTCTTCGGTACCTTTGGTTACCAGGTCATCAATCAAAACACCGATGTATGACTCTGATCTTTTCAGGATCAACTCATGCTTATCATGTACTTTTTGATGCGCGTTAATACCGGCGATCATCCCCTGAGATCCCGCTTCTTCATAGCCGGTAGTACCATTTATCTGTCCGGCAAAAAATAAATTGCTGATCAGTTTGGTCTCCAAAGTAAGGTTTAATTGGGTTGGTGGGAAGTAATCGTACTCGATGGCATATCCAGGACGGAACATTTTTGCCTGCTCGAAACCCGGTATTTGAGTCAGCGCCCTGTATTGTACATCCTCCGGTAACGAGGTTGAGAAGCCATTTACATAGATCTCAACGGTGTTCCAACCTTCTGGCTCAACAAATATCTGGTGCCTTTCGCGCTCGGCAAAGCGGTTTATTTTATCTTCAATGGATGGGCAATAACGCGGGCCTAAACCTTTAATCCTCCCGGTAAACATGGGTGATTTCTCGAAGCCTTCTTTCAGGGTTTCGTGTACGGCTGTATTGGTATATGTTATCCAGCAGCAGCGTTGGTCTTTGCTTACTTCGGTATCGGTATAGCTAAACTTACTCCCGGTACTGTCACCCCATTGTTCTTCCATTAAAGCATAGTTTAATGAACGTCCATCAACCCGTGGCGGGGTTCCGGTTTTCATCCGGCCTGCTTCAAAGCCTAAAGTAGTGAGCTGTTCGGTTAAGCCTGTCGCTGCTTTTTCACCTGTGCGGCCACCACCAAAACGCTTTTCTCCAATATGTATCAATCCATTTAGGAAGGTGCCATTGGTTAATACTACAGCACTGCCTTCAATTTCTACACCTATAGACGTTTTCACACCTACAACCGTATTATTCTTTACTATTAAAGATGATACCATATCTTGCCAAAAGTCGACATTTGGCGTCTGTTCAAGTGCTAAACGCCACTCTTCGGCAAAGCGCATACGGTCGGTTTGCGCCCTTGGGCTCCACATGGCAGGGCCTTTACTAAGGTTTAGCATCCTAAACTGGATAGTCGACTTATCGGTAATTATGCCTGAATAACCGCCCATAGCGTCAATTTCCCGCACAATTTGCCCTTTAGCAACGCCACCCATAGCAGGATTACAACTCATTTGGGCAATGGTTCCCATATTCATGGTAATCAACAGCACCGATGAGCCCATATTGGCTGCAGCCGCTGCGGCTTCACAACCCGCATGGCCAGCGCCAACCACTATAACATCATATTTCTTAAACATTTTACCTCCGTGTTCCACGTGGAACATTAAGTTATTTTATTTTCACGTTCCACGTGGAACGCTATTATATAATCATCATTTAGCCGATGTTTCACGTGGAACACGGAAAAATGATGTCAGTGCCACTATGCACCACACACCTTCTAATATTACAAATGGATAAAAGCTGATCATATATGAAGATACTCCACACATACCAGCTCCCACAAAATTAAGCGTTGCATAAATTTTGCTATCTGAAGCAATTCGCTTGGTAAGGTTTAAAAAGAAACCAATTAATAAAATGGTAACACCTACCGATGCTATGATATCTGATAACTTCATTTATGCTTCGTTTAGTTCTGATAATTCAATCCAGCGGATGCTTTTCGCATCCATCTCGCTGCTCATATCCTTTATTTTGCGTGCCAAGTCTATTAACTCCTGATGATCGGTGATCGCACCCGAATTCATCTGTTCTGTCAATCGGGTTATTTCAGCTTCAATTTTAGCTATTTCAGCCTCAATTGTTTCCAGCTCCTTTTGCTCTTTAAAGCTTAATTTATTCTTTTTTACAGGCGTTGGTTCTACATAAGCAGGCTTTTCGTTGCTCTGTTTGCGCGAAAGTTGCTTTTGGTCGTCCAGTTCCTGTCTGTACGATGAATAATTGCCGTTAAATATCCTAACACCACCATCGCCTTCCATAATGAATAGCTGGTCGGTTAACTTGTCCAGCAAATACCTGTCGTGCGATACCAGCATTAACACACCCGAGTAATTCATTAAAAACTCTTCCAGCACATTTAAGGTATCGATATCCAGATCATTAGTAGGCTCATCAAGTATCAGGAAGTTGGGGTTCTTCATCAATAAGCTCATTAACTGCAGGCGTTTTTTCTCGCCGCCGCTTAAATTGGCTATAAAACCATATTGCTTTTTAGGTGGGAATAAAAACAGCGTAAGCAAAGCCGAGGCTGAAATGACAGATTTATCAGCCATGGTGATATACTCTGCCACGTTTTTTACTACGTCTATTACCCGGTCATCATCTTTAAATGTAATACCCGCCTGATGGAAATAACCCATTACAGTGGTCTCCCCTTTTTCTACCTCGCCCTTATCGGGCTGTATGCCGCCTGTAATAATATTTAATAATGTTGATTTGCCGCTGCCGTTTTTACCGGCTAAACCAATCCGATCACCTTTTTTAAATACGTAGCTAAAATCGCCGATGATAGTTTGCCCGTTAAAGCTTTTACCCAAATGGTGCAGTTCTAATATTTTATTACCCTGACGAGCGGTTTTAACACTTAGTTCAACCTTATCTTTCGGTCCGCGGTTTTTTGTTTTTTCCTCTAACTCGTAGTAGGCATCAATACGCGCTTTGGATTTTGTGCCCCGCGCCTGTGGTTGCCTGCGCATCCACTCCAGTTCCTTTTTTAGTAGGTTGGTGTTTTTTGCAAATGCTGCTGCATCTGCCGATTCACGCTCTGCCTTTTTTTCTAGGTAATAGGCATAGTTGCCAAAGTAAGGGATGATCTTGCCGTTATCTATCTCCAATATCTCGTTGCATACATTATCCAGGAAATACCTGTCGTGCGTAACCATCAGGATGGTTTTGTTCCCTTCGGTCAGTAGTTTCTCCAGCCACTCAATAGTGTCAATATCCAGGTGATTGGTAGGTTCGTCAAGAATATAGATATCGGGGTCTTCTATCAATAACCGGGCTAAAGCCAGACGTTTCTTCTGCCCACCAGATAAAGTACTGATAGATTGATTGAGGTGATGGATGTCCAGTCGCCCCAAAATAGTTTTGATCTGGTATTCATATTCCCAGGCATTCAGGTCGCTGATCTCGCCGGTGATACGCTCCAACTCCACCATATTTTCCGGATCATTTTCCATCAGCTCCTCGTACTCGCGTATCAGTTGCTGCTGACGGTTGTCGGCATGGAAAATATAATCGCTGATAGTGTAGGCCTTATCAAACTGCGGGTCCTGGTCAAGGTATCCCATATTTAAATCGCGGGCTTGTACAGATTTACCCTCGGTAGGCTTCAGCTTGCCAGAAAGAATTTTTAGCAGGGTTGATTTGCCTGCTCCGTTGATACCAACAAGCGCTACCCTGCGCCCCCGGTTAATACCGATGGTGAGATTTTTGAATAGCCAGTTATCATGAAAAGAATGGCCTAAATTTTCTGCCGAGATATATGTACTCACTTAATTTGTTTTATTTCTTTATACTGGTAAATAAATGTACCAGTCTCATTATCAATAGATTGCATAAACATTGCCCGGGCAACTACTGAGGCGGATATGCTATGGTATTTACTTAAACTGCCAATTAGCAAGGGATCAATAACACGCATTATGCCCGATACGATAGTTTCCATCAATCGTACTTTTTGCTTCCTGCCAAGTAGCATCGACGGCCGGTAAATATGTAACGATGGCAGGCCAAGTTTAATAATATCGTTCTCTGTTTCGCCCTTTAACCGTAAATAAAACCCGGATGATTTGGCATTGGCCCCTACAGCTGATACTAAATGAAACTGTTTAACGCCATTTTGTAACGCTAATTGTGCCAGTTGCACGGGATAATCATGGTCTATTTTGCGATATTCATTTTTATCAGGCGTTTGCGACATGGTAGTACCCAGGCAACTGAATATAGCATGCCCGTTAATTTGGCCGCTATAATCACTCAGCTTATCAAAATCAATAATTAACTGGGTAAGCTTTTCGTGCTTTACCGGTAATTCCCTCCGCACCACAATAACAACCTGTTCATAGTAATCTTCGTCCAACAGGATCTGCAATAAATTGCTGCCTATCAGTCCGCTTGCCCCTACTATGATCGCTTTTTTGGCCAAAGTAAATTTTTTGCAAAAATACGCATAATTAAATTGGAATGAATTATAGCAGCAGCATCACTCTGTTAAAGTAATATCATATTAGCCGCGTATACTGGTCTAACCCAAACAAATACCCACTTCATTTGTCACTAAGCTGAATTGACCAATTATATACTGTGAAAATATCAAATCATATAATCACAGCCGTACATAGCAGCAAAACACAAAATAAAATGGCAGAACAGGCAGTATCTATAAGTGGCTGGCGCAAATGGCTGGAAGGCGTGGGCGAACAAGGTGTATTTTTTTCGCGCTTTGTCAGGAATCTGTTTGCCGGCGGTTTTGAATGGTCTGAATTTGTGCGGCAGTGTTACGAAATAGGCTACCGGTCTACGATGCTGGTTGGTATCACCTCGTTTATTATGGGGTTGGTGCTTATATTACAACTGCGCCCAACCCTTGTATCGTTTGGCGCCGAAAGCATGTTGCCGCATACTTTAGCCGTTTCGGTTATCCGCGAGATTGGCCCGGTAATAACGGCCATTATTTGCGCAGGTAAAATAGCATCAAGCATTGGGGCCGAGCTGGGCAGTATGAAAGTGACCGAACAAATTGACGCCATGGAAGTATCGGGCGCCAACCCGGTGCAGTACCTGGTGGTTACCCGCATTTTGGCCACTTGTTTTATGATTCCCTTATTAGCTATGATAGGCGATGCCATCAGCTTGTTTGGCGGTTACCTGGCACTGAACTTTACGGACAGCATCAGCCTTTACCTGTATTTTAATAAATGTATAGCCGCGCTTGATTATACCGATTACCTGCCCGCACTCATTAAAACATTCTTTTTTGGCTTTGCCATTGGTTTTGTGGGTTGCTACAAAGGGTATCATAGTAACCGGGGCACCGAGAGCGTGGGTATAGCAGCAAATTCAGCAGTAGTAACGGCATCGTTATGGATATTTTTTATTGACATGATTGTGGTGCAAATAACCACCATATTATTTTATAAATAATGGAAATAGCTGAACATAAGGCAGTTGCTAACGAACCCGCTTCAAAAGGGAAAAAGGAAGTAGTTATTGAGATAAAGGGCCTAAAAAAGGCCTTCGGCGATAAGCAGGTGCTTAAGGGTATTGATCTGGTAGTGCACCGTGGGGAGAATGTGGTGGTGCTGGGGCGTTCAGGCCAGGGTAAATCGGTTACTATACAATGCCTGGTTGGTTTGCTTACTCCAGACGAGGGCACGCTGAACGTATTGGGCCAGGAAGTAAATAAACTGGATGACAAGGAATTGAAAGAACTGCGTACTAAAATTGGTTTCCTTTTCCAGGGCGCGGCTTTGTATGATAGTATGACCGTGCGCGAGAATATGGAGTTTGCATTAACCCGCGTGTTAAAAATAACCGATCAGAGCGAGCTGGACCAACGAGTGGATGATATATTAGAAAGTGTGGGTTTGCCCGACGCTGCGGAAAAAATGCCCTCGGATCTTTCGGGAGGGATGCGCAAGCGGATAGGCCTGGCGCGCACCCTGATAGTGAACCCTGAAATAATGCTTTATGACGAACCAACTACGGGCTTGGACCCCATCACCTCGCGTGAGATCAGTCAGTTGATTTTGGATATGCAGAAAAAATATAAAACAACATCGATAATTATTACACACGATATGGAATGCGCCAAAATTACGGCCGACCGTGTAGTGATAATGGACGATGGAAAATATGTTGCGGAGGGCACTTTTGAGGAGTTGCACAAATCGACAGACAAATTTGTAAAATCTTATTTTATCTAAACAGATATGAAAACCACAGCCGGACAAAAAGTAAAAATAGGCGGATTTATAGTAGTAGGACTGGTAGTACTTTTACTGGGCATATTTTTAATTGGCAACCAAAAAAGCATGTTCAGTTCTACCTTTAATGTGCATGGGATGTTTAAAAATGTAAACGGTTTGCAGGTTGGCAATAACGTGCGGTTTGCGGGGATAAACATTGGTGTTGTTGATGGTATTGACATTGTTAATGATACCACGGTAAAGGTTACATTAACCATAAACGACGACGTTAAAAAGTTTATAAAAAAAGATGCCAGGATGAGCATTGGCAGTGATGGCCTGATGGGTGATAAACTGGTGGTGATAGGCCCGGGTACAAGCAATGTCGGCGTAAAAAATGGCGATGAATTAGCCGCAGTTAACCCGCTGGATATGGATAAGGTAATAAACAAGCTTACCAAAATTGCCGATAATGCCGCCGTAATAACGGAAGGACTGGGAGGTATAGTAAATAAAGTGAACAATGGCCAAGGCAGCTTAGGCCGGTTATTAAATAGCGATAAGATGGCGAGAAGCCTTGAAAGCACTGTAAGTCAGGCAAAAACCACTATGGCCAATGTGCATAACACCTCTGCTACACTTAACGAAGACCTGAAGGCCGCCCAACACAACTTCCTTTTAAAAGGGTTTTTTAATAAAAAGAAGAAGGCAGAAAAAGCACGCCAGGATTCGATAAAAAAAGCACAGGAGAACCAGCAAAAGCAACAGGATAAAGGGAATAAACCGCAATAATAAAGCAGGCTATTGCGTATCGGCCCTATTTAAAAATTTTGCGCCCTCTGGGGTTAATTTATAACTTCGGGAATGAAACTTTCAGAATTAACCAACTACCTGGAAAGCCTGGCCCCGCTGGCCTACCAGGAGGATTATGATAACTCAGGCCTTATTGTCGGTAATCCCGACAAGGATATCCAGCAGGCATTAATATCGCTGGATTGCACCGAGGCCGTAGTTGACGAAGCTATTGCCAACCATTGCCAGGTCATCGTATCGCACCACCCCATTGTGTTTAAAGGACTGAAAAAATTTAACGGCAAAACCTATGTGGAACGTGTGGTAGAAAAAGCCATTAAAAATAATATCGCCATTTATGCCATCCATACCAATCTCGATCATATTAAAGCGGGCGTAAATGCCCGTATCTGCGAAACACTGGGATTAACCAATTGCCATATCCTGTCACCAAAACACGGGCTGCTGAAAAAGCTGGTTACCTTTGTGCCCCATGCCCAGGCCGAACAGGTGCGCAATGCCCTGTTTAAAGCAGGTGCAGGCCATATTGGTAATTACAGCGATTGCAGCTTTAATGCCCCCGGGGAAGGAACCTTTAAGGGCAATGAGCATACCGACCCATATGTAGGGATACCCGGCCAGCGCCATACCGAACCCGAAACCCGGATCGAAACCGTTTACCCCGCCAATTTGGAGAGTAAAATATTAATGGCGCTAATATTGGCCCACCCGTACGAAGAAGTAGCTTATGATCTTTACCCTATTACTAACCAGCACCAGGAAGTAGGTGCAGGGATGATAGGCGAAGTAGAACATCCTATGGATGAGCGCACGTTTTTAGCGCACGTGAAACTGCAAATGGGCGCCAGTGTGATCAGGCATACGGCGTTCACCGGTAGGCAGGTTAAAAAGGTGGCTGTTTGCGGCGGCGCGGGTGGCTTTTTGTTGAAGCATGCCATAGCCGCAGGGGCCGATGTTTTTATTACGGCCGATTACAAATATCACGAGTTTTTTGATGCCGAAGGAAAGCTGGTGATAGCCGATGTGGGACACTTTGAAAGTGAACAATTTACGCAAGATTTATTGTGTGAAATAATTCAAAAAAAATTCACTAACTTTGCCGTCCGTTTAACAGAAATAAATACAAACCCCGTCAAATACTATATTTAATGGAACAAACCGTAGAACAAAAGCTTAAAGCTTTATACGAACTACAAACCATCCACTCACAAATCGACAAAATTCGCCAGATTCGTGGCGAACTTCCAATGGAAGTTGCCGACCTTGAAGATGATGTAGCAGGATTGGAAACCCGTATTCAGAAAATTAAATTTGAGCTGGATGACCTGGAAGATGAGATCGTGACACGTAAAAACGTGATCAAAGAAGCTCAGGCCAACATTAAAAAGTACGAAGCCCAACTTAACGAGGTTAAAAACAACCGCGAGTACGAAGCTATCTCTAAAGAAATAGAGATACAGGGCTTAGATATACAGGTGAGCGAGAAAAAGATCCGTGAGTTTGGTTTTGAGATCACTACCAAAAACCAGGTTTACGAAAAAGCATTAGCTGATTTGGAAGACCGCAAAAAAGACCTTGAGATTAAAAAAGACGAGTTAGGCACTATTACTTCTGAAACCCAAAAAGAAGAAGAAGAATTGCTTTCACAGGTTGAAAAAGCCAAAGCAAATATTGAAGACCGTTTATTATTTGCTTACGACCGTTTGCGTACCAACGCTAAAAACGGCTTAGCTGTAGTAACCATCCGTCGCGATTCATGCTCGGGCTGCTTTAACCAAATCCCGCCACAACGCCAGTCGGATATCCGTCAACGCAAAAAAATCATCGTTTGCGAACACTGCGGCCGTATCCTGGTTGATGAGCAAATGGCTATGGAGGTTGAGGAAGCGTAGTTGCAGAGATTGGTTGATCAGAGATTAGGTTCTCTGATTCGATATAAAATAGAAAAAGGCGCTGTAAGGCGCCTTTTTCTATTTTATATGCCTTGTCATTTCGAACGAACAGGATAGGCGGTGCAATGGGCGTGAGGAGAAACCTTATACGGGCCACCTGCTCATCGTATAAGATTTCTCCTCGTACCTCGTTCGAAATGACATATAGTTATCCCTCAAAACAAACTCGTCTGCCTCCCATTTTTAGGCACGAACAGGGTATGGTCTAAATGCGGCATCTCCCGACCCTGCAAAAAGCGGTTACAGGCCATATGGAACAACTGATGGATAGATTGTGCTACTTGGCCGTCGCCGCTCATCCTGCGGCCAAAATTGCTGTCGTTCAAGCTACCTTCGTGGCATGCCCTTATCATATTCAATACCTTTTCTGCCCTGTCGGGGAAAGCCTTATGTACCCAATCGCTGAAAATTTCGGCGATGCTGCCGTTAAGGCGCACAATGGTAAATCCCGCGCCTTTTGCGCCCCTATCGGCTGCAGCTTTAATAATAGCCGGTATCTCGTTACTGTTTAAACCCGGAATGATGGGGGCCACCATTACCCGTACCGGGACATTGTTTTCCGAAAGTTTTTGGATCACATTTAACCTGCCTGTAGCGGTAACCGTACGAGGCTCCAGTTTTTGGCGAAGTTGTTCGTTAAGGGAATTAAGCGATACATTAACGCTCACCAGGTTTAATGCGGCCAATTGGGTAATAATATCCAGGTCGCGCAGTATCAGGTTGTTTTTGGTGATAAAGGCCACGGGGTTACGGTATCTCAAAAACACCTCCAGCATGCGGCGGGTAATTTCAAGCTTGCGCTCAATGGGCTGATAGCAATCGGTATTTCCGGATAAAAGGATAGTTACCGGCTGATAATTCTTCTTATTAAAGTATTCTTCAAGCAGTTGGGGGGCATTGCGCTTTACAATGATCTTTCGTTCAAAATCTAAGCCAGCGTTAAAGCCATAGTATTCATGACTGTTGCGGGCATAGCAATAGATACAGCCATGCTCGCACCCCTGGTAGGGATTAATGGAATGCATATTGCCCAGGTCGGGGCTTTTGCTTTCGCTGACGATCTTTTTTGGGGTTTCCTCGAATATTTGGGTACAGCTGTTTTCCATGAAAGGCTCATCGATCCCCTCAACATGATCCTGTACATACTTATTTTTTAAAAACTTATTGTGGGTATTAACCTGCGCCCCCCGACCCTTAAAAAACTCGGGATTATCCTCATGTGCCATAAGCACAAATTTGCTAATAATTTTAGCAAGCTACAAACTTATCAGTTTATTTTTTATGGCATATAATACCAGGCCAACCCGGCTTTTTATTTGTAGTTTTTCAAAAAGCTGATCGCGGTAACCATCAACCGTACGGGCGCTGATGCACATTTCATCCGCAATTTCCTTATAGGTTAATTCGGTAGCGGCCAATTTCAAAAACTCCAGTTCGCGGCTGTTTAGCTTAATCAGTTCGGGCTGCTGGTTAAAGCTGTTGATGATATGCCGGGTTACAAATTCAGGATAATAAACCTCGCCCTGCGATACCTTTTGCAATGCTTGTTCAAACTCGTGCGGCTCGGCATCTTTAAGCAGGTAACCTTTCACGCCCATCTTTACCATTTCCAGCACTTTTTCGGCATCGCCAAACATGGATAAGATAATAATATCGATATTGGGATAATTGGTACGCAGCCAATGTGCGGTTTGCATGCCATCCATTACCGGCATATTAATATCCAGTAAAATAATTCGGGGCATTACTTTTGGGGTAAGTTTACGTGTTAGTTCTTCGCCGTCGCCGGCCTCAAATAAAATTTCATATCCCTTGAATTCGCTTATCAGCGATGCTATACCGCTACGAAAAAGGCGGTGATCATCACACAGTGCTATTTGAATGGGTTCCATCGATGTTTAATTGTTTAAAAGGATCAAGTGTTATATTAATTATGCAGCCTTGACCGGGCGAACTTTCCAGCGTTGCCCGGGCCCCGATAAGTGCGGCCCTGCTTTCCATATTTTTTAAGCCCGATCCATTTTTATCGCCGCTCATATCGGGCGAAAAGCCAATACCATCGTCGGCAATGCGCAATGCAAAAAGGTGGGCAGAAAAGTTTAACTGGATAACCAGGTTTATAGCATGCGAATATTTTAACGCATTGTTTAATGCTTCCTGAAAAATACGGAATAATACCAGTTCACGTTGTTCGCCTAAACTGAAGGCATCGCCGGTAACTTCCATGGTTATTTTTATCAGGCCGCTTTTGTTTACCCGCTCTATCTCAATTAGCATAGCCCGCACCAGGCCAAACTGTTTTATCTGTTGGAAACTGAGGCTTTTTGAAAGGTCGCGCAAATCGGATATGGCCTGGGCCAGCAGGTCGCGGCTTTCGTCAATCTTACGCTGCTTTTTTTCTTCGGTTAACATAGTGGTGGTACCTAAATTTAGTTTCACAAATGAAAGTACCTGGCCAATGTTATCGTGCAGTTCCTGGCTTATATAGTTCAGGGTTTGTTCCTGAACTTCTATTTGGGTAGTTAATATTTCCTGGCTAAATGCCGACTTTAATTGTTCCTGCTCGGTTATATGTATGGTGCGCTTTTTTTGATAAAAAAATAAAAAGCTGATGATAAATATCCCCAGCAATAGCAGCATAATTGTGCCAGCTACGATGATGAGGATATAGTCCTGGTCCGCCTGTAACATATAAATGAAATTGCTATGCAAGAATATAAAATTATATTGGCTAGCCCGCTTACTAAATGAAATATGGTACTAAAAAATATATGACGTACATAGGCCAAATTAAAAGAGGCAAAAAACAGGAATTCGGCCAGGCAGAAAAATAACAAGCCGGTATTTACCCAAAAATCCGGCTGTTTAATAAGGGTTGTATCTTTATCAAACTGCTGCATGGTTTTATAAAAAAAACGACATACCATTAATATCAACAAAGCGTATTGCAAAACAATGGCTATTGAACATAGCTTTAAAAAACCTTGAATAAAAAAGATATCTATAAATGTAAATAAAGTAAACAACAAGGAAATGAATGTGTACATCCGCCTGTCCTTTTTATCACGGTAAGAGGAGATAACAAAAAAACTGTAAAATAAAAACTCAAGGGTCACTTCAAAATTTACTATCCAGAGATTTGAGTGATTGATATAAAACCACTTATGCATAAAAAAAGACCGGGTAATGCTGGTAAACTCATACCATACAATAAATACCATGTAGGGTAAAAAAAGCTTGAAGCGGGGAACCCAAAATTTGCGATAGCAAAAAATACAAGTCAGCAGTGTAACCGTCTCTACAAATAAGTAAGTGTACCTGTACATAAAAATAAAATGCCGGTTATTTTAGATAACCGGCTATTAAAAATAAGTGAAGCTTTAAATAGAGCATCCACAATCAGTATCTGGTGGGCATAGTGCGCCATGGTTTACACCCTGGCCCTCGCCATCGGGAATGCCATCGCCCTTGCCGTCAGCGCCCTGTGTAAGTTGCTCATCGTCTTTTAGCAGGTCTTTATCTTTTTGGCCATTAATGTTTTTTGTTGGCACCAATATAACGGTTTGCTGGTTATGGTAATGGCCGGGTATCTCATGGTCGGGGTGCAGCACACCTGTTTTGTGGACCGCGAAGTATACTCTTAAACCGAATTCGTTGTTGTTTCCGGCGTGGCAGCCATGGTCGGCAAACATTTTGTCGATAGCCGCTTTGGTAAACCAAACGCTTTTGGCATCTTTTGTGGGGTCAAGGTCTACGATGTTGCCATTTTCGTCCTTCTTTTTCATAATCTGATAGTAATTATCAGACAACTTTTTTAATTGGCTTTTTTTAACGCCGCCATTGCCGCGTGATGTGGGGTTTAGTGTAGACATTGCTTTATAATTAAGGGTTAATAAAGCTATAAAAATAACATTATGTTTCAAATTTTTATACCCCGTTTTTTCACGGTACAGAAAGGGGTAAAACACCCGGTGTTACAACAATGCCATTGCCGACTTTTGTTCTTGGGAAAACTGTCGGTTAAAAAACACAAATAAGCCTAACGCTCTGTTAACCAATTATGCGCCTGTTACAACGACTGCTAAAAGAGCCGATCATCAGGCTAACTGATAAATATTCGTCGCGCCCAGATCCTAAAAGGATAAATGAGGCGCTGAGTAATTTATATAACAATATTTTAGAAAACCCGGGTAAACGCGGTTTAGTGATTCCATTTGACGCGCGGCATCAAAAATTTATTATCCTATCCGACCAGCATAAGGGCGCGCGCGATGGGGCCGACGACTTTGCCCTGGCCGAAAAGAACTACCTGGCAGCGCTTGATCACTATAACAAAAACAACTTCCACTATATTAACCTGGGTGATAGCGAAGAACTGTGGGAAAACATGTTTTTAACCGTAAAAAAGCACAATAAAGCCACATTTGAATGCGAAAAGCAGTTTTTAGCCCGGAATGCCTTCACAAAAATATTCGGCAATCACGACTTGTATTGGGATAATGACCCGCTGGCACCCATTAGTTTAATGCAGGTGTATGGTCAAAATATTAAGATATATGAAGGACTAATACTGGAAACCCAAATAAAAGACAAACCCTTTTCTATTTATCTAACGCACGGGCACCAAGGCGATATGCAAAGCGATGGCAATTGGTTTAGCAAATGGTTTGTATCCACTATATGGGGGCCACTGCAGGCTTATTTACGCATTAACCCCAATACGCCCGCCAACAACGACCAGCTGAAAACGGTACATAACCGACTAATGTATGAATGGATTGAAAAACGAGAAAACCTGCTGTTGATAACAGGACATACACACCAGCCGGTATTCAGATCGCTAACCCACCTGGAAACGCTGTATGCCGCATTGGATAAGGCAAAAGCCGCAAATGATGCGGTCCTGATCGATAAATTACAGCACCAGATAACCGGGCGGCATTTAAAAGGAGACCAGGTGCTGGAATTTAAAGACCACAGCTACAAGCCTTGCTACTTTAATAGCGGCTGCTGTTGTTTTGATGATGGCGATATCACAGGTATTGAAATAGAGAATGGTTGCATTCGCTTGATCAAGTGGAAATATGCCGCCCATAAAACACCCGAACGTATAGTATTGGAGGAATGCGGGTTGGAGGAGTTGGTGTAATTAGTCTCGGACTATAGGGTTGACCGCTTATGCCTATACTACAATTGGCTTGCTGTTTGTTCCGAATATAAAAACCTGTATTTTTGCACTATGAAATTACCTATCATAGCATACGGAGACCCGATATTACGCAAAAAGGCTACTAACATATCTCCTGAAGAAAACCCGCATATTAAACAATTTGCCGAGGATATGTTTGAGACCATGTATGCTGCCCGTGGTGTTGGACTGGCTGCCCCGCAGGTTGGGCATTCAACCCGTTTGTTTGTGATAGATTGCTCGCCTTTTGCAGATGAAGAACCAACGCTAAAGGATATGAAAAAGGTATTTATTAATGCCTGTATTGAAGAGGAAACCGGCGAAGAATGGGCCTTTAACGAAGGTTGCCTGAGTATTCCGGATATCAGGGAAGACGTTTATCGTAAGCCGGTTATACGCATATCTTATTACGATGAGAATTGGAAACATCACGAAGAAACCTTTAAAGGATTAGCCGCGCGCGTTATCCAGCACGAATATGACCACATAGAAGGTAAACTGTTTACCGATAAGCTTAGTCCGTTACGCAGGCGTTTGATAGAAAAAAAACTAACCGAAATTTCGCGCGGGATTGTAGATGTGGATTATAAAATGAAATTTCCGGCTGCTAAGAAAGGCCGGTAGAAAGTCTAACCCAATATGTCATTTCGAACGAGGGACGAGGAGAAATCTTATACGTACTATCTCATTATGTATAAGATTTCTCCTCACGCCTCTGCTCAGCCCACTCCTGTTCGTTCGAAATGACAAGTTTGTTTAAAGAAGATCAAAACTGAAATCTAAAGTACTAAAACTTAGAACTCAAGACTCAATTCCCTCCGCTGCTTCGGCTTTTATCGCCATCGGCAATTTGCTTAATAAGCGTACCCCAGGCTATTGGGTTAAGCAATGGGTTTGGCATCAGCGAATGCTGGTTCAGGATATTCAGGTGTTCGCCCTGTGCATAAGCCGATTGAATCTCGTGCGCATCGCGTGGTAAGGTTTTCATCATCTCGGCCAACGATCCCTTACTTAAATTTTTGCGCGCTATCTCCAGATCGTCGTCAGCCAGTTTCATGGAGATAAAGTCCTTTTTAAATTCATCTGTTGTGGCCCATGGGAATACCCGTACTGATGGCAGATTAGTAGTTTGTGGCTTTAAGGCTACTTTTAAAGTATAACTCTTGTTTAAATGCTCGGGTATGATGATGGTTTGGGGGGCATAACCCACGCAGCTAAAAAGCAAGGTATCACGTTCATGGGCAACAAAAGAGAAATAGCCCATATAGTTAGCAATATTTACTTGTTTACTACTATTTTGATTAGTGATGGTAACGTAGGGGACTACGACATCAAGCGAATCGGCATTATGAACCACGCCCGAAAACTGCACCAATGCCCCCTCCTTCTGCTGGGCAAACGCCGCGACAGATGAGAAGAAAAACAACGATGCTAATAAATACTTCATGCTTACGTTAATACGCCCTATTGTTTCAATTGGTTTACTATAACTCCTCACAAATATAATTTATTGCAACAAAGCCAATGCCAATTTAACAATTCTTAACACTATCTCAGGTTCTCGGGAAGAACGGCGTTAGGGTCGTCAATATCGGTTAGGTTAAGCGCTTCTACAGCGGTTACTTCGGGCACGGCTTTTAAAATGGCTTGTTCTATGCCCGCTTTCAGCGTCATGATACTCATAGGGCACGATCCACATGAGCCCAGCAATTTCAACCTTACCACATTTTGGGGAGTGATCTCTTCCACCGACACATTCCCACCGTCAGCCTCTAAATAGGGACGGATGGAATCCAATGCTAACTCCACTTGTGCTAATAAACTCATTTCTATTAAATTAATATATAAAGGTATTAATAAAAATTAAATATAGTTAGATACCTGTATAACCTTCATGTCATTTCGAACGAGGGACGAGGAGAAATCTTATACGCAGTATTTATCCCACGTTTAGATTTCTCCCGCTGGTTTAAATGACACGTTTGAAAAACTATTGTGCTTTCCCATTGGCCTTTGCATTGGCAATAGCCACTTGCTGCGCCACCCGTTCGGCAATAGTTATAAACGCGTTGGTTGTCACACTATCTTCCAATACCAGCGGCTTGCCGGCATCACCGCTTTCGCTAATGGCTTTTACCAGGGGCAACTCACCCAAAAATGGGGCGTCTATTTGCGCGGCCAGGTTTTTGCCGCCGTCCTGCCCAAAAATGTAGTATTTGTTTTCGGGTAGTTCGGCCGGGGTAAAATAGGCCATGTTTTCTATTACACCCAAAATTGGAACATTAATAGCGTCCATCATAAACATACCTACGCCTTTCTTTGCATCGGCCAAAGCCACATTTTGCGGGGTGGTTACAATTACCGCGCCTGTTACCGGGAAACTTTGCGTTACGGTGATGTGGATATCGCCCGTGCCCGGCGGCAAATCGACAACAAGGTAATCCAGCTCGCCCCAATCGGCATCGTTAAATAACTGCTTTACCGCGGTTGATACCATTGGCCCGCGCCAGGGTACAGGTTGGTTGGGGTCGGTAAAAAAGCCAATGGATAACAGCTTGATACCGTATTTCTCAATCGGCTCTATCCGCGTTTTGCCCTCCACTTGTGTGGCATTGGGGCGCGCGCCTTCCAGCCCAAACATAATCGGGATAGATGGCCCATAAATATCAGCATCAATTAAGCCCACTTTGGCGCCGCTTTTAGCTAAACCCAAAGCCAGGTTAACGGCTACGGTTGATTTACCCACGCCGCCTTTACCCGATGCTACCGCAATGATATTTTTCACGCCGGGCACTCCGGTGTTTTTTTGCGTGGTAACGCGCGATGTCATATTAACCGTCACCTGGATATCCTTGCTGATAAAATGGCTGATGGCATTGCGGCAGGCGTTCTCTATCATGGCTTTTAGCGGACAGGCTGGTGTGGTCAGAATCACCGAAAAGCTTAACTTATCGCCATCGATCACAATATCCTGTATCATGTTCAGGGTAACCAGATCTTTCTTCAGGTCGGGTTCTTCAACATTGCCTAAAGCGGCTAAAACTTGTTCTTTTGTAAATGTCATTTGTGTTACAAATTTACTAAACCCTAAGCAAGTACTGTCATATGAATGATAAAATGTAGGCAATTGGCATACGCTACATGCTTACAGCCACTGCTTATCCCTGCTTAAATATGGAGAAAAACCCAATAGCCATATGAGCAATGATAAATAGGCTATGATATGAAGGGTGCGTTGGTATATTCCGATCATTTAACCCCAAATCCTATTTTATTTAATTGATAAACAGTCGCTTATAATAAATGCATTACAAATGATTTTGAAGTTAATGCAATAGTGTTTACTTTCATATCTCCTCCCCATGAATAATTTCATTCGAAATTAGTGCATGAACTATGCGTTGATATTACATTAACGAAACTTGGTAAAGCAGATTAAATAATGATGCCGTATGATGCTATTACAGGCGTAATTATTTAAGATAGCGTACCCAGGAATAAAGGCCTTTAACCAAAAGTTTTAACAGACCTGTTGTCATTCCGTATGATCTGTTTCCGGAAGATAACATAGTTCAATAGCCTATAAAGCGGGATCTATATAATTAACCTTTAACTATGAAAATTATGAAAACAAAAATCATCAAACTCGTATTTCTGTTCATGCTAATATCATCCTTTTCTTTTGCTCAATTAAGTTGGCCAAGCTCGGCCTGGGGTGAGGATCAGCACGTTAGCCTATTCTCATCTATTAAACAAATAAATTGGTTTTATGGTAATGCAATGGTCAGTACCGAAGACGTAATGGCCGAAAGCTGGCCGGCACTGAACGCGGCTCAATTAGGCTACAATTTTACAAGTACCCAGGATTTCGAAAACTATGTATATAACGCATCCGGATTAACGGCTATAGAATTATATTATATTAGACAGGCTACAGTTACTATAGGTTCAAATAATGTACAAGATGCAATTAATGCAAACCATCCCGTCTTAGCCTCTCATTATAGTAGCACAAATGGATATAGTTACGTTGTCATTATTGGCTATGATTCTGCCGGGTATACGTATTCAGACCCGGTGAATGGAGGGCTTGCCTATGATACATTTAGCAACTTTACTGACGAACTGGAAATAACCGGTGTGATATAAACATTCTTTAAAAAGGATACTGTTTTTATAGGGTATAAAATAAAGGCTTCTCATAATTTGAGAAGCCTTTATTGTGCAAAGGGCTTATAGCTATTTTAGCAACGTTTCTATATCCCGAACATTACCCGGCAAATTATTGATCCTGGCCTGCGTATAAAGTAAAGGAGGAAACATTTTATATATCCTAACGTTTGTATCGGTACATATTTCATTAGTTTTGACAAAATTTACCTGATGCACCGCCTCAACCCTAAATACATACGCATTGCCCTTATTACCATAGCCACCTTAGTGATGCTTTTGATCATCGGTGGTTTTATAGCCTATTCCAAGCGCGAAGCAATTCTTCAAAACGCTATCAGCAAAGCCAAGGTTAAAGCAAAAAAGGATTATAATTTAGATATAAAAATGGCAAGCCCTCATTTTACGGGGCTGGCAACAGTAGCATTTTCATCTATCACTATTGTGCCGCAAAACCGGGATAGCCTGCTTACCATTAACCATCTTGAGGTAAGCATAAAGATAATCCCATTAATATTCGGCAAAATGAAATTGGCCGAAGTGAATATGGAAACCGGCCACCTTAACCTAACCAGTATTAAGGGGGTTAAAAATTTTGATTTTATTTTTCACAAAAAAAAGGACTCGACGGCCGTCCGCAAAAAGGTTGACCTTTCAGACATAGCCGATAACCTGATCAACGAGGTTTTATATAAAATACCGGATGACCTGCAAATGAAAAGCTTTTTAATAAGCTATACCGATGATTCATCGCGGGTAATGCTTAATAGCACGGCAAGTATTAAAAGCGGTAAGCTAATGTCGACCATTAAGGTGAACAATAGCGATACTACCTGGCATTTTGCCGGTACCATGCACCCCAGCGATAAGAATATCGATATTAGCCTGTATGCCGATAAAGGTAAAATAGTTGTCCCTTATGTACAAAAACGCTTTCATGCCACAGTTAGTTTTGATACCGTAACTACAAGATTGAACAAGGTAGATAACAGCGGCGGCGAAACGCGTATTTATAGCACCCTATCGGCCCGCAATTTAGTTATTAACCAAAAAGCGCTGGCGGTAAATGATATTGTGATACCCCAGGGCGCCATTGATGCTAACATTTTTATAGGATCGAATTATGTATCACTGGATAGTTCATCGGTGATACGCCTTAAAAAACTGACCGCAACCCCGTATGTTAAATACACGCTTAACCCGGTAAAAATATATGAAGTTAAAGTAAATACCGGCTGGATAAATGCGCAGGACATGTTCGACTCTTTTCCGGGTGGTACGTTTGAAACACTGCAAGGCATACAAGTCGCAGGTAAACTGAATTATAAATTAAAGCTTTACCTGGACAGCAGTAATCCAAAAGATGTACAGTTTGATTCGCGCCTGGACAAGGATGGGTTTAAGATCATTAAATACGGCCGCACAAACTTCAGCAAGCTGAACGGCACATTTATAGATACGCCCTATGTAAAAGGTAAAGCCATGCCGCCGCGTATTATCGGGCCCGCTAATCCTAATTACACCCCATTAGAGCAAATATCGCCAGATCTGCGAAATGCGGTAATGACAGCCGAAGACCCAACGTTTTACACCAATAATGGTTTTGTGGAAGAATCTATCCGCAAATCTATAGCCACCGATTACATAGAGCATAAGTTTAAAAGAGGCGGCAGTACCATATCCATGCAGCTGGTAAAAAACGCCTTCCTTAGCCAAAAGAAGACGCTAACGCGTAAGGTTGAGGAGATGCTGATTGTGTGGCTGCTGGTTAATAACCATATTACTACCAAAAGCCGCATGCTCGAGGTTTATTTTAACATGATAGAGTGGGGCAATAACATTTATGGCATTGGCGAGGCTGCGCGCTATTATTTCGGTAAATCCCCGTCGGAACTTACCCTGGGCGAAAGTATTTACCTGGCCAGTATTGTGCCCAAGCCACGCTCGGGCCTGTACGCCTTTTTACCTGATGGTACCCTTAATCCGCGGTTAAGCTACTATTTTAATATTATTGGCAACCTGATGGAAGGTCATGGGTTAACAGCACACCGCGATAGCAGCGTGTATGGTTTATATACCGTGCGATTAAGAGAAAGCCTGCGCAGGCAAATTCACCCATCAGATACATCAAACTTTACCCGGTTAATGAAGGGAGGGGATGATGATGATAACGAGGCCGCTACTACGGCGGTAATTCCATCACCACCACCGGCGCCCGAGCCGGAAAAGAAACCGAACTTTTTCCAACGTTTATTTGGTGGCGGTAAAAAGAAAGACACTACTCAAAATAACGAGCCTAAACTTGATACCGCCGGCAAAACCAAAAAACAAATTCGTCAGGAATTGCGTGAACAGAAAAAACTGGAAAAACAGCGTCAAAAAGAATTAAAAGACAGGGGGTTATTATAACCCGGGAGACCCAGAGGCTCAATTTCAGATACAAAAAACTATATTGGCGCCCCAAAGCATTTATATTTAGCCAATGGATACTCCTAAAAGTTTGCCGGTATTAGACAGCATCGAACTGCGTGTGCTGGGGTCGTTAATGGAAAAGGCCCGTACCACCCCCGAATATTATCCTATGTCGTTAAACGGCTTAACGGCCGCGTGTAACCAGAAAACATCGCGTAAGCCAGTAGTGCAATATGACGAAGGAACTGTTGCCATAGCTTTAGATTCATTAAAAAAGCGTGGGCTGATATCTACAGCTACCGGAGGCTCAAGCAGGGCTGTAAAGTATAAACACAATTTCGCCATTGTATACCCTGTGTTGCCGCAGGAGGTTTGTATTATCTGCCTGCTGATACTGCGCGGTCCACAAACTCCCGGCGAGATCAATACTAATTCAGGCCGGATGTACGAGTTTGAATCGATTGATGAAGTGCAGCAAATATTAGAAAAGCTGGCAGCCGATGAACCGCCGTACTTAATGCAGCTACCACGCCGCCCGGGGCAAAAAGAAGTGCGCTATGCCCATTTGCTGGCCGGCGTGCCCGAGATTGGGGACGATGAACCGGATGCGCCTGTTGCCCACTCTGCCAGCGGATTGGAAGCTCGGGTAACTAAACTGGAGCAGGACTACGCTGAATTAAAAGAAGCTTTTGACAAGCTGATGAAAGAATTAATGTAGATTTAATACCCTTCTTTGGAGAGGGGGGTATCATCAATGTAAAAATCCGACGATGTCTATCCCGGCACAAACATCCAGCAAAACACGCATAGCCCCTACACCCAGTGGCTATTTGCATTTGGGGAATGTACTGTCGTTTGCTATAACAGTGGCACTTGCCAAAAAATACGGCGCTAAAATACTGCTGCGCTTAGATGACCTTGACCGCGACAGGGTAAGCCGGTTATATGTTCAGGATATTTTTGATACCCTTAATTTTTTAGAAATACCTTATGATGAAGGTCCGCGCGATTTTACGGACTACAAAAATAACTGGTCGCAAATTCACCGTATGGAAATGTATCAGGCGGCATTACAGCAACTGAAAGATAATAAATCCGTATTCGCCTGTACCTGTTCGCGTGCGCAAATTAGGAATAGTAATGTTAGTGATGCTTACCCCGGCACCTGCCTGCACAAAAACATAACGCTGGATACCGAAAATGCAAGCTGGCGGTTGAAGACAGATGCGACCGAATTGCTGAATATTAAAACCCTCCCCAATGAAGTGGTAAAAACTACTTTACCCGCAACTATGCAAAATTTTGTAGCGCGCAAAAAAGATGGTTACCCCGCCTATCAGTTAACTTCGGTTGCAGATGATGTTTTTTACGGGGTCGATTTGATAGTACGCGGGCAAGACTTGTGGGATTCTACCCTTGCACAAAATTATCTGGCCCCGCATATTGGCGCCGCGTCTTTCCGTGATGTTATCTTTTATCATCACCCATTGCTGATGGCATCCGGGAACGAAAAACTATCCAAATCGGCCGGGGCAACATCCATACATTATTTACGGGGAGAAGGCAAAAAGCCCCAGGATATTTATACCGGGATCTCAAAAATGCTTGGATTTGATGAGGCGGTTAAAAATTGGCAGGAATTAGCCGCCCTGCTTAATATATTTGCACCTGCCAAATGAACAATCTAAAACAACAACTCCACCAGCTTTGTAGCGAATTTGTGCAGCAGCGCATGGCCAACGCGCAACAGGCCATTCAATCGGCCGAGCAAAGTGCGGCCGAGGACACCAAAAGCAGCGCTGGCGACAAATATGAAACCGGCCGGGAGATGCTGCAGCAGGAAAAGGACAGGGGCATGGCCCAGCTAACCGAGGCGAACAAATTACTGGTAGCGCTCAATCGTATCAGTACCGCAGGCAAATCAACCAGGGTGGAAGAGGGCAGCGTAGTGAAAACAAATAACGGCAACTTTTACATCGCGGTAAGTGCGGGGGTTTTAAACTTAGCAGGCGAAAGCTATTTCGCTATTTCAGCCGCATCGCCCATTGGTTATAAAATGATGGGGTGTAAGGTTGATGATTGGTTTGAACAGAACGGAAAGAAGTATAGGGTGCTTGAAGTGATATAGGTAATTAAGCAGGCAGGCTGTTACCTGTGGTATGGCGCATTGTTGCTTTTATCTTCTGTTAAGTGGGTAATAGAAATATTGAATTCTTTGTTTACCAGATCTAAGGCCTCAAAAAAATCTTTAGCTTGCCAATAGTCTTTAGCCAGAGACGGGGCGTAAGTATAGGTATAAAAGCGAAATTTGTTTTTTGTTGCTACTTCAATATTACATGACAGGCCGTCGGTAAAGGTGATATTTTTATTGTTTATTGAAAAAAAATCCGGAAGGGTAAGTATCTGATGACTAAGTAATGTTTTGGAAAACACATTCCATCCGGATGCTGGCACCATGTTCCTATGCGTGTAGCTTGTCACCGAATCGCGTAAGCTTTGATATTTCCAGTCGGCATGAACATAATAATATTCAGCATCCCACCTATTCTTCCGGCATTTTAAAATGACCAGCTTTCTAACGTCTGTTAACGAATAATCATACCAGATACGAATTTGAATACCATCATAACCATGTTGCAGATCTTGCAATTTTAGGGCATGGTCCTTTTGCAGGTCGAGATCATACATCAGAATAAATTTGCCATTTGAATCTTTCGGTATATCAATTACTGTTTTGTTGAACCGGCGAGTGTTACACGCAGCAGATACCGTCAATAACATTATTGCTGCTATTATTAGTCTTAAACTATATAGATTGGTCATGCGTATGTACTATAACATAAAGCTAACAAACCTATTTGCAATTTACAGCCCTATTGTGCAACTTTGCACTGCTTATAGAGAAAGACGGAGGGATTAGACCCTGCGATGTCTTAGCAACCTGTACTTACAAGGTGCTACATTCTACTTACCGGCAAACAAAAGCCGATAAGACAGATAAGCGAAGGTCAAAATCAACACCCGACTTTTCGATATAAGCCGCTTTTTAAGTCTGAAGTTCTGAGTTTAAAGTCGTAAGTCAATACTGCTTTCCGATTTTAATACTTAAGGCTTTGTACTTAAGACTTACGACTCTCAAAGAATGGATATTAGAAAAGAATTAGAAAAACGCATCCTGGTTATTGACGGGGCAATGGGTACCATGATACAACGGTATAACCTTACGGAAGATGATTTCCGCGGGGAACGCTTTCGTGACCACCCTTCAGACCTGAAAGGCAATAACGACCTGCTGAACCTTACACGCCCGGATATAATTAAGGCTATTCACGCCGAATACCTGGATGCCGGTGCGGATATTATTGAAACCAACACCTTCAGCACACAGGTGATATCGCTGGCCGATTATCAAATGGAAGACCTGGCTTATGAAATGAGCTACGAGGGTGCACGCATTGCGCGTGAAGTGGTGGATGAATACAATAAAAAAACGCCTGAAAAGCCACGTTTTGTGGCTGGTGCCGTTGGTCCAACCAACCGCACCGCATCATTATCACCAGATGTGAACGATCCGGGTTACCGTGCTGTGAATTTTGATATCCTGGCCGATGCTTACTATACCCAGATACGGGGATTGGTTGACGGTGGCGCGGACCTGCTTTTAATAGAAACCATATTTGATACCCTGAACGCTAAAGCCGCCCTGTTTGCCGCTAAGCGCTATGAGGACGAATTACGCCAGAAAAACCCCGGCTATAAAGGCATCCCGCTGATGATATCGGGCACTATTACCGATGCCTCGGGAAGGACTTTATCAGGGCAAACCGTTGAGGCTTTCTGGGATTCCGTGCAGCATGCTAACTTGCTTTCGGTTGGGTTAAATTGTGCTTTAGGCGCTAAAGAAATGCGTCCGCACTTAGAGGAATTGGCAACCAAAGCCAATGTATATGTATCGGCTTACCCCAATGCGGGTTTGCCAAACGAGTTTGGGCAATACGATGAAGTGCCGCACGAGACTGCCCACCTGGTAGAAGATTTTATGGCCAGCAATATGGTAAATATTGTAGGCGGTTGTTGTGGCACCACCCCCGACCATATCCGGTGCATTGCCGAAAAAGCAGCGAAGCACCAGCCGCGCAAACGCCCGGAGATTGAACCCTATATGCGCCTGAGCGGGTTGGAAGCAGTAACCATTACCCCTGAAGCCAACTTTGTAAATGTGGGCGAACGCACCAATATTACCGGCTCACCAAAATTTAGCAAACTGATCTTAGCTGAAGATTTTGAAGGCGCGTTAACCGTTGCCCGCCAGCAGGTAGAAGGCGGCGCGCAGGTGATTGATGTGAACATGGACGAGGGAATGATCGACTCGGAAGCGACGATGGTGAAGTTCCTGAACCTGCTGGCCTCCGAACCGGATATTGCCAAGCTGCCTATCATGGTCGATTCATCGAAATGGTCGGTTATTGAGGCGGGTTTGAAATGCTTACAGGGGAAAGGTATCGTAAATTCGATCTCGTTGAAAGAGGGCGAAGAAAAATTTAAAGAATATGCCCGTAAAATATTAAGCTATGGCGCGGCTACCGTGGTAATGGCCTTTGATGAACAGGGACAAGCGGATTCGTACGAGCGACGCATTGAAATATGCAAACGCAGTTATGATATACTGGTAAATGAAGTAGGCTTCCCGCCGCAGGATATCATCTTTGACCCGAATATCCTGACCGTAGCTACCGGCCTGGAAGAACATAACAATTACGCGGTAGATTTTATAAAAGCTACCAAATGGATAAAAGAGAACCTGCCGTATGCTAAAGTAAGCGGCGGGGTAAGTAATATCTCGTTCTCTTTCCGCGGTAATAACAAGGTGCGCGAGGCCATGCACTCGGCATTTTTATACCATGCTATCAAAGCGGGTATGGATATGGGTATTGTAAATGCCGGCATGCTCGAGGTATACGAGGAAATTCCGAAAGACCTGTTGGAACTTGTAGAAGACGTACTATTGAACCGCCGTGCAGATGCCACCGAGCGACTGGTTACCTTTGCCGATACCATAAAGGGCGGCGGCGGCAAAGAGATCGTCCGTGATGAGGAATGGCGTAAAGGCACCGTGCAGGAACGCTTATCGCACGCGCTGGTAAAAGGGATTATTGAATACTTAGATGACGACGTAGAAGAGGCGCGTTTGGCCTACAGCAAACCGCTGGAAGTGATTGAAGGCCCGCTGATGGACGGGATGAACATAGTAGGCGACCTGTTTGGCGCCGGTAAAATGTTTTTGCCGCAGGTAGTAAAATCGGCCCGGGTAATGAAAAAAGCCGTGGCGTATTTACTGCCGTTTATTGAACAGGAAAAGCAACGGGTAATTGATGCCGGTGAAGATAGCAGCGGCAGCCGGGCTAACGCGGGTAAAGTATTAATGGCTACCGTTAAAGGCGATGTGCACGATATTGGTAAAAACATTGTGGGCGTAGTACTGGCCTGTAATAATTTCGAGGTGATAGACCTTGGGGTGATGGTGCCTGCACAAAAAATAATAGAAGAGGCAAAAAAACATCAGGTAGATATTATTGGGTTAAGTGGCCTGATCACCCCATCATTAGATGAAATGGTGCATTTTGCTAAGGAAATGGAACGTGAAGGGTTTACCATACCATTAATTATTGGCGGGGCTACCACCTCGCGCATCCATGCTGCGGTAAAAGTGGCTCCGCATTATTCGGGCGGCGCTATACATGTGCTGGATGCTTCGCGCAGTGTAACTGTTTGCAGCAGTTTAATGAACCGCGATAGCCGCGATGCGTATATCCAGGGCATAAAAGATGAATATGCAAAAGCCCGGGAAGCACATTTAAACAAAAAATCGGACAAGCGTTTTGCAAGTATTGAAGAAGCCCGTGCCAGCAAGTTTCAAATAAGCCTGGATGGCGATGTGGCGCCGAAGCCAACTTTTACCGGAACCAAAGTTGTAGAGGCCTTCCCATTGGAAGACCTGGTACCTTACATCGATTGGACACCGTTTTTCCACACCTGGGAATTAAGGGGCAGCTACCCGAAGATATTTGACGATAAATACGTAGGCACCGAAGCTAAAAAACTGTTTGATGATGCCCAGGTATTGCTGAATAAAATTGTGCAGGAGAAATTGCTGCAAGCTAACGGCGTAATCGGTTTTTGGCCGGCAAACAGCATAGGCGATGATATTGAATTATATACCGATGATAGCCGCAGCCAGGTGTTAACCACTATTTTCACCCTGCGCCAGCAAGGTGAAAAGGTTAAAGGCGAACCCTACTATGCCCTGGCCGATTTTGTAGCGCCAAAGGAAAGCGGCGTTCCTGATTATTTTGGCGGATTTGCGGTAACGGCAGGTTTGGGTTGTGATGAATTAGTGGCCGAGTTTGAACGCGACCATGATGATTATAACAGTATTATGGCCAAAGCATTAGCCGACCGTTTAGCCGAAGCCTTTGCCGAAAAAATGCACGAACTGGTACGTAAAGAATACTGGGGTTACAGCAAAGACGAGCAACTGGATGCCAACGGGCTGATCAAGGAAGAATACCAGGGTATCCGCCCTGCACCGGGCTATCCTGCCTGTCCTGATCATACCGAAAAGATCACTTTATTTGACATATTGAAGGCAGAAGATGCCGTCAAAATGCACTTAACCGAAAGCCTTGCCATGATGCCCGCGGCATCGGTAAGTGGGTTCTATTTTGCACACCCCCAGGCAAGATATTTTGGCTTAGGTAAAATAGGGAAAGACCAGGTAGAAGATTATGCCATCCGGAAAAGCATGCCGCTTGAGGATGTGGAACGCTGGCTGGGGCCGAATTTGAATTATTAAGCCCTGCCCCTGAAGGGGAGAAAAAGGGCTGCTATTAATATATTTGTAAACAACTAAACCAAATTCCCCCTTTAGGGGGTTAGGGGGCAAATGAAAATAACCGAACACTTAGCAAACGCCAAAGGCAAAACGCTTTTTTCTTTTGAATTGATACCGCCGTTAAAAGGCCAGAGCATACAGGGCATTTATGACGCTATTGACCCGCTGATGGAGTTTAAGCCGCCATTTATTGATGTAACATCGTTGCGCGAGGATTATATTTATAAAGAGCATGAAAACGGCTTGCTGGAAAAGCTGAGCTACCGCAAACGCCCGGGTACTATTGCTATTTGCGCGGCTATTATGAATAAGTACCACGTAGATACCGTGCCCCATTTATTGTGCGGTGGTTTCACTAAGGATGAAACAGAAAATGGCTTGTTCGACCTGCAATTTTTAGGTATAGATAACGTGCTTGTACTACGCGGCGACGCCCGCCGTGGGGATACTTCATTCATCCCGACACCTAATGGCCATAATTATGCTACCGACCTGCTGCAACAGGTAGTAAATATGAACAACGGTATTTACCTGCACGAGCATGCCGAGGACAACCTGAAAACTAATTTCTGCATAGGTATTGCGGGATATCCCGAAAAGCACTTTGAGGCCCCCAACATGAAAACGGATTTCAAATACCTGAAAATGAAAGTTGATATGGGTGCGGAGTTTATTGTTACCCAAATGTTTTTCGATAATCAGAAATACTACGATTTTGTAAATAACTGCCGCGCTAACGGCATTAACGTGCCTATTATACCGGGACTGAAACCGCTGGCGAATACTAAGCAATTAATAGGGCTGGCCAAAACCTTCCATATTGATATGCCTGAAGATCTGTGTGACGCGGTGCATGCCTGCAAATCGGAAAAAGAAGTTAAAGACCTGGGTATAGAGTGGACCATTAACCAATGCCGCGAACTGATAAAATTTGGCGCACCTGTCCTGCATTTCTACACGATGAGTAACGCCGGGCCAACTAAACGGATAGCCGAAGCGATATTTTAACTGTGTTGAAGGGGGTAAAAACGATTACCCAATCATGGCTTTAAGGGTCGCCAACAATCGCTTAATAGCGGGTTTTATTACACGGTAAATACTGGGATAGACCTAACTTAGGGTTATCTCAAAACATTTCACCGGTTTTTTGTTTCTTCTTGTAGAAGAAATTTTTTACTGTTTTAAATGTCCGTTTTTACCCATAAGCAGCGTAATAATATTACCCTGATCAGCATTATTGTGCTGGGCTGCTTATTGTTTTATGCGCTTACAGATCTGTTCAGCTCCATACTGGGCGCTATTGTTTTATACACCATTTTTCGCCCGCTTTATCTGTATCTGGTGGAAGGGCGTGGCTGGAATAGATCCCTTGTGGCGGTTATACTTATCCTGATCTCTGTCATCGTAGTAGTTATCCCTTTCCTTACGTTAAGCTTTATGATGATCAATAAAATATCATCGTTAAACCGCAATACTTTCCCAATAGAGGAATGGTTAGGCAAGCTGGACCATTTTGCCGGATCGAATTTTAAACAACCCCATTTTGTCGACAGTATCATGTTAAAGGTAGGCGGCCTGGCAACCGACTTGTTCCCATCTATAATAGGCAGCGCGGTCAGTATCGTTATCACCCTGCTGGTCATGTACTTTTTATTATATTTTATGTTTGTGCAAATGCGCGGGTTTGAGGCAGGCCTGCTGCGCTACGCCCCCTTTCGCGAGCAGCATGCAATGAAGTTTGCAGTTGCGTTGCGTAATGCTACCTATTCAAACGTATTGGGACAGGGTATTATCTCCATAGTGCAGGGCATATTGCTGGCCAATGGTTTTTGGATAGCCGGTATCCCCGACCCTGTGTTTTGGGGTGTAATAGGTGCCTTTATTTCGTTTTTGCCGGTGGTTGGGGCGCCAACGCTATGTATCCCGGCTGCTATTATTATCATCATAAACGGACATACACTTAAGGGTGTATTGCTGCTTGCTTACGGAGTATTATTTATTGGCAACGTAGATAATGTGTTGCGGATGATCATTAATAAGCGTTTGGCCAATACGCATCCCATTATTTCTATCATTGGGGTATTTATTGGTATCCCGTTGTTTGGTATATTAGGGCTGGTTTTTGGGCCCGTATTATTATCGTACTTTTTGCTGCTGGTAGAAATTTATGAAACAAACACCCTGGCTGCCGAACGGCTGGAGCGGATAAAAACCGGGCCGGATAGTTAAAATGGAAAATGCTATATTGTATTTAGCCTTTAAATAATTACCATACTTTGACAGGGGCCTTTACGTTTAAGAAACAGATAAAAGCCATATTTGAAAAAAACCAATAATAAAAACAATTGTTCAACTTAAAAATTATAATACTATGAATGATAACTCAAAGGTAGTTGTTGCTTTGCTTGCCGGATTAGCAGCAGGAGCAGCGTTAGGTATATTATTTGCCCCTGATAAAGGAACTGAAACCCGTGATAAGCTTAGCGAATCGTTAAAAAACCTGGGCGATTCTATTAAAGAAACAGCCGCTGCTGAAATTGACAACCTGGTTGGCCTTAAAGACAAAGTTGTAGAAAGTATTAAGAACAAAGTGAAGGGCGCGGAAGAAGAATATCAGGACGATCTGGAACACGCCTGAATATAAAATATTAATCCCGTTCGGAGAGGTACAACCTGGGCGGGATAAATTATTAACTACATCCGCATGGAAGAAAAAGACAAAAATGAACAGCCGCCTATAGCCGACCAGGTAAAAGAATACCTGGAAACCTACGTTAAACTGGCGCGCCTAAAGGCTATAGAACGGGGCACATCTATATTTGCCAGCATTGCTACCGACCTGTTTATTATACTGGGCCTTGCCATGACCAGTTTGTTTGCCAGTATTACATTGGCATTATTCCTGGGGAGTGTGCTTCATTCCTACTGGCAGGGCTTTGGGTGTGTAGCATTCATATACATTGTCGTTATTATATTGGTCGTGTTGTTCCGCAAAAGCCTGCATCGCCCCATTGTGGATGCATTGATAAAAAAACTATTTAAATATTAACGCGATATGGATATGCGAATCAGAAATATTGATGACCTGCGCAGCGAGATATCGCGGCTTAAAGAGGCCGAGCAACAACAAAAAGCCGCTATTGGCGCACGGTTTAACGGTCCCGGGGCTATATTTTCAACCGTTATGTCGCTGTTCCCCAAAACGGCGGCAACCGAGGCCTTTAAAGGGCAGGATATGCTGGGCCTTATTTCGCGGGTAGCCTTGCCTTTTGCTTTAAACAAAACGCTGTTCCGCAATTCTAATCTTTTGATAAAAGCCATAGTGGGTATAGCCTCGCAAAAGGCATCTCATTTTATCAGCGAAGATTCGGTTGGCGGATTGTTTGATAAAGCCAAATCGCTGCTCAGCAAAATTGGTATAGGCAAAAAGGAAAAAAGCCCCAAGGCAAAAGACCTGCAGGGCTTTGGCATCCCGCCAATGTAATTAGTTTGACGCAGGTATGTATAAACCCGGGCAAAGCACCAATTAGTGCGCTTCTAACCAGTTTAAACCCGTGCCTATCTCTACCATAATCGGTACTTCGGTTTTAATGGCATTTTTCATGTGATGCTCTATTATTGGCTTTATTTTGTCCACTTCGTTGTGCGGCACATCAAAAACCAACTCGTCATGCACCTGCATGGTCATGCGGGCGGCCATGTTTTGGGCTTTCAGTTCGCGGTGAATGTTGATCATGGCTATCTTTATCATATCAGCCGCCGAGCCTTGTATAGGCGCGTTAATGGCATTTCGTTCGGCAAAGCCGCGCACAGTTTGGTTGGCCGAGTTAATATCGCGCAGGTAACGGCGGCGGCCCATCAGCGTACATACATAGCCATTCTCGCGGGCAAAGTTCATGGTATCGGCCATGTAATTTTTAATGCCGGGAAACTGGATAAAGTATTGTTCAATTATTTCGGCGGCTTCTTTACGCGGGATACCCAGGCTTTGCGATAAACCAAAAGCAGACTGCCCATATATAATACCAAAGTTTACCGCTTTAGCATTGCGGCGCATAGTGCCATCTACCTGGTCAAGCGCTACGCCGTATACATTGGCAGCCGTTGCAGTGTGGATGTCCAGGTTTTGGGTAAAGGCGGCACGCATGTTCTCGTCCTTGCTTATCTCGGCAATAATGCGCAGTTCTATTTGCGAATAATCCGCCGATACCAGGATATGGTTCTCATCCCGCGGGATAAAAGCCTTGCGCACTTCCCGGCCGCGTTCGGTACGGATAGGGATGTTTTGAAGGTTGGGGTTATTAGAGCTTAGCCGCCCGGTTGCCGCCACCGCCTGGTTGTAGGAAGTATGCACCCGCCCGGTTTTTTTATTGATCATTAGCGGCAACGCATCTACATAAGTAGATTTTAGCTTTTGCAGCTGGCGGAAATCCAGAATATCACGTACAATATCGCTTTTGTTGGCAAGGGCCAGCAGCACATCCTCGCCGGTTTGATATTGGCCGGTTTTGGTTTTTTTGGCTTTAGGGTCAAGCATTAATTTCTCAAACAACACCTCGCCCAATTGTTTTGGTGATGCGATATTGAAACGCACGCCGGCTTTGTCGTAAACTGTTTTTTCAAGTTTAATAATGTCCCCTTCTAATTCTTTCGAGAAGTCCCTCAGCGCACCCTCATCAATGCGCACGCCCTCATATTCCATATCGGCCAGCACATATATTAAAGGGTGCTCAATCTCGTGGATCAATTTTTCGGCTTCCGCTTCTTTTATTTTGCTTTCAAACACGGTTTTCAGTTGCAGGGTAATGTCCGCATCTTCGGCAGCATATTCTTTTATCTTTTCGGGGTCTACATCGCGCATACTTCCCTGGTTTTTACCCTTGGGGCCAATCAGTTCGGTAATGGAAACAGGCTTATACCCCAGGTAGTTTTCGGCCAGGATATCCATATTATGGCGGGTATCAGGGTCTATAACATAATGGGCCATCATGGTATCAAACAGCTTGCCTTTCACCTCAACATTGTACCATTTCAGTATCATAATGTCGTACTTGATGTTTTGTCCCGTTTTGGCGATATCGGGGTTTTCAAGTACAGCCTTAAATTCGTTAACTACGCTTTGGCAATCTTCCTTCACAGCTGAAACCGGGACATACCAGCCCTGACCGGGCTTTATCGCGAACGAAAGGCCCACCAGCTCGCAATTGTTAGCATCGGTGCCGGTAGTTTCGGTATCAAAACAAATATGTGTTTGCTGACTTAGTAAGGCTACCAGTTCGGCGCGTTTTTCGGGCGTATCGGCCAAATGGTATTCATGTTCAACATTAGTGATGTTTTTGGCGGCATGGGTTGGGCTTTCGGCAATATCGGTTATTTCTACCTGCATGGTAGTGCGCCCTTCGGCAACCGGCGCGCCAAACATATCAATCTGTGTACCGGCTGCACGGGTTTCAATAATGCTGAAGTCATCTCCAAACACACGGCGACCCAAGGTGCGGAACTCCAGTTCGGCAAATAGGGGTTCTAACAACTCCTTGCTTGGGGCGCACATTTCAAGTCCGGCTTCGTCCAGTTCAACCGGGACGTTCAGGTTAATGGTCGCCAGTTTTTTCGACAGGAGCCCCTGTTCGGCAAATTGTTCTACATTCTCACGTTGTTTGCCTTTTAATTCATGGCTGTTGGCAATAATGTTCTCCATCGAGCCATATTGCTTTATCAATGCTTTCGCGGTTTTTTCACCAATGCCGGGGATGCCGGGGATGTTATCTACCGCATCGCCCCAAAGGCCCAGTATATCTATTACCTGTTCTACTTTCTCAACCTCCCATTTGGCCAGCACTTCCTTAACCCCTAATATTTCCATATCATTACCCATACGGGCCGGTTTATATATGAAAATATTATCGGATACCAACTGGGCAAAATCCTTATCAGGCGTCATACAGTAAACCTGGTAGCCTTTCTGCTCGGCTTTTTTGGCCAGGGTGCCGATGATATCGTCGGCTTCATAACCGTCGGATGTAATCAGTGGGATATTAAAACCCAGTACCACTTTAAATATATAAGGCAGGGCTTTGCTCAGGTCTTCGGGCATAGCCTCGCGGTGGGCCTTGTAAGCCTCAAAATCGGTATGGCGTTCGGTTGGCGCGTCAGTGTCAAAAACAACAGCCATATGGGTTGGTTTCTCCTTCTTCAACACATCCAGCAATGTATTGGTAAAACCCATAACGGCCGATGTATTTAACCCGCCCGATGTAAAACGCGGAGTTTTACTTAAAGCAAAATGTGCCCGGTATATAAGGGCCATACCATCCAGCAAAAACAATTTTTTCATAACCCGGTATTTGATGTTTTTTCAATAATGAAGCAAAGCTAATACACGGCGATGGAGAAGAGCCGGTCGCCAGGGGTTCTCCCCCGGCTCGTGATCCTGCCATCCGTTTTATTAAGCCCGCGAGCCATTACTGCAATTATAAAGCAAAGATTTGTTAAAAATATAAGTTTATCAATGTACTATTTGCTTAGTTGAAGATTTATACTAATCTTCATGGAATTAATTTTATGAAGACTGCGAAACTATTGATCCTGATTGTGCTTTTGGCAGGTGTTGTTAAAGCACAACGCCCTGTAACTAAACCAAAGCAAACCCCTGCAAAATCTGCTACAACCACCGTTGAGGCACCGCCCACCGGCCTGCCTACCGATGAGCTTTTTGAACACTACGTATTAAAACATGCGGACGGCCCCGCGCCTGAAGGTTATGGTATGAGCCCGAATATGCTGATCCCGGTAGGCGCATATGTGGAGGACCTGGCCAATCAAACCAAAATTACCGCCCAGCTGAACCGGTTTCTGAAAACCTATTTATGGGCCGATGGGTCGCCTTTGATATATGCGGGCCGTACAAGCAAAATGATAAACGGTGTTAACGTGGATATTTTTTTACTAACCAAAACAGGCGGTAAGGATACGGTTACACTATACACAGACCTATATAAAATGGCACCGGTTTATCCACCAAAAGGCTTTAAGTTTTTAACCAAAGAACAGCTTGCCACCGAGTTTGCGCCTGTACTGGCACAGCTAAAAGCTTACTATGCCATGCCTGATAGGTATGCCAACCCGGCCGCGGTATCCGCCAGCTTTCAGTTGCTTAGCTTCATGCAATCGTACGTAGGGCTCGATTACCTGATGGATAAAGATTATATTGGCCAGCTGCTTAACGATGTTGGTGTTGATTTTGACCTGAAAGCCTTTTTAGTACGGTCTTTCATTTTTCACCGGTTGGAATATGAAGTAACCGGACAACCCAATGCCAAAATTAAAGCCTATAACGCTATGGTTGATGATTACCAGGTGGCCATTAAAGCCCATGATATTATGCTGAAGGGCACCCTGGCTTCTTATATGGTGAAAAAGTAATACGTCCGTTATCTGTTTAGAGTAGGCGTGTTTTACTGTTCGGGTGTAAATTGTGGTGGTGTTTGTTTGGGCAGGGATATTTTACCCTTTACTTCAGGATATAGTTTGTAAAGCGCTTCATCGCTCATACTGCCAGAGTTTACAAAATACCAGTTGGCGCCATTATCGGTACTGACAGCCAATAGGGTTGATTGCGCGGTATAAACCCCTTTTGGTGTCATGTTATTTGCGGGTACAGCCATAGCAACCGTTTCAGGAACGGCGCAAAACCGTTTGTTGCCTGCTTGCAAAACTGGTCCGGGGTTACCTGCCGTCGCGCTCCTGATGGTCATACCGCTTTTTTTAAGCTGCGCAAACATGTTGGTCACAACTTTTAGCATCGCATCGGGACCGCCGGCTTTTTTTACGGTTTCGGGGTCGGTATGGGCTATCACTGTTTTAAAATCGCCTTTCACAGTGGCCGTAGCCATTTGCTGGGCAAGCGCTTTAATTTTAGCCTGCTGGGCAAACAGGTTGGTGCCGGCAAGTAATAGCAATAAAATAACAAGTGTCCGTTTCATGGGTGTAATATCTATCTAAAATCGCAATCTTCCAAATGGTCGTTCACCATGCCGGTGGCCTGCATGTGGGCATAGCAAATAGTGGTGCCAAAAAATTTGAACCCGCGTTTTTTCATATCCTTACTTATCGCGTCGGAGATATCGGTGCTGGCCGGTATGCCGCCCGGCTTAGGTTTGTTATCAATTGGTTTACCATCAGGCATAAAGGTATACAGGTATTTATCAAACGACCCAAACTCTTTCTGCACGGTAATAAACAACCGGGCATTATTAATAGCCGCCAATATTTTTAACCGGTTGCGGATAATGCCTTCATCCTGCATCAGGCGTTCTACATCCTGCTCATCAAAAGCGGCCACCTTTTTCACATCAAAATTGGCAAAGGCTTTACGGTAGCCATCGCGCCGGCGCAGAATGGTGATCCAGCTCAGCCCCGCTTGTGCCGATTCCAGCACCAGGAATTCGAACAGGGTTTTATCATCATGCACGGGCTTGCCCCATTCTTCGTCGTGGTACTTCATGTACAATGGGTCTGTACCACACCAGGCGCAGCGTTTTAAGTCTGAAGTCTGAAGTCTTGAGTCTGAAGTCATATAATAGGTAATTAAGTCTAAAGTCTATTTAAATTTATCGGGATTGTTAATCATATAAATTAACAAATAAGACACTTCTTCACTTTTCTTGTTTAAGTCTTCAAAGATTTCTTTAGAAATATATTTACATGCCAAAGATGCATCTAACCATGCCTGTGTTTCGCCGTTTTCCATATCGGCATCAGTTAATTTACTTATAAAGTGATTGGGATATCTCCGCTTTTTATACCCCTCTGCAATGCATGCAAAAACCGACCGTGACGATCTCCTGATTTGGTCAATTAAGCTATACGTTTCTTCTTTCGGAAACTTTTTAGTCAATTCAAAAATTTCCATGGATAAATTAAACGCCTTTTTGTAAGCAATTAATTCTCTAAAAGTTCCCATTTTAATTGATTTTGGACTTCAGACTAATGACTTGAAACTTAAGACTTATTCATGTTCAGCGAATGTCAAAACATATCCATTATTATCTTTTATAGAAAACTCCGTTGCCCCATAAAAAGTAGTTTCAAGCCCTTTTAGTACAGTTACTTTACTTTGTATCTCATTAAAGAACGCTTTGATGTTTTTCAGGTTAATATAAAGCAATAACGAGCCGCCATTTTTTCGCGATATTTCGGGCAGGTCATCGGCCAGGCTTTCAAAGGTTTGGAACATCATGGTTACGCTGCCGTTATTCATCATCACCCACACCAAATCATCGCCCTCCTCGGGTACCGACATGGTTTTTGTAAAGCCCAGTAGCTGGTAGAAAGCAATAGTGGCTTTCATATCGTTTGTAAAAATGTTGGGTGATATTGTTTCCATAAAGTATAATTGTTGAAGGATGAATTATTGATTTAGAATTGCTAATATTTTTCGCAATTTAGTTATTAATAAGAAATTCCAATAATTTTTAACGAAAATTGTAACAGGCTATGATCTCGAAGTCCGGATATCCGGTTTCGGATTCAAAGCCTTTAATAAAATACTTATGGGAGAACTAATAGATAACTTCGAGAGCTACCGCACCCGCATGAACGACCGTATAATGGAAACGGCCAATACCAATATTAAACGCTTCTTTGCGCTGGATACTACTACTTATGCGGATGGCGCGCTGGATGTGAAGACCAAAGAGATGCTGGGCCTGGTAGCATCCATGGTGCTGCGTTGCGACGATTGTATTAAATATCACCTGGGTAAGTGCCACGAGGCCGGCGTTAATCACGATGAAATGAACGAGGTGTTTATGATAGCGAACCTGGTAGGCGGATCGATTGTGATACCGCACTATCGCCGGGCGGTGGAGTATTGGGATGAGTTGAATTCCTAATTTGTGGATGCGAGATGAAAATTCCTGGTAATATTTTAATAACCGGCGGCACCGGCACCCTTGGCCGGGAAATAATTAAACAATTAAGTTATCCCGGGCAGCAAATAACGGTTATCACTACCCAGGAAGATCCAGGCTTGCCTAAAGAAGTAAACATAGTTAAGGGCGACCTGTCCCATAGCCAAAGTATACAGGATGCCGTGACTAATGCAGATATAGTTATACACTGCGCCAGCAACCCTCTTAATGCACAGATAGTTGATATAGATGGCACATGGAACTTGTTAGCATCTATCAATAAAGAGAAGCTTAAACATTTTATTTATATCTCCATAGCCGGGATAGACAAAAGTGATTTCCCTTATTATAAGGTGAAGTATAATGTTGAGCAATTAGTTGCGGAGGCCAATGTTCCTTTCACCATTTTACGGGCCACACAATTTTACGAGTTTGTATTAAACCGGATGATAAAACCGTATGATACGGGCAAAAGCCTTACAATCCCGGCGGGACTTAAATTTCAGGCTATTGATATAAGCGAAGTGGCCGGCAAAATAGCCGGCTTAATGGAAAGCACCCCTAAAAACGAAACAATCACTATTGGCGGTCCCGCGGTACAAACTATAGAAGAAATGGCACAAGCATACCTGGACGTGCAAAACCGAAAGGACGAATTAAAAACGGAACAGCTATCGGGAGCGCGTTTTGATATGCTTAGATCGGGCATAAACGTGTGTCCGGAAAACGCCTTTGGCACAAAGACCTGGCAGCAATTTTTAAATAAACACGCTAATGATCTCCTTTAAACAAATCGACCATATTCACATTTGTGTGCCGCAGGAGCGGCTGGAGGAAGCACGCAGTTTTTATGCCGATGTTATTGGCTTAATGGAAAAGCCCCGCCCCGACGTTTTTGGGCGACCGGGACATTGGTTTGATATAGGTGGGATCGAATTGCACATTGGTGTAGAAACGCCATTGCCACGCACCATCCGTCATAGCGCTTTTGAGGTAACTGATGTAAAAGCGGCCAAAGCTTACCTGGAAAGTAAAGGGGTAGAAATTATATGGGAACCTGTCATCCCCGGCAGGGAGCGGTTTGCTTTTATTGATCCGTTTGGGAACCGCATGGAGTTGTTGCAGTTTGTTTAAATTAAGTTTTTTTTGATTACGATATTCAATATCTTGGTGCAATAAATTTTATCACAATTAAAACCACCAAATTGAAAAACTATTTTAAACTGCCTTGCTTAGCAGTTTTTGCTATCCCATTTACTTTAAAAGCACAAACAAACTTTAAGCCCGGTTATATAATTAACCTTAAAGGCGATACCCTAAAAGGCTTTGTTGACTACCGCGAGTGGGAAAGAAATCCCGCATCTGTTAACTTTAGAACAACCGTTAATAGTGCTACAGAAAAATATACTGTTGAAAACTCCCAGGGGTTTGCGTTAACAGGATACGAATATTATGAGCGTTTCACTGTACGGATAAGTCAGCAAACAGTTGATGTAACCCGGGCCTCCACCGAGGCTATGGATAGTGCTTCAGTTGTAAATACCGTGTTTTTGAAATTGCTTACCCGGGGTGATAAGATAAGCCTTTACAGTTACAGCGATGAGATAAAGACCCGGTTTTATATAAAAGAAAAGAGTGGCGTCCCGCAGGAACTGGTGTACAAGTTGTTTTTTAACGAGAGCGGAAGTTTACAAACCGTGAACAGGTACCGGGTTCAGTTGCAATATCTTGTTCAAAAAAACAATATTGATGATGCTGGGCTCTCTCAACAAATCCTGAAAGCCGAATATAACGAACACGACCTGTTAAGCATCGCAAAAAAAATAAACGGCGATAAGGGTCATTCTTTTACGCCTAAAAGCAATGGGGGAAAGCAATTTTTTGTTGGCACAGGGGTTAACTACAGCACATTTAAATTTACGGGAAGCAGCGCCCTATTCCCCGGCATGACCGAAAATAGCATACTGCCGCAAATAAGCGCGGGGTTGGATTTGTTTTTTAATAACAATACACGTGTGGTTTATTTTAGGGCCGAAGTATCATTGTCGGGTAATTCATTTAGTTATCCGCCAACGCCTATAGCTACTGGCTCATCAACGCCCGCAACGGCCACTTTAAAAATCAATCAATATACCTTTAGCGTAACCCCACAGTTTATATATAACTTTTACTCACAGGATAACTTTAAAATATTTATTGGTGGCGGCGCCCGCTTTAACATATCAAAATATAATAACTCCAATTTTGTTATAACATACGGCACCTCAAGTTCAAGTACCCAAAATTACCCCGAGTTTCGGTCGATGGGGGTATCTATACCACTTAAAGCAGGGGTAACCATAAATAATAAACTGGAATTTAATGCTGGTTATACTTTTCCGTTATCAATTGTTAAGGCTCCGTATCTCAGCAGTTTAGCAATATGTGGCTTGGGGGTTAACTTTTTGTTTGGCAAATAATATCTTTATATATTACTGTTAATATGGAACCCGTCATCATCCCCATCAGCAAGCGTAAAATAACCCTGCTATTTTTTGGCTCGGTATTGTTTGTGGTTTTTGGCATTTACTTTTTAATGGAGCCGGGAAAGTTTGTTAGTCCTATAATGCAAAACAAGCCTTTCATTTTTATTGTAGGGGCTGCAGCTGTAGTATTCTTTGGCATATGCGCCGTATTTGCCTTCACTAAGTTTTTTGATAAACGGCCCGGGCTTATTATTGATGAGAATGGCATCACCGATAATTCATCGGGGGTAAGCGGGGGACTGATCGGCTGGGAAGAAATAACGGGCATCAGCACCGCCCAGGTACATAACCAGCGCTTTATATTATTAATGGTTAACGACCCCGAAAAACGAATTGAGGCCGAGCCGGGCAGCTTTAAAAAACGGATGATGAAGATTAACTATCGCATGTATAATACGCCGGTATGTATAAGTGCCAACGGCCTTCAATGCAATTTTGATGAATTGTATAGGCTGATTAGCGATGGGTATAAGCAACATCGTTTTTGATGTGCAAATATGAAAATGTGCAAATATGCAGATGAGGGTTTGTAATTTATTGTATGATTCCTAATTCGCACATCTGCATATACGCATATCTGCACATTAAAATCACAGCGCCAACTCAATTGACGGGTCCCAGTAAAGCTCTTTAAAGTTTACTACTTTATCATCCGCTACTTTTACCCCTTCGCCAGCCAGTAATTCCTCCATGGTATTGCCGCCAAAATGGAATTTACCGGTAAGCAGCCCCTGGCGGTTTACTACCCTGTGGGCGGGTACCTGCGGGTGTACTTTGCCAGCATCGTTCATAGCATAACCTACCATGCGGGACGACCCTTTGGTGCCCAGGTAAGCCGCAATTGCACCATATGATGTTACCCGCCCTTTGGGGATAAGGCGGACTACCTGGTATACCTGGTCATAAAAATCTGCGCGGTCCATGGCTTGTTATTCAAATGAGAATTTAAGATAGTTAATGTTTTTGTTATCCTGCAAATACTTTTTCTCGTAATAGGTTTTTATGGACAATACCTCATCGGCATATGGCGAGTGGTACAGGTCTTCCGTGCGGATGTGTAGCTTAAGTTTCAATTCATCAATCTTTTCGGCGGTATATGCGTGCAGGCCGTCGTTGTCGGTTTTCAGGTTTACAAAACCACCCGGTTTAAGCAGCACTTTGTACATAGCTAAAAAACGCGGTGATGTAAGGCGTTTTTTTTCTCGACTTAGCTGCGGCTGAGGATCGGGAAAGGTGATCCAGATTTCGTCAACTTCACCCGGTGCAAAATAATCCAGCAGGTTTTCAATCTGGATACGCAGGAACCCGACATTGTTTATGCCATCTTCCAGCGCGGTTTTTGCGCCCCGCCAAATACGGTTGCCTTTATAATCGACACCAATAAAGTTTTTGCCTGGGAACAAGCGCGCCAGATTAACAGTGTATTCGCCTTTGCCGCAGGCCAGTTCTAACACCACCGGGTTATTGTTTTTAAAAAACTCGTTGGCCCAGTTTCCTTTAAAAGGTTTGCCGGCATCCATCTGCACTACATTTTTAAAAGTGTCCACTTCGGCAAAGCGCCTTAACTTGTCTTTTCCCACGCGTAAAAAATTTAGCTGCAAAGGTAAGGTTTATGTTAAAACAGGAAAAAGGTTAGGGATAATTTTGAATAGCGGGAATTTTAGACGTTTTTGAACACTTATTAATGTTACTGACATTGGTAGGGGCAGTAGCATTTCCCTGTTGCAGAGCAAGCCTACATACCGTGCTAAAGCAACGCCTCTAATAAAAGCAATAGCCCATGAAAAGGCAGGTTACACCAAACGTTCCGATGGAACGTAATAAATCTCGGTTCGCATTGCTACCAACCAATCGTTCCCATGGAACGGTTCATATTTTTATCCGTGGGGATGTTTGGCGAACGAAATCAATGCTTGTTCACCTTGTAGCCAACCAACCCCTCCTATGAAACGGTTATTATTTTCATCCCGTAGGAATGATTGGTGGAACGTAATAAATGCTGGCTCACATTGCTGCCAACCAATCGTTCCGATGGAATGTTCATATTTTCATCCCGTAGGGATGTTTAGTGGGTAGAAATAAGGAGAATTTATTACGTTCCATCGGAACGTTTGGTAATTGACCAATATGCCTTTTAGTGGGCTATACCTCACAAGTGTTCGGAAGAAATCCAAATTCCCCTCTTGAGAGGGGGCGGGAGGGAATTGTGGTGGCAGGAGAGTGTCATTTATGTTTAGAAGGACATACCCCTGCACCCCTCTCAAGAGGGGAATCGCGCAACCCCACGCCTTTCTAATCTTCCGAACATCTGTTGGCTATACCTTAATAATGTTTGCCTCAAACTTCAACCGACGCGCCAATCTCCGACATATGGTTATGAAACACCACTCCCAGCTTTTCAAAGTGCCTGTTGTAGTTTTCGTACCGTTGTTTTAAAAAGAATGGTTTTGCAAAGCCATCGTGAACAGGGAGTACCTGTTTAGGGCGTATTTTATCAGCAAAGGAGGCTACAATAAGTTCGGTAGTGAACGGTGCCATAACAGGCAATATCAATAACTCAATACCGGCATAGGCCAACAGTTTATCGTCGAAGGAATCTACCGGGTGAAGCACTTGGCCATCAATAACCATAGCTACCATCTCTGGCAGCGGGTTATCCAAAATGCCTTCATGTTTAACGGGGATCAATTCCAACGTAAAGGGGCCGATGGTATTGGGTATGGGCTCACTTTTTACGGCAATCTTTTGCAACTCATCGCTTACTTGCTTAACGGTATAAACTTTAGCCCCGCTGAGTTCAATAATTTTGACCAGGTTCTCTTTATCCAGGTGATCGGCATGGATATGGGTGATGATAACAGCATCAACATCGTTAAATTCATCGGCTTCAATAAATCCTTCGGCAAAAGAGAATGTACCGGGATCTACCAATAATTTAAACCCGTTCTTTTCAAACACAAGGCACGAGTGCAGGTATTTTGTAATTTTCATAGCGTTGTTTTTATAAATAACCCATATAATGTTTTTTGTGTTCCATTTTAGTTATTTATATCAAAATATTATTCGTTTTATTTCAAAAAGCAACCTTTTTATATAGCCCTGCGTATTAAAGTGTAGTTGCATTATAACTTTATCTTATAATGCGTGTTATATTTGTAACAGCTAACTAAAGTATGATATCCTTCGCCCACCGTGTTTTTATGGAAGTTGCCGCTAATATGAGTTTCTCAAAAGCGGCGCAGGTATTATTTGTTACACAACCGGCTATCAGCAAGCATATAAAGGGGCTGGAAGACCAATATAAGGTAGCCTTTTTTGAACGCAAAGGGAATAGCATCCTGCTAACCGAACCAGGTAAAAAGCTGAACGAGTATCTTTTACAGGCTACAGAGATTGAACGCAAAATAGAATACGATCTTTCGATACTTAGTAACCTTAGTAACGCGGCCGGCCATTTGCGTTTGGGGGCCAGCACTACCATTGCATTATACATTTTACCATCCATTTTATCGGGTTTCCAAAAAGAATATACTAATGTAGACGTGCAGCTGGTGAACCGTAATTCGGAATACATACTGAATGCTTTACTTAACCACGAGGTTGATATTGGTATTATAGAGGTAGATAATAAACTGACTACGGTTAGCTATAAGCCTTTTATGAGCGATGAAGTGATCCCTGTATGTTCGGCTAAAAGTCCGCTGGCAGGTAAATCGCTTACCTTAAAACAATTGGTTAAAACGCCGGTGGCCTTGCGCGAGCGTGGATCGGGCACATTGAATGCCTTGTTGAAAGCGTTATCGGTGCACCATGTTAAACCCGCCGACCTTTCGGTAAAAATACGGCTTGGTGGTACCGAAGCATTAAAAAACTTCCTGCTGGCCGATCAATGCCTGGGCTTTATGCCGCGGCCATCCATAGTGCGCCAGCTGGCCGAAGGCGATTTGGTTGAAGTCCCCGTTGAAGGATTAAAGATCACCCGCGATTTCTTTTTTATCCGCCGCAAAGGCACTGAAGATTATGGCCTGACCAGTAATTTTATCAGTCATGCGCTGAAGTATGTGTAGATCTGAAATTATAGCCGCAAAAGGAACGCGGGTTAGGATTTGTTTGACAGCAAACGTTTTATTCTTGAGTGGACATTACAAAGTTACCCATCCCTCAAATGCTTAATGGTGGCATAAGCGTGTCATTGATTTTAGTTTTTGGCAACCAGCTGATAAGCAGGTGTTTAAACCTAAAAATCGCTAAAAATGCGAAAGTCTGTCTAAAAGTGAGAAACTCCGGGTAAAAAACCAGGATAAGGTCTAAAACCGGCAAAGTTTACAAGGGGTGTTTTAATCCGATTAACGCCCCCGAAATGGACGCAAAACTTTGTAAAACCGGTAAGATAGTGGTGTCGCGATACTGTCAGCGTTTTTATCAATAGTTTTTTGTAAACAAATACTAAATCTGCAAAATCAGTAACATCCCTTTTCCCTGAAAAAATTTCAATATCAGTACACCAAACCGGCTAAATTTTTACCATTAGCTAAACTATATTTTAAAAACCATAATAATTCCTGAGGGTTTCTCTTTTAGCAATCTTTGCTTAAATTGAGCCAATAAAACCTGTGAATGAAAATTTATCACCTCGCTGCCGAATGTTATCCTATTGCTAAAGTTGGCGGCCTTGCCGATGTTGTTGGGGCCTTGCCAAAATATCAGGTTAAAGCCGGTTTGCAGGCCGCTGTAGCGTTGCCTTTTTACAATCGTAAATTTGTAAAGGAAAACAAGTTTGATGTAGTTTTTAAAGCCTCGACCATGTTTGGGGGTAACCGTATGGAATTTGAGGTTTGGAAAGAAACTACCGATAAACTGGGTTTTGAACTATACCTTATTCATATTCCCGGCCTGCTCGACCGCAAAGAAATTTACAGTTATCCCGATGAGAACGAGCAGTTTATGGCCTATCAGCTGGCGTTTTTAGATTGGATCAACTGGTCGCAGCAATCGCCGGATATTATTCATTGCCACGATCATCATGCCGGCCTGGTTCCCTTTCTGTTGCAGCATTCGGCTATATATAGCCGTTTAAGTAATACACCTACGGTATTCACCATCCACAACGGGCAGTACCATGGGGCCTTTAGCTGGACCAAAATAAAGTACCTGCCCGAGATAGATATGCTGCATGCCGGTTTGCTGGATTGGGCCGGAGGGATTAATCCACTGGCTTCAGCTGTGCGTTGCTGCTCGGCTTATACCACCGTTTCACCCAGTTATATGGACGAACTCAGCTGGCAATCTAACGGCTTAGAACCGTTATTCCAGATGGAGCGCCATCGTGGTGTGGGGATTGTAAACGGCATAGATACGCAGGTTTGGGATCCGGCAACCGACCCGATGATAGCCGGGAACTTTACCATTAAAACCCTGGTTAAAGGCAAACAGAAAAATAAAGAAGCGCTGTGTAAACGTTTTGAACTTGACCATAAATTGCCGCTTATATCCTTTATAGGACGTTTGGTTGATGACAAGGGTGCCGACCTGTTAGCCGAGGCTATTAACCGGGCTATCAATGAACATCCCGGCAAGGTGAATTTCCTGGTGCTGGGTACCGGAGACCCGGCCATTGAACAATCTTTAATAGACTTAGCGCCGCATCAGCCTAATCAGTACCGTAGCTTTATTGGTTATAATGAGGAGCTTTCGCATCTTATTTACGCGGGTTCCGATTTTCTGCTAATGCCATCGCGGGTGGAACCATGCGGGTTAAACCAATTGTATGCACTGCGTTATGGCACCATACCTATGGTGCACCGTACGGGGGGATTGCGCGATACTGTAATTGATTTCGGCGATGAAGGCGGTTATGGCATTTGCTTCGATCAAACCAGTATCGACGACATTTGTTATTCAGTTAGCCGCGCGGTTGCCCTTTACCAGGATAGCGGCCACCTTAATTTATTGCGCACCCATGTAATGGAGCTGGATTTTTCATGGGACCGCTCGGCAAAACAGTATATCGACCTTTATGAACGCTTAATAAACAACATATGACAGATAAAGTAATCAGCATTGTACTTGGCGGTGGCCAGGGATCGCGCCTTTTCCCTTTAACGGCAACCCGGTCAAAACCCGCGGTTCCAATTGCAGGTAAGTATCGCCTGGTCGATATCCCTATTTCCAACTGCTTACATTCTAACATATCGCGCATATTTGTATTAACGCAGTTCAACTCGGCGTCGCTTAATAAACACATTAAAAACACCTACCATTTCAGCAGTTTCAGTACTGCTTTTGTTGATATTCTGGCAGCCGAACAAACCCCTACCAGCGGCGGTTGGTTCCAGGGTACGGCCGATGCCGTTAGGCAAAGCCTACACCACCTGTCTGTGCACGAATTTGAGTATGTACTGATCCTATCGGGCGACCAGCTATACCAAATGGATTTTGACGAAATGATCAATAAGCATATTGCTGCCGGTGCCGATATTTCTATTGCCAGTATCCCAGTTCATGTAAATGATGTACCAGGCTTTGGCATCTTAAAAACAGACACCGATGGACGGATCACATCATTTGTTGAAAAACCTAAAAGCGGTTTCGATGCACTGGTATCAGAAGTAAGCGATGAAATGAAGGCCGAGGGACGTATTTACCTGGCTTCCATGGGCATTTATATCTTTAACCGCAAAGTGTTGTATAATTTGCTGCAGTCTAACGATCATACCGATTTTGGTAAAGAGATCATCCCGCAATCTATTAAAACCCATAAGGTGGTTAGCTATCAATACGAGGGATATTGGACAGATATTGGTACCATTCCATCTTTTTTTGATGCCAACCTGGGTTTAACAGATGAGATACCGGCCTTTAATTTATTTGGCAACCGGCCAATTTATACGCGCGCGCGCATGCTGCCGCCGTCAAAAATATCGGGCACGCATTTAGAAAGGGCCATTATATCCGAGGGCTGTATTATTAACGCCAGCCATATCACCCACTCTCTGGTGGGGATACGTACCCGCATTGGCTTTGACACCACGATAGAAAGCTGTTATATTATGGGTAGCGATAATTATCAGACACTTGAACAAATTGCCACCTCGAAAGCTAATAACGAACCGATTATGGGTATTGGCGACCGCTGCCAGATAAAAAATGCCATTATCGATAAAAACTGCCATATAGGTAACGATGTAATTATTAATTGCGGCGAGCCGCTACCCAACGGCGATTTCCCAACCCATACTGTTCAGGATGGGATTGTAGTTGTTAAAAAACGTGCGGTAATACCCAACGGAACTGTCATATAACTGGGTATCTGATAATATCTCTACTTTCAGGCTTACGGATTACAATCCGTAAGCCTGATTATTTTAAAGCCCTTCACTAGCAACTATTCATTGGGTTCAAATAACAAAGCTGATAAATTATTTACGTTAAATATCTCGTTGCTGATATCCAATAATTCTGTGGCGGTTACCGCGTTTATCTTGGCAAAAATTTCTTCCAGCGAATCAACCCGGTTAAAATCCATCAGGCTTTTGGCCATAGATAATATCAGGCTCATACGGTTCTCTTCAGCCAGGGCAATTTGCCCGATAAACTTTTGTTTAGCCTGGTGCAACTGCAATACCCCCAACTTATTATCACGAAGCTTTTTTAATTCTTTATGGGTAAGGCGAAGGGCCTTGTCGGCTTTCTCTGCATCGGTACCAAAATAAATATTAAAAATACCGGTATCGGTGAATGAAGTATAATTGGATTCGATGGTATAAGCTATCCCATGCTTTTCCCGTATCTCTAAATTTAACCGGCTGCTCATGCCCATGCCCCCCAATAAATTGTTTAACAAAAGCAAGCCGTATTTATGCGGACTGTTTGACGGATAGGCCCTGCTGCCAATAATACAATGTGTTTGCGAAATAGGCTTTTTCACAACTATTGTTTCGGCTTTTACGGGTACGGGTTTTACGCGCTGCTTTTGGCTGTCATTTAGTTTAACCCCTTCAAAATACTTGTTGAATAGTTTGATCAGGTTATTAAAATCATAATCTCCAAAAACGCCAAATACCATTTGCGCGGTGTTGTAATTACTGCTGATGAAGTTATCAATATCGGCCTTATTTAGCTTGTTTACCGATTCGGGCGTACCTAAAATATTATTACCAATAGGGTGCCCTTTGTATAATATACCTTCAAAATCATCCTGTATCGCCTCCTCGGGCTGGTCTAAGTACGATGCTATTTCATCTAAAATTACACCGCGCTCCTTCTGCAATTCAACTTCGGGGAACGTGGAATGGAATATCAGATCTTCAAACAGGTCCATAGCGCGGCCCAGGTGTTGCTTTAACAGCGAAGCGTGCAGGCAAGTATATTCTTTGGTAGTATAGGCATTCAAATCTGCCCCAACCAGTTCCAGGTGGTTTAATATTTGGTTAGTGCTGCGGCGTTCGGTCTCTTTAAACAGTAAATGCTCAATAAAATGCGCCAGTCCGTCTTTGCCCTCAGTTTCATCGCGGGCGCCGGCATTAACCATAAAACAACAATGCGTTATAGTTGATGGGTAATGTTTAAACAAAAGCCTGATGCCATTAGGCAGGGTATGTACCTGGTAGTCTATCATGTGGCTGTAAATATAATAGTTATCCGTATGATAATATTTTTTGGGTTATGGGATAAATTTTTAAATTAGTCGGATGAAAACGACGGTAGCCGATCTGGAATTTGAGAAACTGATAGACCAGAGTACAATTCAACAGCGTATAGCAGAGATAGCTGCGCACCTGAACACGGATTATGCTGAGCGTAGTCCAATTTTTATTGGCGTGTTGAATGGCAGCTTTCTTTTCATTGCCGATCTGATCAAACACATTAACGTTCCCTGCGAGGTTACCTTCACCAAACTGGCATCATACTATGGCGGTACGGCCACCAGCGGCAAAATACGCGAGGATATTGATTTGGTTGTAGATATTAAAGACCGCGACATTATAATTGTAGAAGACATTATTGATAGCGGAAACACCCTGAAATATCTTGTCGAGAAGCTATATCAGCGTAAACCAGCTTCTATTCGTGTATGTTCATTATTACTAAAGCCCGAGGCTATTGAGGTTTCTATAGAAGAATTAACCTATGTGGGCTTCCACATTAAAAATGAATTTGTGGTAGGCTATGGGCTCGACTACAAGGAACAAGGCCGTAACCTGCTGGATATTTACAGGAAGGTGTAAACCTTCAATAGCCACGTGTCATTTCGAACGAGGTACAAGGAGAAATCTTCTGCGATTTGTTACTTCACGTATAAAATTTCTCCCGCTGGTCGAAATGACAGTTTGATTATCTCCCCCCAACTGTGCTGGTACTGTGCTGATTTGTAAGAAATATTTGCACCATATTGTGCAATGTATCTACATTTACTCAACAATCGCGTACCGGTGAACCTTTCCCCGACGTCTAAAAATCCTCCCGGAACTTAACAGGCAGGCGATTAAAAACTAATCACACAAATAATCAAACACACATCATGACAACAGGATTAATTATTGCATTTATTGCATTGGTTTTATTGGTAATGGGGGTAAAAATTGCCCAGGAATATCAGCGCGCTATCGTTTTCCGTTTGGGGCGCTATCATGCTACAAAAGGGCCCGGGTTGTATTTCATCATTCCCTTTATCGACACCCAAATGAAAGTGGACATCCGTACCCGTACCGTTGACCTGGAACAACAGGAAACCATTACCAAAGATAGTGTTACTATAAAAGTTAACGCAGTGCTTTGGTTTAAGGTGATAAACCCCGAGGATGCTATTATTAAAGTGGCTAACTACAACCAGGCGGTGTATCAATTTTCGGTTACCGCGTTAAGGAATATTATTGGTCAGCATTTGCTGGACGAGGTTTTGCGCGAACGTGAGCAGATCAACGCCACCCTGCAAAAAATTGTCGATTCGGCCACCGAACCCTGGGGTATAAAAATTGAAATGGTGGAAATGAAGGACGTGGAAATACCTGAAAGCATGCAGCGTGCCATGGCCCGCGAAGCCGAAGCCATCCGCGAGAAACGTGCCCGTATTATTAAAGCCGAAGCAGAGCTGGACGCCTCAATAAAATTAACCCAGGGCGCTAAACAAATGGAAGGTAGCCCCATAGCCTTAGAGTTGCGCCGTATGCAGATGCTTTCGGAAATTGGTATCGATAATAACACTACTACGGTAATGCTTATCCCATCCGATTTTACAACTGCCGCTAAAAGCTTCACCGAAATGGTGAATTTGCAAAAGGGCAAAACTGAATAAAAGTACCTCAGCCGGGTTATTTATAATCCGGCTGGTTGTTTTTAAGCCAGCCATCAAGATCGCTCATTTGCTGGACGTTGGTTTTGGCCCATTTGGCGCTTTCGGGAGTGCTTAGACTAATCAACCGCGCGAATGCAGGCATATTTGGTGTTTGAGATAGTTTGTAAAAATCATCGGCTAATGCGTGCCAAAACTGGTATTTTTCCTGTGGTGTTGTACCTAAAGCTATAAAGATGGCGCTAAGCTGCGCTGAAAGCAGGTCGCCTGCGCTGGCGTACCTACGCCTGGAAAACGGCGCAATGGCTTTAGCAATGACCTGGTTTGGGGCATTCACACCTGCTTCAATAGCATGCGGTCGCACCTCACCTGGCTCGGGCTTTAACACACCGCCCTGCAGAATATGCTGCAGGTTACCATACGCCTCGGCACTACGTGCAGTGTTGGGTTCTAAAACTAAGAATTCGCATAAACCTAACAAGGCAGGCACCCGTTTATTTTGATGAAAGCATACCAACGCATAAAGGCGCATGCTGCTCGCCTGTTTCGGATCAATATTAATAGCTCCTATTGCCGCTTGTTCGGCTTCAGCATATTGGCGGTTGCGGAAATACGCCAGCCCTAAATTGTAGCGCAGGGGTTGATAAGCCGGGTTGGCTTTGATACCCGCCTGATAGCTTGCTATTGCCTTTTGTGGCTGATGCTGCTGATCGTAAATACTTCCGGCCAGATCGTACGCCCCGGTGATGAGGTTAGTTGATGCCGAAGTTGATTTAAATACTTTCTCTAAATACGGGATGCCATCCAACCCCTTACCCATGGCGTTAAGCGAGAAGGCCAATTGATAATTACCTGGGTCGTAATCAGGGTCGATAGCCAAGGCGGCTTTGTATTTTGCTATCGCGCCGGCATAATCTTTCTGGTTGTGTAACTCAATCCCCTCACGCACAAGCAATTTCGGATCACCGGTTTGGGCGAAGCAATAGTTAACGCATATTAAAAAAACGAAAAGTATTTTAGAGATAAGTTTCATGGATAATAAACGCTTAATGTGGCTTAGTGTTACATTTTAAAACTTCACTAAGGTAAATCTTAATCAGGATTCATACATCATAAACTCGATTTGTGGTCTAAACTAAGCGCAATTGCACCTAACTTTGTATAATGACCTATGATTTAAGCAAATTGAGCAATAGCGTTGCCGGTTATAGTTTCCAAAGTTTTTATGTATTTATAGCGCATCTTTTTTAAATACCCGCTAAACGTATTACCACCAGCTTTAAACAACTTGCTATGTGCAAACCAAACTACGCAGGCAGTAGCATAAAAGAAATACTTGTAAGCTTTTTTGCGCCAGACGCGCGAGAAAGCATTTTTATTACAATATACATTGGCCAAACGCTCGGTTTGGAAGGTAATGTGATGGGCTTCGTCAATCAATATATCAGTGCATATTTCTTTTAACAGGGTGCAGTTGGTGGCGTCTTTAAGCGCCTGGTAAAATATTTGTGCAGTACTTTCCACCACCAGTACAGTGAGCGTCAGCATTTCCATATTTGAATTTAAATGCCGTATGAACCTGAACATGTTATCGCCCAAATTATTTTTTATACGCGGCTTGCCGATAGCATCTAAGTAACGCCCCAGGTTATTGCCATGTTTCTGTTCCTCTTTAATAAACAGTTTTGTAGCTTCCAGGTAATCCGGATCATTAGTTCTGATAGCATGGCGTGCCGCCATATTTGTTAGTTGAACACCTTCCGATGTTTCACCCAATTGCCATATTTGTAAGGAGTATAATATGGTTGTTAATTCAGCTTGGGTTAACTGTGGTTTAGTTTCCCAGTTTATACGTTGCTGCCGGGCATTTGCCTTGAAATAGCCGATCCAGTAAGTGCTTGTTTTCATATTTTGGTTTTTAAAGTACTTTGAATTTCAAAGTTAATATGTAAAAAAAATTTAGCCTACTTTTTGATGTTTAATTAATTGCTCCAATGCATCCAGGTGTGCTTTAAAAGCTTGCTTGCCTTTTGTGGTTGCCTCATAATTAGTATTGGGTTTACGCCCTAAAAACGATTTGTTTACCAAAATATATTCCTCCTTCTCCAAACCCTTCAGGTGCGATGCCAGGTTACCGTCGGTTACGCCCAGCAGTTCTTTAAGCGCGTTAAAATCATACCGCTCGTTCACCACCAGTATACTCATAATTTGTAACCTTATACGGTTCTCAAAAGCCTTATCAAGTTTATCAAAAGGGATGCTCACTTGTCGTATTTTAAATACATAATGCTGCCATAAATAATGTGTAACACACCAAAGCCAATAGCCCAAAACAGCAAGCCATAGCCGGGATAAAGTGCAGCTATCAAACCTAATATAATTTCGTTAATACCAAGATATTGTACGCCTTTAAAAGTGTAATTACCCGCACCAACTAATGCCAGTCCGTAAAAAATAAGCGATGCCGGCGCAACAATACCGAAATAACCACGCAAAGCAAATAAAAACATTAATGCACCACCCGTTAATAATGGTACAAGCATATTAAACACCAGCGCCTTACTGCTGGCCCCCCAAAATGGTTGCCCCGTGCGCCTGGCTTTGCGCAAACTTAAAATAAAGCCTGTAGCTATTGATGATAGTAATACCACAATCGCTACAAAAAACAACTCGGCAAGGGTTACAATGTAATCGTTTATACTGCCCTCGTAAAAAAAACCGCGCACCGGCCGCTTTATATCAATGGGGTTTATATAAATAATACGATAAGCAATTGCTGCCCCAATTAAAGCGTAAACACCGGCTAATATGCCCGATAAGCCGCTAAGGGACAGGAATTTGGATGACCGCTCCATTAAACTCCGAATAGAGGCAAGGTCTTGCTGTACTTGATTTTCTTTCACGCAAAAGTACTTTGATGTTCAAAGTAATAGATAAGAAATTGCATTTCAAAATATTTTACGAAAATTATTGCTGTTATAAGAGGGACTATAAGTACTAAAACAACCGTGTGCCTGTTGTGTTATAAGGGTAAACAACGGAACAAAATATCATGGAAACTACTCAAAATACAGCGCCAACAAGCGGTAGCAACGGGCATTATGAATTTACCATCAACTATGCAGGCAGGGAATTAGATTGCATTGTTGATAAGGATGACGATATCTTAAACGTAAAGATGGAAAATATAGAAGCCAAGCTACAGGTGGAGCCAGATGGCACCGTACACCAGATAGGCGGCAACACACTTCCCGAATCCAATATTGAATTTATTAAAAAGGAAGTGCTTGGACACGAGGTATAGTTGTAGCCCACTTAAATCTATCTGCCCTATTCCCTCTCCTTTGGAGAGGACAGGGTGAGACCCTATCCTAACACCTCCTCCAATACCTCGTGCGAGCGGATATTGCCAAAACCTTCTATGTGCTGGGCGAAGTATTCCAGCATTTTACTTAGCAGGTAGCGGCGCTCATCATTCTTCAACACAAGCTGATCCATATTTTCAAAACCATATTTTAATAACTGGTAAAAGTTTTGTGTATGCGGCGGCGACAGATACTGCCAATTTTCAGGCTTATACTTTGTAAAAACGCCGTTTCTCATATCAAAGTAGTCGGCATCGGCGGCTTTGTTTTGATCGGGATAAAAACCGAGGTATCGGCTTAGTCTCAATAAAAATACCAGGTGAAAATTAGCCGGGTTATTTGTTTGCTGGTCCAGCAATTCAACCGAATGGAATAAAAACTGGAACAGATTTTCGTCAGGCGCCTGTTGCTTTACAGATTTATACAAAACCTCGTTCAAAAACATAATCAGACTGCTTTTAATTACATCATAAGGGATACTTTGTAAAACGGGCAGATTTTTTAGTTCCGCAATGCGCTGCACGGTCCCTGCGTTTTTATGATAAACCACCATATCCAGCAAATGCAGGGGCTGCAGCATATTGCGGTGTATTTTAGCCTTTGGTTTTTTGGCCCCGTTGACGATATAAGATTGCAGCCCAAACTTTTCGGTATATACCTGCACAACTACACTGCTTTCGCCGTAATCGGTTACCTTAAAAACAATGCCGCGGGTTTTATGCAGCATGGATAAGCGTTAAAATTTTAGGTAAAAAAATAATGGTCCCGGTAACCAGCGCAAAAATGGCGGTAACCAAAACTGCCCCGGCCGCAATATCCTTCACGTGTCCGGCTTTGGTATTAAACTCGGGCGATACCAGGTCAGTTAATACCTCTATTGAAGTGTTAAACAGTTCGGCCGCTAATACCAGGGCCATGCAGAATATGATCCAGATCCACTCAATAGCCGACACTTTTAGGGCGTAACCCAGCAAAGCTGCCGTAAGAGATGCTACCAGGTGCACGCGGAAATTCAGTTGTGTAGCTGTAGCATACCAAATACCCTTAAATGCATAGCCAAAGCCACGGATCAGTTTTTTCATTGCGTTAAAGATACGGACATTGTAATAAATGTTAAGGATAAAACAAATGGTAGCATAGGTGGGTAAAAATTTTCTCAACCAAGCTTATAAAATTGAAATGGACGAAATATTTTACCAAATTTGTAGTACCTTGACTTTTATTACTACATACCTTTGAAGTCTACTATACTGCTATGAAAAGAATACTCATTGTTGATGATGAAGTAAATGTTGGGCTATTGCTATCCAAATTTTTAACACGCAACAATTTTGATGTAACCACGGCCAACAACGGGGCAAGCGCCATGGAGCATCTAAAAAATGGTGAGTTTGACCTGGTGCTTTGCGATTTCAGGTTGGAGGATACCGATGGGCGGCAGATGCTGATCAACATCAAAAGCAGTTATCCAAAAACGGGAGTAATTATTATAACGGGCTATTCGGATATTAAAATGGCCGTTGAACTCATTAAAATGGGCGCGTATGATTATATCACCAAACCCCTGTACCCCGACGAAATTCTGAACACCATTACCAAAGCCATTGAAACCCGCCATGCCCTGTTAGAGGAAGAGCCGGTGGCGGCAGCTACGCCAAAGCCCGGCAAAAAACAAGTGCTTTCGGCCGAGTTTGTGGTGGGCACCAGTAAGGCTTCAAAAGAATTATTACGGCAGATTGAATTGGTTGCTCCAACTAATTACAGCGTAATTATTATGGGTGAAAGTGGTACCGGGAAAGAATCGGTGGCTAAAAGTATCCACCTGAACAGCCCGCGTCACGATAAGCCTTTTATAGCCATGGATTGCGGCTCGTTAACCAAGGAACTGGCCCAAAGCGAATTTTTTGGTCACGAAAAAGGCTCATTCACCGGGGCACTTTATACCAAGATCGGTCACTTTGAAATGGCTAACGGCGGGACTTTGTTTTTAGACGAAGTAGGTAATTTATCTTATGATATACAAGCCGCACTATTACGTACGGTACAAGAACGCAAAGTAAAACGGATAGGTAGTACGAAAGAGATTGATCTGGATGTGCGCATTATTGTTGCCACTAACGAAAACTTACAGGAGGGCATTCAGAAAGGCCGTTTCCGCGAAGACCTGTTTCATCGGTTTAACGAGTTTGGTATTTATTTACCGGCCCTTCGTGAACGTGGAAGCGATATCATGTTATTGTCGAACCATTTTTTAAAGATGGCCAACGATGAATTAGGGCGTAACGTCACTTCCTTTTCGCCCGAGGTTGAAGAATGCTTTTTAACCTATCGCTGGCCTGGAAATATCCGCGAATTAAAAAACGTGGTACGCCGGGCCGCTTTATTAACCGAAGGCGATGTTGTGCAAATGAAAGCCCTGCCACTGGAAATATCCATTAATGCCAAATATAGCTCGCCAGAACCAGCTACAAATCATTATAACGAACCGGCGCAATTAGCTAAAGAACCCAAGCACGATTTAAAAAACGCAGCCCTGGAAGCAGAATACGATACTATTTTAAAGGTACTGCGCGAGGTGAACTTTAATAAAACAAAAGCTGCCGAGATATTACAAATAGACCGTAAGACGTTATACAATAAAATGAAAGCCATTAACTTGGGCAAGTAGCATTATGGAGCCGGAAAAAAATGAAACGGTAAATATCGAAGTTATTCGCCAGCTAAGGCACGATATCCGCAACGAGCTTTCGGGTATGATATTATGTATTGAACAACTACGCTACGAATTAGCCAACGCCCCCGAAGACCAGCAGTACTACATGAAATCCATTAGTGAGGGGTGTATACACATTGATAAGTTTTTAGACGATATAGGGTCGTAGATAACTTAATAACATGTACCAGCGGCTATTGCTAATAAAGTACAGACCCAATTTTATTTCATTATTCCATACAAATAATCGGCCGTAAACTGCGCGGCTTCCAGCCACCGGCTTTGTGCTTTTGAGCCTTCAAAAAACGGATTGAAATGTTTTTGCAATTCGTGAGAATACCCTTTGTATACTTTAAGTGTATTAGGAATGTGTAGCGCATCGGCTTTGTTATGAATGTCGAGACTGCCATACAGCGACGAGTTTTTGTGGGTGATAGGTACTAAACCATCCTCGCTGCCATGTACGCTGATAATCGGTGTTTTGGCGTTGCTTAACCATCCCAGATCATAAATACTACCCCAATAATTTATTACGGCGTATATAGGCCGATGGGGCACCCCGCTGCTTTTAATTTCATCATCAGCAATATTAGCCAAACGGCCAAAGTCCTCATTTTTACTATAAGCGGCATTAAGGGCTATAAAGCCCCCGGCGGAATTACCCCCAAGAATAATTTTATCAGGATCAATATGGTACTTCGCTGCATTTGTGCGAAAATATGCTACCGCAAGCTTTGCATCCTGCGTAGCATAAAATGAGCCCTTTAGCAAATCATCAAAATGAAACAATGGGTTTGCCTTACTTAAACGATAATTGATAGAAGCACACACATAACCACGCCGGGCAAAGGTTTGGCTCCAAAGCTTTACGCCCTTAGCTGTTTTGGAGCCAAATTTAAAGCCACCTCCATGCATCCAAATGATTAACGGGCGGGAACTTGCATCATCGCCCTTGGGTTGATACAGATCGAACAGGTATGATTTTTTTTGATCCTTGGATGCCTGGGAGTTGTAACTGAGATCCTTCTCAAGGAGAATATCGTTAAAAACAATATCCTTATATCTTTTGCCCGGCTGGCTTTGCGCTATAACATTTTGCATTACCAGCAAAGCAGAAAAAATTAGTATTTGCCGTTTTATCATACCTGATATACGTTACAAATAGTTGGACGGGTTGTTTGCGCGGGCTTTTATTAATAATGGATCAGCTCTATGAAGTTAAGCCAAACAGAAAAAGCCACTTCCTTTGAAAAGGAAGCGGCTTTTTTATATTTAATACAGCCCTGAACGGGCGTATAAATTAAACCCTTTTTGATTTGATACGGGCTGCCTTACCTGTCAATTCGCGCAGGTAGAACAATTTAGCACGGCGTACTTTACCAACGTTGTTTACATCAATTTTATCGATGTTTGGAGAGTTGATAGGGAAAATACGCTCAACACCTATACCGTTTGATACTTTACGTACAGTAAAAGTTTCATTATTGCCAGTACTGTTGCGTTGTATAACTACGCCCTGGTAAACCTGGATACGTTCCTTGTTACCTTCCCTGATTTTGTAGTGTACGCTAATGGTATCACCAGCTTTAAACGCAGGAACTTTATTATTTACTACCGATTGTTCTTCAACAAATTTTACTAAATCCATGATTTTTAGCTCTTAAAAGCGATTTTTAGCCCGTAAAAATCGGACTGCAATATTAGCAATATTTTTTTAAAATAAAAAACCGATCTTAAAATTTTCCACAATTAATATTTCTCTCCACAAAACGAGTGTGCCTGATGCATAATTATCATTTCAGGATTATATATTATGGCGCCTGAACAAGGCTTTTGGATATGGACACGCATGGTTTAAAGGTGATAATTTTATAAACCCCGCAAATGCGGTTTGCGCCACATAATTAACCGCCACACCAATTCGCCACTCAGTAAAGCGGCAAGGGCAAACAAAGCAGGCTTCAAAGCTTCGGACATGCTGGATAGCACGCCGCTTAACGCAATGCCGTAAACCGTTATGGGCAATACTAAAAATATGCACAACCAACGGGTACTTAAAGGTATCCTGAACGGGCGCTCGCGATGCGGCTCTTTTAGCCGCAATTTTATTAGTGATATATATTCCAGGAACAACCCCGCGCCATAAACCGTAACATCAATGATCAGCAGGTCGCCAAAGCTCCAGAAGCACATCAGGCTAATAACTACCGAGCAAACTATGATAGATACATAAGGTGTATTAAACCGCGGATGCAGAGAATGCAACCGGGTTGGTAAAAATTGATCGTCGGCCATTACTTTAGGTAACCGCGATACCGAAAGTAAATTTGCCGCGTATAAGCCAAGCGTACTGGCCAGTCCGGCTATGGCAATGATAGATCCCAGCCAACGCCCGTTAATAAGCGTGCCTAAAGCGGGTAACCCCTCGTTAGCAAAAACGGTATAATCAATGCCGGATAACAACGCAGTTATAATTACACCGCAGTAAATAACCATTACTAAAATGAAGGCTAAAAAAATCGATACAAAATAGGCGCGTTCGGGTTTTTCAACTTCTTCGGCATAAGTGGTTACATTATCCCAGCCAAAACAATTCCACATTACCGTGTAAATGCCCAGCCCTAATGACGGGTAAGCAATCCCTTTTAATGATGGTGCAGGTAATAAAAAACCACCGGTATGATGCTGTGCAAATACTGCAAAAAGTATAATAAATGGCAGCAATACAACTACACTTAATGCCAGCGCCACCCGCCCAACGGGCACAATGCCCCAAATATTCAATGCCGCGGATGACCAAACAATAACCAGGCAAACGGGTATTTTGTAAGTTTCTATCCCCGGAAAAAAGAATGCAGCGTATTGGATAAACAATACCGGATAGATGGCAAGGTCGGCAAAGGTATATAACCAGGTCCACCAACCTTCGTAAAATCCCCAGCGTTTACCCAATGCATGCTTAACCCATTGATAATAGCCGCCGGTTACGGGCATCATCCCATTTAGTTCAAGTACGGTGAATATAGCAGGGATATCCCATAATATTGGGGTTACTAATAACAATAACAGGGCGCCATGTTGATGTACATAGCCTAATAAAGGCTCGAGCCCGTAAGGGCCGCCTGATACGGTAAAGAAGATAACCGCGATGAGTTGCAGCGGGCGGATTTTACGATGTTTTTTTTCAGCAGGCATTTAGGGCTTGAAAATATAATTTATTTTAAAGATTCGGGCACTGATAAATCATCATGTTGAATAATATAGTCTGCCTTGCCTTCACCATAACAAATATATTGTCCCATGCGTATAAACAAACTAATTAGGTGTTATTGGCTAACATTACAAACAATTGTAACCGGCAGTAAATAAATAGCATTAATTGAATATAATTTACCTATTATTGAAATTAAATAAACACTATTGATTTATTTGTGTTACTGAAAATGATGTTAGGCACAAAATGCCTAATGATTAAATTAAAACTTGATGAAAATTTTTGTTGGAAGTCTTCCCTACAAGGTAGAGGAAGCTGATTTACAGGAACTATTTGAAGCTTACGGCGAAGTTGGTTCTGTTAAGATTATTACTGACCGCGAAACCGGCAGAAGTAAAGGTTTCGGATTTATTGAAATGACTGATGACGAGTCTGCACAAAAAGCAATTGACGGCCTTAACGGCACCGAAATTGGTGGCAGAACAATTGCAGTTAGCCAGGCAGAAGAAAGGAAACCAGGCGCAGGCGGTGATCGTCGCGGTGGTGGTGGCGGCTTCGGCGGCGGCAGAAGCGGCGGCTATGGCGGCGGTGGAAACCGTGGCGGTGGCGGCGGCTACCAAAAAGACAGCAACCGCGGTGGCGGTCGTTGGAACTAAATCAACAGTCATTTATTAAATTTTGTAAATAGTACTTCCAATAAGGATACTTACATACCAGGCCCGTTTAAATTTAGGTTTAAACGGGTTTTTTGTTCCCTTTCAACCTGTTTTGATCCCATGTAAAGCAGTTCCTCTGATAATGTACGATCTCATCATCCCCTGCCAACTGATTTGCCGTTTATTTGAAGTTGGGGTTACAGCAAATTAAAAAAGTAATTTTAGACGGCAAATAACCGTAGGATTACTCCAATATTTACGCAGGCCTAACGCTGCCAATTAGGTAAATATTGACCTATTCCTGTTGGGCGACGGTTTTAACACGCTGCTATTTTTCAAAGAACTTACTACAATATACCGAATTTCAAAGGGAATAAAAAGCGATTTTTTCGAATAATCTGGAATAAAACACCAGCCCCTTCGAATAATAATAAATAATTATAAATAAATTTAAGATGATATCGCTTGCACAGATACTACAATAATGGGGACTTTGCAGCCGGTTGCCCCCGCCTTTAAACAAAAAAAGCTTGCGGGGTATAACTCCCGCAAGCCCTAAACTTATTATTGATCCTAATATTAAGCCGCCATAGAATAGAATAACACTTGTATGCGTGCGTTGATCTCGTCTAACCGATCGTGTGCATCAGCGCCGGTAAGCTGGCCGCGGCCGTAACTGGCTAACAAAGTGCGCATTTTAGCACAGGTTTGCTGCCTGATCAGGCTTATTTCAACAGATCTGAAATATGGATGGCTATCTACATTCTGAAGTGCATTTTCTATTTGTGCTACTTTTTGTAATAAGCTACGATAGGTGTACAAGTAATCCAGGTCACCACCAGCAGCTCCCCTTACTCTGCCAGGTTTTGTTTCTTTTACAGCTGTATACAAAAAAGTAAATCCCCATAAGGCCAGGATAAGTATAACACAAATGATAGCTTCCATATCTTTAATATTTATTTCTGAAATAGTTAGTGTTACCCTTTTAAACGGTAATATTTCCAAAAGGTTATCCAATAATTAAAAAAACAAGTAATTATTTTACATCCTAATAGGAATAGTATGGAAATACGCTAAGATTGAATAAACTTTCCGCCCAATTTCATTTTTTTTAAAACCATATTACCCCTCGTATGGCGGCGATGAGAGCTGCCAGCTATAACTAATACCGAATCGTTTAGGCTGATTATCCGGTAATGTGTAGTATAATTAAAGGGGATTACTACATGGTTTTTATAGGTTAGTGCAAGCTGCCCGTCTTCAACTTCCCAGGTTTGGGCTTCTCGCAGAGGGCTGTCGCTGCCTGCTTCCGTATCGGTAAATGTGCCATCGGGTTTAAAATGGTAGCGCTCGTAGTTATATTTTTCGCCAGTGGTCATCCATTGGCCGCAAAGCATTTTTTCTTTGGGCGTATTATGCGGCCGGTTTTGGCAGGCACATAAACACAGGCCCGTTAAAATAACTATTATTAGTTTCCTCATTGTTTTACAGTTTAACCTTTTTGGCCGGTGTCGGTTGTTTAGCATTAGGGCTTAAGTGAATAAAATTAGGAAATTTCGTTAAGTTTCGCAGAGTCTCTCGGAGAGGACCTGTGGGACGCAACGATAAAACCACTCACTGACACCGCTCTGTTTGCCGGAAGATTGCTTCGTCCCTCGCAATGAGGGATGGTGAGAATTGGATATAACAAAAAAAGGGCATGATCCTAAAATCATGCCCTTCCTTCTATATTTAACTTAAGACTTAAAACGCAGTACTTAAGTCTTAGTAACGGTAATAATCTGCCTTAAACGGACCTTCAACGGTTACACCAATGTATTCGGCTTGCTCCTGGTCAAGTACTTCCAGTTCAACACCAATTTTGGCTAAGTGCAAGCGTGCTACTTTTTCGTCAAGGTGTTTAGGTAATACGTAAACTTTGTTTTCGTATTGGTCTGTATTTGTCCAAAGCTCTAATTGGGCCAAAGTTTGGTTGGTGAAGCTGTTACTCATTACAAAACTTGGGTGACCAGTTGCGCAACCTAAGTTAACCAGGCGGCCTTCGGCTAAAACAATTACGTCTTTACCGTTAATGGTATACTTATCAACCTGTGGCTTAATTTCAACTTTGGTATTTCCATAAGCTTTGTTTAACCAGGCCATGTCAATCTCGTTATCAAAGTGGCCGATGTTACAAACAATAGCTTTGTCCTTCATCGCACGGAAGTGTTCCTCGCGTACAATGTTGAGGTTACCTGTAGCGGTAACTACAATATCAGCCTCGGCAATAGCGGTTGAAAGTTTTTTCACTTCAAAGCCTTCCATTGCAGCCTGCAATGCACAAATTGGGTCAATTTCGGTAACTATAACGCGTACACCGGCGTTACGTAATGAATCGGCGCTACCTTTACCCACATCGCCATAACCGCAAACAATACCTACTTTACCGGCCATCATAACATCGGTAGCACGGCGGATGGCGTCAACTAACGATTCGCGACAGCCGTATTTGTTATCGAATTTCGATTTGGTAACCGAATCGTTAATATTAATAGCCGGGATTGGCAATGTGCCGTTTTTCATGCGCTCGTATAAACGGTGCACGCCGGTGGTAGTTTCTTCTGATAAGCCTTTAATACCGGCAACCAGTTCCGGGTAACGGTCAAACACCATGTTGGTTAAATCGCCGCCATCATCTAATATCATGTTTAATGGCTTGCGGTCTTCGCCAAAGAATAAAGTTTGCTCTATACACCAGTCAAACTCCTGCTCGTTCAGGCCTTTCCAGGCATATACAGATATACCGGCAGCAGCAATAGCGGCAGCAGCGTGATCTTGTGTCGAGAAGATATTACATGATGACCAGGTAACTTCGGCACCCAGCGCAACCAGTGTTTCAATTAATACAGCGGTTTGTATAGTCATGTGTAAGCAGCCTGCAATACGTGCGCCTTTAAGCGGTTGCGATGGGCCGTACTCGGCGCGCAGGGCCATTAAGCCTGGCATTTCTGCTTCGGCCAGTTCAATTTCTTTGCGGCCCCATTCGGCAAGCGAAAGGTCTTTTACTTTGTATTTAACAAAAGCGGTTTCTACTGATGACATCGTATTATTTTTTTTTGAACTGCAAAATTACGCAATAGGTTTATGAAAATGAAATCGTGAGGATGGGTAAGGCTTTAGTGTTAATTTCTTTCAGATAAGCGGTTATAAATTACACCTGCAATTAACATGCATATAAAAGGCACAAAAGCTAAACAGCCATTAATTAAAGACATGTTATCATGATAGGGTAAAATATCAATACATATAAACGTTAAAAGTAAAGTCAGCCAATAAACAACAGTTAAAACCGTTTTTTGACGCGCAGATGCTTTGTAGATTGAAATAAATATGAAGAAAATAATTATAGATACCGGTATGATAAGTAACGTAAGCAAAGCCTCTTCTCCGTGCGCTAACGCAACAAAAGGGATTATTGATAACACGATAAATAAAATCAACTTTTTGTTGGTCATGAGTTAGAAAAGCAGTGATTATGCTGTTTTAATGGTCGTTCCTGCTATCCGTTACAAATCCTCACTACGCTGCGCTTTGTCCGGGCTTTCCACTGCTATCTGGTTTATGCTGAAAGGTTGTGTCATTTACAATGCGCTAATGACAGCGCTGCGAAATGACCAATGGCCAATTAAGCCATACTCAGGCTGCCGTTATACACGGCGCCAGCATCAACCTGTATCCGGGCTGTGGTTATTTTGCCGGTTATTTTACCCGTACTGCGAATTTCTAATACGTCAGTAGTAATATCTCCATCAATATGGCCGTAAACCACCATTTGTTTGGTTTGTACATTGCCCTGAATGTTCCCTTTTTCGCCCAGTATCAAACCCTGTTCAATAGTTACATTCCCGTTTATCTGCCCGTCAATACGCACAAATGCCGGGGCATTTAGGTTGCCTTCAATTACGCAACCTTCGCTCACGATGCTCGATATGGTCTGCTGATCTAACTCCACGCTTCCGTTCTTTTTAAAAAGGGCCATAAATGCTATGTAGGATAATTTAACTGTTCACAGTAAGGTACTTTACCGGGTTTACGGGTTTGCCGTTCTTTCGTACTTCATAATGCAAATGCGCACCGGTTGAGTGGCCGGTTGAACCCACTGCACCTATTCTGTCACCAACTTCTACTTTCTGGCCCACCTTTACTTCAATACGCGAAAGGTGCCCGTATAAGGTTTCCAGTCCGCCAATGTGCTGTATGCGGATGCATTTACCATAGCCGCCAAACCAGCCGGCAAAAACTACCGTACCTGTAGCGGTGCATTTTACACCATCGCCTTTTTGGCCTTTAAAATCAATCCCGGGGTGAAACTCTGCAGCGCCATTATCAAACGGATCACTGCGATAACCAAAAAACGAAGTGAAGGAACTGATGCGCGGGTAACCCAGGGGCGTAGCGGCCATAGTTTTGGTTAACCTGCCCAGATATTCATCATACAGCGAATATTTTTCTTTATCGGTCAGCTTAGCCGATTCGGTATCGCCATTGCCGCCTACGCTTTTGGTTGAAAAGCCCGGCAAGCCGCGTTTGCGCAGGTAGCCGTTGATCTTTTGCAGTTTGTTTTCAATAGCCTGGATGTATGACTGGGCGGTTTCTTTATCTTTATCGGCTTTGTTAACTTCCTTTACAGGCAGCTGCCCTTTAAGGCTAACTATCTGTGCCATTAGTCGTTGCTTTTCCTGTTCCTGCTTTTGGTTTTGCTTATTCAGGTAAATTATGGTGCCCGACAGGCAAATAATTATGCCTAATACGCCTAAAACATAATGTTTAAACCTGCTAATATGCTTTGTTTTGATCTGAAGGGTTTTAGTACCATGCTGGTTCTTATTCAGAATAATTACAGTACTTACATCTTTTCGTTTAGCGTTCATTCAAATACAATTAGGAGGTGCAATATAATAACCTCGTATTAAAAATCCATATTCAATTGGTATGAAATGGTATATGCATAGCTGTATTGATATTAATTCAGCGTCAGATATTCTTTAGGGTTAACAGGCTTACCGTTGCGGCGCACTTCGTAATGCAGGTGCGAGCCGGTTGAACGGCCGGTTGATCCGACTTTGCCAATCACGTCGCCCACACTAACTTTCTGACCGGGGTGCACATTAATATGCGATAGGTGCCCGTATAGGGTTTCCAGGTTGTTAATGTGTTTAATGCGGATACAATTGCCATAACCACCATTTGGCCCGGCCGATTCTACAGTGCCGTTGGCGGTACATTTAACCGGGTCGCCAGTTTTGCCGCGAAAATCAATACCGGGATGAAACTCGCTGTTACCAAAATCAAACGGGTTGCCGCGATAACCAAAAAACGATGTAAAAGCGCTCATCCGCGGGTAGCCCATAGGCATAAAAGCCACGTTGTTAACCAAACGTGTCAGATAGCTATCGTATTTTGAATAGATCTGCGCGGTGGCCTCTTTACTGTCGTTTTTTTTTGCAGGGGCAATATGCTTAAAACTAAAGCCATGCAAACCGCGCTTACTTAGGTAATTATTAATTTTAGTCAGCTTTTGCTCAATGCTGCCAATATAGGTCATGGCCTTTTCATCACTGGATTGCTGCTTGTTGTTTACCGAATCAAGCGCCATTGCTTCCTGGCCCAGTTGCTGATGCAACGAATTGATCTGCGCTACCAGTTGTGCTTTTTCGTTAGCCTGCTCTTCGGTTTTATGCGATAGGTTTATCACAATGCTAAACAGGGTTACGGCGCCTAAAAGGGTTATGCCGGTTAATGTTTTTAATCGCTTAAGATTTTTAGTCTTAATGTGGATAGTATCAGCTAAGGGTTGCTGCGATGACTTTTTCGTAAAAAAATTCCTCCTCAAATACATCTGTTTCAAGTTCATGCAATAATTAAATCAATAGTTTAAAAACAATTTAACCGTTGTGTTTGTTACGCACGTTGGTCAAGGTTCAAGTTAAACGGAAAAGGTCAGCATAATGTTATAATTCGGGTAAAAAAGTTTATTGGATATATTTTTAATATTTTTGTACTTGTAAAAAAAGAGCATAAAAAATGATGTACCCAGAATATTTAGTAGCCCCAATGCGGGAAGAATTGACCAAAGTTGGTTTTACCGAATTGAAAGACGCGGAAGCTGTAACCCAGGCCATTGAAAGTGAAGGAACTGTATTTGTGATGGTAAACTCGGTATGTGGTTGTGCTGCTGCTAACGCGCGCCCCGCAGCACGTATGGCTGCCGCTAACGAAAAGCACCCCGATAAACTGGTAACCGTATTTGCCGGTATGGAAAAAGATGCAGTTGATAAAGCCCGTGCTTATATGTTGCCATACCCGCCGTCGTCACCATCAATGGCATTGTTTAAGGATGGCAAATTAGTGCACATTATAGAGCGCCACCAAATTGAAGGCCGCCCGGCACAAATGATAGCCGATAACCTGATCGGCGCGTTTGAGCAGTATTGCTAAATAGTGATTAGTTAATTGGTGATTAGAGGTAGTTACCAACCGAAATAACAAAAGCCCGATGTGTTTGCATCGGGCTTTTGTGTTTTAATCATGTCATTGCGAGCGTAGCGTGGCAATCCCCAATAAGCAGAGCTGCTCTGTAAGCCGGGGATTGCCACGTCGTTTCACTCCTCGCAATGACGCGGGGTGGTGAAATAAATTTTATTTATCGCTAAGCATTATCGGGTTACCCTTGCCTCCCATTATAATCACCTTGGTATTTGGCGATAGGGCAATTTCTTTTTGTGCTTTTATAGCCTCGTACTGCAATTGCTTGTCGGACAGACCTGTGCTTAATATCTTTTGATAATCGGCAATACCCTGCGCTTCTACACGCTTCCGGTCGGCCTCCTGGCGTTCCTTTTGCAGCACAAACTGCATTTTCTGTGCTTCCTGCTCGGCGTTTATTTTCGATTCGATACTGGCTTTTACCGATTGGGGCAGGCTGATGTTGCGCACCAGTATTTGTTGCACCCGTAAACCATTCTGCTCAAAATTTTTGCTGATAGTGCTGTTGATCTTATTCTGGAATTCCTGGCGTTTGGTTGAATAAAGATCGACTGCCTGGTAAGCCACTGCATTATCGCGCAGGGCGGTGCGGGTAACCGGACGAACAATTTTATCCTTAAAATCGACACCGATATTTTGCATAATAAAAGGTGTTTTGTAAGGGATAACGTTATACAGCACGGACAGGTCGATAGTTACTTCTAATCCATCGGATGATAATACGCGGATAGCGTCGTCGCCCTGTACATCCCCCTCGTTATGGGTGCCGCTCATAGTGTAATTCTGGGTTTGGATATCGAAGGTAGTAACATCAACCAGCGGATTGATCACGTGAAGTCCGCTTTCCAAAACATTGTCCTGCACCTTGCCGAACAACACCTGTACGCCTACTTTACCGGGTTCAATAGTTTTAAAACACGATAACAAAAGGCCAAGTACAAAAAGCACTACACCAACAGAAACGGCTATGCCGCCAAAACGGCTGCCGGGTTCGGGCGAACGGCGGAGCACCATGCCAACAATCAGCACAATGATCCCCAAAATTGCGATAAACATAATTTAAGGGGTTAAGGTTATTTCTGAGGGTTTTTTAAATCCTTCAGTAGTTTTATTTTAAGTATAATAAACAGGGCGGCTACAAATATGCCACCCATAATAAACTCGTACCGTGCATGCTGGTAACCCCAATAGGCAATAACCGCGCATATAAATATACCAATAGTATATAGCACGTTTAAAAATAATTTTACGCCCATTAGTATACTTGCATAGTTGGGTCAATCTCCTGCGCCCAGGCGGTAATGCCACCTTGCAGGTTATATAAGTTAGTAAAGCCCTGCGCCTCTAACTGCATAATAGCTACTGCGCTGCGTTTGCCGCTGCGGCACATTACCACCACAGGTTTGTCTTTCTCAATTTTATCGGTTTCAATTAATATGCCGCCTAACGGTATCAGCGTGCCGCCCAGGTTCGACATCTCATATTCAAAGTCTTCGCGTACATCTACTAACTGAAAATCCTCGCCGTTGTCAATTTTATCTTTTAACTCCTGTACTGATATTTCTTTCATCGTTATTAAATTTATGATAACTCAAAGGTATAGTTTTGTTATATTGGTTGTACAATATGAATGTTAAATTGCTTGGTGGTGATATTAAGAAACAGCAATGCAGACTTGTATACTGATAAATAATCCACAGGCGGGACAAGGTATCAAAAAAAAGACCGGATCAACTCTCGCAGTTAATTCCGGCCCTACATCTACCTATGAAAAACAGCCCTTTGGAGGGCATTAAATCTAATCCAATTGTTATGCCAGTTAAATAACCCGGGCTATTTTAGCCAAAACAGCCATTTAATTGAGGAATACTTAATACCCCATGGGAATTACTTCCCCAAAGCGAGTATTTTTTAACTCATGGGAAATGTTATTAATCAATAATTTATAGCGGATGGGGCATGATGTTTTATAAATAACTGAGATAATAGAAACCAACTGCTATAAGCTTTGTTAACTTTTATTATGGATCACAATGTATATCTGTTAGCTACCGACCCGAAAAACCCTTGTCGGGACGTTATACACTCGCGGGATACTGGGTTAAAGGTTAATGTATTTTGTATTGATAAGGACCGCTTTGATCCGAACACTAACGAGATACAGTTATATGGTTATGCCCATGGTAAATTATATGCTTTTGAAACCATTAACGTTACCCCTGACGATGCGCTCGACGTAATTGATGCCATACAGTGGTACGCGGGCTATATTGATTTCCCTGAAATGGAAATATTGCCTGAAGATCCCCGGATAGGAAAAAATATAGCGATGTAATTTCCTGAAAAAATGAATTTTTAGTGAAGAATCGCTTTTCTGTTCATTAAAAATAGTTTTCCTGTTAAACATTCCTTAGTATTGAGTGTCCTAACCAGGAACCTAATTATTTCCCCTAAGTGAACCCTGCTTTAACTTTGGCAACCCATACCGGTATTATCTGTGGTGATGTTCGCCCCGACCTGTTACGTGATGAAACCCTGGCGCAAATGTTCAGGCAAAGCGCCATAGCATATGCCGCTAACATTGCCCTTATTTTTGAAGATAAAAGTATTACTTACGCGCAACTTGACCGCTGGAGTGATGCCATAGCGAACTTTCTTATCCAAAATGGGATTATCCCCGGCGATAAAATTGGCATATGGCATAAACGCGGTGTAGAACTACATGCAGCCATATTGGGTATTATAAAAGTGGGAGCAGCTTATGTACCCATAGACCGCGAACAACCAGCCGAACGGGTGGAACTGGTAATGACTGAAGTAGGTGCCGCAGCTTGCTTTAGCGAAGACTTGCTGAATTTAAGTTGCCCTATCTTTACGGTAATACCAATGCCATCCGGCGATGAGCTGGTAGCGATCAGTGACGGCCCTATACCCGAAAATAACGCGTATGTACTGTATACATCCGGCAGTACCGGCAAACCTAAGGGAATACCTATCAGTCATCGCAATATTTGCCATTTGGTAAGGGCCGAGCAAAGTGTGTTTAACATTACTGCTGCCGACCGTGTTTACCAGGGCTTCTCGGTATCGTTTGATATGTGGTGCGAAGAAACCTGGATAAGTTATTTAGCCGGCGCCACTATTTGGGTTGCCGATAATACCACATCAAAATCTATCGACGAACTGGCTGATATATTAAAGCAACAGGGCATTACCATATTACATGCTGTGCCGAGTTTACTGGCGGTTATGGATGATAATATCCCCACGCTGCGGTTAATAAACGCGGGCGGCGAGGCTTGTACTAAACAGGTATTGAACCGATGGGGCGCTAATCCTAATCGTGCGTTTTACAATAGCTATGGCCCCACTGAAACCACGGTGACCGCAACCATAGCCCGTTTGCACCCTGGGGATGAAATTACCATTGGCGACCCATTGCCAAATTATAACCTTGCAGTAGTAGATGAAAACCTGAACCAGGTACCACAAGGCGAGCAGGGAGAATTAATTATCAGCGGGCCCGGACTGGCCGAAGGCTATGTGAACCTGCCGCAGCTAACCCGTGAGAAATTTGTAGATAAACCTGCCGGGTTAACCGATATGCCCGGCGATAAAATATACCGTACCGGCGATGCCGCCCTGATAAAACCCGATGGCACCATTGATTTGCAGGGCCGTTTTGACGACCAGATAAAACTGCGCGGCTACCGGATAGAGTTGGGTGAGATTGAAGTGCGCCTAAACGCTATCGACGGTATCTCATCGGCGGTGGTAGCCGTGAAAAAAGACGCCGGCGACCAGGAGCATCTGGTGGGTTATATTGTGCTGAAGGACATGCTTTGTGTGGAAGAAAATTTGATACGCGCAGAGTTAGGAAAAGTACTGCCATCGTACATGGTGCCATCGGTAATTGTAACCCTGCCCGAGATGCCCCGCATGCCCAGCGGTAAAATTAACCGCAAGGCCTTGCCTGTACCCGAACAACTATCGGCATTTGACGATATTGCCACGGACGATACACTGGATATGAACGCGCCAATTGAAGTGCGTTTTTATGCCGTGCTTAACAAAATATTCCCTGGTAAAACTATCGACCCCGAACAAGACTTTTTTAACGATCTGGGTGGGCATTCGCTACTGGCCGCGGCTTTTGTATCGCGCCTGCGCAGGGATGCCGGCATGCCGCAGGCATCGTTAAAGGATGTGTACATGCACCGCCCTCTAAAAGTATTGGCCGCCAACTGGGAGGAAAAAGTTATTGCCGAACAACAACCGCGCGAGTTTAATAAAGTGAAAAGCTGGCGCTATTATACCTGCTGGGCTGCGCAAACGCTATCGCTGATGATCATATACGGGCTGTTTGCCATACAGGTGTTTATCCCCTACCTGGGCTATTACTATATAGAACAGGACATGGAAAGCAAAGTATACGCTATTGGTACAGCCCTTGGCCTATTTTGCCTTATCCCGCCATTTTTTACGTTAATAGCCATCGCGTCAAAATGGATGCTGATAGGCCGTATGAAGGAAGGCGATTATCCGCTTTGGGGCAGTTACTATTTCCGCTGGTGGTTTGTGCGGACACTACAGAACTTATTGCCGGTCCAGTTTTTAACCGGTACGCCGCTTTACCCCGTTTACCTGCGGTGGATGGGCGTAAAAGTTGCGCCCGATGCGCAATTGAGCAATCTAACCATTGGCGCCGAAGACCTGTTAACCATCGGGGCCGATGTCAGCATCAGTTCGGGCGTGGCGTTGAACAACGCTTATGTAGAAGATGGGTGGTTGAAGTTGCGCCGCATTAGCCTGGGAGATCATGCCTACATTGGCAGCAGCGCACTAATTGCCGGCGGCGCTGTGATGGAGGAGTGGGCGGAATTGCAGGACCTGAGTTATTTGCAGGCAGGAAAAACGATTAAACCCGGTGAGGTATGGCAGGGCAGCCCAGCGGTGCTAAAAGAAACTAAAAGCTTAGCCGATATGCCGCAGCCTATACCGGTTAGCGAAGGTACCATGCGCCGTTATAAGCTGGTGTTTGCCCTATCGGTATTCGCGTTCCCGTTCATTATACTGACCCCGCTTATCCCAACCATTATTACGGTAAACAACCTTGATAATGCTGCGCCCGATTATAACTTTAATTACCTGGTAAATGTGCCTGCGCTGGCGGCATTATACATTGCCTTGTTTGCTGCTGAAACTATTTTACTGACCCGTTTGCTGCAGTATAAAGTTAAACCCGGCAAGTATCCCGTTTATAGTTGGTTTTATGTGCGTAAATGGTTTACCGACCAGTTGATGAGCCTAAGCCTGGTGGTAATGCACCCTATTTATGCTACGGTTTATATTGGTACGTTTTTTAGGGCGCTGGGGGCTAAGGTTGGGAAAAACACCGAGGTATCTACGGCCAGCAGCGCTACCCATCCTTTATTGGAGATTGGAGATGATGCTTTTATTGCCGATGCGGTAACCCTTGGCGAAGCCGACATCCGGGGGCAGCAGTTGGTGCTGGCAAAAACTACCATTAACAGCCGGAGTTTTGTGGGCAACAGCGCCTTGATCCCCCAGGGATATTCATTACCCTCTGATATGCTGATCGGGGTATTATCAACCCCGCCAACACCGGAACAAATGGCCGATAATAATGCCCGCGACTGGTTCGGTTCGCCGGCCATAGCCATACCCCGCCGGCAGGAAAGTAATGCTTTTGATGTATCGCTGGTATCGCGCCCATCGTGGAAACGCAAAATTGCCCGCGGGATGGTAGAGCTTATACGGATTATTTTACCCGAAAGCGCCATTATATGTTTCAGTATCCTGTTCATTGCTTATGGGCATGATATTATTGTAGATAAATCTTTTTTTGAAGGCCTGTTCTGGTTCCCTATTTACTACCTGGGTTTGATGGGTATCCCGGCTTTTCTGCTGACGGTGGTGTTAAAATGGATATTTATAGGCAAATACAAAGCCGAACAAAAACCTATGTGGACCTGGAAAGTATGGCGTAGCGAGGCTATTACTACCACTTATGAAGCTTTGGCCGTTCCCTTTTTACTTGAATACCTGCAAGGCACCCCCTGGCTTCCTTTAGCCCTGCGCCTGATGGGCATGAAAACAGGGAAACGCGTTTGGCTGAACACTACCGATTTTACCGAGCACGATATGATTGAAATTGGCGACGATACCGCCATGAACGAAGATTGTGGCCCGCAAACACATTTGTTTGAAGACAGGGTGATGAAGATTGGTTATGTAAAAATTGGCGAACGGGTGAACGTTGGCGCGCGCACTATTATTTTATACGATAGTGAAGTGGGTAATGATAATCATATCGAACCATTATCGCTGGTTATGAAAGGGGAACGTTTAGCGCCGGGGACCAACTGGGCAGGCAGCCCGGTAAATGCGGTATAAATGCCAAGCTTGAAACCATATTAGCCCTTATTAGTTAATAGTACTAAAACCTGTTAATATATCAGTTATGGCAAATACACCGTGCAAAGTTGTAGTGATAGAACACCTAACACTTGATGGCGTTTATCAGGCACCGGCGCGTGCCGATGAAGATACCCGCAATAATTTTAAACACGGTGGTTGGTCTATGGCTGGCGCCGACCCGCAAATGCAGCAAATAATAGGTAAAAGCATGGCGGGTGGCTGGTCATTATTGGCTGGCCGCACAACTTATGAAGACCTTTTTGAAGGCTGGCAGGTAAGGCAGCCATCACACCCAATGACACAGGCGCTCACTGATGTTCAGAAATTCGTAGCATCACAAAATCCTAATTACAAACATTCCTGGAAGAATTCGATATTGCTGGAAGGCGAAGCGACCGAGGCTGTTGCCAAACTAAAAAAGGAGCACGATAAAACGCTGATTGTTTTTGGCAGCGGTTTGCTGGTGCATTCGCTTATGCAGCATGGTTTGGTTGACGAAATGATATTAATGATACATCCCGTAGTTTTAGGCGAAGGGTTTAGGTTTTTTGACCAGGGTACGCCATTTACCCGATTAAAACTGCAGGACAAAATAATTACAGGCACGGGCGTAATATTAGCAAACTATCAATGTATCACCGGGTAATTCTGCTTTAATATAATTAAGCTTATTAATTATATTTGTACGGCACTAAACCCTATGTATTACAATTCGCTACAATATTCGTTCAGGATATGGCTTACCTCGGCACTGGCCGTTCCGCATGTGTATATCATCTATTTTTTTGCGTCACGGGGCGAGGGCGCTTATTTGCCGCTTGGCGGATATTTGACTTTGTTGCTGGAATGCCTGTTGTTATCGTTGCCGTTATGGTTTTTATTCCAGGTCGCGCTTGATCGTATTTGTGAATTCAAAACATCATTAAAAAATAAAAAGCTAATAGCCTGGGCAGCGCTCGAAGGTTTGTTACTGGTACTGTTCGCAATTCTTATAAATGGTTTTGGCGAACGGGGCACCACATGGGCATCATACTTTGATTTTGTGCTGATCAGCAGCGTGGTTATTGCCGCGTGTGTGGTTATCTACCCCCTCAAATCGCAAAGTGTGCCTACCGGCCGGTTTAATTTTTGATACCTTTTGCTTCTCATCCCCGCTTATTTAAATTTCCATCTATCATATTTGTTACCGATAGAACAGGATACGGCAGGATGCCCGGTTGCTGTTAAAAATAGAGATTTACTTACCAATTAGTTACCAATGAAAAAATTAGCCTTACTTACCCTGTTTTTTGCTGCGCGTTGTTTTGCATCCTTTTCGGCAACTTATTATGTAGCAGTTGATGGGAAGGACGACAACCCCGGAACCTTGAAAAAGCCGCTGTCCACTATCCAGCGGGCGCAGTCCCTGGTTAACCCCGGCGATACGGTTTATATCCGTGGCGGCGTTTACCATATGAAGGAGGAACAGATAAGCAGGCAATTACGCGGTTATGCCTGCGTTACTTTTTTAGATAAAAGTGGTGCGCCAGGCAAATACATTAGTTATTTGGCCTACCCAAAAGAAAAACCGGTGTTTGAATATTCGGCTGTTAAACCAGCTAATTTCAGGGTGGCAGCCTTTTATGTCACCGGATCGTGGATACACCTGAAGGGTTTTGAAGTTACCGGGGTACAGGTTACTATAAAGACGCATACACAGTCCGAATGCTTTGAAAATCATGGCAGCCATAACATTTATGAAATGCTAAGTATGCACGATGGTATGGCCATCGGTTTCTATTTACTGAACGGGTCGGACAACCTGATCCTGAATTGTGATGCCTACCGTAATTACGACGATTTTTCGGAAAATGGGCGTGGCGGCAATACCGATGGCTTTGGCTGCCACCCCCAGCCTGGCAGTAAGGGTAATGTTTTCAGGGGTTGCCGCGCCTGGTTTAACAGCGACGATGGTTATGATTGTATTAACGCCTTCGAAGCCACTACCTTTGAAAATTGCTGGGCGTTTTATAATGGTTTCGATGCCAATTTTAAAAGCGCCGGCGATGGCAACGGCTTTAAAGCCGGGGGTTATGCCCGTCGTCCGGGTAGCGAGGTGCCGAATCCAGTACCGCAAAATACCATACAGTTTTGCTTAGCAGTAGGCAATAAAGCTAATGGGTTTTATGCTAACCACCACATTAACGGCAGCTTTTGGTATAATAACAGCGCTTACCGCAACGGGGTAAATTTTAATATGATGAACCGCCTGCGCGATGATGTAATGGCTGATGTACCCGGCTATAACCATAAAATGCGCAACAACCTGGGCTACAAAGGCAACAACGAAGTTACCATGCTGGATGCCGCCAAATGCGACATAAGCCACAACTATTTCGATTTGAACCTGAAGGCTACAGCGGAAGATTTTGTAAGTCTTGATGAAAAGCTGCTTGTAGCCCCGCGCAAAAGTGATGGCAACCTGCCTGATAATGGCTTTATGAAATTAAAACCAAACAGTCAGTTTATTGATAAGGGCGAGGATATTGGTTTCGCCTTTAAAGGGAAGGCGCCAGATCTTGGTGCTTTTGAAGCGGGCAAATAGCTTAAAACAAGGCCGTTACAAATAATTTAAATTATTTTTTGCGAAGTAACCTCATACGCCTATATTTGCAGTCCCAAAACGGGAGTTTAGCTCAGCTGGTTCAGAGCATTCCGATTTCAATCGGAAGAGTCACTAACCGCCGGACAAAACAAAAACAAAGGGAGTTTAGCTCAGCTGGTTCAGAGCATCTGCCTTACAAGCAGAGGGTCACTGGTTCGAACCCAGTAACTCCCACAAAGCCTCACAGAAATGTGGGGCTTTTTTCGTTATATTTAATGATGTATTTTGTTTATATACTTTATTCCATTTCAAAGAATAAATACTACGTCGGTTCGTGCGAAGATATTGCGAAACGACTTGCGAAGCATAATACTAATCATGCGGGATTTACTGGAAAAACAGGCGACTGGACAGTAAAACACACAGAACAATATACCAACAAAGCTGATGCGCTTAAACGTGAAAAGCAAATTAAAGCCTGGAAAAGCCGGGTAATGATAGAAAAGCTTATTAATAAAATTTAGCTCAGCAGGCTCAAAGCATCCCGATTTTACATCGGGAGGGTCACTGGTTCGAACCCAGTAACTCCCACAAAGCCTCACAGAAATGTGAGGCTTTTTTCGTTTGTTAATCATTGCCGCCAATCTTAATCCTGCTGCTCATCTGCCGGCTTCTCTTTTATCCTGTCTTTCGATACTACATTGGGGTTTAGCTCTTTCTTCCCTTTCGATTTCCTGACGATCAACACAATTGCAAGCACTACAAAAACTGCTATTGCAACAAAAACAAATGGTAGTAACATAATTATCTATTTAAGTAAACTATAGATATATACTAAAGGAATGACCGGTCTATTGGTTTTAACCTGGGAGAATATTTATAAAAGAAGCAACTGGCTACCAGCATTATAATTATTTTTTTAAAAATATTATTACCTTTGCAGCGTTCATTGCAACGCACTGATAAACTCGTACCCCCAAAGAAGTTTATTGTAAGTATTGCACTACCAAAAAACAGCTAATTTTCGATAGGCACCCATATGTGGGATAAATACCGCATGGGTTATTTATGTACAATTTAGATGTAATATTCATTTTGAGAAAAAATATGCTGAAGAAATACGCCCTGTTTTTATTTATTGCCGCAGCATTTTTGTGCTGTAAAAAAAGCGCTAAGGTTGATGAGGTTATCCCTGTTACACCAGTAGTGACGGTTGATAGCGCCGTTTTAACGTCGGTTAAAATTGAGGCGAAAAACAATGTTGGTAAAATAACCACTGATATTACCTGTACCATCGCCAATGGCGAGATAACGGCAGTTGTCCCCGATTATAAGGTCGGCAAAAAATTTGCGTTGACCTACGCGGTAAAAAACAAAGGCACAAATATTAAAAATGGCGATACTTTGCAGGTAAGCGGTGTAACCGTTACAGATTTTACTAAGCCTGTAACGCTCAGCGTTATCTCTAAATCTGGGGTTACAAACACTTATACGGTTAAGATTAAGGTGTTTACCGGCTTGCCTATCCTGTATATCACATCCGCGTCGGCTATCGTATCAAAAGAGGTTTATGTAAAAGGCAAGGTAGTGATTGACGCTAATCAGGCCTATCCACAAGATGTGACGAGCATGACCATGCAAATACGCGGGCACGGTAATTCGACCTGGACATTAAGCGCATTTCTTAAAAAGCCCTACCGCGTAAAATTCGACTCAAAAATTTCGATGCTGGGTATGACGGCCGCTAAAAACTGGGTGTTACTGGCTAATTATGATGATAAGACCTTAATGCGCAACCGCATAGCCATGTTATTGGCCCGCAGGCTTGGGTCGGACTGGGCGCCAGATAGCCGCTTTGTAGAAGTGGTGCTGAACGGTGATTTTGTAGGCAACTATTTACTGACCCCACAGGTTGAAGTGAATAAAGGACGTGTAGATATTAATGAACTGACAGATAAAAACGTAACTGATGCCGATAACACGGGTGGTTACCTGCTGGAGCTTGACCAGAAACGCGACGCCGACGTATGGTTCAATTCAAATAAAGGGTATCCTTTTGCAGTAAAATCGCCGGATGTGCCTACGGCTAAGCAACTGGCTTATATTAAAAAATACATACAGGATACGGAAGACGCTATATATGCCGCAAACTTTACCGACCCTGTTAATGGCTATCAAAAATACCTCAATAGCGATTCGTTCGTTAACTGGTATTTAACAAATGAGATAGTCCAAAACGAAGATGCAAGATTGTTTAGCAGTATATTTTATTATAAGGACCGTAATGGCAAATTAGGCATGGGCCCGGTTTGGGACTTTGACCTGAGCGGTGGAAATATTGATTATACTGTGGCTAAAAACCCTACCGGTATCTGGTTTATCCGGGATGACGGTTGGTTTCTTCGCTTAGCGCAGGACCCCGCTTTTATTATAAAAGTGCGTAACCGTTGGGCCGCTATAAAAGATAAAGAAGTAAAACAAATATTTACAGATATAGACCAAACTGCAGCTGATCTGAAATTATCTCAGCAAAAAAACTTTGAACGCTGGCCTATCCTTAATACTTATGTATGGCCTAATGCCGTGGTATTGGGCAGCTATGATAAAGAGGTGGCTTACTATAAAGACTTTTTACAGCAACGCATTAACTGGATGGACGCTAATATGTCATCGTGGTAAGCAAAGTTCCAATATAACATCATATAAAAGCCAACTACTACGTTGGCTTTTTTTGTTTATCAGCCGCTAACTATAATGTAATTAACTTGTTAACGTTTATATTTATGTATGATGAAACGTTTGGTTTTATATATAGTCCTGTCATTCAGCTGTTGTGCGGTATTTGCCCAGCCCGCCTTTAAAGGCGGCGAACAAGCACTTGCTGCCTTTTTGAAAGACCATATCGTTTATCCGGAATTTTCGGTAAAGAACTGTATTGGCGCCACTATACAGATAAGTTTCAGGGTTAATAAAAATGGGACTGTAGACCAGGTAAAAGCCTCACCTGGTTTAGGCATCGACCTGGATGATGAAGCTGTGCGCGTGGTAAAAATGACCCGTGGGCACTGGATATTACAGCCCGGCATTGAAGCCGCCAATTTAACCATCCCCATCCGTTTTGAGCCAGATATGTCGCGCTGCGCAACAACTACACAAATGAGCCGCGAACAAGCCATTACGGCCTACCGCAACCGGCAGGAGCTGGAAAACGCGGTAACTAATTATTACGAAAATAAATATGCCGGTAAAGCAGATACCAGCAAAGAAAGCTATATACTGGCCCTGAAAAAACAACTGGGTTTCGATGATGAACTTATTGACGACGTACTACAACAAGCCGCTGATAAACTAAAACAAGGCGATCAGGATGGCGCATGTACCGACTGGAAATTTATCCGCAATATTGGCAGCGACCGTGCCGATAAGTTTATTACACAGTATTGTAAGTAATACCACTAATATGTCATTTCGACCAGCGGGAGAAATCTTCTACATGCGATATGCCAAACGCAGAAGATTTCTCCTCGTACCTCGTTCGAAATGACATTGGGGGAAATTAAATTCCCCTATCTTTACCCCCGCAATGAACCCGCAAACCAACCCTGTTTATTTTAAGTGGCTTTATATTTTAATTGGCATGGGAGTGCTGGTTAATTTCAGCGGGTTATTCATCACTATTATTGGTCCGGATGGAACCTTTTATGCCAGCATTGCCAAAACCATGGTACAGCGGCAAGATTATATTGATCTGTACGCCCAGGGCAAGGAATTTTTAGATAAGCCCCATTTCCCGTTTTGGGTTACCGCTTTGTTTTTCGAGGCATTTGGCTTTCAAACCTGGGCATATAAGCTGCCAGGCATCCTGTTTTTAATGATGGGTGCGGTTTATACTTACCGTTTCGCTAAGGCACTGTATAACCAGGAAATAGCCTTATGGTCGGTATTGATATTGCTGACAGCCGAACACATTATTATATCCAATAATGATGTGCGTGCCGAGCCGTATTTAACCGGGCTGATCATCGCAGCTATTTATCATTTATACCGGGCCTATACCAGGAATAATTACTGGCAGCTATTGTGGGGCTGCGTGTTCACCGCGTTATCTATTATGACTAAGGGCATGTTTGCCGTTATTCCTATCGGGGGCGCTATTGTTGGGCATTTAATAATTACCAAACAATGGCGGCAGCTTTTTCATTTACGCTGGCTGCTGGCTATTGTGCTTACCGCGATTTTTATATTACCCGAGATATATTGCCTGTACCAACAGTTTGATCTGCATCCCGAAAAGCTGGTTTTTGATAAGCACAACGTATCGGGTGTAAAATTCTTTTTTTGGGATAGCCAATTTGGGCGCTTTTTCAACACCGGTCCCATAAAAGGCAGCGGTGACCCATTCTTTTTTGTGCATACCCTGGCCTGGGCTTTTTTGCCGTGGTCGTTATTATTATTCGCGGCTATTTACCAATCCATACGCAAGCAAAGTAAGGATGTTAAAAACAGCCAATGGTTTTGTCTGTGTGGGGCTTTACTTACCTTTTTGGTTTTCTCGGCATCTAAATTTCAGCTCCCTTATTATCTCAATATCGTTTTCCCACTTTTTGCTATTCAATTGGCGGCTTATCTGTCGGGCGTACAAGAAAATAAAAGCAGATACGCGATACAGCGGGCGCAATCGGTAATTATTGTATTGCTGTTGGGAGTAATTGTAGCCCTGCAATATTTTTTCAAACCCGCCGGGCCAATTTGGCCGGTGGTAATTATCATCATAGTGTTGTTGATCATGCTGATGTCTATCCCCAAGCATGTGGGCGTTACCGATATCCGCAAAACCTTTATCCGCACGGTTATTACAGCGTTTGTGGTCAATCTGTATCTTAACCTGGCGTTCTACCCGTCATTATTAAAATATCAGGCTGGCAGCGAGGCGGCGTTTGATATAAACCGCCTGAATACCCATAACTACCCGGTAGCGCAAACCGGTGATGCCTACAATTTTCCGCTCGATTTCTACATCCGGGGAAAAATACAAACGATCGATCCATATGGCCGTGGCCCTATCCCGGCAAAACCATTTTATCTGTTCGGGAATAGTCATTTTGTTAACGGGTTAATTAAAAAGGGCTGGGACACCGAACCGGTGAAATCGTACGATAATTACTGGATATCGATGCTAAAACCGCAGTTTTTGAACAGGAAAACCCGCCGGGAGGTATTAGATACGGTAGTTGTAGTACTGGTGAAATAGTAAATTATCTCAAATAAACCTCGTCCTGGCCGCCTTCTTCGCTTAGCACTACTTCTACATGCTCTTTTAAAACGGTTGACAGGGCTATTCCCGCATAGTCTGTAGTTACTGGGAAGTTTTTATGATTGCGGTCTATTAAGACCACTGTACGCAGCTTTTTAAGCGGCACATCAAGGAAAACGCCGAAGCCATAGGCCAGGGTTTTGCCGCTGTTTAACACATCATCAACTAATATCACTACTTTATTAGCGCATACGGCAATATCGGTATCCAATTTAGCTGTTAAATGAGAAGCTACTTTATCAATTTCAATGGTAATAAGCATGCTTTTGAACGGGGCTATTTTATCCAATATTTTCTTCAGGCGCGCGGCCAGGAAGTTGCCGCGGGGCAAAATACCGGCAATTACCAGTTCGGTTTCATCGAAATTATCTTCTAATATCTGGTAAGCAATTCTGTCCAGCTTTTGCTGAATTTGCTGATGAGTAAGTATCGGTATGCGTTTATCGGACATGCTGAAGCGCGTTGTATGCTGTAAAGTTACAATTTGGAAAGTGAAATTGGTTACTCTTCCTCATCCCTGTACTTTTTTTCTTTCGATGGTTTGGCGGAAACACCTTCCACACATATTACAAACTCGCCTTTGGCCGGATGCGTTTCGTAATAAGCCTTTACTTCAGCTACTGTTCCACGTACGGTCTCTTCAAACATCTTGGTCAGCTCGCGCGATACGGATAATTGGCGGCCGGCACCAAAGTAGGTAATCATTTCCTCCAACGTTTTCATCAATCGGTGTGGCGATTCATATAAAATAATGGTGCGGTCTTCTGCAGCTAAAGCCTTATAACGGGTTTGCCGGCCTTTTTTCAACGGCAGAAACCCTTCAAAGCAAAACCTATCCGTGGGGAAGCCGGAGTTCACCAGTGCCGGGACAAATGCCGTAGCACCAGGTAAGCATTCTATAGCTATCCCGTGTTTTAAAGCTTCACGCACCAGGAAAAAACCCGGGTCGGAAATTGCCGGCGTACCCGCATCAGATATCAGCGCAATATTTTTGCCTTCCAATAAAAACTTAACAATCTCACTACTGCTTTGGTGCTCGTTGTGCTGATGGTGGGCAAATACGCGCCCGATAACCCCAAAATGCTTCAGCATTGGTGCCGATGTCCGCGTATCTTCAGCCAATATCAGGTCGGCCTCTTTTAATATACGGACGGCCCGGTAGGTCATATCCTCCAGGTTGCCTATGGGTGTTGGTACTAAGTATAGTTTGCCGGTTGGGTTCATGGTTCATAGATAATGGTTCATGGTATTTGGATGTACGGTTTAATTTTCGCTATGAACAATGAACCATAAACCATGAACTAATTATATCTTTGCCTAAAAAATTAAATAATGCTGCAAGTTAGTTATATCCGCGATAACAGGGAACAGGTTTTAGAACGTTTGGCTGTAAAAAATTTCAAACAGCCAGGTTTGGTTGATGAGATCATCAAATTAGATGAGCAACGCCGTTCGTTACAGATTTCCAGCGAAGACTTGCAGTCTAAAGCCAACGCATCAGCCAAACAAATTGGCGAGCTGATGCGCACAGGTAAAAAAGAGGAAGCCGAAGCTTTAAAAGGTCAAACCGGCGCCTGGAAAGAAGATATTAAAAAGTTCACTGAAGAATTAGCCGCGGTTGATGAGGCTTTACAACAAAAAATTGTGTTACTGCCTAATCTGCCGCATAGCAGCGTTCCCAAAGGCTTAACGCCCGAAGAAAACGAAGTGGTGCTGGAAAATGGGGATAAACCACAATTGCCTGCAAATGCATTGCCACACTGGGAATTGGCGGCAAAATATAACCTGATTGACTTTGAACTGGGCGTAAAGATAACCGGTGCAGGTTTCCCGGTTTATAAAGGAAAAGGCGCTAAGTTACAGCGCGCATTGATCAGCTTTTTTTTAGACGAGGCCGAGAAAGCGGGTTATGCCGAAGTAATGCTGCCGCTTTTGGTAAATGAAGCATCGGGCTTTGGTACCGGGCAATTGCCTGATAAAGAGGGACAAATGTATTTTGTTGGTTTGGATAACCTATACCTGATCCCGACCGCCGAAGTGCCTATTACCAATTTGTACCGGGATGTGATTTTAAAGGCCGACGAACTGCCGGTGAAGAATTGTGGGTATACGCCATGTTTCCGCCGCGAGGCTGGTTCATACGGTGCGCATGTGCGTGGATTGAACCGTTTGCACCAGTTTGATAAAGTGGAAATTGTGCAGGTAGTACAGCCCGAAACATCGTACGATGTACTTGAACGCATGAGCAAACATGTGCAAAGCCTGTTGCAGAAGTTGGGCTTACCCTACCGTGTACTACGCCTGTGCGGCGGTGATATGGGGTTTGCATCGGCCCTAACTTACGATATGGAAACCTGGAGCGCGGCCCAGCAACGCTGGCTGGAAGTATCATCTGTATCGAATTTTGAGACTTTTCAAAGCAACCGGCTTAAACTGCGTTACCGCAATGCTGAAGGTAAAACCCAGTTAGCGCATACATTGAATGGCAGCGCCCTGGCCCTGCCGCGTATTGTGGCTACATTGCTGGAGAACAACCAAACCGAAAACGGCATAAAAATACCTGAAGTGCTGGTGCCTTACACTCGTTTTGAGATGATTGACTAAAAGCTGGAATAAACCCAATATAAATGGCCGTAAATTAAATTTTGCGGCCTTTTTTTATTGCAGATGAAATAAAATAATAATTTATAGTACTATGTATTGCATATTACCATGTTTTATATTAGTTTTGTTTAAATCATTAAATAAATTCAAACATGAAAAAATTGCAAATACTTTTTTTAGCGTTAAGCCTGTCGCTTATCGCTGCATCTTGTAATTGGGGGAGGCACAATACTATCTCCATACACGATGGTCAAAATTCAATTCGGGTTGAGTATACGGGCCGAATAGGTTTTGCCGAAGACAACAAAGCGGTGGTCGATATGTCGCCTAATGGTTATTTAAAATTCAGGAAGAATGACGAGGAATTAAATGTTGAACGTAATAAGGCCGGTCAAATAATGTACGAGGTGAATGATGAAAGAGCAAACCCTGTGTTAAATGAAGACGGTCAGCGATTATTAGCAGAAGCCATAAAAATGATATTGAAGGCCCAGGGCAGGCGTGTTAGCCGCAGGGGCTAAGCTCAGTTTTCAGGTCTCGGCTTAAATATTTATCTTTGCACCGCATTAAACGCTGTTTGCAGCAGTATCAATGGTTCATGGAAAAATATCAAACACTACTTTACTATTGTTATTCAACAATAGCAGATGCGGAGCAATTTGCCGCCGACCATTTAAAATTTTGTAAAAGCCTGAACCTGGTAGGCCGTATTATTGTAGCCGAAGAGGGCCTGAACGGCACAGTTTCGGGCACGGTTGAGGCCTGTAAGGCATATATGGATGCCATACACGCTGATGAGCGCTTTGCCAAAACCGATTTTAAAATTGACGACGTAGCCGAGCCTTCATTTGTAAAGATGCACTGCCGCTATAAATCGGAAATTGTGCATTCGGGCCTGCGCGACCCAAACATGATAGACCCTAACCGCCAAACCGGCAAACACCTTGAACCTGTCGAGTTTTTGGCGATGAAGGATAGGGACGATGTGGTGATCCTTGATGTGCGGTCGGACTATGAACACTCCCTGGGCCGCTTTAAAAACGCGGTGACGCTGGATATCGAGAACTTTCGCGATTTCCCCGCCAAGATCAACGAACTGGCAAAATTTAAGGATAAGAAAATACTAACTTACTGCACCGGCGGCATCAAATGCGAAAAAGCATCGGCGCTGTTACTGCACGAAGGGTTTAATGATGTTTACCAGTTGCACGGAGGAATCATTAAATATGGCAAGGAAACGGGTGGTAAGGATTTTGAAGGCAAGTGTTATGTGTTCGATAACCGGCTTTCGGTTGATGTGAATACGGTTAACCCGGTTGTAGTTTCTACCTGCCGCAATTGTGGTACCACTAGCGATAAGATGATCAATTGCGCCAACCCGGAATGCAACGAACACTTTACCCAATGCGATACCTGCGGCGAAAAATTGGAAGGCTGCTGTAGTCCCGCCTGCCAAAGCCATCCGCGCAAACGTGTTTACGATGGTACAGGCTATTATGTAAAAGTACCCCAACCGGTGAATGTGAAAAAGAAGGAATTGGTTTAATAGATAAAAAACCTGTCATTTCGAACCGAAGGGAGAAATCTTATACAAGCGACAAGTGTTACGCATGTCATTTCGAACGAGGTACGAGGAGAAATGACATGCGCTTGTTTTTCAATGTCCTATTAAAACATTAACTTGCTATAACGGTTAACTATCATAATCAACTCATTTAACCTTTTAATAGCATGAAGATCATCAGAATAATTGCTGTAGCCTTGTTTGTGTTTACAGCAACAGTATCTGTTAATGCAGCGGTTAAGGAAACAGCCACTATTACTGTGGTAAGGCAACTACCACCGCCGCCGCCAAAGCCACCAGGCCCGCGCCCTGCATTACGCCGCCCTGTTTTGCGTCGCCCAGTAGTACACCGCAGGGTTTATCATCGCCGTAGCAGAGTGCACATCACTTTGCCGCACGTGAATCTGCCGCGTCATCCGGGACCGCCACCACCGCCACCAAGGCCGTAGGGAAAAGTTTGCAGTAGCGGTAATAAGAGATACACCAGCTACTGCAAACTTAAAACTGCCAACCTGGCTAAGCTGCCAGTTCCTTATTATACTTATTCCTATACTCCACCGGTGACAGCCCCGTTACTTTTTTAAATACGGTGCGGAAGGCTTTGGTATCGGTATAGCCTACATCGTACATAACTTCATTAATATTCTTCCGGCTGCTTTCAAAACTTTTTTTAGCGGCTTCTATCTTTACGCGTTGTATATACTCGGTAACGGTATTGCTGGTGGCGTGTTTAAAGCGCCTTTCCAAACTGCGGCGGCCAAGGGCCAGCATATCCGCAAGCTGGTCTACCGTAATTCTATCGGCAAAATTATTTTCAATAAATTCCTGTGCTTTTTTTACCGGCTCATCCTCGTGCGCTTTTTGCCCCTGGAAAATGATGAACGGCGATTGACTGATCCGATCGATATCGATCATAAACGATTTAGAGATCAGGATAGCAATTTCGCGCCCCGCAAACTTCTCAACCAGGTAAACCAGCAGGTTAAGATACGAATAAGCGCCGCCGCTGGTATAAATGCCGTCGTCTTCGGTCATAATCTTATCGTCAACTAAATTCACGTCAGGGTATATTTGTCGAAAAACATGCGCCAGCGACCAATGTGTGGCCGCCTGCTTGCCGTCAAGCAACCCGGTTGATGCGAGGAAAAAAGCCCCAATGCATAAGCTGGCAATTTGTGCCCCTTTTTGGTATTGCTCAACTATCCAGGGCAAAAATACCTTGTTCGCTTCCACTACCTCAGCAATATCGCCATACATGGCCGGGATAATGATCAGGTCGGTTTTTGCCACATCGGTAACCAGTACATCAGGCTTAATGGTAAACATGCCATTGCGTTGTGGTATATGATTATCTAACCCCACCAGCTGTACATTAAATAATGGCGGTTTACCCATGTCGGCCATAAAAGTGTTTACCTGCGACAATATCTGGTGACTGCCGTCGATATTCGGCAAGCTGGTATGCCCAAGCGGTACAAGGATTGATATGTGCTTCATATTGCTAAATTAAAAAACAATTGTCGCATTTACCGCCTCATAATGCCGTATTTACACCCTTTTTAACAGGGTGTTTTGCCCTAATTTTGTATTGTTCAGTTAATTAGAAATGGAGTTGTATAGTATAAAGCATGATGTGAAGGTTTTTTGTGTAGAGGCAAAATCGTTTCCCAGGGGTATAATGGAAGCCTTTGACCGGTTAAATAAGATAGTAAAAAATATGGAGGGGCGCGATGTTTTTGGAATATCAAAACCGCAGAATGGGGTGATCAGGTACCGTGCTGCCGCTTCCGAGAACTTTGATGGGGAAGGAATAAAATTAGGCCTATCGCCTTTTAGTATACAAAAGGGTTTTTACCTGGGCGAAACGCTGATGAACTGGCAGCAGAATGAAATGATGATTATGAATATATTTAATCGACTGGTGGCGGATAAACGGCTCGATGGCTCGGCGCATTGTATTGAATGGTATAAAAGCCCTTCCGAACTTTTATGCCTGGCACTAATGCGTACCGACATGGTGACTGGTGATGTGACAGAATTATCTTTATAAAAAAGGAATATAAACTTAAAAAACAGCAGACATGAGCAAAATCAATCCCTACATCGGCTTTAACGGAAAAACACGTGAAGCGATGACGTTTTACAAAGACATTTTTGGCGGCGACCTGGAATTTCGTGAAGTAAAGGGCTCGCCAATGGAGCAATACTGGCAATCGGCACCCGAAGGGGCTATTTATCATGCCGCGCTTACAAATGGCGATGATATTATTATGATGGGTTCTGATATGTCGGGCCCTAACGGCCATATTGCCGGCAATATCATACAATTGGCCATTACCTGTACCAGCGAAGAAGAGATCAATACCTTTTTTAATAAACTGGCTGTTGATGGTACTATTATGGATCCGTTGAAAGATCAGTTTTGGGGTGCCATATTTGGTGCTGTAAAAGATAAATACGGCATCAGCTGGATGCTGAATTACAATAAGTAATACTAAAACCATGAAACCAAAAACTATTAAAATTATATACTGGGTGCTGGTTATCCTGTTATGCCTGTTCACCACTTTTGATGCCATTGGTGGCATTACCAAACAACAGGCGGGTATTGATGCATTGCATCAGCTGGGTTATCCTATTTATATCATGCCGCTTTTGGGTGTGCTGAAATTATTGGGGGTTGTAGCGTTATTGCAAACAAAATACGTATTGGTTAAAGAATGGGCGTTTGCCGGTTTGGCTTTTACATTTATCGGGGCATTTGTCTCCCACATTTGCTCGCATCACCCTGTTTCATACGTTATTTTGCCTTTGGTATTCCTGGCCTATTTGTTTGTAACCTATGGATTCTGGAATAAATATGAAACTGTAAAAGTGCAGCCCCAAAACCAATCACTTTAAAACAACAGGATCATGAAAAAAACAAATATCATATGCTGGATAAGCACCGTGCTGATATGCCTTGTAATGGGCGGCGGAGGTATTGTTGATGCCATGGCCACACCCGAAGCCGTTAAAATGGTGCACGATCAATTAGGTTACCCGGTTTACTTTGTATCGTTTATTGGTGTTGCTAAAGTTTTAGGTAGTATTGTGCTTTTGATACCTGGTTTCCCTAAATTGAAAGAATGGGCTTATGCCGGTTTTACCTTCGATTTAATAGGCGCTACCTATTCATCGTTAGCCACTGGCGCAACGGTGACGCAAGCTGCGCCCATGCTGATATTTTTTGCCTTGCTGGCAGTATCATACATCTATTACCACAAAAGGCTTGCGGCTAAAGCAGCTGTTAATAATTAAAATTAAAACAGAAATGTTATGGGCATACTAAGTATCATCTTTCTTATCATCGGTGCAATTATCGTTGTATTACTTATTGCTGCGGCACTATCATCCGATGATTATGCGATTGAAACGGACATCGTAATAAACAAACCAGTGGCAACTGTGTTCAATTACGTAAAATATCTTGAAAACCAGGGCACATACAATAAATGGGTAATGATTGACCCTAACGTGCGCAAAACCTTTAAAGGCACCGATGGCACCGTGGGCTTCTTTTACGCCTGGGAAAGCGATAATAAGCAGGTTGGCAAAGGCGAACAAACCATTACCGGTCTTACCGACAACAAAAAGGTGGACTATCACCTGCGGTTTATCGAACCTTTTCAGGGCGAGGCCGAATCGTACATAGCAACAGAAGGGTTGACCAACGGGCAAACCAAAGTTACCTGGGCTTTTTTTGGTAAACGCAATTTTATGATGAAACTAATGCACATAGTGCTTAACCTGAAAAAGACGTTAAAAAAAGACCTGCACACCAGCCTTACAAACTTAAAAACGGTACTGGAACAATAACAATTAACCAATATGATAGAGGTTTTTAAAACGGATGTACAACAAACAGGAACAGCTGATTTACTGGTAGCAAAACTGGTATCGCTGTTCCCGGGCAGCCGCGTAAACTTCGATCTGGAGGATTGCGACAGGGTGCTGCGCGTTGAAGGGGAGAACATTTGTACCGAAAAAACAAAGCACCTGCTCCGCACATGCGGATATAATTGTGAGGTGTTGGTGTAACTCGCCCGGTCGGCGCTGCTTCCCACCCTCTTTTCGCCGCAAGCGAAGAGAGGGTCGCACATGAAATGTCGCGGGGTGAGTCAAATTTTCTTATTTTGCACCCATGCAAATACGTGTTGCCACATTAAACGATATCCCTGCTATTATGCAGGTAATTGCAGAGGTTGTCCCCCAAATGCGTGCCGTTGGGAATTTACAGTGGGACAATACTTATCCTAACCCCGCCGTTTTTGAACAGGATATTAATGTAAACCAGCTTTGGTTAGCCGATGTAGCGGGCGAAATTGCAGGTGTTGCTGCTATCACTACCGAACAATACCCTGAATATGCACAGGTTGGTTTAGATATTAGTGAAACCGCTATTGTGGTACACCGGCTGGCTGTTAGTCCGCGTTATAAAGGGCAGGGTATTGCTGTAGCGTTAATGCAACAAGCCGAGAAAGAAGCTATTCGCAGGGGGATCAAATTTTTAAGGATCGATACCAACAGTCAGAATACTATTGCGCAGAATCTGTTTATTAAAACCGGTTACGTGTTCGCCGGAGAAATAGGCCTGGAGTTTCGCCCCGGTATGCGCTTTTATTGTTACGAGAAGCAGCTGTAGTTACTTTTCAAACACCACTGAATCGGGGTCGGCGCCCAATTCCTTTAATATCGCTACTATTCCATTCACCATCTCATCAGGTCCGCAAACATAAAATGGCTTACTGAAATCTTTAACGTGCTTGGTAAGGTAAGCTTTGTCAATGTGCCCGCTGTCATATTTGGGGTTTTGCTCGACCGATAGGATATACTGCGCATTTTTACCCAGCATGGCGTCCAGTTCGTGGTGGTAAATAATATCTTTTTCAGTTTTATTGGCAAAAAAAAGCTGGTTAGTGCGTAGTTTACGGTCTTTATGCAAATGGCGCAATATTGCTATAAAGGGTGTAATACCTGCCCCGCCGGCTATAAAATAACCATCAGTTTTATACTGGATAGCACCCCAAACATCGCGCAGTATTAATTCATCGCCTGCATTTAGCTGGTGCAAATTATGGGTTACCCCGTCATGGTCGTGATAGCCTTTAATGGTAAATTCCAAATAAGGCCATTCGTTTAAGCTGGTGAAGGTAAAGGGCCGTTTTTCGTCTTTCCATTCGGGCTTATTAATAGATACTTCAGTAGCTTGTCCGGGCTCAAAACGATAGCCGTCAGGTTTCTCTATCCTAAAGGCTTTTACATTATGTGTTACGTCTGTTATCTCAAGTATCTTTACAATTTTTTCCATCGCGGGCGTTTCTGTTACGGGGAAATTAAAAACGGTGTAATATAAAAGATAAATAGGGTATATTTTGTTTTAAATGTATATATACGTTAGCAGAAGATTAAGCGGAGGCTTTTTCATCAAATGCGAATCAATTTATATAATTGTTATTGTTTAGACACTAATTTAGCGACATGGATATAAAAGTGATAGCTTTTGACGCCGATGATACCCTTTGGGTGAACGAACCTTATTTCAGACGTACCGAAGAAGCCTTCTGTGAATTAATGAGCGGCTACCTGTCGCAGCATAATATAGAGCGCGAATTGCTGAAAATAGAAATTGGCAACCTGCCGTTGTATGGTTATGGCGTAAAAGGCTTTATCCTCTCGATGATAGAGACCGCCATGACGGTATCCGACAAAACCATTAGTATTGATGTTGTAGACCGTATTATTCAATTAGGCAAGGCGGTGCTGGATGAACCCATTGAATTATTGGAAGGTGTTGAAGAGGTGCTGACAGCGCTGAAAGGGAAATACCGTTTAGTGGTAGCCACCAAAGGCGATCTGCTTGATCAGGAACGCAAATTGCGTAAATCGGGCCTGAGCCATTATTTTCACCATATCGAAGTGATGTCTGAAAAAGATGATGCCAATTATATGAAGCTGATCCGTCACCTGGATATACAACCGCACGAGTTGATGATGGTGGGTAATTCGTTAAAATCTGATATATTGCCGGTACTAAATGTTGGGGGCCATGCCGTGCATGTGCCCTACCACATTACCTGGGCGCACGAACAAATTGATAATAATATTGAACATGATAGGTTTAAAAGTGTTGAAAGCATAAAGCAAGTGCTTGAACTGCTAAATTAATCGGATAACTACCTGCTACTATGAAAAAACTATTCCTGCTAACGGGCATTTGCCTGTTTAGTACCGCTGTTATAGCGCAAACTGCCAACACCGAACCGGCCATTATTCCTAAGCCGGTTAACATAGTTAAACATACGGGCAGCCTTACGCTGCATAAAAATATAATAATAGTGGCGCCAGCCTCTGCAAAGCCGGTGAGTAATTACCTTACTGCCAAATTAACCAACGCGGGCATATTTGTTACAGCTACCCAGCAGGCTTTACCAGCCGTGATCAGGCTTGCTTTAAACACCAAGGCCGACCCTGTGATAGGTGCGGAAGGGTACCACCTGTCGGTAACAGCAAAAGGGGTTGTTATTAGAGCTAACCAGCCGGCAGGCCTGTTTTATGGGGTACAAACACTGGTACAGTTAATGCCTAAACAAATTGAAAGCGCAGACAAGGTAACCGGCATAACCTGGAAGATCCCTTTTGTAGAGATAACCGATTACCCGCGCTTTGCCTGGCGCGGACTGATGTTTGATGTTTCCCGCCACTTTTTTACTAAGGCCGAAGTGAAGCACTTTATTGATGATATGGTTAAATACAAGTTTAACCTACTTCACCTGCATTTAACCGATGACGAAGGTTGGCGTATAGAAATTAAAAGTCTGCCCCGCCTAACCCAGGTGGGCGCCTGGAACGTTAAAAAAGTAGGCGACTTTGGCACCTTTATACCCCCAACGGCTGATGAACCCCGCGATTATGGCGGCTTTTATACCCAGGATGATATCCGCGAACTGGTGGCTTACGCTAAGGAACGCTATGTAAATATTATGCCCGAAATTGATGTACCCGGGCACAGCCTGGCAGCAGTAGTGGCGTACCCCGAACTATCGTGCACGCCGGGCGCAGACCAATACCATGTACGCTCGGGCGAAAAAATTATGAACTGGTCCAGTACGGGCAATACCGCCTTAGTTGATAATACCCTATGCCCGGCTAACGAGAAAGTGTACGAGTTTTTAGATAAGGTAGTAACCGAAGTGGCACAATTGTTCCCATTCCCCTACATGCACATGGGTGGCGATGAATGTGCTAAAAACTTTTGGGCTCAAAGCGATGCCGTAAAAGCCCTAATGGTAAAAGATACCCTAAAGGACATGAAAGAGGTGCAGGCCTATTTTGAAAAACGCCTGGAAAAAATAGTAGAAAGCAAAGGCAAAAAATTTATGGGCTGGGATGAAATTGTTGAAGGGGGCCTTGGCCCTAATGCAGCTGTAATGAGCTGGCGCGGGGTTAAAGGCGGTATTGAAGCAGCCCGCCAGGGCCACGAGGTAGTAATGAGCCCTACCGACTTTGCTTACCTGGATTATATGCAATCCGACCGTATTACCGAGCCGCATGTTTATGCATCGTTGCGTTTAAGCAAGGCTTACCAGTTTGAACCTGTGCCCGATGGTGTAAATGCCAGTTTGATAAAAGGCGGCCAGGGTAACCTGTGGACAGAACAGGTATACAACTTTCGCCAGGTAGAATATATGCTTTGGCCGCGTGGCATGGCTATTTCCGAATCGGTATGGTCGCCCAAAGGGACAAAAAACTGGCCAGGTTTTTTTAGCCGGGTTGAAAGTCATTTTCAGCGTTTAGATGAGGCGGAAATAAAATATGCGCCAAGTGTATACGATCCCTCGTTTCTTCCATCCATAGCTCCGAATAACGAATTGAGGATTGAGTTAACAACCGAGGTTCCCGGCCTGGATATTTATTACAGTTTCGATAATTCATTCCCCGACAGGTTCTATCCAAAATATACCGCGCCATTAATTGTGCCGAAAGATGCTAAACAGCTGCGGGTAATTACCTACCGTGGCAAGCAGCCTGTTGGCCGCATGCTGACTATGCCTATTGATGAGTTGAACGCCCGGATAAAACGTGTGCCAACCGCGCCGCCAACAACGGTAACCCCGCCGCCCAACCCTGCGCGACCGGCAGCACCTATAAAATAATGCGATGTAGTATTAAAGTTACAAGTATTTTTTTTGAAATATTTTTGATACAGATTACTTGATTTAAATTTGCCTGATTCACTTTAACAAAATAAAGCCCTGCTTAACAACAAATGAACGATAATAAATTGTACGTGCATTATGGATGCGGACAATGTGCCCCGCCCGAGTGGAAAAACTTTGATGTTTCGCCAACGTTACGTATCCAGAATACGCCGGTACTGGGTTGGTTACTGCGCAGTAACCTTGGGCAGGTTTTTGATAAAAACGTGCAATACGGCGATATTACTAAGGGCTTGCCCGGGATACAAGACAACTCGGTTGATGGGGCCTATTGCTCGCACGTGCTTGAACATATGTCGTTAGGTGATTTTAGGAAAGCAATTGCCAATACTTATAAAATGCTGAAACCGGGTGGCACATTCAGGTTAATTATGCCGGATATTAAAGTATTGGTTGACGATTATCTTGCCGATAAGGCAAAAGGTGATCCTGAAGCTTGTATCCGGTTTATCAAAAGAACCATTATGGGAATGGACGAGCGCCCGGCTACTTTAAAGGGCCGTGCTAAACAGGCGTTTGGCTACCTGGGTCACCTGTGGCTTTGGGATAATGAATCAGCCATTAACGAGCTTCAAAAAGTTGGATTTAGAAACATTCGCCAAATCGAATTTAACGATTCGCCAGACCCTATGTTTAAACTGGTTGAAAATAAAGAGCGCTTCGAGCTTTGCGTAAAATTGGAGGCGATTAAATAAGGCTTTATTGGCGTTATAACATATTCTTAAAATGGTCAATCATCATAATCCCGATGGCTGGCCTTTAATTTTAAAGCATATAACTATTGTAACTTTTCGTTATCCCTGTGACGGTTGGCATCGCGGATGGTTTTCTTTTCCAGGTTTTTTTCCAGCGCCTCGGTAAGGTTAATGCCGGTTTGGTTAGCCAGGCAAATCAGCACAAACAGCACATCGGCCATTTCATCGGCCAGGTTAACTTCGGTATCCGATTTTTTAAACGATTGTTCACCATATTGCCGGGCCATAATACGGGCTACCTCGCCAACTTCTTCCATCAGCATGGCGGTATTAGTTAGTTCGTTAAAATAGCGGACACCTGTGGTTTTTATCCAGTTATCTACTAATTGCTGGGCTTCTTCTATCGTCATAGTTGTTAATGGTTGTCTTTATCTTTTGTATCCATTATTATAGTAACAGGGCCATCGTTCACCAGGCTAATTTTCATATCGGCACCAAATATGCCGGTGGCAATTTTTTTACCGGTAAGTTGTGTTAGCACTTCTATCATCTGCTCGTACAGGGGGACAGCCTTATCTGGCCTGGCCGCACGGATAAACGAGGGCCGGTTGCCTTTTTTTGTCTGGGCAAAAAGGGTAAATTGTGAGATAAGCAGGATGTCGCCATCCACATCTGCCAGGCTTTTGTTCATCAAACCATTCTCATCGCCAAATATGCGCATGCCTGCAATCTTCTGCGCCAGCCAATGCAAGTCCTCGCCGGTATCGGCATCTTCTATCCCTAATAAAACTAAAAAGCCATTATTTATTTGCCCGGTAATATGGCCGTCAACCGTGCATTTGGCTTCAGAAACACGTTGTAATACTGCACGCATATTTTATCAAAATAAAAAATTAGTGCCTGTTGTCCGCTTTTGTGGCACGAGAGAAAGGTAAACACTTTATTTCTATTTTATAGAATTGGGGTGTGATGATCCTTTACCTACCGATTTATCCAAAACAAAGTCCGCGTCGTATTAAGAGGCAACCTAATTAATAAAAAGGCGGTATTAGCAGGTGTCTAAGGACAAGATCAAATAAATTAATAACCATTATACTTATTATGTTATCTACCAGAAATATTACGTTTTGCCTTACATTAGTTATTGTTCTTTTATCAGCCTGTAAAAAAGGCGCAGCACCCAAACCTTCTTTTGACATTTTTGCCCTGGGTAGTGTCAGCATGGCCAATATTTCCACACCTGCTTACTGGAAGAACGGGCAGTTTATGTCGCTACAGGCTCCTATCTCTGCTAATGCTTTAACAAATACCATTGCACTACACGGTACAGCTATTTATACAGCAGGCTCGCTTACCGGCACCAATGGTATGGCCCGGGCTGCCTACTGGAAAAATGGCGGTTTAAAGGACGTTTCGGCGGGATTTGCAGCCAGCACCATAAAACGCATTGCTTTCCGCGGGGACGATACCTACATGTTTGGCTTTGCTGGTACAAGTACCAGCACTTATCCGGTAATCTGGAAAAACGATGTAGCTATAACGTTACCCCCTATAGCGGGCATTCGGGATTATCTGGACCTGGCATTTAGCGGCAGCGATACGTACCTGCTGACCAATGCCCTTACAACCACCAATACCCAGGTTGCAGGCTATGTAAAAAATGGGGCCCTGGTAAAAGTGCGCGATACCACATCATCCTCTGATGCTACGGCCATGACCATAAGCGGGAGTGATGTATACTTATGCGGTAACGGGGTTATCAATAGCACCGTTACCGCAGTTTATTGGAAAAATGGGGTTAGGGTACAGCTTGCATCCCAGGGCCAGGCCGTAGCCAATGCCATTACTGTTTCGGGCAATGATGTATATGTTGCCGGCAATAACAATGGCGCAACCATTTGGAAAAATGGACAGGTCATTTTCCACGACTCGGGTGCCCTGTCTGCAGCATTAAGCATTGCTGTTAATGGAACGGATGTATATGCGGGCGGCTATAGCCATTCGGGGATAGCAACCATCTGGAAAAATGGCCAGGCTATGCAATTGCCAACCAGTATGCCTGGTGAATCGTCGAGGATAAATAAATTGGTTTTAGTAATGCCTTAAAAGCTATAACCAATGCGGCCCATAAAGCCGTTGCCTACGTCAATTATACCGAAAAGATGTTTGTAATTGATGAAATAACTAAACTTCGGGAACACTTCGCGAAATAGCCTTTCGCCTGGTTCATCATCCTTATTTAAGGTGTTGTTTAACTCATTATGCCCAAGCGTAACGCCTAAAAAGCCCCGCAAACCATGGCGTAGCTGCGGGTTTTCTGCCGAATTAAAAAGCACTTCGCTGGTTAACCCTACCGAAAACAGGTCGGTCCTGGGATCAACATAATAATAGCTTTCAGGCTTAAGATTCTTTTTTAAAGTAGCAAAATCGCCATATTCGTGACTATAGGCGGCTTCAACACCAATGAAACGGAAATCGGCATGATCGAATTTCTTGTATAAGTTAGCCGAGAACCGGCCACCCACCGCTCCAAAAGAACGGTCGGAAAAATAGTTGGGAGACGAATAATCCTGACCGCTGTTTTTATAATCGCCAAGCTCGGTGAAAACGCCGTAGGCCATGTTAAAGCCCTTAAAAGTATGGCCTACGCTTAAATTGGCCTGTCCGCTATAAACCATATCCTTGAAATAAGCGTCGGGATAAATATTAGCGCCAGCAGAGACATAAACTTTTGTGCTCACCGAATCAAACGATGCAGGTTTGGGCATATAGGCAATATCCTGATGGTACAGCGCCGGTGTGTAAACCGTTGCGCACGAACTAAGTAAAAGCAGCAAGCCCGCTGCAAATGAAAGTGGTTTAAGGTTGAAAGCCATGATTAGATTAGTGATTGATGGTTTATAGTTAATACGTACTTATCTCCGGTTTCGCTACAGGTTCAATTAATTAAGCCCTGGTATCGTTACCGTGGTAAATACTCAGGTAACTTTCGTAACGGGATAGTTCAATCTCGCCAGCCTCAACCGAGGCAACTATGGCGCAGCCAGGCTCGTTAATATGACGGCAGTTGTTAAAACGGCACTGGTTCATACGTTCGCGCATTTCGGGGAAGAAATGGCTTAACTCGCCTTTTTCAATATCTATCACGCCTAATTCGCGTATGCCGGGCGTGTCTACAATAAAACCGCCGCCGGGCAATTCGTGCATTTCGGCAAAAGTGGTAGTGTGCATGCCCTTATCGCTCCAGTCGGATACCTCTCCTGTACGGATGGCCAGTTCGGGCAGCAAAGCATTAATGAGACTTGATTTTCCCACACCTGAATGGCCTGAAAACAAGGTTGTTTTATTGGCGATGAGCTGTCGAATAATTTCAATATTAGTTCCCTCTAATGCAGAAACTGCATAACAGGGATACCCTATCTTTTCGTATATACTTTTATGGTCGGCCAGTATTTCCAGGCCTTCGTCGCTAAACAGGTCGAGTTTGTTATAGATCAGGCAAGCCGGGATATCATAAGCCTCGGCAGTTACCAAAAACCGGTCGATAAAACCCAGCGACGTGCGTGGCGAAGCCAGCGTAACCACCAAAAAAGCCTGATCGAGGTTAGCCGCAATGATCTGCGCCTGTTTGGAAAGGTTGATAGACTTACGGATAATATAATTTTTGCGCGGGTGCAGGTGGTTGATCACGGCGTTATCGCTGCCGGGTTCAAACTCAAAATCAACTTGGTCGCCAACAGCTATGGGGTTAGTTGTAGTTAATCCTTTAATACGGAACTTGCCCTTAATGCGGGCCTCATAGCGGTTGCCATCCGGCGTTTGCACCTGGTACCAGCTTCCGGTAGATTTTATGATGAGTCCCTGCATAGGGGGTAAAATTACGGAAATAGTCTGAACCATGATTAAACCGATTGAAAGGAAGACAGGATTTAACAACCCACTTCTGTCTTCAAAACAATATTCTTAATTATGCATGCATAGTAAAATTATCCTGCTGTTTTACCCTGTTTTTTGCCGTCATAAAAAATATTATTCTTTTTTCTTGCATCTTTAATATTAATCTACTTAATTTGTCGTCATTAAAAAGCATGATAATTAACAACACCATAACAACAATTATTATTACCACCGGGATAAACCTTGGAGGAAGATAATCGTTTGGTGTAACAGATACAGAACCACAAAAACGCCTTCCTCCAGCAAAGAGGAAGGCGTTTTTGTTTAACACAATTGAATAACGCTAATAATGAAAGTTTTAAAATTCGGAGGGACATCGGTAGGCAGCGCGCAAAGCATCAGCACTGTAATTGATATATTAAAACAAGAGGACCTAAGCAACGGTGCTCCGGTAGTAGTGCTATCTGCTATGAGCGGGGTAACGAACCTGCTGGCCGAGATGGCCGAAAATGCTGCAAACGGTAAAGATTTTACCGCTCACCTAGCTGAATTGGAAACCCGCCATTTTTCGGTAGTTAAAGAACTGCTGGATGTGCAGCAGCAAAACCCGGTATTTACCCGCCTTAAGCTATACTTTAACCAACTGGAAGATTTGCTGCAAGGTGTGCTGACCCTGCGCGAACTTACCCCCAAAAGCCGCGACCTGATACTGAGTTATGGCGAACGCTGTTCAACATTGATGATCAGCCGCATAGGTTTGCAATATTTTCCGGGCTGTGTATTTGTTGATGCTACCGAAGTGATTAAAACCGACAGCGCCTACGGGCAGGCCAAGGTTAATATGGACCTGACCGGCATTTTGGTAAAAGATCTGTATGCAGCTAATCCCGGCAAAATCTTATTCGCCACCGGTTTTATTGCCAGTAACGATGCCGGTAATGTAACCACACTGGGCCGTGGCGGCAGCGATTATACTGCGGCGCTTTTTGGTTCGATACTGAATGCCAGTGAAATTGAGATATGGACCGACGTGAACGGTATGATGACCGCCGACCCGCGCATGGTTAAAAAAGCCTTTTCGCTGCCCGAATTGAGTTATACCGAGGCGATGGAGCTTTCTTACTTCGGCGCGAAGGTGATCTACCCGCCAACCATGATACCGGCTTTCCTGAAGAAAATCCCTATCGTAATTAAAAACACTTTCGATACCGCATTTGAAGGCACAGTGATCCGGTCGGATTGCAAAGCATCCGGTTTGGCTATCAAGGGTATCTCATCGGTGAATAAGATCAGCATCATCAATCTGGAGGGGAGCGGCATGGTAGGCAAAGCAGGCTTTAGCGGCAGGCTATTCTCGCTGCTGGCCCGCGAGCAGATCAACGTGATACTCATCACTCAGTCATCATCTGAACATAGCATCACCTTCGCGGTGCAGCCTCACGATGCCGGGCGTGCTAAACAACTGATAGAGCAAGAGTTTGAACTGGAGCTTTTAGCTAAAAAATTGGAATATCCGGTGATAGAAGAAGATCTGTCGGTGCTGGCCATTGTGGGCGAAAACATGAAGCAAACGCCTGGTATGTCGGGTAAATTGTTCCATGCGCTGGGCCGTAACGGTGTGAATGTCCGCGCCATTGCGCAAGGTTCGTCAGAATATAATATCTCGGTGATCATCTCTGGCAAGGACCTGGCCAAGGCGCTGAATGCTGTGCACGATGCCTTCTTTAGTCAATTGAATAAAACCCTGCATGCCTTTTGCTTAGGTACGGGTAATATCGGCAAAACTTTATTCAGGCAGTTAAATCAGCATAAAGGGTTCTTGGAAGAGAATAATGGCATACAGGTAAAAATAGCCGGTATTAGTAACACCCGTAAAATGGCATTCGATACTGATGGGTTCGATCTGGACACCTGGGAAGATACACTGCAAAGCAAAGGCGAACAAGCCGACCTGGCCGAGTTTGTGGCCCGCATGAAGAGCCTAAACCTGCCAAACTGCGTATTTATTGATAATACGGCCAGTCCAAAACCTATTGAGTTTTACGAAGGTATTTTTAAATCGAATATATCGGTAGTTACCTGTAATAAAATAGGCAACTCGGGTAAATATAACCAGTACAAAGCCTTTCATGATGCTGCCCGTGCGCACGGTGTCGACTTCTTTTATGAGACCAATGTTGGCGCAGGCTTGCCAATCATCCGCACATTAAAAGACCTGATGGCCAGCGGCGATAGGCTGCAGAAGATAGAGGCTATCCTTTCGGGGACTATATCCTTTATTTTCAACAACTTTAAAGGCGACGCTAACTTCCATGATGTGGTAAAAATGGCGCAGGAATTAGGCTATACCGAACCTGACCCGCGTGATGATTTGCGTGGTACCGACTTTATGCGAAAAATGCTGATACTGGCCCGCGACGCCGGTTACCAAATGGAAGCCACCGATGTGCAGATAGACAATATACTACCGCAAGCCAGTTTAGACGCCGCCACCGTGGAAGATTTTTATGCGACACTGAAAGCCGAGAACGCCTTCTTCGATAACCTGAAAAACGAGGCTGAAAGCGGGAATAAGGTATTGCGCTACATTGGTAAACTGGAAAATGGCAAAGCCAGTATCAGCCTGCAAATGGTAGATGCGGAACACCCGTTTTATACCATGAGCGGCAGCGATAACATTATAGCCTTTAATACCGATCGCTACAAAGACCGCCCAATGGTGGTAAAGGGCCCCGGCGCCGGCGCCGAGGTTACCGCCGCCGGTGTATTTGCTGATTTAATAAACGTGGGCGCGAATTAGGGTAAATGCGAAGTGTGGAATGCCAATTGCGAATGATATAAAAACAAAATAAACGAAATGTCATTTCGAACGAGGTACGAGGAGAAATCTTATACGCGCGACAAATCAAACAGTATAAGATTTCTCACTACGTTTCGAAATGACATAATTTATAAAAATAAAAGGAAATGGAAGATCTAATTCTGCCTGATAAAAAAGTTAGCCAAGCGAAAGACAGCAAAACAATACAGGTCTTCGCGCCAGCTACTGTCGCCAACGTAGTATGCGGTTTTGACGTACTGGGCTTTGCCGTGAACGAGCCGGGCGATGAAGTAGTGATGCGTGTTACCGATAAACCCGGCATTACCATCAGCAAAATTACCGGCGATAACGGCCGCCTGCCACTTGATCCGGCTAAGAATACCGTGAGCGTAAGTGTAAGGCATTATTTGGAAAGCGTCGGTCAGCCGCATTTGGGGTTGGATATTGAATTGCATAAAAAAATGCCGATAGGCAGTGGCCTGGGTTCAAGCTCGGCCAGCACGGTGGCGGGGTTGTTTGCCATAAAAACCCTGCTGGGTGATGATAACGACGTAGCTAAACTATTACCCTTTGCCATGAAAGGCGAGGAAATGGCCTGCGGGCACGGCCATGCAGATAACGTAGCCCCGGCGCTGATGGGCGGCTTTGTGCTTATCCGCAGTTACGAGCCGTTGGATGTTGTGCGTTTACCACATCCCGCCGGACTGTATTGTGCTATTGTATTCCCCGATGTGGATGTACCAACCCGCGAAGCAAGGCAGATCATCCGCAACAAAATAAACATGAAGGATGCCGTAACCCAATGGGGCAATGTAGCCGGACTGGTAAGCGGTTTGTTTATGAATGATATAGACCTGATCGGTCGCAGTATGAAAGACGTACTTGTTGAACCTGTGCGTAGCATGCTGATCCCCGGCTTTTACCAGATGCGCGATATGGCGATGGAACTGGGCGCGGTAAGTTTTGGTATCTCAGGCTCGGGCCCATCGGTATTTGCCTTTACCCGCGATGAGCAAACAGCACATAATATTACCAAAAAACTGCAGGCATTTTTAACCGGAATAAAGATCAATTCCAACAGCTACGTATCAACCATAAATGATAAAGGGCCAAGGGTTTTGTAATCCCTACCCCAACTGTCATTGCGAGGAACGAAGCAATCGCGAACTATGCAAATCGCTTTGAGGGTGTGCGATTGGTACGCTACGCTCGCAATGACAAATAATAAAAAGTAAATCGGTGAAATCGAAGCAACATCGGTGAAATCACAATAAAAAAATGAAACTATACAGCACTAACGATCTATCATCAAGAGTAAACTTCAAAGAAGCTGTTTTTAACAGCATGCCCCAGGATAAAGGGCTTTACATGCCGGTAGAAATATCGCCGCTACCACAGGACTTTATCGATCACCTGGATAAATACACTTTACCCGAGATTGCTTACACGGTGGCTAAACATATGCTACAGGGTGCTATTCCTGACGGTGACTTGCAAGCGCTGATAAACGATGCGATAAACTTTGACGCACCGGTAGTTGAACTGGAAGAAGATGTATATGTGCTGGAGTTATTCCATGGACCTTCACTAGCTTTTAAAGATTTTGGCGCGCGGTTTATGAGTCGGGTGATGGCATATTTTTTAGAAGCCGGTGAAAAGCAGCTGGACGTTTTGGTTGCCACATCAGGCGATACGGGCGGTGCGGTAGCCTTAGGGTTTTTAGGGGTGCCCAATACCCGGGTTACTATCCTGTACCCCAAAGGCAAAGTAAGCGGTATGCAGGAACAGCAATTGACCACTAACGGACAAAATATCCGTGCACTGGAAGTTGACGGCACTTTTGATGATTGCCAGGCCCTGGTGAAACAGGCATTTACAGATACGGAGCTGAATGAGAAATTCAGGTTAACATCTGCCAACTCTATCAATATAGCACGGCTTATCCCGCAGACCTTTTATTATTTTAACGCTTATGCGCAGCTATTGCGCCAGGGTAAAAACAAAGTGGTATTTGCTGTGCCAAGTGGCAACTTTGGTAATATTGGGGCAGGTTTACTGGCCTGGAAAATGGGCTTGCCTGTACAACAGTTTATTGCGGCCACAAACGCAAACGATACCGTGCCCGAATTTTTAAAGACAGGGGTATATCAGCCCAAACCAACCGTAGCTACCTTAAGCAACGCCATGGATGTAAGCAGCCCCAGCAACTGGGTGCGCATTGCCGACCTGTTTAAAAATGATACCGAGGCATTAAAAAAACTCATCACCGGCTATAGTTTTAACGACGAGGATACCGTGAAAGCCATTGTAAAAATATTTGGCGCGTATAAATATGTGGCCTGTCCGCATACCGCTATTGCCTGGCTGGCGCTTACTGACTATATGGAAAAACAGGACAATGGCGCCACTGGCGTATTCCTCTCTACCGCGCACCCTTGCAAGTTCCCCGATGTATTTCCGAAGCAAATTAGCAAAGCGGTTGAGATACCTGAGCAGGTAAAAAACTTGTCTGCAAAACCCAAACAGGCAACGGCCCTAAAAGCTGATTTTAACGAGTTTAAAATCTACCTGTTAAATAACTAACTACGCACGCTAAACCAATACATAAACCGTAAGCCGTCCCGTTAATCCGGGGCGGTTTTATTGTTATGCGATTATTAAGGCTTCTTCGCAACCGTATCCCGCTTTACTTTAACCGCTGGCAATTTCGTAACCGAATCTGCTTTAGCAACAGTCGAATCTTTTTTAAGCGCCTTTAATTGGGGTTTTATAGTTTTAACCGAATCGGTTTTGTTCCCCGCTGATTTTTGCAATGCCCCCTTAACCGGTGCTTTGCCTTTGCCTGCAGGTGCGGGTTTTTCAACCACATGCTTTTTCGGGTTAATCACATCTTCTTTTGAAGCTGGGCGCTCCTTTGGTTTCCAGATAAAGCCTTTCAGTATTTTATCATCTTCCTTTACTTTGGCTATAGGGGTTACTTTATGATCCGGACTTAATATAAAAGCGGTATTAGCCATCTCACCGTTCTTCATGTTAAGGTTTATTCCCCCGCTTAACGAGCGTTGCATCTCTGTCACCTTGCCTGCTTTGTTCCGGTTAAAATAAACGGTTTCCGCGTTGCCCCTTACCGTAGCGTGCGATATTTTACTGTCTTTAAAATAGGCCCGCAAGCGCTTGCCCGCCATTTGGTTAAAATGGGTGGAGTCGTTTTTTTCTATATAAACAATTAGCGCGTTGGGGAACACATCCATGTTATCCAGCTTTTTGTTTTTCATTTCCATATAGATGGTATCGCCGGATAATTGTGCGCCCTGTGTCCAATATATGGGTTTCACAAAGCTTCGGATAATAGAATCGGCCGAGCTATAGAAAAGTGAATCGGATTTGCCCTGCAGGTCGGATTTGAATATACGTACATTATGGTGCGCGCTTAATATTCTTATCCGGCTGGTATCGCTTAATTTCGGCTTGACAATCTTTGCTATAGAATCCGCTTTAAGCGAATCGGCCAGCATTTTGGCCTTGCCTAATATTTGGCGGTTAGTCCCCGTTTTTGCATCCGTCTTTTTATTCTTGTCGGTTACAGCGCTTGCCTTATCAACCGGTTTTATATTCTTAGCCCCTTTTACATTCACGGTTGTCTTTGCCGTAGTATCCTTTGCACCTCTTGCCGCCGCCGCCAGCTTTGTGCTATCTGTTACAACCTTGCTAAATAAAGGCCTGTCTTTAAACGTAGGCACATCAAATATCGGTTGGGGCATTTCCTTTATAAGAAATTTGGGCATAGTAGCCTTGGTATAAGGCACAAAAGGTTTGCGCGGGACAACACTGGTGTCGTGTATGCCAGCCAGCCGGCGCTGTTCCTGCAGGTTTTTCAAAAACTTATAGGTAACAATCTGCGTTTCCAGCGTATCGGCGCCAATATACATGGTATCGCGCTTTACCCGGCGGGCGCTGTCTTTAACTGCTAAGGCGGGTTTGGCAGCCAGGCTATCTTTAGCAGCAGGGATAGTGGTCTTTGTTGTTTGCGGAACTGTAGCTACCCGGGTATTTTTAGGCGCGGCAAGGTTGGCTGTTTTGCTTAACGCGATGTTTTTTATACTGTCCTTTTGCTTATCAGTAATTACCGGCATGGTGTTTTTTACAGCTGGCATGGCCGCTATGGTTTTAGCCAGCGAGTCTGCCTTCCCTGCCGGGATATTTTTCGGGATGTTTGCCTGCGGGTTATCCAGTCGGGCCGTTTTTGTTGTAGTTGCAGCACTTTTAATCGCTTCCTTTACGCCATCCTGCTTTTGCGGCGGTGGTGCCATCTTGCTTACGGTATCTTTCCGGGTGGTATCCTTGTCTTCCGTCACAAAAATAACGTATGGGTTTTGTGTGATTACCGCACGGTCTTCGGCTTTATAATATTCGCCCAGGTTGCCCTTTATCGTAGTTTTTTGTTCGGTATCTTCAAAGGTGATATGTCTAATAGCCCTTCCGTAACCTTTCAGCTTATCATAAAATAAGCTATCCCCTTTTAACGATTTTGTGCCTTGCGAATAGCGGTTCTTTTTGCCAAAAAAAGCCTGCTCAGTCCGGGTATTATAACTGCCATTTTCGGTATAAAGTGTGTCTTTATCCTTTTTACCATAAATATGGGTAGGCCCGTAAAAATAAGTAATGCGCGAACCAGAGTTGTAGCGCATGGTATCTGTTTTTATCAACGCATCGGGACTGGTGGTTACCACATCATAACGAAAATAAGCATCGCGGGTAATAGCCGAGTAATAGCCATTTTTACTTACCAAGGTGTTCTCTTTATTTACCAGTTTACCGCCCTCTATATAGGTGCCGTATTTGGTAGCAGTATTATAGTTCAGGATATTGGTAGTTAAAGTAGCGTCTTTATCTACCAATTTCACATGATCGTTTAACAGTGCGGTTTTGGTATTATCGTTATAGTTCAGCTTATCCGCATATACATGCAGGGTATCGCCCTGGGTAATTACTACGTGACCAAAGGCATCGAAAGTATTTGTATTGGGATAAATAATGGCGCTATCTGCCCGCAGGGTCGAGAACTTCTGTACAAAAGTGCCATTATATACCCTAAAAATATCCACACCGTTCAGCTTCGAGCCAATAGTTTTGTCGGACCTGGTTAGGTTAATGGTCATTTTTTTCTGCCCCAGGGCAGCTACAGAAAGCAGTAGTATAATATACGTTAAGAGCTGTTTCCTCACGTTGACAAAATTAGTTTTTTGGTCGCGCTTATTAAATTAATAATTTTGCTGCATGCTCCCTGCCGATCGTTTCAGTCGCTTTATTGACCAAAACCAGCTTTTTAACAGCGGGAGCAAGGTTTTAGCGGCGGTTAGCGGGGGCACGGATTCGGTTTTAATGGCCCATTTACTGGCTGCCGCGGGTTATCATTTCGGCATTGCACATTGCAATTTCCAGTTAAGGGGCGCCGCTGCCGATACCGATCAGGCTTTTTGCCGCGGGTTAGCTGATACTTTAAAGGTCAATTTTCATACCATTAATTTTGATACAGAAGCCTATGCCCGCCAGCATAAAATATCTATTCAAATGGCGGCACGCCAGTTGCGCTATCATTGGTTTGAAAGCATACGTGTACAAAACCACTATGATGCCATTGCCTTAGCGCATCACCAAAACGATACGATTGAAACAATATTGTTGAACCTTACCCGCGGGACGGGGATTGCCGGCATGCACGGCATACTGCCCAAAAACGGCGCGCTGGTAAGGCCCATGCTTTTTATGCAACGGCAAGAAATTGAACACCTGGTAACCGCGAATAACATTGCGTATGTTGAAGATAGCAGTAATGCTTCCACAAAATATGCCCGTAACAAAATAAGACTGGAAGTTATCCCCAAGCTAAAGGAACTTAATCCTTCGCTGGAAGAAACATTTGAGCGCAACCTGCAGCATTTCCGCGAACTGGAAACGTTGCTTGAATTGGAAGTATCCCGGCAAAGGCAGCGTTTTACCGAACATGATGGAGAACTGCACCTGTCTGTTGATGCCGTTAAAAACCTGAAACCGCAGCGCTTGTTATTATTTCACCTGCTGCAACCTTACGGTTTTAACCAGGAGCACGTGGATAGTATAATAGCTTCGCTGGATAAACACGCGGGAAGAATATTTGAAACGACCGGATATACGTTATTGTTAGATCGCGGTGAGCTGATATTGAAAAGTACGGCAGGGGATATTTTATCATCTATAGAAATAAACAACGATACTGCCGGGGTAAACTACGGCCCATACCGTTTAACTTTGCTGCACGATGATAGCCCGTTAATTGTTAAAGATAACCCAATGGCTGTTTCGGTAGATGCAGCTAAGCTGGTGTATCCGCTCAGTATCAGGCCGTGGCAGCGAGGCGATTATTTTTACCCTCTTGGAATGCGGTCAAAACAAAAATTGAGTGACTTTTTTATACATCAAAAAGTACCTTTGCACCATAAAAACCAGGTGCCGGTATTGGTAAATGGCAATAATGAAGTAATTTGGATTGCCGGATACCGTCTGGATGACCGTTATAAAGTGAGCGGTAAAACTAAAAAAGTTACTATATTCGAACTGTATAAAACACCATGAACGATAATTCGGTCTTTATAGAAAAACAATACCTGGGCCGCGAATGGATACCGATAACCATCCGTTTGGTGCTGGCCATGTTTTGCTTTGCCGCCTACTTTTTTACCGACGAACGCGAACGTAACGGCGACTTGCTGGCAGTAGTGGGCTTTGCCATTATTATTATTTCTATATTAATGGGATTCCTGCTGCACTTCCGCATCCGTGTAATTAACAAAAGCGTGTTGATCGATGGCTTATGGAGCAGCAAACTGGTTAAAATAGATCTGAACAGCATTGTAAAGGTAGAAAAGGGCAGCTATAGCCGCTACCTGTTCAATAACCCGGTTTATAACTTGCACAAAAGCGGCACCATCCGATTTTATACCGCCGGCAGTGATGCCATCCATTTAACCGACCGTGACGGCCTGATCTATATTATTGGTTCGCAACATGCCAACGAGTTTTTGCGTGCGATAAAAGACGAGATGAAGAATAAATAAGTCGGAAGTCTTAAGTCGTTAGTAAAAAATCAAATTCTTCATTTCTTATTCTCCAAAATTGGTAAAATGTATATTAGCAGACTGAAGACTTTGAACTTTTAAATGGCTGATCTAACCCCAACCCAACGTGCGCTGTATGCCTTTAAACGCAACAAACTTGCTGTTGGCGGCTTGATATTTATTGCGCTTTCGGTTGTTATCGCAATACTGGGTTATCTTGTTATGCCCGATGGCACCCCGCAGGCTAACGACATGATACTACAGATAAGCCTGAAGAAGCCCGGCAGCAGTTTTACCATGCTCCGCATCCGCAAAAGCAACGCTGTAGATACGGTTAACATTTTCCAAAAGTTATGGTCGGGCCAGCCCGATTTTTATACTAATGTGCCCGTCACTGCCTGGCGTATTATTAAAGATTCTATTTATGTAGATGAATATATTGGCGCCGAGGATAAGCCCGAACATAAAGCCTATAACATTTTTGAGGTAGTGAGCGGCAAAAAGGCCGAATATAATAAGTATGATGAAGTTACCATCAATTGGTATACCGGGAAACAAACGCATTTACCCTTAAGTAAAGCGTTGTATGATAAGTTTGCTGACGAGATAAAAGAAAACCAGATCATTAAAAAAACCTACATACTGGGTACCGACCTTTACGGGCGCGATTTGCTTAGCAGGCTGATACTTGGTACCCGTATTTCCCTTTCGGTAGGTTTAATGGCAGTTATTATCAGTTTAATTACCGGTGTAGTTATAGGTGCTTCGGCGGGTTATTACGGCGGCAAGGTTGACGCTGCCTTAAGCTGGCTGATGAATATTTTATGGTCGCTGCCTGCATTATTACTGGTTATTGCCTTATCATTTGCGCTGGGCAAAGGCCTTTGGCAAATATTTATTGCCGTAGGCTTATCCATGTGGGTAGAAGTTGCCCGCTTGGTACGCGGACAGGTAATGGGACTAAAGCAAGTTGAATACATTGAGGCAGCCCGCGCTATGGGCTTTAATAATTACCGCATTATTACCCGGCACATTTTGCCAAATATTACAGGGCCCATCCTGGTGCTGGCCTCATCAAACTTTGCTTCGGCTATTTTGTTGGAAGCAGGCCTGAGTTTTCTTGGGTTTGGGGCGCAGCCGCCTATGCCCACCTGGGGCGGCATGATACGCGAACATTACGGCTACATTATTATGGACCTGGCCTATTTAGCACTGGCTCCCGGCCTGGCTATTATGCTGATGGTGTATGCTTTTAACCTGGTGACTGTTGGCTTGCGCGATGCTTTTGATATAAAATCGCAGAGTACCCGATTATAAAAAATTAATTTCTATTTTAGTGTCAGCTTCAAAGGCTGCCTAATGCATTACACTAAACAAGATCAGGGTGAAGACGAGTTGATACGCCTGCTGCTTAAACGGCAGTCAGAGTTAAACTCATTACTTGAAATTACCCGGGCTATTAACAAAAATTCGTCTACGCCTGTCCTCATCCAAATGATGGAGGCTATTTTGCAAACGCACCTGAACGTGGGCAAGTTCAGGTTGATGATAGAGAAAGATAAAAGCTTTATTTGCATATCAAAATACGGCGGTCAGTTTGAAACATTGCCGGTATTGTTAAAAGCCTGCTCCGGTCTAAAAAAAATTCGTCTGCCTACCAAACTTAATGGGAACGAGCCCGGCCTGCTGAAAGGCTATAGCTACTTTATCCCTTTTTACGATAAAAACAAGCCCCTGGCATATACACTTATAGGCGATTTCAACTCAAGCGCCGAAATGGTGGATAACGACCTGGCCTTTATCCAAACGCTGGTTAATGCCATTATTGTGGCGTTGCAAAACAAAAAGCTGTTCCGCCAGCGGTTAGAGACCGAACGTTTTCAGCGCGAAATGGAGTTGGCGTCGGAAGTGCAGAATATGCTGATCCCCGTGAGGTTACACCGCGATTCGGCGGTGGAAATAGGCGCCAAATACCTGCCCCATCAAAATATAGGCGGCGATTACTTCGACTTTATCCGTATAAACGATCACGAACTGATCTGGTGTATTGCCGATGTGTCGGGTAAGGGCATCTCGGCCGCTTTGCTGATGGCCAACTTCCAGGCCAGTTTGCGTGCCTGGGCCATGGTAGAAGATGACTTGACCAGTATTATAGAGCGGTTGAATAGCATTGTAATTAAAAACACCCGGGGCGAGAAATTTATAACCCTGTTCCTGGCCAAATACAACCAGCAAACCCGCAAGATGAACTATATCAATGCCGGGCATAACCCATCGATATTATATGCCGAGGGCGAGGCGGTAGCGTTAAAATTAGGTACTACCATGATAGGCGCTTTTGAAGAGCTGCCTTTTATTAACCAGGGCGAAATTGATGTGGAACCAGGTACGCTTATTATTAATTATACCGATGGACTGATGGATTATGAGGTAGATCAGGGTAAACAATGGAACGAGGAGCAACTGGTGAAATTTGTGATCAATAACGGCGAACACTCGCCCGACAGGTTTAACCAAATGCTGATGGACCACCTGAACCTGGTTGTAAAAGGCAAGCCAATTGATGATATTACTTTGCTGACGTTGAGGATATTTTAGAGACATTTTCAGCCTTCCTATTCATGTAGACCCCCTTATCATAGCAGATTGATTTCATGATTTAATTTCTGATCTGCCTAACCTACAGATTGGGGTTATTAACAAACAGTGTGCAAATATTATTCTTGCTAACATTACGTTATAGTGTAATTTTGTAGCGATGTTATTAGCCAGGTACCAGTACGATCTTCTTGAAGCCGGTTGCGATGAAGCTGGGCGTGGCTGTTTGGCCGGGCCGGTATTTGCTGCTGCGGTTATCCTGGCGCACGATTTTGACCATTATTTGCTGAATGACTCAAAGCAGCTGAACGAAGCCGACCGGTATCAGCTACGTACCGAAATAGAGCAAACAGCCATTGCCTATGCGGTAGCATCGGTTGATAATTTTGAGATTGACGAGATCAATATCCTTAACGCGTCATTTCTGGCTATGCACCGGGCACTTGACCTGCTGCACCTAAAACCCGAGTTCCTGATCATAGACGGGAACCGTTTCAATAAATACAAAACCATTCCTCATGCCTGTATTGTTGAGGGCGACGGTAAGTATTTTAGCATTGCGGCGGCATCTATCCTGGCTAAAACTTACCGGGACGATTACATGAAACAAATTGCCCTTGAACACCCCGAATACGATTGGCATACCAATAAAGGTTACCCTACCATTAAGCATCGCGAAACGGTGATGAAAATTGGCTATACACCCTACCATCGCCGCACCTTCCGCGTAAGCGACCCGCAGTTAAGTATTTTTTAAAATAGTTTGTTTGCCGGGCTTAGGATGCTATTTTTGTTAACAAACCAGCAAACAAGCCCTTTGTGAAGATATTGATACTGACGCACCGTATACCATTCCCCCAAAACGGCGGCTACCCCATTGTGGTTGGCAACACCATCAGGGGCCTGGTTAACCAGGGGCACAATGTATCATTGGTTTCACTGAACGATAAGAAGCAAAATGGTAAAGTGATGGAAACCGACGAGTTGCTGGAACGGATCAACTACCGGTCGTACCCTATTGATACCAGCATCTCCATGCTGGATGCGTTCATCAACCTGTTCAGTCAGCATTCTGCTAATATCGATAAATATTATGATCCCGCTTTCGAACGCCTGCTGATAGGCGAAGTGAGGAATACCGCTTATGATATTATCCAATTTGAGGGGTTATTTGTTGCACCTTACCTTGAAGGGGTCCGCAAAAACTCTAAAGCCAAATTGGTTTATCGCGCCCATAATATAGAACACCAGGTTTGGGAACGCCTGGCTATACAAAAAAACGATCCGTTTAAACGCTGGTTCCTGAAAATGGTAGCCCGGCGTATAAAGAAATATGAACTACAGCACTTAAACAGTTTTGATGCCATTGCCGTATTTACCCAGCAGGATAAAATAACCATGGAAGGCTATGGCGCAAAAGTGAACATTGATGTGATACCGGTTGGGATAGATATGCAACGGTACCAGCCCGAGCCCGAAAAAACCGAGTACCCGAGCCTGTTCTTTTTAGGGTCGTTAAATTGGATGCCTAACCGGGAGGGGATTGAATGGTTTTTAGAAAACTTTCATAACGATTTAGTAGAGGGCGACCTGAGGGTTAAGTTTTATGTAGCCGGTAACGATATTCCCGAACAGTTTGATGAGTACGAAATAATGGGCAAAATATATATCCAGGGAGAGGTTGACGATGCGCTGGAGTTTGTGAACAGCAAGTCCATTATGATCGTCCCGCTGCTTTCAGGCGGGGGGATGCGGGTGAAAATTGTAGAGGGGATGGCTATGCAAAAATGTATTATCTCTACCAGTCTTGGTGCCGAAGGGATACAATACACCAATGGCGTGAACATCCTGATTGCCGATACCCGTACCGAATTTTTTAATGCCATTAAACGCTGTATTGCCGATGAGGAGTTTTGCCAAAACGTTGGCCTTAATGCCCGCCGCATGATTGAGAACCAGCACGATATACATGCCATTAGCGTTAACCTGGTTAAATTTTACCATAAGGTACTGGGTAAATAATCTGCGTTTATTTCCCTATTTTTGCGCACCAATAAATTTTATGAAGAATACCGCATTAACCGATACACACATTAAACTGGGCGCTAAAATGGTGCCTTTTGCTGGTTACAATATGCCTGTGCAATATAACGGCATCAACGCCGAGCACGAAACCGTACGCAAAGCCGTTGGCGTGTTTGACGTAAGTCATATGGGCGAGTTTATCCTGAAGGGTGATAAAGCCTTAGACCTGATCCAAAAAGTTAGCAGTAACGATGCATCGAAACTGTACGATGGCAAGGTACAATACGCGTGCCTGCCAAATAACACCGGTGGCATTGTTGATGACCTGCTGGTTTATCGCATAGATGATAAAACCTATATGCTGGTAGTCAACGCGTCGAACATTGAAAAGGACTGGAACTGGATAAGTCAGCATAACACTTTTGGTGTAGATATGAAAGATATATCCAACCGCACTTCGTTACTGGCTGTACAGGGCCCTAAAGCAGCCGAGGCGCTTCAAAGCCTGACCGATACCGATCTTGGATCGATGGAGTACTACACCTTTAAAAAGGGCAAATTTGCGGGCATTGATAACGTACTGATCTCTGCAACCGGTTATACCGGCGCGGGCGGCTTTGAGTTATATGTAGAAAACGAACATGCGCAGCAATTATGGGATGCCGTTTTTAAGGCTGGCGAAGCCTTTGGTATTAAGCCAATTGGTTTGGGCGCGCGCGACACCCTGCGTTTGGAAATGGGCTTTTGTTTATACGGCAACGATATTGATGATAATACATCGCCATTAGAAGCCGGCCTGGGATGGGTAACCAAATTCAGTAAGGATTTTGTGAACAGTGCTGCCTTGCAACAGCAAAAAAACGAAGGCGTAAAACAAAAGCTGATAGGTTTTGAAATGATAGACCGTGGGATACCACGACATGATTACCAGATAGTTGACGCCGATGGGAATAACATTGGCCGGGTAACCTCGGGTACGCAATCGCCATCGTTGCAAAAAGCCATTGGCATGGGTTATGTAAAAAATGAATTTGCTAAGGAAGGATCGGAAATATTTATCCTTATCCGCGATAATAAAATTAAAGCCAAAGTGGTGAAACCGCCATTTAAATAAATTTACTACCATAACAAAAAGCCACTCATTGAGTGGCTTTTTGTTTTTATCATTATTACCAGCCGTTGCGACGGAGTAATGCTTACCGCAGCATACGGTTGTTTTTATACGAACAGAAAGCGCGTTTATTGGTTATAAAGTGTGAACTATTATAACCGTTATGAAAACATCAAAAACACAAGCCATAAGGGCTGCAATAATAACCCTTGTTTGCGCAGGCCTGTTTAGTGCCAACGCTTACGCCCAGCAGACAACCACTCAGCAAAACAACAACCAAAATAACAACCAGCAGGGCACTAATCAACAAAATACCGCTCAACAGAACACCGGCCAGTCTAAAAACACGCTGCGTACCGGGGCTAACAGAGATTTTCCCGGCGACACAGTAACCTATGTACTTAACGGCAGCGATTTAAGCTTTGATAGCAAGCGCACCTTAATTTACGATGACAAGCACACCGTCGACTCGCTGGTTAATGCCTTAGCTAACCGCGATGATAAAAATTACCGCATCATTTATAAAAAACAAGGTCAGCAGGCCAGGCAGATATCGGTAAAAGCTTTAAGAAAAGTAGATAAATCGGGCTTTTATAAAATTACAGTGGCCTATAATAAACAACAATTATCGGAAGATGCGGCGCCGCTGTATATATTGAGTTCGAAATAACATAATCAATTTGTCATTGCAGCGAGCGTGGCAATGACAAAAAGATCATTATTGCACTTTCTTAAAATCGTAGGGTGTTTGTTCAATAAAATCGGCTACCTTAACCCGTACGCCACTTAGCTTACCGCCCGAGAACGTGAACGGGAATACAGCCTTGCCAAATTCCGGGTCCGAAAATACCACGTAAAAACGGTTGCCGCCTAAAGGCTGCGCGGTAGCAAACATTTTGGGGTGATGCTCAAAACGTAGCTGCAACTGATCAAGCTCGCCGCCAATGCTAACGGTCATGTTGCCGTACAGATCATTAAAATATTTGCCCGTGTACGCGGTTAAAGGTAAAGCACTGGGTAAATGCAGGGCTACCGAGTCGCGTAGTTTTTTATCAATTAACTGATCATTAGCCTGGTTCGTTTTGAAAAAATTCAAATAGGCTTCACTGTAGTTACGGTAAGGCAGTTTAAAGTAAGCATCCATAATTTCCCAGCGCAAGGCTTCGTAAAGGCTATTCTGGTCGGTATTGGTAAGGATGATAATGCCTAAACGGTCCTGTGGCACCAATGTTACCGACGATACATAACCATTTACCCCGCCATCATGCATCACCAGGCGATGGCCTGCGTAATCCTGCAAAAACCAGCCCATGCCATACAGTTCATAATTGGTTTCCCCGTTTAAATGGCGGATGCTTTTTACCACGTCCTGGGGCTCGTGGGTGGCGGCAATAGCCGCCGCGGGTATCACTTGTCGGCTGCCTACTTTACCGTTATCCAGCAGGGCCATTACCCACTTGCTCATATCGTTAATAGATGAGCATATGGCGCCTGCCGGGGCCAGCGCGTCAATCTGGCAATAAGGTATGGCCATCAGGCGGCCATCAACCAGCGTGTGCGCGGCAGTACGATTTAACGACTGGGGCATTTGGGCAGTAAGCGCTAAGGTATTGGTCATGCCCAATGGGGCAAAAATATTATCTTTCAGGTAAGCCTCCCACGATTTGCCGGTCACCTTCGGGATGATCTCGCCGGCAGTTAAAAATGCCGAATTTGTATACCCCCATTTGGTTCGGAAAGGATAAACCGCTTTCACATGCCCCATTTTTTCTATCACTTCCCTGCGGGACAGATTGGTATTATAAAAAGTGAAATCGCCCTGGAAGGTTTGGAACCCCAGGCGATGGCATAACAGGTCGCGGATAATAGCTTGTTCGCCTGCGGCTTTGTTATCCAGTTTAAACTCGGGAATGTATTTGGTTACTTTATCATCCAGCGATAGCAGTTTTTTATCCTGCAGCATGGCCAAAGCGGTAGCGGTGAAGGCCTTGGTATTGCTGCCTATCATAAACAGCGTGTTCTCGTCAACCTTGTTGGTAAGACCCAGCTCTTTCACGCCATAGGTTTTCATCACCACTACTTTGCCGTCTTTCACCACGCACACCGCCGCGCCTGGTATGCGCCAATTGGTTAGTGCGCGGTTCATGTAAACATCCAGGCTGTCCCGTAGGAAATTATTTCTGTCGGCCTGGGCTTTGGCCATGCCGGTTAACAATATAAAACCAATGCAAAAGAAGAATATTTTTTTCATGACCGTACCCCTAATTTATGCTGAAGAAAGTATTAATTTAACGTCAAATTTTAATAATGCATTATACCGTTAAAGTTTTAACTATAATCATTAAAAATCACAAAAAATTAAAAAGAATGCATAAAAAATTTCACTACACCGGGACAATTTTATTAATGGGTTGTTTATTGCTTATGTGTCAGGTAACAATGGCACAGCGCGGCGGCACCCAATGGGCAAAAGATGGCTATCAGTACTATCGGCTGCAAGGCGGCAATATTGTTGAGCTGGACATTCGCGATGCCTCAAAAAGTACTACCATCGTAACGGCGGCTATGTTAACCCCTAAAGGTGAAACAGCCCTATCTCCACGCCGGTTTTCATTTTCGGATGACGGTAACAAAGTATTGTTAAACACTAATACCAAACGCGTATGGCGCTACGATACCCGCGGCGATTACTGGGTGTACGACCTGCAAAAGAAGACCTTAAAAAAACTGGGTAAAGGTAAACCCGAATCATCATTGATGTTTGCCAAATTCTCGCCCGATGGCAGCAAAGTGGCGTATGTGAGCGAACACAATATTTATATGGAGGACCTGGCCACCGGTATTATAAAACCGCTTACTAAAGACGGAACAAAAAAGCTTATAAATGGCACTTTCGACTGGGCCTACGAAGAGGAATTTGATTGCCGCGACGGTTTCCGCTGGTCGCCGGATGGGCGTAACATTGCCTATTGGCAAATAGATGCCAGCAAGATACGCAACTATCTGATGCTGAATACTACCGATTCTACCTATTCATTTACTGTTCCGGTGGAATACCCAGTTGCCGGGGAAAACCCAAGTTCGTGCAAAATTGGCGTAGTTGATGTGGCTACCGCAAAAACTAAATGGATGAATGTTCCGGGCGATCCGATACAGCACTATATCCCGCGTATGGAATGGGCTGGCAATGGTAACGAGTTGATTTTATTACAATTGAACCGTCCGCAAAATGAGAGCCGGATCTTTATCGCTAATATTTCAAATGCCACCGCGCATGTTATCTATACCGAAAAAGATAAAGCCTGGGTTGATGTGCGCGATGCCGAAGGCTGGACATGGCTGGATAAAGGCAAAAAGTTTGTTTGGCTAAGCGAAAAAGACGGCTGGAACCATATTTACACTGTCGACCGCGATGGTAAGCAGGAATTAATTACTAAAGGTGATTACGACGTAATAAGCATTGACCAGGTTGATGAGGCCGACGGGGTGATCTACTTCACGGCATCTCCGGATAATGCTACGCAGAAATACCTATATAGTGTTAAAATTACCGGCGGCAAGGCTACACGCGTTAGCCCAATGGATGAGCCCGGCACACACAGCTATGAAATATCGCCGAATGGCAAAATAGCTTCGCATAATTTCTCTAACAGCTATACCCTACCGGCAAGCGAAACGGTAAGCTTGCCCGATCATAAACATTTAAGCGGTACTGTAATTTCAGTTAACCCGGCTGATAAAGCAAAAGGCCCCGAGTTTTTTAAGGTAAAAACAGTGGATGGCATTGAAATGGACGGCTGGATGGTTAAACCAACCAATTTTGATCCGAATAAGAAATACCCGGTTGTGTTTTTTGTGTATGGTGAACCGGCTTCGCAAACAGCGCCAGACAGGTATGGTGTTGGCCGTAACGGCGAGTATGTGGGTAGCATGGCCAATGATGGTTATATCTACATGTCGCTGGATAACCGTGGCGCACCTGTACCCAAAGGCCGCGAATGGCGCAAATCTATCTACAAAAATATCGGCTTAATTAATATCCGCGATCAGGCAATGGCTGCTAAGGAAATTTTAAAATGGCCGTTTGTGGATTCAAGTCGTGTGGCCGTTTGGGGCTGGAGCGGCGGTGGTTCATCCACTCTTAACCTGATGTTCCAATATCCTGAGATATACAAAACAGGGATAGCAGTAGCTGCCGTAGGTTGGCAATTATCGTACGATAATATTTACCAGGAGCGTTATATGGGCGTGCCGACAGATGCTGCCGGGCGCGAGCCGTTTATTAAAGGGTCACCGGTTACCTATGCCAAAAACCTGCGTGGTAATTTGCTGTATATCCATGGTACAGGTGATGACAATGTACACTATAAAAACGCTGAAATGCTGATCAATGAATTGGTTAAGTATAACAAGCAGTTCCAGCTGATGTCGTACCCCAACCGTACGCATGGCATATTTGAAGGGCCGGGTACAAGTTTACACCTGCGCACGCTATATACCCAGTATTTAAAGGAACATTGCCCGCCCGGAGGAAGGTAGTCTCGCAATGACAATAATATATACAAAAAACGCCCGGTGCATTGCACCGGGCGTTTTCGTGTTTTAAAAGGCCCTTTTGGCTAAAATGGCAAATCGTCATTGGCCGCGCCAAAATCGGTTACGCCTTCAGATTTTACGGATGTACGTTGGTTATTATCATCAAAATCACTTTTCCTTCCCAGCATGGTAAAGTTTTCGGCTACTATTTCTGTGGTGTACTTTTTAACGCCCTCTTTGTCTTCAAACGATCGTGTGCGGATTTTGCCTTCTATGTAAACCAATTTTCCCTTTTGCAGAAACTTAGCAGCTACATCGGCTAACCCCCGCCACATTACAATGTTGTGCCATTCGGTTTGCTCAACTTTCCTGCCATCTTTGTTAAAAGTTTCGGAAGTAGCCAGCGGAAAGCTTGCTACCGCTACTCCTCCTTCTAAATGACGAATTTCAGGATCTTTACCCAAGTGCCCTACAAGGATAACTTTATTAATTCCAGACATAGTTTAAAACGGGAAATTAGTTTTTAATTTAAAAATTTAGTTAAAAATATAAAAATGATTTGAGGGAGCGCTAAATTTTTTATTTTTTTTACTTCTATGAAAAAAAAGTCCCCTGTCGGCTTGTTCTTAAAACCATCCAATTCTATAAACCTAACGTATAAATGCTGATGGGTAAGCACGTGTTTATGCACTGCCGATATAGCTTTTACACTGGTGTTTTCAGATAAAAAAGACTTTGCTGCAGGTAAATCAAGCACATGGTGCGGCTCCATTAGCTCGGCTGTTTCAATTAACGGTAACTGGTACATATTGGTCCAAATATCCCCTGCTCCTCGTTTATGCATTAAAATAAGGTCGCCATCTTTTATTAATAGATAGTTAAAAAACCTTTTACGAATTTTAAGTTTATTAAGTTTTACAGGAAGTGTAGTAATAGCATTATGCTTAAAAGCATAGCAGCCTTCCCTAACCGGACAAATACCGCACGCCGGGTTTTTGGGTTTGCAAAGCAGCGCGCCAAACTCCATCATGGCTTGGTTATGCAGTGCGGGCTCATTGCGGTTAAGCAATTCATTTGCCAGCTTGCGGAAGGTTTTTGCGCCCTGCGTACTATTTATAGGCTCGTCAATGCCAAAATACCGGGCCAGTACACGGTACACATTTCCATCAACCACGGCACGCGGTTCGTTACCCGCAAACGATGCGATAGCGGCAGCCGTATATTCGCCAATACCCTTTAGTTTTATCAGCTGTTCCCACGATGATGGAAAAACACCCCCATATTGTTCCTGTACCAGCCTTGCGGTTATTAACATATTGCGGCCACGCGAATAATAGCCCAATCCTTGCCATAGGTTTAGCACCTCATCCTCGGTAGCGGCGGCAAAATCACTTACAGTAGGATACTTTTCCAGGAAACGGTTAAAATAAGGAAGCCCCTGTTCTACACGTGTTTGCTGCAAAATAATTTCCGAAAGCCATATCACATAGGCATCATTTGTATGCCGCCATGGCAGGTCGCGTTTGTTTTGGTGATACCAATGCAATAGCTCGTTAGGGAAGTCCATAAGGAACAAAAATAAGCAATAAGCATAGGTCATTTGTAACGATTTATGGGCGATGTGGAAAAAAATCATCTTTTATTTCAATCTTTCCGAATAAAGCAATACTTTTGCAACCCCAAAACAGTTAAGTATTTACATAATAAATAAAAAGAAAATCAGATATGACTAAGGCAGAAATTATAGCTGAGATCTCATCTAAGACAGGTATTGAGAAAGTAGACGTTCAGGAAACTGTTGAGGCGTTCTTCAAGGTGGTTAAAACATCTATGGTAGGCGGCGAAAACGTTTATGTTAGAGGTTTCGGAAGTTTTGTAGTGAAAAAACGTGCTAAAAAAACAGCGCGTAATATTTCAAAGAATACTGCCATCATCATCCCCGAGCACTTTGTGCCAAGTTTTAAACCAGCCAAAACTTTTGTTGAAAAAGTAAGGACAGGTAACAAAGCAAAATCAGCTAAATAATTTAAAGGGGCATGAAAGGAAAACAAATAGCCATCATTGTAGCAGTACTTGTTATAGTGGGCTATTTGTACTCATTGCCGGTAAAAGGTTTAATTAAACCTAAAGAAGGCCACGCTAATAACGGCATGGTAGCTGGTTCAAAACCGGCGCCGGCTGCAAATATTAGTGCAGATATGGTTTCGGCAACAGCCAAAACCGCTATCGGGGCCAATTTATCGGCAAAAATAACCGACCTGGAATCGCAATTAAAACAAGCTGCAGGCGAAAAGCAAAAGGAAGAACTGCAAAGGCAACTGGCCAAACAATGGGATGATGTAAACCAACCCGCGCCTGCTGCCTTTTACTACCTTGAACTTGCCCGCAAACAGCATGATTTTAACGATTGGCTAAACGCCGGTACACGCTTTAATGATGCGTACAGGCTAAGTCAGGATTCGAGCCTTCAATCGGCGTTTGTGATGAACGCGGTGGAGGCTTTACAGAACGCTAACAAATTGCAGCCCGATAACCTGGATGCAAAAGCCGGCTTAGGCGTAGCTTATGTAAATGGCGGCGCACCATCGCCCATGCAAGGGATTAGCTTGTTGCTGGAGGTGGTTGCTAAAGACCCGAATAACCGGAGCGCAAACCTTAATTTAGGGATGTTCTCGATGAAATCGGGCCAGTATGAAAAGGCGGTAGTAAGGTTTAAAACACTGATAGCTCAAAAGCCCGAGGTTGAACCTTATTTTTACCTGGCCGAAAGCTATAAGCAGCTGGGCCAAAAGCAACAAGCAATTGATGCTTATCAAAAATGTAAAGAACTAATGCCCGACCCGACTTTTGGGAAGCGCATTGATGATTTTATAAAAGAATTAAAAAATTAATTAACACATTAAAAAATTACAACTATGCCAAGCGGTAAAAAACGTAAAAGACATAAAATGGCCACGCACAAACGTAAAAAACGTTTGAGAAAAAACAGGCATAAGAAAAAATAAGCTATTGAAAAATAGCTTATTTTACCTGCTTTTAACGGGTTTGTTATTTTATTGTTTACCTTCAGCAATAACCGGGCATTTCGCCTGGTTTAAGAAATGGAGTAGCAGTTGATAAAAGAATTAATTATCGATTCGACCCCCAACGGGGCTACTATTGCCTTATTACAGGATAAACAACTTGTAGAACTACACAAAGAGCATATCAGCAATAATTATACTGTTGGTGACCTTTACCTTGGCCGTATCAAAAAGATTATGCCAGGGTTAAATGCCGCTTTTGTTGATGTAGGATACGAGAAGGACGCCTTTTTGCATTATCTTGACCTTGGGCCACAGGTACAAAGCTTGCTTAAATTAACCAAACAGGTTAAAAGCGGCGGGTACCAGTCTAAGCTATTGGATAATTTTAAAATGGATGCCGACATTAATAAATCGGGTAAGATATCCGAGGTATTAACTAAAGGCCAGTTAATTCCTGTACAAATAGCTAAAGAGCCTATCTCTACCAAGGGGCCGCGATTAAGTTCGGACATATCTATAGCCGGCCGCTATGTGGTGCTGGTGCCTTTTTCTGAAGCGATATCTATATCGAAAAAGATAAAAAGCAATACCGAACGTAACCGTCTGCGCAAGATCATAGAAAGCATTAAGCCAAAGCATTTTGGTGTTATCATCCGTACGGTATCTGAAGGTAAGGGTGTTGAAGAAATGCAGAAGGATTTGCTTGACCTGGTATCTAAGTGGGAAACGTTTATTACCCGCTTACCCGCTACCGATCCCGGCAAAAAAGTATTGGGCGAAATTGACCGCACCAGTACCCTGCTGCGCGATCTGTTAAACCCCGATTTTCAGCATATTTACGTAAATGAGACCTCTATTTACGAAGAGATCAAATCGTACGTGCATGATATATCGCCCGAGATGGAGAACATTGTACGCCTACATAAGCACAAGGACCCCATTTTTGAGCATTACGGTATTGAAAAGCAGATAAAAGGTGCGTTTGGTAAAACGGTGAACCTGGCCGGTGGTGCTTATTTGGTGATTGAACACACGGAAGCCCTGCACGTTATTGACGTAAACAGCGGTAACCGCACAGCTAACAAAGAGAACCAGGAAGAAAATGCTTTCCAGGTAAATAAAGAGGCTGCGAAGGAAATTGCCCGCCAGTTGCGTTTGCGTGATATGGGCGGCATTGTGGTGATCGACTTTATTGATATGCATAAGCCGAATAACCGTAAGGACCTGTTCGACTATCTGAAGTCGGAGATGTCGCACGATCGCGCTAAGCATACAATTTTGCCGCCAAGCAAATTTGGCCTGGTGCAAATTACCCGCCAGCGTGTACGCCCTGAAATGAATATTGTAACCAGCGAGGTTTGCCCTACCTGTAATGGTACCGGCACCATCCGCCCTACCATATTGTTGCTGGACGATATTGAGAATAATTTTAACTATATACTGGTTGAACAGAATGAAAAAAGTATTACACTTTGCGTTCATCCGTATATTGAAGCTTACATTAAAAAGGGCCTGGTAACACGCCAGATGAAATGGTACTTTAAATACAACCAGTGGATAAAAGTTAAATCGAACCCGGCCTATCAGATTACCGAGTTCCATTTCTTTAACGCAAAAGAGGAAGAGATTAAGTTATAGTCTGGAAGACCGAAAGATATTAAAGCGCCCTAAAGCAGGGCGCTTTTTTGTTTTATACGTTACTTTTGTTCTTACATTAACCTACACTATGACGTTTGCCGATAGAGTGATCAACTTCAATAATAACCTGCACTTTGATAATAAACTGCCGGATGGGATTGCTATTATGAATCCGTTTGTTCACGAATCGGTTAGGGAAATAGCCAGCCAGTTTTATAAAAAATATTACGATGATAATAATCAGCGCCATTTGGTTATCGGCATAAATCCCGGCAGGTTTGGCGGCGGCTTAACCGGTATCCCGTTTACCGACCCGAAACGCTTGAAAAGTGAATGCCATATTGCTTATAACGGGCCGGAAACGCACGAGCCGTCGTCGGTATTCATTTATGAAATGATAAAGGCTTACGGCGGCCCTGAGCGGTTTTACAGCAAGTTTTATTTCAACTCGGCATTTCCGCTGGGTTTTGTGAAGATGGATAACAAAGGGAAAGAGGTTAACTATAATTATTACGATAGCCCGCAATTAATTGCCGCAGTAAGGGACGACATTATAAATAATATTAAAGCGCAAATTGCCTTAGGCGTAGCTACGGATATCTGTTTTTGTTTTGGTACCGGGCAAAACCAAAAGTTTTTAAACAAGCTGAATGAACAGTTCCAGTTTTTTGGCGAGATCATAGCGCTGGAGCATCCGCGCTTTATAATGCAGTATAAAAGCAAAAGTAAACAGGAGTATATTGATAAATACCTGCATGCTTTTGCGGCTGTGTGAGCAGTTACCCAGGTGTCCCGATGCAGGTTTAATATATTTATTGGCCCTAATTCCCATGATGTATCTCTTATAAGTAATTCTTATCTTCACCATATGAAAAATATCATTATACTGGCATTTTTTACGGTAATGGCCGGCAAGGTATCGGCACAAACCGTTATCCCGGCTAAAGACGCAGCCAAACATATTGGTGAAACCGTTACCATAACCGACAAAGTTTTTAGCGGTAAATACTTTGAGAACAACAAAATGACCTTGTTGGATATCGGCGGTTATAACCCCAATCAATTACTTACCTTAATGATACCCGGTGCCGATAAAGCAAAATTTAAAGGCAACCCCGAAGTTGATTATAAAGGCAAGGACGTTACAGTTACCGGAAAGATCATTGAATACAAAAACAAACCCGAAATTATTGTGACCGATCCATCACAAATAAAGCTGGTTATGTCAGATAACACAGTTAAACAGAAGTTTGACTAAAACTACGACAGGGTTTTAAGAGCTGAGTTATTGTATATCGACAGTTCCCGCTACTTCTTCTAATAAAGAAACGGCTTCATTAATACCAGGCACATTTTCGATACTTAACCGCAGGCTGTTTTTGATCTCTTTCAGGTTTGCGCGACGGTGATTATATTGCAAAAATGTAAGCACATTTTGGAAGGCGTTCGTCTCAAAGTACGGCGATTGCTGATTGGCTATAAAATAGCCGCGCAGCACATTCTTTTTCAGCGAGATCTTCTCGAAGCCAATTATTTTGCCCAGCCATTGCAGGCGCATGGTGTTCAGCAAATCGTTTACCTGGGGTGGGATCGGGCCAAATCGATCTACTAATTGCTGTTCGAAAGCCCGCAACTCGGCTTCGTTTTCAAGTTTGGATAATTCGGTGTACAGGTTATAACGTTCGCCTATATTGGTTACATACTCATCAGGGATAAGAATCTCCAGGTCGGTATCTATCTGCGTAAAGGTTACATATGGTCGAGGTTTATCATCCGGGAATACGCCTTTAAACTCATCGTCTTTCAGTTCCTGTATGGCTTCATCCAGTATCTTATGGTACATTTCAAAACCGATCTCGGCAATAAACCCGCTTTGTTCTGCTCCCAGCAAGTTACCGCTGCCACGGATATCCAAATCGCGCATGGCTACGTTAAAGCCGCTGCCCAAATCGCTAAATTCCTCAATGGCGCTCAATCGTTTGCGGGCTTCTGACGTCAAGGTTGATAACGGTGGACTTAACAAATAACAAAAAGCCTTTTTATTGCTTCGCCCCACACGACCGCGCATCTGGTGCAGGTCGCTCAAGCCAAACATATGGGCGTAATTGATAATAATGGTATTGGCGTTAGGGATATCCAGGCCGGCTTCAATAATGGTAGTCGCCACCAGTATATCATATTCATGGTTCACAAACTTCAGCATTACATCTTCCAGCGCGTCACCCTCCAGTTGCCCATGGGCGATACCAATACGTGCCTTAGGTACCAGTTTATGGATCATCCCGCCCAGTTGCGGCAGATCGGCCACGCGGTTGTGAATAAAAAACACCTGTCCCTGGCGGTCAAGCTCGTATTCAATGGCTTCTTTTATCAGTTTATCATTAAATACATGCAACTCGGTAACTACCGGCTGGCGATTTGGTGGCGGAGTTGATATGATAGAAAGATCGCGTGCACCCATTAACGAGAAGTGCAGTGTACGCGGGATTGGCGTAGCCGTCAGCGTCAGCGTATCCACATTAGCACGCATTTGTTTTAGCTTCTCTTTGGTAGACACCCCAAATTTTTGCTCCTCGTCGATGATCATCAGGCCCAGGTCCTTAAACCTCACATCCTTGCTCACCAAACGATGTGTGCCAATGATGATATCAACCTTTCCCTCCTTCAACTTTTCAAGCGTTTCTTTTATCTGCTTGCTGGTTTTAAACCGGTTTACATAATCAATATTAGCCGGAAAGCCTTTTAGCCTGTCAGTAAAGGTCTTGTGGTGTTGGGCTGCCAAAATGGTAGTAGGCACCAATACGGCTACCTGTTTGCTATCGGCAACTGCTTTAAATGCCGCGCGGATGGCTACTTCGGTTTTACCGAAACCTACGTCGCCGCATATTAGCCTGTCCATAGGGTGCGGCGATTCCATATCTTTCTTGAAATCGGCTGTAGCCTTTTCCTGGTCGGGGGTATCTTCGTAAATAAACGATGCTTCCAGTTCGGTTTGCAGGTAACTATCGGGCGAGAAAGCATTACCGCTTTGGGCCTTACGCACAGCATAAAGCTTGATCAGGTCGCGGGCAATGTCTTTAACTTTTTTTTTTGTGGTTTTCTTCAGCCTTTCCCAGGTATCGGTACCCAGTTTGTTCATTTTAGGCACTGTGCCCTCTTTGCCACTATACTTGGAAATACGGTTCAACGAATTGATGTTCACATACAGCAAGTCGTTATCGGCATAAACCAAACGGATCATCTCCTGCATTTTGCCGCTTACCTCAACCTTTTCCAGGCCGGCGTATTTGCCAATACCATGGTCAATGTGCGTCACATAATCGCCAGGCTTCAGGTCGCGCAGTTCTTTTAAGGTAATGGCTTGCGAACGCTGATACCCTTTCTTCAACTTGTACTTATAATAACGGTCAAATATCTGGTGGTCGGTGTAGCAGGCTATTTTCTGCTCGCGGTCAACAAAGCCTTCGCGGATGGAAATACTAAGCGGGGTAAACTTTACCGATTTATCCAGGTCATCCAATATCGCGTAAAGCCGCTCTACCTGGCGTGCTGAATCGGTAAGAATAAAATTAGTGATGCCCTCGGCTTCGTTATTCTTAAAATTATGGATCAGCAGTGTAAAATCTTTATTAAAAGACGGCTGCGGACGGATGTCGAAACTAACGGTTTGATTAGCGGTATAAAAAAATTGCTTACCAAATTCGGTAATAGCAAAATCGTGCAGTTGATCGGCAATCAGCTTGTCATCGGTAAAGTTAAACTTGGGGTCGATCCAATCCGGGTTCTGCTGTTTTTCATCTGCAGATAGCGCTTTCCATAAATTGGTCGCTTTTTTAAACCCATCTTTAATAATATCAAAGGTGAACTGCACATCTTTTATCCAGATGCTGGTCGCGGGGTCGATAAATTCCAGCAGGGAAATATTATGCTCCGTCAGGAATTTGGATTGTACGTTGGGTACAATGGTAATGCTTTTTACCTGTTCAACAGATAGCTGGCTTTCAATCTCGAAAGTACGGATGGATTCTATCAGATCGCCAAAGAATTCTACCCGGTAAGGCAGGTCGTGCGAAAAGGAGAAAATATCTACAATACCGCCGCGTACCGAAAACTGGCCTGGTTCGTACACAAAATCAACCCGGTCGAAATCATATTCAACCAGGAACTCGTTAATAAAATCGATACTGAGTTTGCTGTTAACGGCAATTTCCAGCGTATTCTTTTCCAGTGATGCCCGGTCGATCACCTTTTCGGCTAGTGCCTCGGGGTAAGTAACTATCAGCTGGCCGAAATCGGTGGTGTGTGTAAGCTCATTCAGCACTTCGGCACGGGCTAAAACGTTGCTGCTATCGGGCTGGGTAAATTCAAATGGTTTACGGTATGATGAAGGGAAAAGCAGCACTTCTTTGCCGGTCAGGCTTTCCAGGTCGGCCTGGAAAAAGCCGGCTTCCTCGCGGTCGGGCAGTACAAACACCATGGGCTTGTGCTGCAAAAAATACAAAGCTACCGCCACGGTCGCATCACTCGATCCAACCAAACCACGCAGCTGTACCCTTGGGTTTTTTGAAGCATTTAGCGCTGTAGCCAATTGCTTCACCCGTTCGTCAGCCTTATACTGCTCTAAAATATCACGGACATTCAAACCAATGCAAATATAGGTGTTTGTGATTAGTTAAGGGCGGTTAACCTGCAACAAAATTCAGGCCTGTATGTTCCGTAATAAATATTATTACAGACAACCTTTTCAGCAAAAAACACCGTATACATAAAACAAACCACGCCTGATTATACTTATTACATTACAAACCTGTGGTTTGTGTTTAAGCTGATTTAACCAAACATTATAACAAAATGAAAAATGCATTTATTACCGGCCTTGTAATAGGCATACTTAGCGGTTTATGGCTATTCACCATGCACTGGATGGGCTACAATACCACCGGCGCGCATCAAATAGCCCCATACGAATACTTATCGGTACTGATCCCCTTTGTTGGTTTATTTTTTGGGGTGCGCGCTTACCGCGAAAATGAAATGAGCGGCGTAATTAGTTTCCTGGAGGCTTTGGTACAATGCTTTAAAACATTGATAGTTGGCGGTGTTATTGCCGTGTTTATAGCTATTTTATATCTCAATTATGTATCTGGCGGCGTAAACTTTACCGATTTTTCGGGCCGCATGTTTGGCGCGTTGCTGGTAGGTATTTTAGAAGCGCTTGCGGTTTCGTTAATATTGATGAATAGGCATAAGACACTTTAAGGGAGAGATTAGTTAATTAAAGATTAAAGATTAGTATCTCATTCAATAAAACAGCGTCCCGGTCAAATCGGGACGCTGTTTTTTTATGCCTATATTTGATATGTGCTGAAGTTTATCAAGACAAATTTTGAACTATTATTTTGGATAGCTGCTTTAATAGCGCTGGCTTTCAGCGACCCGGCACAACCGCATTTTGTACTGTGTCCGTTTCGGCGTATGGGGATAACCTGGTGTCCCGGTTGTGGTATTGGGCATGCTATCAGTTATTTGTTTCGGGGGAATATCAGCGCATCGTTTCATGCCCATTGGTTTGGCATACCGGTATTGGGTGTACTGCTTTGGCGGGTTTATACCTTAGCCTTGAATCAATATCGGACATATTACCATCCCCCTTTTCAATAGCGTAGTTTAACCGCCAAAAAACCGTCGTTCGCCGATATGTTTGCCCTGCCCGCCAATATTGTTTAGGCCAATGTTTAGTTGTATCTTAGTTTTACATCACAATCAATCATTAAAACAGAATAAAATGGACATGCAACCTAACGCCTATATGATGCTTCCCGGTATTACCGCCGAAGAAATAGGCTTTTTACAACAAGCTACCGCAGGACTGGACGAAAATCAGCAAAAATATTTCTTTAATGTTTATGCAGGCAAACGCAAAAGCGCACAGGATGTGTTGCTGTTTACACTGATAGGCTTTTTAGGCATAGCTGGTGTGCACCGGTTTGTGCTGGGCCAGATAGGAATGGGGCTTGTTTACTTTTTTACTGGGGGTTTTTGCCTTATAGGAACCATTGTAGACCTGATTAACCATAAAACATTGGCCATGGAATACAACAAGAAAATGGCGTACGACAGCTTCCAGATAGTTAAAATGGGTGGCGGGTTTAATAAGTTTTAAGATAAAATATAACGCAATTTGTTTGCGTAAGGTGAGCCGGCGCGGTAATCACATAGTTTGGAAGTCCAGCTATGAGATTACCGCGCCGGTTTTAACCCCCTTTACTGAGTAATAGCAACGAAAAGGCATATTGGTCATCACCAATCGTTCCGATGGAACGGTGCAATTTCTCCTATTTCTACCCACCTAACATCCCTACGGGATGAAAATAAGAACCGTTCCGTTAGGAACGGTTGGTTGGTAACAATGTAAACCAGCATTTATTACGTTCCATCAGAACGTTTGGTGTAATCCCTTTACCGGGGGGTAACAACTGAATGCTAAGAGGCTTTGTTTAGAAATGGATTATTCCGGATGATATTCGATGGGGCTAATTCTACGGGCTGCTGTTCCAGTATCACCTGCTCCCTTTTTTGTATTTTCTTTTTCCTTAGGAAACGCAGGTGCAATACACCAATTACCAAAGCTACCCCGCCCTCGGCCAGAATAGTATTTTGTACCCCTATCCACTGCGATAATCCGCCAATCAGCAATCCGCCCAGCGGTTGCATCCCAAAGAAAGCGGTGGCGTAAAAGCTTATGATCCGGCCACGCATTTCAGGCGCTACGGTAGTTTGTATCAGCGTATTACTGATGGTTATTTGCGACATCATACCAAAGCCGCTTAGTGTGGCGAATATTAAGGCCAGGGGATAGTTGGTTTCATGTGCAAACAGGGCTAAGCCAGCGCCAAATATCAAGGTGTTTATCGCTAAGATCTTTTTTAAATCGCGGCCGGGTTTTAAAGATGCCAGGAACATTGCACCTGAAAATGCGCCCAAACCAATTACGCTGTCTATCACACCAAAAGTTGATGCGGTCCCTTTAAAAATATCTTTAGCGTAAACCGGTATTAGCGTACTGTAAGGCAGTACAAATAAACTAATTGCTGCTAACATTACTAAAATGAAGGAAATGCTGGGTGTGTTTTTCAGGTATACAAAGCCTTCTTTCAGTTCGCCAAACATGTTTTTGGTATGGGGGCGTGACTGGTATTCAGGCAGTTTCATCATCAGCAACGAACCAATAACCGCCACAAAACTTAGCGCATTCAGCCCAAAACAAAAGTCGTTCCCCCATTTTTCAATAACCAGGCCGGCTATACCCGGGCCGATCAGCCTTGAAAGATTTACCATAGATGAATTAAGCGCCAGGGCATTCGGCAGGTCGGCTTTATTATCAACCATATCATACACCAACGACTGCCGGGCAGGGACATCAAAGGCGTTAATAATCCCCAGCATTACGCTAAGTGCTATTATCTCCCATACATTATAGCTTTTGGTGAACACCAATATGGTTAATAGTACAGCCTGAACCATGGAGGCCACCTGGGTTACTAATAACAGGCGGAACTTATTATACCTATCGGCGGCTACCCCTCCTAAAAAGGAGAACAAAAATGAAGGGAACATACTGGCAAACAACGTCAGGCCCAGCATAAATTTAGATTGTGTCAGTTCGTATACCACCCAACTAACAGCGGTTTTTTGCATCCAGGTGCCAATCAGCGAAACAGATTGGCCGAAAAGATATAACCGGTAGTTGTAGCTTTTAATAGCTTTAAATGTACTAATATTCATTACCTCACTTCTCCTTGCACCCTCTCCCTTTTGGGAGAGGCCTTGTTTAAATTATAAATTCATCATTCCCAATCAACCAGTTTAGCAAGTGACACTAATGTTTTTTGCAAAAGTTCATGCTCTTCTGGACTGCATACCTCGTTCAAAGCTTTATTTAGCCATTCTTCGCGCTCGTTACGCACTTTGTAAAGTAATGCTGCGCCTTGTTCTGTTAGGGAGATAAGTACTTTACGTTTATCTGTTTTTGAAGCTGTACGGATAATTAGTCCCATCTCCAGCAAGTGGTTGAGCACCTGCGACATGGATTGTTTGGTAATGTGCTCCATATCAGCAAGCTCACTGGGTAGCAATTGCTTATGCTGATCTAACAATGCGATGGTAGACCGTTCGGTTAAAGACAGTTTTTCTCCCGCCGGCGATTGTTTACGCAGTTTTTTAGTAAGCCTTGTAACAATATTACGCAGGCTACTGGCTAATTGACGTGTCTGTTGATTGTCCACTGTTTTATTGTCAGCTAAACTTGTAAGTTTACCTGACAAATGTACTACAAGATTTGCTATTGAAAAGTCATATTGATTATTAAGGCCAGTAGTTTTAAGAAGGAAAGCAAAGGACAGTAGTTTAAGCTATGCAGAATTTGTGCTGCAGGTATTCGATATATAAACATCCTCAGGTCTGCTTCTAAGAAGAGAATTAACGAAGGGTAGGAAATGAATAGAGATGGTACAAGTAAACTAGAATTGTCATTGCGAGCGATAGCGTGGTCATCTCACAGCTCGATTAACGATACTATAAGATGGCCACGTGCTCGCTCCTCGCAATGACAAAAAGGATATTTAAAAAATAACTTTCCCGGTAGCGGTTACTAACGATGCAATACGTACTGCGTCAAAGATCCGCTCTTCGGTAGTGCCAAGTTTAATTAAAGAATCTTCGTGCGCGTTCACACACATTTCACATCCATTTACTGCTGAAATAGCCAAGCTCATCAGTTCAAAAAACTCTTTGCCGGTTACTGGTTTCATCATCAGCTGCATGCGGATGCGTGCAGGTATTTGTGTGTATTTTTCTTTCTGCGTAAAATGGCGGAAGCGGTAAAAAACATTATTAGCCGCCAATAACGATGCACAACCTGCTGCTTCGGCTATATCCGGGGCGGTAGCGCCCTGTTCTTCGGCGTAACGGGTAAAATATTGGGTAAGCGGGATGTTATTATTATTGATGGCCACGCTAAGCCCAAGCAATGCGCACTCTTTTGTGCTTAAATGCTCGGACGTAAGGGTACTGGTGAAATTCAGTTTCAAATCGCGCAGGTAACGCGATTCACCTTTCTCCAGCAAACTCAGGCTTTCGGTACGGTAGGCGGTATCAACCCCAATGGCTGTTAATATTTCGTTGATTATTTCGGTAGATTCGTTCATAGGGCCCCCTCTAAATCTCCCCCTGTAGGGGAGACTTATTTGTTTTAGTTAATAGAATAAGAATAAAGCCCCTCTCTGCTGGAGAGGGGTTTGGGGTGAGGTTATTTTAAACTGTTAAAGTTTCCTGGCCTTTTTCCCAGTTGCATGGGCAAAGTTCGTCGGTTTGTAAACCGTCCAGTACGCGTAAAACTTCTTTTACGTTACGGCCAACACTAAGGTCGTTAACGCTAACCCAACGGATAATGCCCTGAGGATCAATAATAAAAGTAGCGCGGTAAGCGATTTTTTCGGTTGGTTCTAAAATACCCAGGTCTTCAGCCAATGATTTTGAAGTATCAGCCAGCATCGGGAATTTCAAATCGCGCAAATCGTCGTGGTCCCTTCTCCAGGCTGCATGTACAAATTCAGAGTCGGTTGAAGCGCCGATCAGGCGGGCATCACGGTCACGAAATTCGGTAAAGTTTTTATTGAATTCTGCAATTTCTGTGGGGCAAACAAAAGTGAAATCCTTTGGCCACCAAAACATTACAGTCCAAACGTTATCTTCATTCACCAAAAAATCTGAAGTGATGGTTTCAAACTCTTTACCTTTTTCAAGGCTTACTACGGCTGTTTTAGAAAATGAAGGGAATTTCTGTCCTATCGTTAACATAGTTGTATATTTTTAAGTGTTATTAATATTTAAGGCAAAAATACGCTTTTTTGGTGGCTTATATTATTGAAAAGGTCAATGAGTTATAGATAAATACTATAATTAAAATTATAATCATAAACAATGATTATTGGATAATGAGAAATAAGTAGGCGATTTTTATGGAGGTTTTAGATAATAATAAATAAAGGCAACCCCTCGCTCAAAACCATTTCTATCATTTTCAGTTTGATATAAAAAAGCTCAATCACATGGAAATTACGCTTGACCGCAGCCTGCGCCTTTGGTGGGTGTTTATAATACGAGGGTTGTTATTTATAGCCCTGGGGGTGTATCTGTTTGCCAAACCGGCCAGTGGCTTTGTGGCGCTGGGTTTCTCGTTCGGCCTTATTATACTTTTAGCCGGCGTAGCCGAATTGTTGCGCGCCTACCGCGATTACGGTACGGGCAACCGCGGCTGGCATTTATTTGCCGGACTGACAGACCTGCTGCTGGGCCTTATCCTGATGAGCCATTTGGCGGCAAGTTTAGTGGTGTTGCGCATCATCATAGGGTTTTATTTTCTGTTTAAAGGGATTACGGTGCTGGCTTACCGCAAACATGGCAACGCAGCGGTGCTGATATTGGGCGCCATTGTGATATTGTTATTTGTTGGGATGATATGGTTTAACCCGGTGTTTGGTTCAATGACCATTTTAATTTGGACCGCTATGGCATTTGTAGTAACCGGTGTGTTGAATGTAATGCTGGGACTAAGGCTAAGGCCACGAAACTAATGTAGGTACGCGGTCAATAACTTATCATCCTTTAATGTAAAAAGCGGCGGGTGAACTGCTCTCTATTCATCCACGCTACAACCGCTTTAATTTCGGTATAACTATAATCATCGCCTAAAATTTCTTTTAGCGGGGCCAGGCGTTCGGCGCCGTAGCTTTCAATGGCATCGGTAATGGTGGGTATTTTACTTTCGGCTACGAAGGTGGTTACTTCCAGTTCGCCGGTTTGTATAAACTGGTAAAGATGGTTTTCAATAGTCTGCGGGTTAAGTTCGCGCAGTTGGGCTATTTCGGCAATTGTTTTGCCTTGTTTATATAATTCAAAGCTATCGTTACGGGTGTTTTTACTGCTTGTTTTGATGGCTTTGCGCTCGCGCTTTACGGGGCGGTTTTTTATTTGCGATACCAGCCCCTTTTCATCACAATAATTTACAACGGTGGTTAAAAACAGCTCGCCATATTTAGCCAGTTTCACCTCGCCAAAGCCCGAGATATATTTTAGTTCGTCCATACTTTGCGGCAGATAGGTAGCCAGTTCCAGCAAAGTAGCATCCGACAGGATGATATAGGCCGGCACATTTTCCTGGTTGGCAATTTCCGTGCGGATGGTTTTTAGACGGGATAACAGTTCGGCTTCGTGTGGTAATGCTTCGTGATGCTCTTCTTCGGTGGTTTGGCTTAACGTGAGTTCAACAGTTTGCTGACCCTTTAAAACGGCTTCACTTTTATTGGTCAGCATTAAAACAGGGTAAGCGCCATCGGATACCTTTAGGTAACCAAGAGTGATCAATTCGCGCAGGTAACGCTGCCAGTCGGCTTTGCTCAAATCGGCACCAATGCCATAAGTTTTTAGTTGTTTATGTTCGGGGCGAAGTTTCGAGTTGTTCGATCCGCGCAAAATATCTATCACATAGCCGCTGCCAAACGATTCTTTTAACCGCGCTACGGCCGACAGTGCTTTTTGGGCGATGAGTGTTCCGTCAAACTTTTGATAATCGCTCAGGCACACATCACAGCTGCCGCAGGTGTCGGGGAAACTCTCGTTAAAGTAATTCAGCAGATATTTGCGTCGACAGGTAGTCAGCTGGCAAAACTTTACCATATCATCCAGTTTGCGTAGCATAATGCGGCTTTGGTCTTCGTTACCTTCAATACGGGCAAAGTTTTGCAGCTTGAAGGCATCGCCCGGCGAATAAAATAGTAACGCGTCAGATGGCAGGCCGTCACGACCGGCCCTGCCGGTTTCCTGGTAATAACCCTCAATGTTTTTTGGCAGGTCCATATGCACCACCCAGCGCACGTTCGATTTATTGATACCCATACCGAAGGCGATGGTAGCCACAATAATGCGCACCTCATCGCGCAGAAAAGCTTCCTGGTTGCGGGCCTTAATATCGTTACTTAAACCCGCATGGTAAGCTTCGGCAAGGAAGCCTTCTTTTTTTAGTTGCGCTGCCAAATCTTCTGTCGATTGCCGCGACAAACAGTAGATAATCCCTGAATCATCTTTATGTTGATCCAAAAAGGCCAGCAACTGGTTCAGGCTGTTCTTTTTAGGCGTAACGGTGTATGTAATATTTGCCCGGTTAAATGATGATACAAACTGCGCGGGGTTATGCAAGGCGAGTTTCTCCAATATATCCTTACGGGTTAGCTGATCGGCAGTGGCGGTTAGCGCAATTACCGGTATAGCCGGGAAGGCATCTTTCAAACCTGCCAGCATCAGGTATTCAGGGCGGAAATCGTGCCCCCAGTGCGATATACAATGCGCCTCATCTATCGCGATAAGCGAGACCTTTAACGATTGCAAAAACTCGGTTAAGCGGTTGCCGGTTTTAAACAAACGCTCGGGTGCCAGGTATAGCAACTTTATTTCATTGTTTTTTAAGCGGCTTATGATAGCCTGCTGCTCGCCGCTGCTTTGGGTCGAATTCAAATAAGCCGCGGGGATACCGGTTACGTTCAGCGCATCAACCTGGTCTTTCATCAAGGCAATAAGTGGGGAGATCACAATTGTCAGTCCGTCCAGCAATACCGCAGGCAATTGGTAACAAAGCGATTTACCCCCGCCGGTAGGCATTAGCACCATAGCATCGCCGCCGTTTAATACCTGCCGGATAATTTCTTCCTGCTTGTGACGGAATTCGCTGTAACCGTAATATTTTTGAAGCGCCTGTGCGGGTGTCATGGGTTTAGATGTGCAAATTTGAAGATATGCAAATGTGCGGATTTTGAGCGGGAGTTTTATCGCGTCATGCCGAACTTGTTTCGGCATCTCATCTGCAAAGTATAATAACATAGGTAACCTACACAATGGGATGCCGAAACAAGTTCGGCATGACGGTCAGTATGTTACAGACTGTAGTTTATCCCAATAAATCTTATTAAATTAGCTTTTACGTATGATTAAAAAATTACTCTCATTTATCTTATTCCTAACCGTTTACAGCCTGGCTGGGGCGCAGTCGCTGCAGTCGCCGTCCGAGTTTCTGGGCTATAAGCTGGGCACGCATTTTACCTTTCACTCGCGTATTGCCGAGTATTTCAGGTATGTGGCGCAAAACTCTAAAAACGTAAAGTTGCTGCAATACGGCATCACTAACGAAGGTCGCCCGCTGATGACTATGTTTATCGGTTCGGAAGAGAATATTAACCGTTTGGATGCCATCCGCAAATACAACCTGTCGTTAGCGGGGCTGGAAAAAAGCCCGGCCATTAACAATCCGCCGGTTATTGTGTGGTTAAGTTATAATGTGCATGGTAATGAACCATCATCAAGCGAAGCGGCTATGCAGGCACTGTTTGATCTGGCCGACCCGGCTAATACCCGTACTCAGCCCTGGTTAAAAAACACGGTAGTAGCGATAGACCCCTGCCTTAACCCCGATGGGCGCGACCGCTACGTAAACTATTACAACCAGGTGGGCGATATGATACCCGACGCCAGTAATGCCTCGCGCGAGCATACCGAACCTTGGCCTGGCGGGCGGGTGAACCACTATTATTTTGATTTGAACCGAGACTGGGCCTGGCAGGTTCAAAAAGAAACACAGGCGCGCGTGGGTTTATTTAATCAATGGCTGCCGCAGATCCATGTTGATTTTCACGAACAGGGGTATAACAGCCCTTACTATTTTGCTCCGGCTGCCGAACCTTTCCACCGGGTAATTACCAGCTGGCAGCGCGAATTTCAAACCACCATTGGTAAAAACAACGCTAAATATTTCGACCAGAATGGCTGGATGTATTTTACCCGCGAGGAGTTTGACCTGCTATATCCATCGTATGGCGATACTTACCCGCTCTATAACGGTTCCATCGGGATGACCTATGAGCAGGGCGGTATTAGCGGCGGACTGGCAGTGCTAACCAAAAGCGGCGATACGCTGACCCTGGCCGACAGGATAGAGCACCATTTATCAAATAGTTTAAGTACGGTAGAGATAGCGTCGCTGAACGCGCAAAAAGTATTAGCTGAATACAAAAAGTTTTTTGACGACAGCCGTACCAACCCATCGGGCGAGTATAAAACCTATGTAGTTAAAAATGAGAATAAAGATAAGATAGCGGCGCTTGCCAAATTATTGGATAGGAATAACATTCAGTATGCCTTCGGCTTAAATAAGCCGGTGCTTAGCGGCTATAATTACTTCACAGCCAAATCAGAACCATTTAATATTACCGCCGATGATATGGTCATTAATGCCTATCAGCCAAAATCGGTATTGCTGAATGTATTGTTCGAACCCAAAACCTTTGTGGCCGATTCGAATACGTATGATATTACGGCATGGTCCTTACCTTACGCTTATGGGTTAAAAGCCTACGGTGTAAAGGAATCTATAAAAGGTATTGAAACCAATTACACCCACACCACCGAAGCCCCAATGGATGCCACCAAAGCCTATGCTTATGTGGGCGGCTGGCAATCAATAGAGGATGTGAAGTTTTTAGCGGCCCTGCTAAAAAAAGGCGTTAAAGTGCGCTATGCCGAAAATGCTTTTGAAACGAGCGGTAAAAAGTTTAGCGCGGGGTCGCTTATCATCACCAAAGCGGGCAATAGCCGGTCTGACTTTGATCAGGTGGTAGTGCAAACGGCCAATATGTTTGGGCGCAGGCTGGTGCCGCTTAATTCGGGTTTTGTAGATAAGGGTGCGGATATCGGGTCGAAAGAAGTGCACTTTATCAGTAAGCCCCGTGTAATGCTGCTAAGTAACGAGGGCACCAATTCGGAGGCGATGGGCGAAATATGGCATTTTTTTGAACAGCAAATAGGTTACCCGGTAACGCTGGTGCGCTATCAGGATATGGGCCGGGTAAAACTGGCAGATTTTGACGTACTGATCGTTCCTGATGGGAATTACAATGAATTACCGGCTGATAAATTACAGGCTTGGGTACGCGACGGCGGTAAATTAATAGTAATGGGCGATGCTATCGGTCAGTTGGGCGATAAGAAAGGGTTCGCAGCGGTAAAAAAGGATAAAAAGGACGAAAAAGACGAAAGTAAAACTAAAAAAGTACAAGAAGTTAGAATTTACAGCGAGCGTGAACACGAGGCCTTGCGTTCGACAGTACCGGGCGCCATCTACCGCATGAAACTGGATAACAGTCACCCGCTGGGCTTTGGTTTGCCAAACTATTACTACACGCTAAAGCTTGACGATAATATTTACGAACTATTGGGCGATAACGGCTGGAATGTAGGAACCATAAAGAAAGACGCCTATGTCGCGGGCTTTGTAGGCCAGAAAAGCAAAGCCAAAATTGCCGACGGCATGCTGCTTGGCGTGCAAAACTTGGGCCGCGGCACGGTAGTTTATATGGTTGACGATCCCCTGTTCCGTGAGTTTTGGGAGAATGGCAAGCTGCTGTTTAGCAACGCGGTGTTTATGGTAGGGCAGTAAGAAGCCCCCAGCCCCCTGAAGGGGAGTTATAAAGCCTAAAGAACTAAACGAAAGAGGTGTCCCGATTTAAATCTGAACACCTCTTTTTCATTTGCATATCTGCACATTTTCTCATTTGCACATTATTCCCCCTTCAGGGGGCCGGGGGGCTTAACCTTTCCCTGCCCTGTTGCTTTCGTCGTCGGCGCCGGTTTGGTGTTGACGGGCTTTTATTTTATTGTTACCGAAGTTGTAAGTGAATGTTAACCGACTAACACGTGTCTCGCCCTTTTGAGTTATTTGCAGGTTAACCGATTGGTACATGCTGTTTACATTGTTGGTGCGTGTATTAAATATATCACTTACCGAGAATTTGATGTTTGCCTTTTTGTTGGCAAAAGAGTGACTGATACCGCCATCTATATTATACTGCGGGCGTACATCGTAAATACCGACTTTAATATCCGATTTATAGTTAGTTAATATTTCCAACCGATAGCCTTTAATAAAGGTAAAGGTTTGGGTAGTGCGGAACTGGTAAGCAAGCTGGCCAACGTTTAGTTTAGCCCCCAGCAAATTGTTTGCTTTATTAAGCAGGTAAAACGTATTCAGGTTAACATTGCCGCTCCACCAATTATTAATAGTATAAGGCGAATTGATATTTAACCCGTAAGCATCCTGTGCATCTAAGTTCAGGTTGGTTTGGAAGGTGGCCTTTTTAACGGCATCTGTCAAAATTATCTGTGTAATTACGTCGCTGGTATGGCTGTAATTCAGGTTTACGTTTATCGTATTATTCCAGGTGTAATGCAGTTCAAACGCATGGGTATACTGTGGCTTCAAGAAAGGGTTACCCTGTACGTAAGTTAACGAATCTAAATAAAACACAAATGGGTTCAGGTTATCATAACTTGGCCTATCGATACGGCGACTGTAGGAAAACCCAATTTCATTCCTTTTAGATAAGGTGTGGTTAACAAAAAAGCTTGGAAAAAAATCAATGTAATTGCGCGGTACAGGCGGCGTCCCGGCCAGGGTAGCTAACGACGTAGTATATTCGGCGCGTACGCCAATTTGTGCAGATGTTTTTTTCCAGGTTTTGCCCAGGTTAGCATAACCCGCGTCAATTTTCTCCTGGTAAACAAAGTGATTGGTGCGGGTAGCATCATTTACATAAACACCTGCGCCGTTTTGCCTTTGCGCCTGCAAATTGTTATCGGTTTTTACATCGCTGAATTTCGCGCCTGTTTCTAATTTTAACGATTTGCTGAAAGGGTAAGCGTAATCGGCCTTAGCGGTGCGGATATCAATAACCGATGGTGACTGGTTGCGCAAAAATACCGGCGCTTGTGATTGCTGTCCGTTGGGTTTATAACTATAAGTAGCATACGCGGCATTATTGGTATTGCTGAACTTGGCATAATCCAGGTCGATACCTAACGACTGGCCCAGGGTATCTATCTGCCAGCGATCGTTAACGTTGGCGGCAAAGTTTTTATAGTGCTGATGCGATTCGGATGTGCTGTTTAACAAAGCGTTGGTGACATCCAATGTTTTACCTATGTAGGTTACGGTAGGTAAATTATCTACACGGGTATTATCATAGCCATTCACAATAAAGCCTACGGTGTTGTGCTTGGTTAGATCGTAATCGGCCCCAACACGATAGCTGTTGTTATGGTTAGTGTTTTGCATGGGCGTATATTGGTTGAAATAGGTAAGCGAGCCAACGCTATCAACCACGCGGCGGATATTCAGATTTTGCAGGTTACTATTATCGTTATGGCTAAAAGTGCCAAACATGTTCAGTTTACCATCTTTATGGTTCAGCGACAGGTTTTGATTGTCTTTCCACGTGTGACCGTAGGCAACACCGGTAGTGATGCTACCGCTGCTGCCCACTTCGCGATTTTTCTTTAAGCGGATATTGATAATACCCGAATTGCCCGAAGCATCATATTTAGCTGATGGGTTAGTGATCAGTTCTATGGCGGCAATATTGGTACCATCGGTAGAACGCAGTAGCGTGGCCAGTTGCGCTGACGATAGGTAAGTAAGCTTATCGTTTATCATTACGGTTACGCCGCTTTTGCCATTCAGGCTAATATTGTCATCCTTGTCAATGCTTACGCCGGGCGCGCGTTCCAGTATCTCCATAGCCGAGTTACCTGCAGCCAATACACTATTCTCCACGTTCATTACTGTACGGTCGAGTTTGCGTTCAATTAGCGGTCGTGCCGATTGGATGTTTACTGTTTTTAATGCCTGCGCCGAAGATTGCATGCTGATGGCGGGCACGGTCACATTATTTCCGCTTACTGTAAATGGCTTGCTTAAGCCTTTGTTGTAACCAACCGCGCTTATTTTAATGATATAGTTACCGTTGGCTATGTTGGTAAGTGCGTATACACCGGCTTCGTTACCAAGCGCCCCTTTTACTATCGCGGAATCTTTGGTACGCAGCAAGCTAACGGTAGCAAATTCAACAGGTTTATTTTCAGTAGTAACAATGCTCCCCGTAATTTTGGCGGCCGGTTTTATAGCCTGGGCAAAACTTATCGTGGGCATAAATGCAAGTAGCAGTATATATATAAGATATAGTTTATTGGTAAATGGTTTCATTATTAAGTGTGTATAAGTGTATAATTTTGACAATAGTTATCCTTTAAGATTTTTTCGTCTTTTTAAATTGTTTATTAAAGCTTTTATTAAACCGGCGCAGAACTGGGCCGTAACCGGATTTTGTTATTAAGATGCAGAAATGTACCCCAAGGTTACACCGGAACGAAAAAAAATCCCGGCTACATGCGTAACCGGGATTTTTTATAAATATATCAGCCTGTTTCAATAGGCTTGCGGATGTGTATTAGTTACCTCCGCCAACACGGCTCTTTTCTGCGTCGGCGCCGGTTTGATGCTGGCGGGCTTTTATTTTGTTGTTGCCAAAGCTGTAGGTAAAGGTGAGGCGGGTAACCCGGCTTTCGTTTTTCTGGTGTACTTCCAGGTTTACCGATTGATACATGCTGGTTACATTATTGCGGCGGGTATTGAATATGTCGCTCATGTTCAGCTTAATATTTGCCCTCTTGTTAGCAAAGCTATGACTAACACCTGCATCGGCAGTATATTGTTCCTTCATATTAAATATGCCATTTGTACGTGCCGAACGGTATACGCCGGTGACTTCTATACGGTAGCCTTTAATAAAGGTAAGGTTTTGTGTAGCCCTGGCCTGGTAGGCAAAAGAGCCATCGTTTAAGTTAGCCCCCAGTAAGCCGTTCGATTCAAACTTATTGTAAAACATATTCACGTTAGCATTACCTGTCCACCACTTGGCAATAGTATAAGGCGAACTGAAATTCATGCTGTACGAGTTTTGCACCTGTAAGTTCAAATTGGTTTGATATGATGCCTTTTTAACGGTATCGGTCAGGATGATCTGGTTAATTACATCGGTAGTGTGGCTATAGTTTAATGCCACGTTGATGGTTTTGTTCCAGGTATAGTCAACTTCAAGTGCGTGGGTGTATTGCGGCTTCAGGAACGGGTTACCCTGCTGGTAAGTGTATTTGTCCAAATAAAATACAAATGGATTAAGGCTGCCATAATCAGGGCGGTCGATACGGCGGCTATAAGAGAAGCCGATATCGTTCTTTTTATTGATGCTATGATTGATAAATACACTTGGGAAAAAGTCCAGATAATGCTTCACCACTGGCGGACTGTTAACCAGGTAGCCGTTAGATGTAGTGTACTCGGCCCTGACACCCAACTGGAATGAGGTGTTCTTATAGCTTTTACCCAGGTTAACATAACCCGCGTCAATCTTTTCCTGGTAAATAAAGTGGTTTGTCCGGCTTGGGTCGTTTACATAATTACCGGAAGCATTGCGTAATTCAGCTAATAAATTATTGTCAGTTTTTACATTACTGAACTTTGCGCCGGCTTCAAGTTTCAATGTTTTTGAAAATGGATAAGTATAATCGGCCTTAGCGGTGCGTATATTAATAATAGATGGCGATTGGTTGCGCAGGTACTCGGCTTGTTTTAACGAACCGTTAGCGAAATAGATACTATTCAGGTAATTGGCATTCACTTCGTTATTAAAGCGGGAATAATCCAAATCGATGCTTAATTCCTGGCCAAGGGTGTCTATTTGCCAGCGATCGTTCATGTTGGCGGCAAAGTTGGTATAATGCTGTAAGCTTTGCGAATTGCTTTTCAGCGATGAATCGCCTACTGCTATAGTTTTTCCAATACGTGTTGCGCTGCTGCTGCTATCGCTTTCGAAATTAGTATAGCCATTTACTACAAAACCAATGGTGTTCTTTTTGGAAAGATCGTAGTCGGCCCCTACACGGTAGTTGTTATAATGATTTGGAGAGATTAAGCGACTATTTTGATCGAAATAAGTGCTCCCGGCCGATTGTTGTACCACGCGTTTAATATTAATATTGTTTTCGCGGTTCTCATCATTGTGACTAATGTTGGTATAGATATTCAATTTCCCTTCTTTGTGATTTAAAGAAAGACTCTCGTTATCCTTCCAGAATATCCCGTAACCAGCTCCTGCGGTAAGCGTACCACTGGTACCAACCTGGCGGTTCTTTTTTAGTTTGATATTAATAATACCCGAATTGCCTGATGCATCATACTTAGCTGATGGGTTAGTGATTAGTTCTATAGTAGCGATGTTATTGCCATCAGTTGAACGTAGCAGTGTAGCTAATTGTGCTGATGACAGGTAGGTTAACTTGTCATTTATCATTACCGTGACACCATTTTTGCCATTAAGACTAATGTTGTCATCTTTATCAATGCTTATACCGGGCGCGCGCTCCAATATATCCATAGCCGAATTGCCGGCTGCCAATGCGCTGTTTTCTACGTTCATAACCATGCGGTCAAGTTTGCGCTCAAGTAATGGTTTCGCGGTTTGAATATTTACGGTTTTTAATGTTTTTGCCGATGCCCGGACACTTATAGCTGGTACGGTAAACGTAGCTGGTGCATTTACAGCAATGGTTTTACTTACGCCTTTAGTGTATCCAACCGCGGTAGCCTTAACCACGTAATTGCCCGGGACAATATTATTTAATGTATAGGTGCCTTTGTCTGTGCCCAGCGTGCCTTTAACTACCGACGAGTCTTTGGCGCGTAATAAGCTTACTGTGGCAAATTCAACCGGTTTATTTTCGGCGGTAATAATGCTGCCTGTAATTTTTGCCGAAGGTTTTGGGCCCTGGGCAAACCCTGCTGCTGGCAGCAAAGCCAATAGCAGTATATATATAAGGTGTAATTTATTTGTGAATGGTTTCATTTTGAGTGATTTATAAGTGTATAATTTTGGCAATAGTTATCCTGTTAAAGATTTTTTGTCTTTTTAAAAACTTGATATTAAAAGATTAATAAACCGGAGCAGAACTGGGCCGTAACCGGATTTGTATTATGATGCAGAAATGCAGTACCTGGTTACGCCTATTTAAAAAAAGTTAAAACAGGTAATAATTTCTCGGTAACATCATTAATAAAATAAAAATGGAAACTGCCGTCGCGCTTTATGGGCGTATCCATAACCTGTTTGCCTGCGGGAATGGTACCTGCGTGTGTTGTTGCCTTAAAACAATTGCTGCATAAGGGAATAATAACCCCGCTGACCAGCAGCAGGGCTATATATTTCAATTGGGTTTTCATTGTTCATTTTTTGTGGTATCGGCTTTTATGGCCAGCGTGTCAATTTTGCATTGTAACCCGCCTTCGGTCATAATAAATGGGGCCGGTGCAGATTGGTCAAGCTTATTGTTCTCCTGGCAATCGTACACATTAATACCGTCCAGGTAGCGGTCCATCTCGCGGTCAATAACCAGTTTACTGTTCAATGGCACTTTAAGGGTAAGCCTAACCTCCTGTCCGCGCCATGCTTTGTTATGTGGCAGCTGTATGTGGCGGTCAAAGGTCAACACGCTGTCTTTCTGGGTAAAATGATAGGTAATGTCCTGCGCGTTTTGTAAAGCATCGGCGTAGTCGCGCCCACGCGCCCTGAATGATTCTACTAATACAGGTTGGGTTACATCGCTGCGTTCAATGCTAATGCTCACATTGTTCGGCATATTGTTGTCATCCCAATCGTTGTTATACTCATTATCGTCAACTATGATCCTGCCGGCTACCGAGTGTTTCAGGTCCAGCTTGGCGCTATCCTCAGCAGTAAGGTATTTTACGTCGTTTACTTTCAGATAGTACGTGTTTTTAGCATTAGGTACAATATTAACTGTCTGGTTCATTTTACCACCCGAGCGGAATTCGGCTGCTATTTGGATGCTGTAATAAACCACCACAAATAGTGATACCAGCCAGGCTGCCAATAAAGTGAAACCTGTAGTACGGCCAACAGTTGTACGGTTGAATACCAGGCGACTTGCCAGCAAGGCCATACCTATTAAAGGGATGAACAATAACAAGAATCCGCACAGCATAAAAGGCATATTATACTCGTGGTTTAACATGCTGAATGGAAAAACATGCACTATATTCCGCTGCCCGTAAGCAAAGAAAGTGAACATACCTACGATTAATGCTATGGTAAACCCTATACAGGCCAGCATAATAGCAATACCCAGCAGCTTGATAAGCACTTTACCGGCACCGCCAAGAAAAGAACGCAGATGGTCGAAGAAATCGCCGGCAAAGTCGCGTGTCTTATAAATAAAAGGCTTTGCCTCGCTGTGCAGGTTGTTTACCGAACCTTGTACGCCCTTTAATTCATATTCAAAGTTGCGTTTAAAGCCTTGCAGGTCCAGCGGCTCGCCTTTCATGGCCATGCGGTCGGCGCGGGTAATAGCTTTTGGTACTACTATCCATAAAATAATGTATAGGAACAAGCCTGTGCCGAAAAAGCAAAACGCCACAGCAAATGCCAACCGTATCCAAACAGGCTGTATATCAAAATAATTAGCAATACCAGCGCACACACCTGCCGCCAGATGATCGTCCGGATCGCGGAAAAGGCGGCGATTTTGGGTAGCTTGCGTATAGGCGGCATGGCTGGGGGCTTGCGGGCCGTCCTCATCTGCCGAAGCAAAATCCTCAACTGTACCCATTTGGCTTATCACCGTTTGCACATCCTGCTCAACAATTACCTGTTTATTTTCCTGTGCAAGTAATTCGTTAAACATCTCAGCAATGCGGTTTTCAATATCTGTAGTGATCTCCAGGCTATCTGCCGAATCAAGGAAATGCCTTTTTACATCTGTCATGTAATTCTTTAGCACTTCGTAAGCATCCTCTTCTATATGGAAAACGATGCCGTTTATATTTATGATGATAGTTTTATTCATGATTTTGTTAATGTTAAGCGTTGGGGTTGTTTCTTCCTTCAATAGATGTTTGTACGGCAAAGGCCAGTTCCTGCCAGGTAGTATCCAGCTGGCTAAGTACGTTCCTGCCTTCATCGGATAGCGTGTAATACTTACGTGGCGGCCCCGAAACCGACTCGACCCAGTTATAGGTAAGCAAGCCATTGTTTTTTAAACGGGTAAGCAGCGGGTACAGAGTACCCTCAACTACAAGCAGTTGGGCTTTTTTTAGCTCAGCAATAATGTCTGATGCATATATTTCGCCCTTAGCTATAATGGAAAGTATGCAATACTCCAGTATTCCTTTCCGCATTTGGGTTTGTGTGTTTTCTACAATCATAATACAAAGATATATGTTTTAGATTGTATTATGCAATACATAGTACTAAATATTTTAAATTTTGTTAATTATCAATATAAAAAAGAGTTGATTTTTAACATTTTTTAACAAAAAATTTCTCTTGTTATTAATTTAATATTACTTTTAGAATTAATTAACTAAGTATTAACTGATCTTATTATTAACATGAAAAAACTTCTACTAGCAAGTTTGTGCTTTCTCGTGCTGTGCTCCAGCCAGGTGTTTGCACAAAACCGAACTGTTACTGGTACTGTAAAGGCAAAGGAGGATGGCTTGCCGCTTCCTGGTGCTTCAATCGTGGTTAAAGGAACATCTTTCGGTACACAAACCAATGGAGATGGCAAATTCTCCATCAGCGTACCACCAAGAGCAACGTTATCTATATCGTTTACAGGTTACAAAACCGTAGAGGTTCCTGTACCCGCAAACAACGTAGTGAGTGTGACGCTGGAAGCTTCAGCGAACCAATTAAGTGAAGTTGTAATTAATACCGCTTTTGGTGTTAAGAAAACTTCAGGTAGTTTGGGTTACACCGCCACAACTATTGGAACCAAAGAGTTGACCCAGAGTGGCGCAACAAATTTCACTAACGGCTTAACTGCTAAGGTGGCTGGTTTGGTGGTTACCACAGGAGATAACGGTATCGACCCGCAAACCCGTTTTATATTACGGGGTAATCGTCACATTAATGGCAACAACTTTGCGTTAGTAGTACTTAATGGTGTGCCAATTTCACCAAATGATGTGAATACTTTAAACCCTGATGATATTGAAAGCACCGACATTTTGAACGGGCCATCTGCATCAGCTCTTTACGGTTCTGAAGCTTCAAATGGTGTTATCGTTATTACCACTAAAAAAGGTTCCCGTTCAGGTGCTCCGCAAATTAACGTAACCAGCACTTACCAGTTAGAGAAATTAGCTTATTTTCCTAAACTGCAAACACGTTTTGGCAGTTATGGTGGTGAAGGTGTTCCGTTTGCTGATGCTGTTACCGGTTTCATTACCAGTGTACCTGGATACGAAAACCAATCTTACGGCCCGGCTTATGATGGGCACATGGAAGTATTAGGTATACCTTTGCAGGATGGAACTGTACAGAAATATCCTTATGCTACACCTTCGGTTGATCCGCGTTATGCATTTTTTCAAACAGGCCATAGTGCAACGCAAAACGTGTCTTATGCCCAGGGTGATAATGTTAACGGCTTTAATATTTCTGCCAACCATTTAGACAGAACAAATCCAACTCCCGGCGAAAAGTATACACGTAACATTGTACGTGTAAGTGCTAACCGTACTTATGGTATATTTAAGGCAGATTTCACCGCCAGCTATACCAGCGCTTATACCAACCTTAGTCCATACAATGTTTACAGCACGTTGTTAAATACGCCAAGTTGGGCACCGCTGCAAAATTTTCAGGATATCACTGCGCCGTTTGCTGACCGCAGTACTTTCTTTAATTCTTATGATGTTAACCCCTACGCCGGCTTGCATGATAATCGTACTAACCGTCGCTTAGATGCATTTAATGGTAGCTTTACCGGTACATTAACCCCGACTAAATGGGTTGATATAACCTATCGTTTAGCTGATAACCTTGGCAATATTACATCTCAAAATACCGTAGCGCAAATTAATTACTCTGACTATGCGCTATCTGATCCAGGAGGCACAGGTAACAGGGCTTCATCTGCAGGTGTACCGCTTGTTCCGGGTAACGTAACAAACACTACTCAGTTTGGTGACGGTTCGTTCTTTGCTAACAACTCTAGTATAGCGGGCCCGCAAGGTTACTCTCGTTTAACGCAAGACATTATTGCAAGTTTTCATCATGATTTTTTTACCGATTTTAAAACTAACCTGCGTGTAGGTAACACTATCTGGCAAGAGTATGGTAATCAAATAAGTAATAGCACTACAAATTTGCTGATAGAGAACTTTTATAATATTGCGTTTGCTTCTGGTATACCTTCAACTGGTGTTATTACCGGAAAAATACGTCAAATAGCTTATTTTGGAGATTTAAGTGTTGGTTACAAGGATTGGGCTAATATTGAAGGTACTTTAAGAAATGAGCATGATTCGCGCCTTAACGATGCTAACCGCTCAATCTGGTTCCCTTCAGTAAATGCATCAGTTATATTAACCAACGCATTGCCAATGTTAAAAGGCAACAAAGTTATTAACTACTTAAAAGTAAGGGGCAGTTACGCACAAGTGGGTGATGTTAACGTAAATCCATACGGCTATATACCAACCAGTTACAGTGTTGCAACCAATTTCCCTTATGGTAGCTTAGCCGGTTTATCGTTAAATACTACCTTAAATAACCCCAACCTAAAACCCGAAATTACCAAAGAAGTTGAAGTTGGTGTTGATTTTGGCTTTCTTGATAGCCGTATTAATGGTAGCGTAACTTACTACAATGATCATACTACCAATCAAACTATCGGGATTAATACCACCCCATCAATTGGTTATCAAAACACTTTGGTTAACGTGGGCGATATGCAGAATAACGGTTTCGAATTTAAACTGGACGTAGATGCCTTGCAACAACAAAGAAATAAATTTGGTTTATCATTTGGTGGTAACTTAGCTATCCAGGATTCAAAGGTAATTTCATTACTTAACGGCTTAAATTCAGTATCCATAGGTAGTAACGAGCAGGCTTTGGTGGGATCACCTTTCCCAGTATTAGTTGCTAATGATGTAGCCCGCGATCCGCAAGGCCACGTTATTGTTAGCGCTACAACGGGCTATCCTTCAACCGCTGCTGCCCTGGTTAATTTGGGCCGTATGACACCTAAATATATTTTAGGCTTAAATCAAAGATTGACCTACAAATTTATGACCCTGAATTTAGTAGAAGAATTCCGCACAGGTAACGTATTTTATGACGGTACAGAGCGTTCTGCTACTATTGCAGGTTCTTCGGCGTTTTCAGCGACAAATGGCCGCGAACGTTTTGTATTCCCAAATTCAGTAATCAATACTGGTACTACTGCAGCACCGGTTTATGTTCCTAATACCAATGTAGCCGTTCGGGATGGTAACTTACTATTCTGGGATAGCGGTTCATTTTATACTGTTGCAAGTACTTATACTACCAGCGCTGCATTTTGGAAATTACGTGAAGCAAACCTTGAATTTAATGTTACACAACTGGTTAAAAAAACCAAGGCAATTAAAAGAGCTTCAATTGCCATTAATGGCCGTAACCTGCTGATGATAGTACCAGCCTCTAACAGGTTCCATACCGATCCTGAGTTTGGAGGGACAGGTAATGCTACAGGTTCACAAAGCACTTCACAGCTTCCGCCATCAAGATTTTTTGGAGCTACTTTAAATCTTACATTTTAATCTGACAAATAATGAAAAAGTATATCTCGACAATTTTAATAACACTTGCTATTGCCGGAAGCAGTTGTAAGAAAACATACCTGAGCGAGCTGGCTAATAACCCCAACACCCCGGCGGTTACTACCCCGGCGCTGCAATTGACAGGCGCGCTTACCCGTACGGCCACCATAACTAATGGTACAAGCCAGGTGCAATATTTAGCCTGGGATGGTTATATGGCTTATAGTACAAGTTTTCAACCCAGCCCGTCACTGCTGCTTTATTCCATTACCACTGATACATATGATAACTTTACATCGTTGTATCTGAATATCTCGAATTATAATTCGATCCTGAAGGCTACTACCAATCCTAATTTTATAGCCATTGCTAAAATTATGATCGCGTATGATTTTCAGCAACTGGTGGATCAATATAACAACGTGCCATATAGCAGCGCTTTAGATCCTACCAATCTGAACCCTTCTTATGATAATGGTTCAGCCATTTATGATGACCTGGTTAAGCAATTGGATGCTGCGATCAATATGATCAATACAGCGCCAGCTACAAGCACATATCCAGGTAAATCTGATCTGGTTTATGGTGCTACCGACAAAACCGGTATGTTGAAATGGGCTGCATTTGCTAATACTTTAAAATTGCGCCTGGCAATTCACCAGTCATCAAACACTGCGTTATTTGCAACAAAAAAAGCCGCGCTTACTACATCTATAGCTGCTACTGCCTCTTTCGGCTATCTTACTACCTCATCTGAAGGTAACGTACAGCCAGGTTATACTAATACCGACGTTTTGCAGGCCCCTCTTGATGTAGCTTATGGTTTCAAAGCATCAGGCGCTACACAAACTAACACACCAGTTTATCAAGCTAACACGTTTGCGATCAACTTTTTTGTAAATACTGGTGCAGGTAACGCATCTGCTACAGCACCAGGCGGCGGAAGTGCGGCACCATCACCAGGCTTAGGATGGAGCGGTACAGGGACTGATACTGCCCCTAATGATCCTCGTTTATTCCAAATTTACGCTAAGAATACCACCAGTGGCACTGTGGTGGGTACTAAATTGGGAGAAACTCAGCCTCCGGGTTTAACTCCAAGCAGGTTAAGTTCATTTGTGTTAAATCCAACTAAAGCCGCACCGCTTATCAGCGCGGCCGAATCTTACTTCCTGCAAGCTGAAGCAATTAAAGCAGGCTTAATGCCGGGCGGTACTCTCGAACAGGCTGCTGCTTATAACAATGGTGTTACTGCATCGTTTATCGAATTGGGTTTAACTGGCGCACAAGCTAGCGCTTACTTAGCTACTCACGCTTATCCAGCGTTAGCATCCGATGATTTAAGAGAAGAAGCGATTATTACCCAAAAATGGGCATCATTTGATCCGTACAACCCATTAGAAGCTTATACTGAACTACGTCGTACAGGTTATCCTAAAGTACCATTGTCTATTTTAACTGGTGTTACCGCCACACAATATGTACAAAGGTTGCCGTACCCAACAACAGAATTTAATACCAACGGTGTAAACGTTAGCGCGCAAGCTGGCGGGACAGACTTATATTCAAAGATTTTTTGGGCCAAATAATTTAAAAATTAAAGAAAATGAAAAAACTATTTAATATAAAAATTGCCTTAGTTTCTTTAATGGCCACGGCTTTATTTAGCTCATGCCTTAAAGATAAATCGAGGGAATATCATTTCGAAGACAATGCACCGGTGGTTGATTTTGCACTAGCCGCAAATAAAGGTACAGCATTGCAAACAGCTGCACTTGGAGCCAGTACAGGTAAAATAAATGTTAACTTTTTGGTTACGGTACAATCGCCAAGCCCTACAACTGCTGCAGTAACTGTTAACGCATCGTTAATGACCCAGGCACAGTTGACTGCGCTTGCGCCAACTTACACCTTGTTACCCGCAAGTACATATACAATTACTGGTGGTTCAACAAATGTCACAATTCCACCGGGTACTGGTCAGCCAGTTGTTGCGAGTGCCACTGTACCAATTATTGGCGCGGTGCCTGCAACCCTTGCACAGGGACAAGGCGTTATACAATTTGTAGTTGATGCTGCGGCTGTAAAAACTTTACAAACAGCTAATCCAACTACTATTTATGCGCTTCCGCTAATTATTAACTCTGCGGATGGTTTAGGCACAATTGTGGATCAATTCAATAAATTAGTTTACAAAGTTACTGTTCCTTAACGAAACCACTTTAAATAATCAAGCCCCCCGAGCAATCGGGGGGCTTTTTTTTGTTTTTAACTTGTATAATGCTTTCGGAGTTTGCTTCAATTAAATTTAGGCTTTTAAGCCTATAATATAAAAAACAAGCATTTAATAATTACTTATTAAGTAATTATTAAATGCGTTGTACGCGTATGTTAGTGAAAAGTACAAGGTTTGTTTATCATAATATTGTTATTAATTAATTTTCTATTAATAATATTTCGTATAACGTGAAAAGTGCCCTTAGATGTTTGTTAATCTGCGCGCTTTTTTGTTAAAATTTTGATAATACATATTGTATAATTGTTGATTTTATCATAATTTAACGGAATTAATTGATCAAACTATTAACGCATGAAAAAAAATTTACTCAAATTTGTTTTTGTATTGTTGTTATTGAGCTCAAAAGCTTATTCACAATCAAGAACGATTACCGGTACAGTTACCGGTAAAGATGACGGCGCGCCGATCCCTGGCGTAACAGTTGTTGTGGCTGGTACAAAATCCGGCGTCACCACCAATGGCAGTGGTTCTTACACCATCAAGGTGCCTTCGGGGCCTCAATCGCTGGTATTTACTTCCATCGGTTATTTGAAAAAAACAGAAAAGATTACCGGGAGCATACTAAACGTATCGCTCGAATCGGACACTAAATCACTTGCAGAGGTTCAGGTGGTGGGTTATGGTACTACTACCAAGCGTGCCAATGTGGGTAATATCGCCACTGTAAAAGGTTCAGAGGTGGTTGAACAGCCGGTTCAAAACTTTCAGCAGGCTTTAGGTGGCCGCGCACCGGGTGCGCAGATTACCATTGCAAATGGTGTATCAAATACCACCCCGGTTTTCCGTATCCGCGGTACAAACTCCATTTCGTTGAGTTCGCAGCCATTATTTGTTGTAGATGGTGTTACGGTGTTTGCAGGCGATTATGGTAACGAATCTGGTGGCAGCGCATTATCGAATATCGATCCTAACGATATTGAAAGTATTGACATTGCCAAAGATGGTGCCGCAACGGCTATTTATGGTAGCCAGGGTGCCAATGGTGTAGTATTTATCACAACCAAAAAAGGTAAAAAGGGCACCGCGGTTATAAGTGTGAATGCTTACACTGGTGTTACTAATGTTTCAAGATTACCGCAGGTACTAAATGCAGCGCAGTACGTCGCTTTAAAAAATGAGGCAATGGTAAATGCGGGGGTTTATAGCGCGGCAACAGTACCAGCAAGTGGTTTTGGCCATGCAGGTTTTACCACCGATGCTTCCGGCAACCAGGTTGATACCAAATGGGCCGACCTTGTTTACCACACGGGTAAAACCTATAATGTAAGCACCAGCATTAGCGGCGGGACAGAAAAAACAACTTACTATGGATCGGCCAACTGGAGCAGTCAGGAAGGCATTATCAGACGCGATGCCTATAAGAACAAAGGGATGAACTTTAACATTGATCATAAGGCTAACAAGTACATTACACTGGGCATGAAAGTTTCTTATGTAGATCAGTTAAGCCTTGCTGCAGTTACTTCAGGATCACTTGCGGGCGAGCAGTATGCCACCGCCGGTTTAGGCCGCGAGGCGTTGTTGCTTCCACCGGATATATCTCCTTATAATGCCGACGGAAGCTATAATACCAACGGTGCAGGTATGGGCACGCAAGGTAACGTAGGTTCGGCTTACGGTACTATTGCTTATACCAATCCAGTATCAGCATTAGCACTCGACCGTGCTAATGCAGAGATAAGCCATACTTCGGCCAACGTTTACCTGCAGGTTAAACCAACACCGTGGATAACCCTGAAAACATTGTATGGTGCCGACATTATATTTAATACCGCTGACAGCTTCACAAACCCAATCACTAACTATGTTTCTGGTGTTAACACTGCTTCGGCGCTTGCTTTTGAGTCTACTAACAAAAGATATGTTTGGGACAATACTGCACAATTTGATCACACTTTTTTCGGTAAGCATAACTTCTCGTTATTATTAGGTAACGAACAACGTGGTACCAATACAAACAGTTTCCAGTTAAACCGTTCGGTTTTGTCTGATCCTGCGTTCAACGTTATTCAGGCCGGTTATTCAACTACTACCTATGGCGGCGGCGGCATTGGGGTAAACTATTTGGTTTCCTTCTTTGGCCGTTTGAATTATAACTTTGATGAGAAATACTTTTTGTCGGGAACAATCCGCCGCGACGGTTACTCGGGCTTCGGCGCCGACAAAAAATACGGCTACTTTCCGGGTTTTGGCGCTAGCTGGGTGGTTGATAAGGAGAAATTTTGGGACAACATGCATTTTGACAAGGTTTTCAGCAGTTTGAAGCTTAGAGGTAGTTATGCGCAGGTTGGTAATAGCAATGTGGGCGACTTTGGTTCATATACCTTATACAGCGCTTCTGGTTTATATAACGGCCAGGGCACCGTATTGCCAAGTTCAACCGGCAATGATAAATTAGGATGGGAAACCAGCAAAAAAACTGATATCGGCTTCACCGTTGGTTTCTTTAAAGACAGACTGACCCTGGATGCAGCAGCATATTATAACAATATTAATGGTTTGTTATATAACGTTCCGGCCCCACCATCAGCTGGTTTAGCAAGTAACCCGCTGGTTAACGTTGGTTCAATGTGGAACAAAGGTTTGGAATTTGATTTGAATGCAAGTATTATTCAAAACTCATCATTCAGATGGACCGCTAATTTTAACATTAGCTTTAACCAAAATAAAATTACAGCCCTGGCAACCGGTATCAATCAATATACCAGCGGTACTACCACAAGCGAGATCACTAATATCAGCCAGGTGGGCTACTCTATCGGTAATTTGTGGATGATCCGCTCAGCCGGTGTTGATCCTAACAACGGGCGTCGTATTTGGATAAACGCTGCTGGAACTAAAGTGGAGTACGCGCCTACAGGTACTACGGCAACACCAACGCAAAAATGGTATTACATGGATGGTACTGCCGCGCCGGCCATTACCCAGGCAGCTGATGCGGTTAACTATGCCAATTCTACGCCAAAAGCATATGGCGGCTTTAGTAATACATTCAGTTACAAAGGGTTTGATTTGAACATCTTATGTACCTATCAGTTAGGTTTTAGTGTTTATTATGGAACACAAGCCACTTTAACCGATCAGCGTTTTTGGAATAACTCCACCATAATACTTAACCACTGGACTACACCAGGCCAAACGGCACAATATCCACAGGTTTACTATGGTGATAACGTATCTAACGGTACAGGTCTTCCATCCGATTTTAATGTTTATAAAGGCGATTTCCTGAAATTAAAAACAGTTAACTTTGGTTATACCATACCTAAAAACATCACCAGTAAGGTAAATATTTCAAACTTGCGTGTATTTGTATCAGCACAAAACCTGGCTATTATAACCAAGTATCCCGGGCCGGATCCGGAAGTTAGCGCAGGTGGTACAGGTAACTCTACCCAGGGTATAGATCGTAATACGGCCGCTAATGCAAGGGTTATCACGGCTGGTATATCGCTTAAATTTTAATTATTAAAGAGATCAAAGATGAAAAAGAAAATTATATTATCAATGTGCGTCGGCTTGCTTGCATGCTACTCGTGCCAAAAATCAGCCTTAACCCCCGCGCTACCAACGTCAATATCAAATCAAGGATATGCACAATTTAGTACAGTAGCGCGTATACAAGCTGGGGTGCTTGGTCTATATGCTACCGTGCGCAGTGGCGCGTCATTTGGAGGGCGCTATATTGAAGCCGACGAGGCTAAAGGAGATAACTGGATAAATGCTACGTCAAATGGTATCACTGATTACAATACCTGGCGGGAAGCCAACACCAGTAACGATACCGAAGTTGTAGGTTTATGGGGACAATGCTACCTTTCTATTAACGATTGTAATTTGTTTATAGATGGTATGGCAGCTTCGGGCAGCGCAGTATTAGGGAACGCTACATTAACTAACAACTATGTTGCTGAAGCACGCTTTTTACGCGCGTTAAATTATTTCGCGTTGTTAAACATGTATTGCCAGCCTTATGCGGTTAGTAACGGCGCAAGCCCGGGTGTACCATTGCGCCTTACAGGTAATTCATCTGCTGGTGATTATACACTGGCACCCGCTACAGTAGCACAGGTTTACACGCAAATTATTTCCGACCTTACTTTTGCCGAAGCTAACCTGCCTTTAGCATATTTCACTACAGGTACAACGCTTGATGCTACATCAAATACTACCCGCGCATCGCGCAATACAGCGATAGCGCTATCAACACGCGTTTATTTAGCTAAAGGCGACTATGCTAACGTAATTACACAAGCTAATAAAATTGTAACGCTTACCGCTCCGTTTACCGCGACAACTGGTGTACCTTATGCGCTGCAGGCTAATATTGCCAATGTTTTCAAAACGCCGTACACAACTACCGAGTCTGTATTCTCGTTACCGTTCACTACTGCAGAAACCCCTGGTACCCAAAATCAACTGGCTACATATTTTGTTAATACAACAGGTGAATTTTACATTAATGCATCCAGCCAATTGTTTACCGACCCTAACTGGAGGGCGACAGATGCACGCCGTGGCTTAACAAAAGTATCGGGTACCAAAACTTATTCTAACAAGTACCCAACCGGCTCGCCGTATACAGATTGGGCACCGGTTATGCGTTACTCTGAAGTATTGCTTAACCTGGCCGAAGCACGTGTAAATGTAAACGGTGTTGCCGATCTTCAGGCCATTGCTTTATTGAACGCGGTTAGGCAGCGTTCAGATCCGGGAGCACCCGCTATTATACCTACTATAGCCAATATCCTGGAAGAAAGAAATATCGAATTTTTAGCTGAAGGCAAACGCTGGTTAGATTTATGGCGCTTGCACATGGATATCCCGGCTAAGGGCGCTACTATTGGCGTATTGCCGGCAACAGCACCCGCTTATATCTGGCCAATGTCGGCCACCGAGCAGGTATATAACCCAGCTATAGGAAGATAAACGCTCCAAATGTTAATTAGGGCAAGCAACCGGGGCTTTCCATAATTTATAATATAAGAATGAAACCGGGACGATTTGAGCCCTGGGATATTAATTATCCCGGGGCTTTTTATATGGCTACTTTTTATCGACACTGTATTTACCCGGGCCTACAAATAACAATCCGGCAAACATAATGGCATCTTCAATGGCGTGCGATGCGCCCATCAGCCCCTCTCCTTTGTGAAAGTGGAACAGGGCGGCCACCACCAAATCAATAACTAATAATAAACACACCGGGCGGAAAGCTAAACCTAAAATAAGCAGAAACCCCCCAACTGTTTCAACTACAGCCGATGCCAGTCCCCAAAATACCGGGAAAAAATGAATGCCTGCACTGCCCATAGCGCTGCCTATTGTTTCCCAACTTTTTACACCGCCTTCTAATTTAGGCAAGCCATGAAAGATGAACATTAAGCCTAAACCTACGCGGATAATGAGTAAGCCAAAATTGCGGTAATTACCTAAGTTGCCAAAAATTGCCATATGTGATGTTTTTAAGTGTATGATGCGGTTACATGGTGATCTTCTACAGATAAATTTAATGTTTTACCGAAAATGATAGCATGATTATCGGGAATATGGCCTGCCGGAAAATCAAAGCAAACCGGGTAGGTATATTCGCCAACCAGGTGCATTACTATGTTATGCAGGCTAATGCCAAATGGGATATCATTATCCTTTAGCTCGGTAAACCCGCCAATTATTAAACCCGCCAGCTTACTTAGCTTGCCAGCGCGCTTTAGGGTATGCAGCATACGGTCTATTGAATAATAGTATTCACCTACGTCTTCAAGAAACAATATTTTACCGGTATAATCCATATCTGATACGGAACCCAGCATCGCGATAAGCAAACTTAAATTGCCCCCTATAACCGGGGCCGAAGCTTCACCCGCCCGGTTTAAACTATGTGATTTAAAGCTATAGGTAACGGCTTCGCCAAACAGGGTCTTTTTAAGCGATATAAGCGATTGTGACGAAGCGTCGGGTACATTTACCGGCATTTGCCCGTGGATGGTTTGCAGCCCGTAATTAGTATGCAAATGGCTATGTAAAACTGTAATATCACTAAACCCAACAATCCATTTCGGGTGAGTGGCCAGCTTGCTGTAATCAACCATATCTACTATACGTACTGTTCCGTACCCGCCCCGGGCGGCAATAATGGCTTTTACGCTATCGTCATCAATAAAGTTTTGCAGGTCGCGGGCACGCAATTCGTCATCGCCGGCAAACTGGTGATAACTGGCTTGCAGGGTTTCGCCCTGTATTACTTCAAGGCCCCAGCTTTGCAGCACTTTAACTGCTTCGGTCATTGGTCTCGGTAATTTTTTGGCAGGACAGGTAATGGCTATTTTATCGCCCTTTTTTAAATGTGGAATGATCATAGTTAATCCGGAACATTGTAAGTCGGAAAGCCCGGATTCAAATATAGGAAAGTCCGGAAGACGGTAAGTAAGAAGCCCGAAAGATTTTAAAGATAGGCGGTCGGCAAATTTAAGGCAAAGCAGTTAATGGCATCTTTGTATGGTTTACACATTTTGCCATGTGTAAACACATAATTATGTTATAATAAGTTAGTTAACTAAAAATTTACATAGAATTTTGTAAACCATGTAAACCATGTAAACCATGTAAACCATGATTTGAGGGGGCGACCAGCTTCCGGGCTTACCGTCTTTCCCACTTCCGGACTATTCAGTATCTTTGCACCCTATGTCACAAATTGATCATTATAAAAGATATACCATTACCTCGGCGCTGCCTTATGCTAACGGCCCTTTGCATATTGGGCACCTGGCCGGCGCTTATATGCCTGCCGATATTTTCGTACGCTATCTGCGTTTGAAGAAAAAGGACGTAGTATACATTTGCGGGTCGGATGAGCATGGGGCGGCTATCACCATAAAAGCAAAAAAAGAAGGCACAACGCCGCAGGCTATTATTGATAAGTACCACGGACAGATCAAACAAAGCTTCGAGGAGTTTGGGATTAGTTTTGATATTTATCACCGCACCTCATCGCCCATACATCATGATCTATCGCAGGAGTTCTTCCTGAACCTGTACGAGAAAGGCGAGTTTATAGAAAAATACTCCGAACAATATTTTGACGAGGACTACCAACAGTTCCTGGCCGACCGTTACATTACCGGCACCTGCCCTAATTGCAGTAACCCAAATGCTTACGGCGACCAGTGCGAGCGTTGCGGCACATCGCTAAACCCTACAGACCTGATCAACCCGGTATCAACCCTAAGTGGAAAGACCCCTATATTAAAACCCACCAAACACTGGTTTTTACCATTGGATAAATACCAGCCCTGGCTGGAGAACTGGATTGCTGATAAAGAAGGTGAATGGAAAGTGAACGTATTTGGGCAATGTACCTCATGGTTAAAATCGGGCTTACAGCCCCGATCAATGACTCGGGACCTGGATTGGGGTATTGATGTACCGCTGGAAGAAGCCAAAGGCAAAAAGCTTTACGTTTGGATGGACGCACCTATCGGCTATATATCGGCCACTAAGCAATGGGCTATAGATAATAGTAAAGACTGGCAACTATACTGGAAGAAACAAAAAGATGAAGCCGACGATGCTTGTCTGCTGCACTTTATTGGTAAGGATAATATTGTATTCCACTGTATTATTTTCCCATCCATACTACATGCACATGGCGAATATATATTGCCGCAGAACGTGCCTGCAAACGAGTTTTTAAACCTGGAAGGCGATAAACTGTCCACATCACGCAATCACGCGGTTTGGCTGCACGAATACCTGGAAGAGTTTCCTGGCAAGCAGGACGAGTTGCGTTATGTTTTAACCAGCATACTGCCTGAAACCAGCGACAGCGAGTTTACCTGGAAGGATTACCAAGCCCGCGTAAATAACGAATTAGTAGCTATACTGGGTAATTTTGTTAACCGGGTGATGATATTGATGCATAAGTTTTTTGACGGAAAAGTTGTAGGTGGCGCTATATTAAAAAATGATAGCCTGACTACAGAAATAGGCAATTTGTACGATGAGATGGAACGCAGCCTGGATGCCTACAAATTTCGCCAGGGCCTGCAGGCTGTAATGGATATGGCCCGTTTGGGTAACCGTTACCTTACCGAGCAGGAGCCATGGAAAACCATAAAAACCGACGAAGCCGGCGCGCGCGAAGCGTTGCATAATTGCCTGGTGCTGATAGTGCATATAGCTACGGGCTTGCAGCCATTTTTACCAGCCACGGCCAAAAAGATATTGGCTATGCTAAATTGGCCGAATAATAATATTGGTTTTGATGAAGAAGCGGTTTTTGCCGACGGGCACGAATTGGCAGCGGCATCATTACTATTTGAAAAGGTAGAGGATGAAGTGGTTGAAAAACAAATAGCCAAGCTCCAAGCTAAAAAGCAGGTTGTTGCTGAAGCTGTCGTACCGGAAATTACCCCCGCGAAAGCTGATGTCAATTACGAAAGCTTTGCCACCATGGATATCCGTGTAGGGACTATACTTACTGCTGAAAAGGTAGCCAAAACTAAAAAGCTGATGAAGCTGACCATTGATACTGGTATCGATCAGCGCACGGTGGTATCGGGTATTGCCGAGCACTTTGAGCCCGAGAATATTATTGGCAGGCAAGTAAGCATATTGGTAAACCTTGAACCGCGCGAAATAAAAGGCATTGTATCGCAGGGGATGATCCTAATGGCCGAAAACGCACAAGGGAAACTAACCTTTGTATCACCAGGAGAAGGCATGCATAATGGGTCGGTAATCAGGTAATTTTAAATGTTCACATATGCAAATATGCGTATGTGTAAATGGGTTTGCCTAAATCAGGTATAATTTGCACTTTTGCAAACGCAATAAGAATTTGCAAAAGTGTACATCCGCGCATTTGCACATTCAATAGGTCCCGTAGTTCAACGGATAGAATAGGAGTTTCCTAAACTCTAGATATGAGTTCGATTCTCGTCGGGACCACTAAAAGGGAAAATGCTCCTACAGTATTTTCCCTTTCTTTTTCAAACAAACCTCGGGTCATAATAGCACCACAATGTCATTGCTCAAGCTGTTGCTTTAATATCGGATGCTGTAATGTTGAATTGAAAATAACAGTGTGTCCTGCATTGTTAAGATGTATGCCATCCCCATATTCCATAGTTGATTTTATGGAGTAGGTAGGGGTGCTTAGTGACATTAAAAAATCGTTTACATGATAGGAATAAACACTTTTCAGTGTATCGTTTAGTGTTTTCAGCTGCATACGTTCTGTGGCGGCGCTAAAATCGCGAGGCTGAGTGCCAAAAATAATGTAAGGAACCTTAACAGAATCCAGCACATGAGTAAGCCGTTGAAAGTTGCTTAAAATCTCCATATTAGTATAATTAGCGGCTATATCGTTGTTTGGCAGACTAATAAGCACCAGGTTTGGTTTATACAATAAAGCCTTAGTGATATTACGGGCGGTATCAGGCGTTGGTTTCCCATGAATTATACAGTTACTTGGCAAAACATTGTAGGTAGTATATCCCTCGTAAGCTAAATTGATAAAGTTAGCTAGTGTTGTTTTATTGACAGCAACCTGTAGCTTTTTTGCCCATGATGAATCTATAGGGTTGGCCCCGAATCCTTGCGCTGTTGATGAACCTAATATCACAATAGTAAGGGAGGCTGGTTTAGTTTTTTGGTTAACAGGCGAAGGCACTATGTTGTTAGAAAGCTTATTGCAGGCTGCTACAAGCAGTATACAGGCAATTAATAGGGGTGTTTTAAATTTTTTCATAAGCATCAATCATCTCTTTATTCTGGGTCATAAATAAGTTGTTTTACAAAAATGGACATGAATTGCGACCGCAGGTTAAACAACTTATTGCTTCTGTGTCAACTACAAGGCAAATTAAATGCCAATAAAAAAGATTACTGTAAGTCTATATAGCTCTTTGGAGCGTTGCCAACCAAAGTAGGATGCCCATCGATTTATTTTGATAAATAAAATGATTTAACTGCCAATAAGGTTTCATTTAACATTTGCACATAGAACTCAACTTTTTATATTTGCGTTGTAATACGTGTACTACTATTATAAAAATAATTCAACATAGTGTTTAATCAGCTAATAGAAGGTTATGCGCTGTAGCTCATGAATTAATTAAAGCTCGGGATGTAGCGTAGCCCGGTATCGCGCCAGCATGGGGTGCTGGAGGTCGGAAGTTCGAATCTTCTCATCCCGACTTAAAAGAAGCATCAGAGAGCATATTTGAAAGGTTTAAATACTAATCGGATATGCTCTTCTGCTTTTGTTTACTCCTTTGTTTACCCCCGTGATTACTCCTAATTGTCGTAACACAACAAGTTATGGCTACAGTAGCAGTAGTTTTAAAGACTACAAAGAAATTATCTAACAATGAATATGCAGTTGCTATTAGAGCAACACACGAAAGGCAAAGCCGCTATTATCCACTTAGCACCCTTGTAACTAATCAATCGTTACCATGGCGATGCACGACCGCTGATTGGAAGCCTGCTGAGGCGGAAGACAATGGCTTGGGCAAGTTCCGGAAAACGTTTTTACCTTATAAAGAATGTAACAGCATCTTAAAAACAAAGCTAACGGAAGCGCAACTCATCCTTACACGCTACGAGGAGCAAAACATTATGTTTAGCTTCGAGCAATTTGAAGCAGACCTTAAACACAAAGAGTATGCGACAACACCTGTTACCGTTGTGGCAGAGGCAGTCCAATCAGTCTCCCTCCAGGACTACTACTCTCAGCAAATCTTAATATTAGAAGAACAACAACGCGAGGGAATGGCTGGCTTGTATAGGGAGAATAAGAGTATATTAAATAAATTCAAGCCTTCGGCTATGTTGATTGATGTTAACTTCCGTTTCCTTGAAAGTTTTGAATACTGGATGCGTAATGTTCGCAACAACATGGATACCACGATAAGCGTGAAGATGCGTAACCTTCAAAGGGTTATTAACCAAGCTATTGAGGATAAGTTATTTAATAAGGACGAATACCCATTTGGCGAGAAGAGGTACAGCATCAACAAGCGTCTTGATCACAACACTAAAAAGATTGCGATAATGCTGGATAGAGTTAGTAAAATTAAAGCTTTGGACTTAAAGCCAGGGTCATCTCTGCACTTTGCTCAGCAGGTGTTTCTTTTTAGCTACTACTGTCGAGGAATGAACTTTGTTGACATGACTTTTCTTAAATGGAAAGATATAGTAGACAACACGCTAACTTATACTCGTAGGAAGACACGTGGAAAGTTCAACATTCCACTTAACAGCCATGCACTTACTATTTTGAAGTTCTTTAAACAGCAATATGAGATACCAGGAGGTTATGTGTTTCCTATACTCAATCCTAAAATACACACCACTACAAAACAACAGTACACGAGAAAGAAAACAGCCCTTAAAGCCGTTAATGACAATCTCAAGAAGCTTGCCAATTTGATAGATGAACCGAGTTTGAAGTTGACGACAAACGTTGGGAGACATACATATGCGACAGGTTTAAAACGTTCCGGTGCTAACACTGCTTATATAACCGAAGCCTTAGGTCATGCCACGCAAGAGCAAACTCAGACATACTTAGCTGAGTTTGAAAAGGGTGAGATTGAAAGTTGGGAGAATAAGATGTTTGAAGTTTAAATTGGTGATGGAACACCTCCATCACTTTTTTTACCTTTGGATATGGAGTTACTCGTGTTTCATTTGAAGCCTAATTTTAAGGTCTTAAGTAAGTACCTGCAATTTGATAGCACTGCTGAATCATTTGAGCAATCATACGCTGAAGGATGTGCACTTGAAGTTAACACTTATACAACCTTTGAAACAGCAAACGAGGTTTGCAATGCCTTTACTGAACTTACAACGAGTAATGGATTACAACATCATAACGATGACCTTTTATTCATAGCTTTAACCCGTTTAATCGAACAACAGGCAGAGTTGGATGCAATTGTGGATGAACACAGAGTTGCACTGCGAACTAAAGAGCTTGCTGGACTAATTGTTACAATGCAAAACAGCTTATTAAGTTCCATACTGATTCAAAGCGGCGAGGGGTCCTTTAGTTTAACCGACCCCGTGTTGAGACAATGGGTGCATGATAGTATCCTTAACAACGTGGATAAGTTGAATATAAATGACTTGAACGGACGCCCACAGTATTTAGGCAACGGAGGTGAGGTTATCCAGGAAGAATTACAACGTGCAGTACGCATGACAATTAAAGACCTCAAATCAGTCAGTCAAGCCTTAAGGGATAAACAAAATACAGAACTCGCTTTCAGCTTACTTCCTTATCTTAATGGTGAAACACACATGAAGGTAAGGAAGAATCAAAACTTTACGGACGCGCAACTTACATTCCTTTATGAAATGTTGTGTTGTTTAAAGCTGATGGTTCCCAAACCATTTGTTAGTAATGACTACCAGGCAAAGGACTACATGCGTTCAAATATCATCGCATACGCAAAACGTATCAAAAGAAAGGAAAGCAAAACAAAAAAAGTTAGCACGACCTGATTTCCCTGAGGTACTATTTGGTATTACGATACTTGCCTCAATCGGTATTAACCAAGCCGAGGAAAACAATGAACATTTATAATAAACTTCATGGCGAAACAATCGCTGCGCTACTGAATGACGGTAGGCCCAAGTTGACGGCAAAACAATTCTTAGGCAAGGATGGAACTAATGCGTATTACAACAATGAAACATTGCTTTCATTTGTAAAGACCCTGCGACCACAGGAAATTTCCGAAATGCAAGAGATTTTAAAAGGCATGTCAGAAGGTCTACGAATAGTAGGAACTATCGCGTCCAGAACAGACAAAGGAGGCCGTAGGTATGCTTACCTTAACCTGCAACATGTTAACGCCAATACGGGAGGTAAATTTATCCTTGAAGATGGTACAACACGTTTCTTAAATGATTACATGAACGGCAAGTTTGTAGTAGGTTTTACCCTTGAGGAACTTGTTGAAGAAGCGATGAACGCCTAAGCATCAATTGCCTGGTACATCCGTACCGGGCTTAATCAATTTTATTTTTTTAACAGCCTAACAGTGCCTTAACAGCATTGACAGGAAAACTATTATCAAGATGTACTTAAAACGTAACGTAATCGCATTACCAATACATAAGTATTTGAGCGATATTGAACCATACAAATCAACAGGTATACCCACTAACAGCATTACTCATAAGATTGTTCCCGGGTGTGGCATAACAACATACGAAATCCGATATGCGAAGCACCGTAGTATTATAATCTTACCGAATGTGCCTGTGATTAAAAGCAAGGTTGAGGAGCATAATAAAATGTTTACCGACCAACAGATCCTCGGAGTTTATAAAGGTATTGATGTTGACGATATAAAGGTTTACCTCTTAAAGCCAGGGAACTACAAGAAGATACTTACCACGCCCGAAGGTTTTATCAGTAAAGTAATGAAAGCTTTCGACGGCCAATTGGAGTCATTGTATGCTGATTGGTTCTTACTTTACGATGAATGCGAACGCATTATCACGGACATTTCATATCGCGGTGCCATAGCAGCACCACTTGACTTGTTCTTTCGGTTTAAAAACAAAGCATTAGTATCTGCTACAACCCTGCCGTTTAGTGACGACCGATTTAAAGAGTTTGTCAACTATTTTATTCAACCAGAGTTTGATTATAGCCAGCCATTGACAGTCCTTAGTACGAACAATGTCATTGCATCGTTGAAGGCAAAACTCGATGACCTGCAAAGTGAGACAGTATGCATCTTTATCAATTCGACGAAAGGTATCCACGCAATCATTGAAACATTAGCAATTAAGTATGAAAGCAAAGTTTTTTGTGGGAATGAAAGTGTTGTTAAGCTAATGGAGTTAGGGTATATGAACGCTTCAAGTGAGTTTAGCGTAAAACAGATGGGTAGATACAATTTCTTCACCAGTCGCTACTTTTCTGCTTTTGATATTCTATTGAATCACAAACCTGATGTTATAATGATTTCCGATATCATTTTTGCTGACCATAGTATACTTGACCCACATACCGAGGTAATACAGATAGCAGGACGCTTCCGTAAAGGCGTTACAAGTCTGACCCACATAACAAATTATGACCCCTTCTTAGCGGTAATGGATGAGCACGAAGCTTCGAACTATTTAAATGGATGCTTAGATACGTATGAACATATCCTTATGTTGTTCAAAAAGGCAAAGCACAAAGCAAGTAAGGAAACTCTCGAATTTTTTGTGAAGAACTCTCCGATAGCAAGTTTCTTTACAGAGGGTAAACGCAATAACTTTATGATCGATAACGACCTTAATGAAGAGCGAGTTAAGAACTATTATGTATCTTCTGATAGATTAAAAGAGGCATATACTGAAGTATCTGACCATTTTAATATTACCCATGCTACAGAGGAGTATGTTGTTGGCGACAATGATTTCAGGCGACTTTCACGGCAACCAACCAAAAAAGATAAGTGGCGGCAAGTTGCTATGCTAATGGATAGGTACACTGCAAAGCCAGGTGGTGCAATACTTCTTACTCCTGATTTAGCGCAGATCAAAGCAACTTTGTATAGAAATTATCCATTGATAGGTGAGGCTTACAATCTATTGGGCTTGCACGGTTTAGAAGGAACTGAATACATTAGAGAAACTATTCAAGCAGCAATCAAAGCAGCCAAAGCACACAATATCATTGTAGCAGCAGCACCATTTGTACAGTCTAGATTTTCTGAATACACAACAGTTCCCGAATCTAAGATCGTTGATGAGTTAACCGCTATATATAAGAAACAAGGTATCACATATAGGGTATCAGCTGCTCATATCCTTCGTTACTTTGAAGGTAAGCGTTCCCAAATTTCTAAAGAAAACGTTTACATCCTAACAACAAAGAAAACGTTTGAAGCTAAGCGCTATGGCATGACGATAAAAATATCCGGTTAGGGTATGCAATCGTTGATGATAATCTATCAATCTAACTCAGACATTGTTGTTTTTTTTAATTTAATACAGGGTCTCTAATTCTTGAGTTAGGCAACAAGGCAGCCATAGAGCTGCTTTTGCCATTAACGATTTTACCGACAGCTAAACAATCAGTTTCAAGCTTGATAGTTTGATTGATTGATTAACAAACAGCATCCCGTTTAGTAGTTGTGTACGCTCTATCACAGCTTCATCTCCATGGATGGCTACTATTTTATAAGGTACATCATCGTGTAAGCTTTGGGTCATGTCCCAAACTAAATCATTTATATTCATTTGCATTACGTTTGTTTAATAAGCGAATGTATACACCTAATTTAGAAATAGCAAGATTTCTGAATGCGCTAAAACTTCACATTATATATATAGACCTTGTATCGCTAAATTCTAAAAATATTTTTTTCAGTATGCCTTAAAATACCTACCCCTGCCTCTATCTATACTTTGGTCGATTATTTGAGTGATCGAGTTTTCAAAAGTTAATCTGTGGCTTAAACACGCGCTTAGCTCTGATTTGTACCCCCTTGCCAGTGTCCGATATCAAACTAAATATTTACGTGAGGTTTAAGCCAATAGCCTACCCCAGTCGCTTCGTTTTCGTTCCTACGGAAGAAACTTGCTAAGTTGACTAAGCATTGTCAAGCAATGCTGCCACCTGGATAGCTATCAACTAAACCTCACCTAATCACTAACCTATTTAATCATTAACCAATGGAAGTGCAAAACAATTTATTTCTCAAAACCAAACAAAACAAACGCTGGACTATAGCCATGAGCAGGCCCGAAAAGTATGTAAAGATGATGAACGAAAGTACAGAAGCTGCTTATCACCGCATCATCACCTTTATAAAACAGCAGCATCTGAAACCTACAGAGAGATACTTCGAACGTGATTATAAACATGATACCTCGGAGGGAATATTCGGTATGCACTGCTTTATGACGCCTTCATTTTATTGGGCCTTAAACTGCTCCTTGCTTTACACCTATGAAGTAGAATTTGCTTTCAGCAGTTGTCCTTGTGAAAGCGACATCAGGCACATGATTAGGGCTTATCCACTTGATCGCAATACAAGTGAAGCTCAGTTACAACCTGACTTTAAAGCGTATTACGACAAAGTGTTGCAGGTACAGGAGCCGCGATTTATTCATTCTTTACAAGGTAACTAAGTCGGTTACCACACGAACATTACAATAGCTTGGCCAATAGCCAGGCTATTTTCATTTTAACCTATTTATTAACCCTTAACCCAATAACCATGAAAAGCACACAAGCCGCTACATCAGCGCAGTTACCTTTTAATAAGGTAGTAAAAGATGCCTATTTTAAGCTACTGAAGGACACTAAAAAGCTGTTGGCTACCTTGGAGAGGCATGAGCTTAGATGCATCCTTGAACGTGAAGATCGTTCGCCAATGGGCTTCGGTACCAAAGTCCACGAAATTATTAGTCCTCTGCTATACCTAAGCTTGGAATGTGAAGCAGATGAACTAACAATCCACTTTGGCTTCGAACTAATGAACGGAAACGATTCTGAATACTCAACTATTACATCACGTTTCGTTAGGATGCTATACAGTTACACGGCTAAAGAACAAACAAACATCAACATTGAACGCTGTGTTAATACTGACTATGTGATTTATGATTGCTCGGTATTGTATGAAACCGTTGAAGAACGAATGAGGCATCATACGCTTAAAGTGATACCACATAAACCAGCTTCAGAAAAAAGAAAAGCTGTAATGGCAGTAGCATAATATTTACTTAGTTGTTATCTTCGTTGGAAACGGAGGTAACAGCAGTACAGTAAAACTTACCATTACATATAATTAAGATATAAGTGTTTAGCTTATTGTTCTTGTCTTAGAAAACGGCAAATTTAATTAGACAACGAGAGCAAATTAGTTCAGGCACCCGCGCGATAGGCGTGGGTACTGGCTTGTTTGTTGTTGTCAGGTATTTGCCGTACCTCTAAGACGCAGACTAAGTTCAGTCCTGCGCTTATTGTGTTTACAACCCACCTTTGACGGACTGCATCGGTACCAAACCTCACACAGATGCAAAATAACCTTAAACAGACTTTCGAGTATTTATTTTATGGCTTTATAGTACTTGCTATGGTAGTAGCCTTCACACCTGACTTGCGGGATAAAGCTGTTAGCATGTTCAAAAGCAAACCCTACCTTGAACTCAAAGGCTATACGCCTTATCAACTAAACGTAACTGAGTTTCCCTGGAGCTATGGCATGACGGGCTTCAATCAGTTCAATGGTGACTTTGACAAATTGGACTACAAAGTGTATGACCTTTTAAAAGGTAAATCAGGAATATGCGAAGTTTACTTACAATCAAACGGTACTGATAAATACGGTAATGCGGATAAAACCTTTCTACATATCGGAGATATAAACATCGATGAGCTCAATAAATTTCAGGACTGGCATTACTGGCAGAAGGAAAGCGGCATCCGCACACTGCTTTATAAACACATTGTTCAGCCAACTGCTGATAGTGCGAGAGTAACGCCTGAACCACCTACCATAACCCCAACCGTTACTAGTGACACTACAAGGCCAATCAGCAATGTCGTGCCAAATGTGACTTCAAGACCCACTTATTCATTTAGCTTTTCCGATTTGTATGCTACACCTGATAACCAGCGTGATATTGACGTAAACCGCTATATTGTGAATGGGACTATTGGAGCGGTGAATTACAATAATGGTGTGATGCAAATAATCACTTCTGATGGTGAAGCTGTAATCGTTCAATTCTATCCATTAGAGGCAAGTTCTTATACAGCTGAGCGTTTGATGATCGCATTGAAGGAAGGCAACAAGATAGAATCAGTTTGTGCCAGAGCCGGTGCCAGTACAATGGATTTAGTTTCTGCTGAAATCACATCAAGGACTAGGCGTCAGAGGGACACCACAATGCGCACAGAGTAGCTTTCCTTCATTTCTTTAAAAGGTAAATTAATTAAATAACAGAGCCTGCCGCACTCGTTGGCTCTTTTTAAAACATGAAATACAACCCAACATTAATAGGTTAAGGAATAATTTATATATTGCTTAAAATCAACTGTTATGCCAATATCTAAGGAGACACAATACTTTGTCATTAACTCTGAATTCCAGTTTCAAAGAAGAGATGTCCTAACATCATCAGACTTTTCATTTATGACTGTAACATTGGTTCTTGGTAACCAATCAACATTTGGAACATTCACGCAGGTTAGAAGTGTGCCTTACGTAGAGGTTTACTTAACACATAAAAGTTATGGAGTTAACAGCTTTAGTGGCGGCAATGTTTTTGTAATCAATGGATGGAGCGTAGCTATTGAAAGTATATTGCCTAAATACGATCCTTCAGTGGATACAATATCTTATGTTACAGAACCAATACGTTTCACTTATACCGACCCATTCCATAGAGAGCTTACTTTGACCTGCAAAGCTACAATAGAGGACATCACTCGATTATATAAAAAGTTTGTCAATTATTCAGCAACCGAGAGCCTGTTGACTGCAAAACATGAAGTGACCATAATGGAACTGACAGATGAAAATGCACGCTTGAGAAGCCTGCTTGAGGATATACAAAGCAAAATTCCATCTATGTTCTAACTATAAGAACCTTCCTACAACATCGCAAACTCACTAATCCCTCGTTGCTCGCGTTTAGTTTACGTGTCGCATTGTGCAATCTCTTCTCGTTGTTCTGATTTTTCGTTGTGCTCGTGCTCCTTTTGGTTCTTGTGCTTGTAGTTCTTCTCGTACGTTTGTTGAGAATTCTTTTGCTTATGTTAATTAAGTTTCTTATTATCCTCTTACATTTGTTATATCAAATTTAATATAACAAAAAAGTCCTGGAATAGGCTGTCACCTACCCAGGACCCCAACGGACTGCTAAACTTGCATATAAAGCATTTAAGTCAGTTCTCTTGATAACCTTGCCAGGTTACCATTTGCAAATCAAACAGGTCGAAAGGAAGCATTGCGCTTCCTTTTCGCTTTTACAAAGATAAGGGCCTAACAAATCTTTTGTACGCCATAGTTTTGCACATAACGTCGTTTTTTTGCACAATGCTAACAATATGAAACCGTTGTCAATTAGCTTATATTCAATTAGTTAAACACATAACAGAAACTTTAATCTTCAACATGGTGGACTGCCCGTGAAGTTTATGGTGGTAAACCTCAAATTTTTTATCATAAGCTACGCTATTCCTTTACCCTCGGGAGTTGCTTAAGAGAGCAAAGGATAGCTGCGCTTCTGACTTGTCCAACCGTACAGGCCATACCGCACAGGAACATTCGCATTTCGCAACTGAAACGCTGCAAAGCAGTCGCCAGATGTTGTTACCTTGTAAATAGTCATGCTGACACTTTAAAAGGTAACTGCTCCGTTGTCGCAATCCGGCACCCACTTTGGCAATAGCGAATGACGTTGCTCCATATTCGCTTCCTCTTGCTTTTAATACATTCACTAATGCTTCACTTCACTTGGTTTGCAACCAGGTGAAGCTTGCAACGTTTATTATATTAAGCAAATCGCTCATCACAATTTTGCTCACCTACGCCTCGCCTGTCGCTTCAGTCTTGATCACAGGTTTTGAAGTTGCAACGCACAGGCCCAAAGTCAAAACCAGCGCCAAGCCTTTGTGAAGCATTCCCTCAATCACGCTCACGCGTTTCTTTTGAGGGACGACAGGCTCTATTCGCGTAGGAACGGTGAGCTAAATTCTTTATATTAGCAGATGAGTCATTCTAAATTAATTCCGTCAAGCATAAAAGTTGATCCAAAAGCTATCACTGATTGGATTCGTTTAGGTTCTTCCATCACTGGAACGGCTATCGCTACAGGATTAGGTGCACATTTTCCCGGGATTGAAGGCGCAATGGTTGGAAGTGTAATGTCTCCAATAATTATTGAAACATTTGCATCGATCGGAGCGGATATAAAGCAAAGTATCCTTGGAGATCGTGAACGAGTTAGGGTTGGCGCAGCATTTAGTTATGCCCTTTCTAAAATTAATCAAAGGGTTCAAAATGGCGAACAGCCAAGGACTGATGGGTTATTCAATGGAGATAGTAATGAACGTTCTGCTTCACAAGAAATATTAGAAGGTGCTTTACAATTCGCACAACGTGAGTTCGAGGAGCTGAAAATAAAACACTATGGCTATCTTGTTGCGAATATATACTTTGAATCCAATATTGACAGGGGTTATGCAAATTTACTATTGAGACTCGCTGATAAGTTGTCGTTTAGACAGCTTACGATGTTAGAACTGCTTGCGAATAGTGCGAAATTCGAACTAATTAAACGGAGAAAACCATTACCTGGTACCGAGTTACTTTATACTTTATCTACTTCAAATAAAGTAGGTTTTTCTACACAGGCCCCATTAAAATCGTCTAAAGCCGATTTAGCTTTGGAAGTAGAAGAGATGAAACAAATGGGGGTAATAGCAGAGCTAGAATTTAAACTAGAGTTTATGATACCATCCGACCACTTTGTCAACTTAGGATTAACCAAAGTTGGTAGAACATTGCGTGATTTGATGGAGCTAAGCGAAATCGATGAAAAATATATTCTTGAAAATGCGGAATGGCTAAGGTATATTGAAAGCTCTAACTAATCTATTGCATTACTTATGCCACGTCTATGTTACCAATGATTGATAATACAAACTCCACAGTGCTCATTCACATCGCCAGTTATTTGTCGTAGATACTCGGTAGTCACCTTGCAGGCTTTCTCTACCGAGACCTTTTGCTTTACTCGCAACCAACTTTGCTTCGCCATCGTTGGTTTTACAGGCTCGATAGCATTATATACCAATGACGATAAAAGAAGCGTTATCCTGAAGTACTTTATTTTTCAAGCATCCTTTAATATTCTCCCCAAAACTTTCAATTGTCTCACTTTTCAATGATAGGTCTCTAAACTCTCTTTTAGTGACCAAGTCATGAATTCCATCACTAGTTAGTAGCAACCTATCTTTAGGGTGCAACTCAAATTCAAAAATCTGTACTTTGGGTACAGTCTTCATTCCGATTGCACTTTCTATAATGTTTTTTCTGGGATAATTTGCATAAGCTTCTTTTGTTAACTGACCTGATTTATAAAGTCGATTAGCTTCAGTATGCAATTCAGTCAATTGTTTAATTCCGTTTCCTCGCAAAACACAAAGCCTTGTGTCGCCAACTTGACAACCGACAAGTTTCATCCCGTCGATGACACACGCTGTGAAGGTAGATGCCATACCTTTGCATCGAGGGTCCTTAGCTTGTAATAAAACTATTTCGTTATGTACTTCTTGGATAGTTACGTCAAGTCGTTCTTCTTTGGGATTAACCATTTCGATAAAGTATTGAATACTTTGTGTAGAAGCGATACTCCCGCAATTTTCCCCTCCAACGCCATCTGCAAGGCACGCAATTAAATACTGTGCTTTGATGCCAACATGTACTGCGTCTTGATTTTCAAGCCTTGGCCCAATTTCAGTAAATATGTAGTGACTATCTTGCATAGCAAATTTCCTTTATAGTTTCATTTAGCAAAGGATGGATTTCACTTAGTGTTACATCAATAGACCTTTTTAAATGACTGATAGCCCGACATGCGTCTTCGCTATCTGCTCGTAACTCTATTGCTAATCTTTTAGCTACATCCAATTCCAATTCCTTATTTATAAGCCTTGCAAATTTGCGTTCAACGTAAAAACGATTATGACTTGTACCTAAATAAAGCATAGCCATTAGGCATTCAGCCTTGACATCAGTTTTGCCTGAATTTATAAACTTTTCGAGCCTGATACTCAAGCCATCACACTGATCCCATAAGAAAGACTCAGTTCTTATCCAGTCAGCATATATTATACCAAGTTTAGCAGCCAATTTGGGATGTCCAAGGATGATTGCATCAATTTGTTTTAAAGACAACTTTCTCAATACAGCTTTAGAGTCATCGCTATCAGCATTGTCGTCAATGAAATCAACTATGCTTTGCCATTCATGTTCGTCGAGATCATCCGCATCTTTAGCAAGCAAATCAAATATTTGTGCCCCATGATAGGTTTTAGGTTTCAGACTTACCTGACCCAAAGACAATAGTGCATCCCGGACAGCTGTAACACTTTTAAATCTTCTCGCTGGATCTTGCCTTGTGCAAGCTAAAAGAATTCCGCCAAAGTCACATGAATCCTTAATTTCATTACACGGTATCCTGTCATCTGTAGCGACCATATCATGCAAAATGCAACCTAACGAATATATATCGCTTTGAGCGGAAGCTTTCTTCAAATCCTTTACAATTTCAGGCGCAGTGTAATAATCGGATTTCATCCTCATCCCTGTTTGGGTAATAGCTGAAATGTTGGTTACAGAGATTGACATTAAACCAAAATCAGTGATAGCGTAATTAGTAACGCCAGTTGCAGGATCAATGTAGCCTAATACGTTTGCTGGTTTCAAATCTCTGTGATAAATTGACATAGCATGTAGTTCCTCTAAGCCTGCTATGATATCCAATATCGCATTCATGTAATTACCATTGAGAGTGTTATCTTTCGTCAAATCCTCCTCCAAGGTGCTATTAGCCAAAGGCATGATGAATGATGGCGGATCTGAATCCAAATCTTTCTCTATGACGGGAACGATATTCGGATGAACAAGACCACTTTGCATCTTTGCTTCTCTGATAAAACGTTTTTTTACGTTAGCTTCCAAATTCAATGGAAAGCCCGGACCTTGATTAACTTGAAAAGTTTTCCTCGCATAGTGCTTGCCATCGTTACCAAGCACCTTATCGACTATTCCGAAACCTCCATTCCCTATGTTCTTTACATATTTATAATTCATATCATTACGGTTAATAGGCTGTTCGACAATAATACTCAAATTCCCTAAAAAAGTGATTCGATACGGATTCTCTACTCAAAGTTAGCCTCACAACAGTAATACAGTCACTTCGTTCAAGGTAGTATAACGTAAATGGGTATCCCATCGGGAGCCTCCGCATTTACTTATATCTCCACCTTGCCTTTATTCTGCTGTTCAGCAGTGAGTTCGTTCGAGAATTCCCTCGACTAAAAACTTTCTGCCATGACACAGATTAAACACCTGCTAACCGAGTTCGAACGATTTGCCTACGGCCAATCACTGCCTACTGTATTCACTGAAATGCTGAATTGGACGCTGTTACTCTTCAAAAAGTGCAACAATGAAACCGAACAGCAATCCGTCATTGAGGCTTATCAAACCCACCCCAAAGTCAAGCAATTAACAACTCTTATCACTATGATTGGTGACCTCGCAGATGGCTTTACAGACCCGCTGGGCGAACTTTATATGCACGCAATATCTAAGGGTCACATGGGGCAATACTTCACTCCTCAGCACTTGTGCGATATGATGGCGATGATGCAAATCGGCACAACCTCTCGGGTATCGCAAACCGTTTTAGATCCTGCTTGCGGCAGTGGCAGGATGCTATTAGCCACAGCTAAGATAGACCGTTCTTTACAGCTTTACGGTGCTGACCTTGATTTGACTTGCTGTAAAATGGCTTTGATCAATATGCTATTTAACTCTTTACAAGGTGAAATAGCACACATGAACAGTTTAAGCAACGAGTTTTACACGGGCTACCAAATTTGCACAACTTTGGTCGGTACACATTATATACCTTATTACATCGAATTTACCGAGCCTGAAAAGAGCCGCATTTGGCTTAGACCTTTAAGAGGTAATAATGATAAGTCAAAGTTCAGTACGCCTTTCAATCCTGTGAGTGCGGCTCACCCTATAAATGGCAGACAAGGATTGCTATTTGATTGGTAGCAGCCAATCTGTATATTTAACTTTCAAACTGCTATTAATCTCATAACTTAGCAAATCACGTATTGTAGATATGGCTAAAACTAAACCAGCTAAACCTCAGGATAATAAACCAATGGAACAGATACTGTTCCTCACTGCCGATAAGCTTCGTAAGAACATTGATGCTGCCGAATACAAAAGCTACGTGTTAGGCTTACTGTTTCTAAAGTACGTTTCCGATGCCTTTGATGTATTGCACCAAAAGATATTAAAGAAGGAGGGCGAGTATGCTTATGACGACCCCGAAGATAAGTTGGTTTACAGCGCAGAGTATGTATTCTTTGTACCGGAGAAAGCCCGCTGGAATTACATAGTAACCAGGGCTAAACTGCCAACCATTGGCGAGGAAGTTGACACAGCGATGGATTTGATTGAAAAGGACAACCCGAAGATACGCGGTGTATTGTTTAAGCAATTTGCGCAATCAAAGCTTGATAAAGTTACGCTTGGCGAACTTATAGACTTAATTAACAACATGGATTTGGGCACAGAGGCTGCCCAACGTAAAGACTTATTTGGCGTAGTATACGAATACTTTCTTGGTCAATTCGCGTTAGCAGAAGGCCGTAAAGGCGGCCAATTTTACACGCCTCGCTCAGTAGTATCATTACTTATCGCTATGCTCGAACCAACAAAGGGTAAGGTTTACGACCCTTGCTGTGGTAGTGGTGGTATGTTTGTAATGTCTGAGAAGTTTGTTGAGCAACACCAGGGAAGAATTGATGATATTACTATATACGGTCAGGAAAGCAACCAAACAACATGGAAGCTGTGCGTAATGAATTTAGCCATACGCGGTATTGACCCTGAACAAGTGAAATGGAATAGCGAAGGCAGCTTCCTTAAAGATGCACACCCCGACTTGAAAGCCGACTATATTATAGCCAACCCACCCTTTAATGTGTCAGATTGGAGTGGGGAGTTGCTTAGGCAGGACGGACGTTGGAAATATGGTGTTCCACCCAATGGCAACGCTAACTACGCTTGGCTGCAACATTTCTTGTATCACCTTGCGCCTAAAGGCAAAGCAGGAATCGTTTTAAGTAAAGGAGCATTAACTACTAAACAAGGTAGTGAGTATGAAATAAGAAAGAATATGGTTGAGGCCGGTGTAATAGACTGCATTATCAATCTACCAACAAAGTTGTTCCTAAATACACAAATACCCGCTTGCCTTTGGTTTTTAAATCGTGATACTAATCGTTTACGTAAAGGTGAAGTACTATTTATTGACGCTCGTAACCTAGGGCACTTGGTTAACAGGCGTACCCGAGAATTTGATGAAAACGATATAAAACAAATATCAGAGACTTACCATCATTGGTTAAATACCAGAGATGAATACGAAGATATACCTGGTTTCTGCAAATCAACTGTTGTGGCTGATATTGAAGCTATGGATTTTGTATTAACTCCCGGCAGATTTATAGGGCTACCTGACGAAGAGGATGATTTTGACTTCACTGAGCGGTTTAATTATTTGCAAATAGAACTGCATAACCAAATGTTACAAGAATCGGCACTGAATGAAAGAATTAAGTCAAACCTTTCTAAAATTGTGGAGGCCTCAAATGTCTGATTGGATTGAAACAGAATATGGATTAATTCCATTTGGTTGGGAGGTTTTAAAGGCTGACAAATATTGTCATAAAGTAACAGATGGGACGCACGATAGTCCTAAGCAAGTCGCCAATGGTTTGCCACTAATTACGTCTAAGCATATTAAAGGAAGGGAAATTGATATCGAAAACGCTTATCATATTAGTTTGGACGATTACAACAAAATCATCAGGCGAAGTAAGGTTGATCAGTGGGATGTCATTGTAAGCATGATAGGAGAATATTGCGGTTTTTGTTATATTGAAAGAAACGCGATTGTTGAATACGCTGTTAAAAATGTTGGGATTTACAAGACCCTCGATGAAGTTAAAGCCAAATGGCTGTTTTATTACCTTCAGTCTAAGACTGGTCGGAACGTATTAGAAGCACAGAAAACAGGCACAAGTCAGCCCTATATAACACTCGGATCATTGAGGAAGTTAGATATTATCGCACCTAAAGATCCACAGATAAGTTCTGCTATTACTGAGGTTCTCAGCAGTATAGATGATAAAATAGACTTGTTACAGCGCAACAGCAACACACTTGAGTCTTTAGGTGAAACCTTTTTCAAGCAGATGTTTATTGTAGAGGCGCAGGATAGTTGGGAGCAAACTTCCTTTTCAACAATTGCAAACCACGTAAAAGTAAGTATAAATCCAGCAGCCAATCCAAATCAAATCTATCATCATTATAGTTTGCCATCTTATGATCATGGTAAGCAACCTAAGCATGAATTTGGTTCTGCCATTCTTAGTAATAAATATCAGGTTCGATCTAATCAAACATTGATATCAAAATTAAATCCAGGAACCTCAAGGGTTTGGTATATACATGAAGCGGAAAACATCAGCGTTTGTTCAACGGAGTTTCAGGTTTTTGAAGCAAAAGAAGACGCGTTTCGTGAGTACATTTATTTCTTTCTTAAATCTTCGGATGTGACGGATACATTAAGCAGCGCTGCTTCAGGAACAAGCGGAAGTCATCAACGAGTTAGTCCTGATTTAATAACCAATTTAGGATTAAGACGACCTGACAACTTAAAAGTTTCGGCTTTTAGTGAAAGAACCGCCCTTTTGTTGGCGAAAATAAATAACAACATTAAACAAATACATCAATTAGAAAGTCTACGCGATACCCTTCTATCTAAATTAATGAACGGATCTGTTAAACTAACCGAAATGGCCGAAGCATGACACGCGTAGTTGAAAATGACATAGAGCTATGGGTAATAGAGGTATTGCAAACTAAAGGCTTTACCTATATCCATCCACACCAGCTTGACCCCGATGTTGATACATCCCTTCGGAACGGGTTTGCTGATGTTGTCATTGAAACTTATCTGCAAGATGCTTTAATACGCATCAATCCAACCATTGGATCAGCAACTTTGCAACAAGCTGTAAAGGAAGTGCTGCGTACACCTGGGCATAGTGATTTAATGGCGAGCAATCAATACTTTCATAAGCTATTGGTTGAAGGAGTTGATGTTGTTTATACTGATAATGGCGAAGAAAGAACGGTTAAGGCCAAGCTTATCGACGAGGCAAATTCTTCTAATAACTCATGGCATGTTACTCATCAGGTAACAATAATAGAGAATGGCCAGCATAAGCGGCCTGATGTTATACTTTATCTTAACGGGGTGCCAATTGTTGTGCTTGAACTTAAAAATGCAACAGACCACAACGCAACAGTCGAGAAAGCATACCATCAATTCCAAACATATCATCGCACGATACCAACATTGTTTAATTACAACTGCTTCGAGATTATAAGTGATGGCTTGGAAGCAAAATTAGGTACAATAACTAGCGATATATCACGCTTTATGGCTTGGAAAACTGCTGATGGTAAAACTATCGCCTCTAACAAGACCAGCGAACTCGCGGTAATGATGGATGGGTTATTAAACACAACCGTCCTTACCGATCTGATATTAAACTTTATTGTATTTGAAAAGACTAAAGTTGAAGACTTAGCTACTAAAACAGTACGTATTGAAGTGGTGAAGAAAATAGCTGCTTACCATCAATACTATGCCGTGAAGAAAGCTATCGTATCGGCACAGGAAGCCAGTATTGAAGGAGGCAACCGTAAAGGTGGTGTGGTTTGGCACACACAGGGTTCGGGCAAATCGCTATCAATGGTATTCTTTACTGGCCTATTGGTTAAAGCGCTTGACAACCCCACAGTAATTATTATTACAGACAGGAACGACCTGGATGAGCAACTCTTCGATACGTTTGCCAATTGCTCGCAATTATTGAGGCAAGTGCCTGTACAAATAGAGAGCAGAATAGCGTTGGTAAAAGAATTAAAAAACCGGCAATCGGGTGGTGTGTTCTTCACTACCATACAAAAGTTCTTGCCCGAAGAAGGTTCAACGCAGTTCGCACAACTATCCGATAGGCGCAACATCATTGTGATTGCTGATGAAGCCCACCGTACTCAATATGGGTTTGAAGCTAAGGTTAGGTATATAAAAGATGCTGCCGGCAACGAAGTTGGTAACGAAACCACTTATGGCTTTGCTAAGCACATGCACGATGCCTTGCCTGGTGCAACGTTTATCGGCTTTACAGGCACACCCGTTGAAAGTAATGATAAGAATACTCAAGCCGTATTTGGTGAGTACGTAGATATATACGACATAGAGCGCGCCGTAAGGGACGGAGCGACCGTGCCAATCTATTATGAAAATAGGTTTGCAAAACTGAAACTTGACAGGATATTTACTGAAGATTTAGAGAATCAATTGAATATGGTGGCCGAAGGGTTGCCCGAATATACTATTAACAAGGCGATCGAGCGTTCAACACGGCAAGAAGCAATCATTGGTCATCCCGAAAGATTGAAAATGATAGCTAAGGATATACTTATTCATTTTGAGAGCCGTGCAGAGGTCTTTAGCGGGAAAGCATTAATAGTTGCTATGAATCGCAATATTGCAGTGGCTTTATATAATGAGATAGTAGCGCTCAAACCTGAATGGCATGACACCCGTGATGAGTATGGGGGCGTTAAAGTTATAATGACTGGTAGTTCATCTGATGAGAAGCATTTGCAAGATCATATCCGAACCAAAGCCAAACGTGCATTAATAGCTGCACGTTTGAAAGAAAAGCGCGACCCATTGCAAATGGTTATTGTGGTTGACATGTGGTTAACGGGCTTTGATGCACCGGTATTGCATACGTTGTATCTTGACAAAGACATGAGCGGCCACAACTTAATGCAGGCCATAGCAAGAGTTAATAGGGTATTTAATGATAAGCCAGGAGGCTTAATAGTAGATTATGTTCCAGTAACGGGCAACCTGAAGGCGGCCTTAAAAACTTACACGGAGAATAATGGTAATGGCGCTATTACACTTGACATTGCGGAAGCTGTTAACTTAATGCTTACCAAGCTTGAAGTTGTTGAGCAGATGTATCACAACTTCGATTACAAGCCTTATTTCAAAGCCAGTACAGGTGTTAAAATGGACATAATATTGGAAGCGGAAGAACATATATTGGGCTTAGATAATGGCAAAGAGCGATATATCAAAGAAGTTACTTCGTTAGGCCAGGCATATGCCTTAGCCAAATCAGAGCCGGAAGCTAAGATAATAACAGAGGATGTGGCATTCTTTCAGGCCGTTAAAGCACGGTTAGCAAAATTCGATATAGCCGTAACCGGCCAACGCCGCAGAGAGTTTGAGAACACCATAAAATCAATGGTTGAAACCGCCATAGCAACTGATGGCATAGTAAATCTGTTAGATCAGGCAGGCTTAGACAAACCCGAGGTATCAATATTTAGCGAAGATTTCATGAACGAGATACGTAACATGAAGCAAAAGAATGTCGCTATTGAGTTACTAAAGAAATTACTCTCAGATCAAATTAAAATACGTTTTAAGAAGAACCTTGTAGTTAACAAAAGCCTTACTGAAAAGCTAATGGCTGCTATCAATAAATACAATAACAAATCCATTACCGCCCTTGAAATGATGGAACTGTTGCTTGAGTTATCACATGATGTTAACCGGGAAACCGAGCTGGGTAACTCATTAGGGTTAACCGAGCCCGAGAAGGCATTTTATGACGCCCTTGCCTGCAATCAATCGGCTATGGATATGTTAGGGGATAGCAAGCTACTTATCATCGCTAAGGAATTAGTACAACGGGTAAAAAGCAACACCACAATTGACTGGACTGTCCGTCAATCGGTTAAAGACAGGGTAAAGCGGGAAGTAAAACGAGTTTTACGTTTCCATAAATACCCACCTGACGATGAAGCTCGTGCTACCGATACAGTGCTGGAACAAGCTGAAATGTATGCCAAGGAATTAGCATAACTTAGCATGTTTCTCCCAGAAGAGCTATTAGAAATGTTTGAAAACAATGGTTTGCCAAGGTATGGATATGCTATATACCTGGATAACTTGCCTTCAGACATGGTTTTAAGAACTCTTACTGTTAGATTTAAAATTGAATTCGCTGTTGTATTTACAATCGGCAAGTTGGGATACTTTTTGTACATTGGTGATAATAATAGCGTTTCATTACCTGTTGATGAAAAGGAGATTTTGATTAAACATACGCACCCTAACGGAACCGTATTTCCGAGTATATATGATATTCAATGGCTCGAATCTGTTCAAGATTCAGGCTCTCCTCAAATTCAATCGGTGATATTACCGATAGGGCATCAGAGAATTACATTCAATATCAATACACCGTATTTAGGTTAACAATAATGGACTTACAGAGAGATATACTGAATAACCTTAACTCAAGATATGTTCTTGTTAAAAGAAATGATACCTATGTTATCGTAGACAAGCAAAGAAAATCGATGGTTGTATTGGATAATCCAATTATCAATATGAGTGAGTTAATCAAAGCTATGATTAACAAAAATGTGGAGATTTACGACAACGTGAAGCTGTTGCCTTCCCCTACTGAGAAGTTGGTTTACATGAGTGAATCTAAACCTAATTCTTTTAAGGTCTTTATAAAAAAAATCTTTGATCAAGACCGCCGCCAAACAGGAGTAATCATTTCAGCGATAACTAGCTCGGCAATAGGAAGGGTAGAAAAGAAAAGGCTTGAAGAAATGATGGAACAGTATTCATTTAACGTGTTATTTCCGAATGAAGGATTAAACGTCTTCAGCAATACGTATTCAGACACAGCCTCCATTGTGGTAATTACAGGGATTAACAGCTTACCCAATGTATTATTAGATGATAGTAGGGATTTGTACAACTGGTAGTAGTTTTAAAGTGAGTTTATCTTTTAAATGGTAGGGAAGATGTTCTTATGCGAATCCGCGCACGATATCCAGCTATTAACGGAGGGTATATACCCTTGCTTATTAACTGTCCATGATGCTGATTCAAGATTTTGCGATACCTTTATAAACCAAGAAATTTCAACATTCCTCAATTGACATTAAGCTTTCACCAAGAAGTTTTACCTTTTAAAAAGTCAGGTTAGAGTGGCAATAGCTATCATTTTTTATATTGATTCAAGATTTTAACTACCCCTATAAACTAAGAAATCCTCATTTTATTGAATTAACATTGTATCCAATTCAGCTTTTGTATTACCCCTATAAAGTAAGAAATATTGAAATTCTTGAATTGGAAATTATAGACATAGGTAGGTGAAGTAATGAATTATTAGCAAAGTTAGGCAAGAGGATATGACACAAGGCAAGGAACTACGGCATAAACGCTCCTATGTCTACCTAAACCTATTTATTCCGTTCCTCCTTGCATTTAGTCAATCCTTACGCCTGTAGAGCATCATAATTCATTTATTCACTTAAACTTATGCTTATGATAAAACTATCGAAGATTGTACCTTTACTCTTAAATGTTTACCTCTTTGTTTACTCCTTACAAGGTAACAAAGTGTAAATACATCGTTTATTAACAGATTTAACAACATTAAAGGCAATATAGAGCAATCATGGGGTGCTGGAGGTCGGAAGTTCGAATCTTCTCATCCCGACTTAAAAAGAAGCATCGGAGAGCATATTTGAAAGGTTTTAAAGACTAATCGAATATGCTCTTTTGCTTTATCTTATTCACACATATTACTAAGCTCTCTAAAAAAGCATAATAAAGCTTTAGTAAAATTGGTATGAAGGCAATTCTTTGCACTAATCTTTATATTCCTAAAGCTTCGCAGGCCTTTTCCGCGGCTAATTTTTCCGCGTTCTTTTTACTGAATTCTTTGCCAAGGCCCATTATTTCACCATCGATAACAGCGTGTACACTAAATAGTTTAGTGCTTTCCCCTTCCTGGTTCTCCGCCAAATCAAAACTTACATCTTTACCATGGCGTTGGCACCATTCGATCAGTTTACTTTTAAAGTTGGTTTCAGTTTGCTCAAGTGTATGGATGTCAATGTGCGACTTGATGATATGGTTGATCAGGAAATTCTTGGTAAAATCATAACCTTTATCAAGGTATACGGCGCCTATTAGTGCCTCAAATGCATCACCCAGTAAAGATCCCTGGCGGGTATTGCTTACCATGCGATTATCATATTCAATCAGGTTTTCAAAACCCAGCTTGCGGGCCAGCTGGTTAAGGTTAACCCGGCTTACAATTTTTGATCGTAGTTCGGTTAAGAAACCTTCGTCGCCATATGGGTATAATTTAAACAATACCTCGGCTACTACGCTGCCCAAGACGGCATCGCCTAAAAACTCAAGCCGCTCATTACTGTTTTTTACGCCCTTTTTTACGTTGGCGGCTACCGATTTGTGGCGGAATGCCATGCGGTATAAAGACAAATTGCCCGGTACAAAGCCGAGCAAATTATTTAATTGTTTAACATATTTTCTGTTCGGTGACAGATAAAGCTTATAAAACCCTGTTATTGGCATTTAGTAAACTTTAGTCTTCGTATTTTTTAAATATAACGGAAGCATTGTGCCCGCCAAATCCAAACCCATTACTCTGCGCCGCCCTTACCACACGTTTTTGTGCTTTGTTAAAGGTGAAATTAATACGTGGATCAAATGCCGGATCGTCTGTAAAGTGGTTTATAGTAGGGGGTACAATATCGTGCTTCACAGCCATAATAGCTGCGATAGCTTCCACTGCGCCAGCTGCACCTAATAAATGACCGGTCATTGATTTGGTTGAGCTAACATTGATGCGGTAAATATCATCGCCGTAAGCGTCGGTTATTGCCTTTACTTCTTGCGGGTCGCCAATTGGGGTCGATGTGCCGTGAACGTTCACATAATCAATATCGGCTGATGTCATGCCCGCATCTTCTAAGGCCGCTTTCATTACAAGCGCCGCCCCTAACCCTTCAGGGTGTGGTGCAGTCATGTGATAAGCGTCGGCACTCATGCCGCCACCCATCATTTCTGCATAAATTTTAGCGCCGCGTGCCTTGGCATGCTCCAGTTCTTCCAGTATAATGGTACCTGCGCCTTCGCCAGCTACAAAGCCGTCGCGGTCAAGATCAAAAGGCCTCGAGGCGGTTGCAGGGTCATCGTTACGGGTTGAAAGGGCGTGCATGGCATTAAAGCCACCAATGCCAGCTTCATTAATAATAGCTTCGCTACCACCGCTGATAAACATATTGGCTTTGCCTAAACGGATGTAGTTAAAGGCATCAATTAACGAATTGTTTGATGATGCACAGGCTGAAACTGTAGTGAAGTTAGGGCCGCGTAAACCGTATTTAATAGAGATATGGCCCGGGGCTATATCAGCTATCATTTTAGGAATAAAGAAAGGATTGAAGCGTGGCGTACCGTCACCTTTGGCAAAGGTAACCACCTCGTCTAAAAAGGTTTTCAAGCCGCCAATGCCCGAACCCCATATTACACCTATGCGGCTGGTATCCAGTTTTTCGAAATTTAAACCGGCGTCGTTCACAGCCTCTTCGGTAGAATACAGCGCGTATTGAACAAAAGGGTCCAGTTTACGTGCGTCCTTTCTGCCTAAAAAAGCATCCGCATCAAAATTCTTTACTTCACAGGCAAACTGTGTTTTGAATTTTGTGGTATCAAAACTTTTAATCAAAGCTGCGCCGCTTACTCCATTGATCAATCCGTTCCAATATTCTGAAACTGTATTGCCAATAGGAGTAAGAGCACCAAGCCCGGTTACAACAACTCTTTTAAACTCCATCTAAGAATGTTAAAAAGGAAGCTTATTTAACGTTTTTTTCAAGGTAAGCGATGGCTTGGCCAACGGTACCAATGGTTTCTGCCTGATCGTCAGGGATGGCCACGTTAAATTCTTTTTCAAACTCCATGATCAATTCCACGGTGTCTAAAGAGTCAGCACCTAAGTCGTTGGTGAAACTTGCTTCAGGTGTAACTTCACTTTCGTCAACACCTAATTTTTCTACGATAATAGCTTTAACTCTTGAAGCGATATCAGACATAGTCTTTACGTTTTAAATGATTAATTAATTCTGTGCAAAGAAAAATAAATTAAATCAAATATCAAATCTAAAATCTTTGTATTAAATGTAACAATATTTTAGTCCTGATGTTTCTGTTTTGTAATTTTACGAACTTAAGTATATTACTTTGAATAAAAAGCTTTTAAAGTTTGAAATCGACCTGGATTTTGTGCTGATAGCTATAACATCAGCCCAGAAAGATTATCGCCTTTGTTACCTTGTGAACAAGTATTTGCACTTTAATTTTGTACGGGTTGATGATCTGGAGGTAAATATTTATCCAACTTCTGCCCAGGCGGTACCTTTTTCCATGTACGAGTATTATTGGGAAGCAAGCGAAACCTCCTTTTATCTTATCGCAAATCGGGGTGCCGATGGTCTTCTAATTCCTGAAATGCGCGAGGCCGATTATTTTTTAATGATCAAAAATTATATAGACGACCAGGACCTTAATGATATTATTAACGGCCTAAATAAAATACCCGAAGTGGTAGCCGCGATAAAGATTGATCCGAAAAAGATAAAATCACGGGAAAATCTGTTATTTTAGCGCAATTTTTACAAGGTGTTATAAATACACTATATTGCGGCTGCTAAGCCCGTATTAAACCAATAAATATGAAATTATCTTACAACAGAACCAAAATAGTTGCTACAATGGGCCCTGCGTCGGCTAAAAAAGACGTATTGATGGCTATGATAAAAGCGGGCGTTAACGTTTGCCGCCTTAACTTTTCGCACGGCAGGCCTGAAGATCATCAGAAAACAATCGACATTATTCGCGAAATAAACGATAAATATAAAGTTAACGTAGGTATCCTGGCCGATTTACAAGGCCCGAAGATCCGCATAGGCTTGGTTAAAGATGGCGGCATACACCTGGCCAATGGTAAACGTATTAACATGACCACGCAGGAATGTATTGGCGATGATAACCAGATATATATTACCTACGATACCTTCCCGCAGGATGTAAAAGCCGGCGAAATTATTTTGCTGGACGACGGCAAAATTCAAATGAAGGTTATTGAAACTAACAAAAAAGATCTGGTGGTTTGCGAAGTTGTGCACGGCGGTATCCTGACATCGCGCAAAGGCGTTAACCTGCCAAATACCAAGGTATCTATTCCAAGCTTAACCGAAGAAGACTTAATAAACCTTGATTTTGCTTTGGCGAATGATGTAGAGTGGATAGGCCTTTCGTTTGTGCGTACTGCCGAGGATATTGTGGAATTGAAACGGATTATCAGCCGTAGCGGAAAAGCATCGCGCGTTATTGCTAAAATTGAAAAACCCGAAGCTATTGACAATATAGATGGTATTATTGAAGCAACTGATGGTATAATGGTAGCCCGCGGAGACCTTGGTGTGGAAATGCCATTGGAAGAAGTACCCTTGTTGCAAAAAATGATTGCCCGCAAATGCCGCGCGGCTTCAAAACCTGTTATTATTGCTACCCAAATGCTGGAAAGCATGATCACCACCCCGCGCCCAACACGCGCCGAAGTGAACGACGTGGCTAACTCGGTATTAGATGGTGCCGACGCAGTGATGTTGAGTGGTGAAACATCGGTTGGTGAATTCCCGGTAATAGTTATTGAAACGATGGCCAAAATTGTCCGTAATGTGGAAGAACAGGGATATCCGTTCAACTCATCAAAAGAAGCATACGATAAAATACCTGTTTCAAATACCATTAGCAACGCTGTTTGCGAATCGGCCGTGCATTTAGCGGGGCATACTAACGCAGTGGGTATTATATCCATGACCTTCTCGGGCTACACAGCCTTCGAAATTTCAAGCCATCGCCCTAAGGCAAGCACTTATATTTTTACATCAAATAAAAACCTGTTGAACGCACTAAGCCTTGTTTGGGGTGTAAAAGCGTTTTACTATGATAAATTAGAAAGCACCGATAAAACCATCAGCGATGTAAACAACATCCTGAAAAAAGAAAACCTGATTGAAATTGGCGATGTAGTTATTAATACTGCTGCCGTGCCAATTGCCAAGCAAGGTAAAACCAATATGCTTAAAGTTACGGTGATTGACTAATTATAGGGATTAAAGGCTGGTTAATTAGAGATTGGTCTTATAGCATAACAAAAAGGGGAGCAATTGCTCCCCTTTTTGTTATGCTAAACCGTCATGCCGAACTTGTTTCTCAACTTATCTTCAACCTTCGACCTCATTTCAAATGTTAAAATATGTGAAAAACACGTAAGTGATATACAGGATACCTAAGCATCGCCGTTAACGTGGGAAATTACCTATATCATGAAAAAAATCTCCTTATCTGCATTAGCAATCCTGCTTATCCTGTTTTTTCAAAACTGTAAAAAAAGCACTTCGGGCGATCCTGCCACAACCCCAGCGCAACTAACAGCAACTATAAATGGAACAAGTTGGACGCCGGATACGCTTAATGCTACCATTATTTATAATACTGCAACCAAAACTAAAGTATTCAGTTTTACTGGTACACATAGCCAAAAACAAATAGCCTGTACAGTTACATTAAGTAATGCTGTTGCTACAAACGATTTTCCCACGGGCGCCAATACAGTTAATAATTCTGGCAATCCACTAATGGTGTACAGCACTCAACAAAAAGATAACAACGGAAGTTACGTGTTTGTACCGGTTGCAACGGCAGCTTCGGGGAATGGCACCTTCACTATTTCATCAATAAATACTGCCAGTGGTTTAATAAGCGGTACATTTAGTTTCAGTAATAAAACAGCAAATTATGACAGTAGTGGCAATATTGTTTCGGTAACAAATGATGTAATTACCGGCGGGGTATTTACTAATATGCCCTATGGGTTTATTAATAAATAACATAGCAAATCCTTTTTTAATCAGGCTGCAATACACAGCCCCTGGTATTAATATACCCCGGCTTTACAGGCTTTTAAAATAAGCCTGTGGTTGGTACCGAAATAATAATCCCAATAAATGCTTATTATTCTCATGGCTAAGTAAGTATACAAACTTATGACTGCACACTATATTAATGGTTTAAGTAGTATGGGTACAATTAAGTAGTAACAATTATAAAAACCGCCTGTTTTATTAGTTTTCCACACGTTTAAATATCTGAAAATAAGCCTGATATTAAAAATCGCATTCAATACAGGCGCCAGTCTGTTGATATGTTGAAAACTCGGCGATGGATTACCTTTTTGTGAAAGATAAATTTGATTTAAAACCCTTTCACATTTTCTTAACGGCAAATTCACTTTAACACAACTACTTAAATGAGCAAAACATCTACAAAAAAACAAGCTGCCGAAAATAGTAAAGGTTTAAAGCTGGATAGGTATTTCACCAAAGATGGCATACCTGTATACGAATTGTTTAAATATGACAAACGCTCATCCATTATCCGCAATCCCAGCGGCGACGCAGTGTTTGAAATGAACGATGTAGAAGTGCCTTCAAGCTGGTCGCAGGTGGCTACAGATATATTAGCTCAAAAATACTTTCGCAAAGCAGGGGTGCCACAAGCTGACGGGACTACCGGTGCTGAGAAAAGCATAAAGCAAGTAGCCCATCGTATGGCCAATTGCTGGAAAGTGTGGGGCGAAAAATATAATTACTTTGCCTCGGCGGCTGATGCCCAGGTTTTTTATGATGAGATAGTTTATACCATAGTTGGCCAGCTGGCAGCGCCAAACTCGCCACAATGGTTCAATACAGGTCTGCATACATCTTATGACATTACCGGGAAGCCACAAGGCCATTATTATGTCGATCCCGCTACGGGGAAACTAAGCAAATCAACTTCAGCTTACGAGCGGCCGCAACCGCATGCTTGTTTTATACTTTCGGTTGATGATGACCTGGTGAATGATGGCGGCATTATGGATTTGTGGGTTCGTGAAGCCCGGATTTTTAAATATGGATCGGGTGTTGGCACTAACTTTAGTAAAATACGTGGTGATAACGAAAAGCTTTCGGGCGGCGGTTATTCATCAGGCCTGATGTCGTTCCTGAAAATTGGCGACCGTGCCGCGGGGGCCATCAAATCGGGCGGTACTACACGCCGGGCAGCCAAAATGGTTTGTTTAGATCTTGATCACCCCGAAATAGAAAGCTTTGTAAATTGGAAAGTTGAAGAGGAGAAGAAGGTTGCCGCATTGATTGCTGCCGGCTACTCTTCTGATTACGAAGGAGAGGCCTACCGAACCGTTAGCGGCCAAAACTCTAACAATTCGGTGCGTATCCCCAATGCATTTTTTAATGCCTTAAAAGGCGGTAAACCGTGGGATTTGATCAGTAGGATGAGCGGTAAGGCCATTAAATCTATCCCGGCACAAAAACTATGGGATGATATCGCTTTTGCAGCTTGGGCCTGTGCCGATCCGGGGGTGCAGTTTGATACCACCATAAACGAATGGCATACCTGCCCAGAGGGCGGTCGCATTAATGCCTCGAACCCATGTTCGGAATATATGTTCCTGGATAATACAGCCTGTAACCTGGCATCTATTAATCTCGAACATTTTTTCGATAAGGAAACACGCGCTTTTGATGTAAAAGGCTTTGAACATGCCTGCCGCATTTGGACCATTGTGTTAGAGATCTCGGTATTGATGGCACAATTCCCGTCTAAAGAGGTAGCACAATTATCATATGATTACCGTACGCTTGGTTTAGGCTATGCTAACTTAGGTTCGGCCCTGATGGTAAACGGTATCCCTTATGATAGTGACAAGGCCCGGGCAATTGGCGGCGCTATTACCGCTATTATGACGGGTACAGCCTATGCCACATCGGCCGAGATGGCCCGCGAATTAGGAACTTTTAGCCGCTACGAGGAAAATAAAAAGCATATGCTGCGCGTAATGCGCAATCATCGTTACGCTGCATATAACTCTACCGGAAACTATGAAGGTCTGGAAATAGCCCCTCCCGGCATCGATCAAAAACATTGCCCCGATTATTTATTAAGCGCCGCTTGCAATGCCTGGGATAAAGCTTTGGAAATGGGCGAAAAATATGGCTATCGCAATGCCCAGACTACTGTTATTGCCCCAACGGGAACTATAGGACTGGTAATGGATTGCGATACCACCGGGATTGAGCCTGATTTTGCCTTGGTAAAATTTAAGAAATTATCTGGTGGTGGATACTTTAAAATAATAAACCAGGCGGTGCCTGCAGCTTTACGCAATTTGGGTTATGCCGAACATGAGATAGACACTATTATTAATTACGCTAAAGGCAGCGCTACATTAAACAATGCGCCGCATATTAACTTGCAGAGTTTAAAAACCAAAGGGTTTACCGATGCTGAACTGGAGAAGCTGGATAAGGCTATGGTATCGGCTTTTGAAGTTAGCTTTGGTTTTAATGTGTGGACAGTTGGCGAAGATTGCCTGAAACGCCTGGGCTTTACCACCGAACAATACAATGCGCATGATTTTAACCTGCTGCGTGCTTTAGGTTTCAGCAAACAGCAAATAGCCGAAGCTAATGAATACATCTGCGGCACTATGACCGTTGAAGGTGCACCTTACCTTAAACAGGAACACTACGAAATATTTGATTGTGCCAATAAATGCGGGGCCAAGGGCGAACGTTATATCCACGCGCATGGACACATTAAAATGATGGCTGCAGCACAGCCATTCCTGTCGGGCGCTATATCTAAAACCATTAACCTGCCCAACGAGGCCCAGGTAGATGAGATAAAAGATTGCTACGAGCTTTCGTGGGCTTTGGGCCTGAAAGCTAATGCGCTGTATCGCGATGGCTGTAAGTTATCTCAACCATTATCAACCAAATCGGATGTTAAGGAAGAAGCCGACGATAAGCTGGAAACCGTAGAGGAAGTTTTGGGTGAAGCTGCCAACGTAAAGCTAAGTGATTTAACCCCCGAGCAGGTGATAGAGGCAGCCATAGCCATTATGGAAAAATCGAAGGATACTAACTTTATGCGCGAACTATCACGCGTAGTGCAGAAGAAGAGCCTTCCTGCCAAACGCCGTGGATTTACCCAAAAAGCCAGTATAGACGGGCAAACCGTATTTGTGCGCACAGGCGAATATGAAGACGGTACTCTGGGTGAAATATTTGTAGATATGCACAAGGAAGGCGCTACCTTCCGCTCGCTGATGAACTGCTTTGCCATTGCGGTATCGGTTGGTTTGCAGTATGGAGTACCACTGGAGGAATATGTAGAGAAATTTACTTTTACGCGCTTTGAGCCCGCGGGGATGGTAATGGGGCATGATAACATCAAAAGCGCAACTTCTATTATCGATTACATCTTCAGGATGCTAGGCTACGAATACCAGAACCGTACCGACCTGGTGCATGTGTTAACCGAACAGAATGGTATTACCGGTAATCCTCAACTAAGCGACGACGATTTTAATCCCGACCAAAGCAATGTTTATGAACCGGTTGCAGTAAACAATACTGCCGCCAAAAAACAGGTAAGTTTTGATGTAAGCATGGGTGTACAAAGCGATGCGCCGGCCTGTAATGTGTGCGGGCATACCACTGTGCGTTCGGGTACATGTTATAAATGTTTAAATTGTGGCAGCAGTATGGGCTGCTCTTAATAGGGACATCCCGCTTTCAACCATCGGGATGGCTTTTTAGCTTTCTTTATATTTTTAGTTTAATGTGAGCGACGGTATCATTTAATTGATACGGTCGCTTTTTTTATAAATTTGATAATGGCAATAGCTAAAAATACTGACGTTGTAGCCGATCACATCAAGCGGGTAAATAAGGCAATCCAATATATTGATGAACATCTTGACAGCGAGTTGTCAATAGATTTAATTGCCGGCATTGCTAATTTTTCGCCGTACCATTTTCACCGGGTATTTAAATCGGTTGTGAATGAACCACTAAACAGTTACATCATTCGCAAGCGGATAGAGAAGGCTGCGGCAGTATTAATGCGGCAAAAGCAGGTAAGTATTACCGAACTATATACTAAATATGGTTTCAGCAGTAATTCATCGTTTACACGGGCATTTAAAAAGTTTTATAGGATTAGCCCCACGTTATTTCGAGTCACGTGCCCTGGCCGATTTAGCAAGATAAGTCAAGCGAATAGCAAGAATGGACAAAGCCCCGGCTTGTTTGAACCATACATTTGCAGTGTTGATGAGCAAAAACTGCAAACTATGAATGCAAATATTGAAGTAAAAGAAATGCCTGAATTGAAACTAGCTTATATTTCCCACATTGGTCATGATAACCTGGATATTACTTATAAAAAGTTGTTTGCCTGGGCAGCCGAAAAGGGCTTATTAAGGGATGGCAATATTCAACCATTAACCATTTATCATGATAGTTTTAAAATAACAGCGCCGGAAAAAATCAGGATGAGCGCTTGCCTGATTTTAAAAGACCCTATCACCGTGGATGGAGCGGTTGGGCTAATAACTATTAATAAAGGGAAATATGTAGTAGGCCATTATGAAATTAAACCCGAAGATTTTGGCCCGGTTTGGGGCGAGCTATTTGTATGGCTGAGCAAGAATGGCTATAAAAAATCGGATAAGGATGTTTTTGAGATATATCATAATGACTTTACCCAGCATCCTGAAAATTTAAGCAGGGTTGATTTTTATATACCGATAACTTAAAACGAGAGAGGCCCCAAAAATCGGGGCCTCTTTATATCGTAAGTAAATTCTGCTAATTACACCATCATCCGTCCTTCGTGCGCATCGGTTGATTGAATGCCGCGTTCAGGCACCATTTCATGCGGTTGATTAATTAGTGGCGAGTTTTTTGTCCATACGCCTAATATGAAAATAATAGCGCCAAATGCTACATGTGGCAACCATACTTTAGGGGCAAAGCCATACATCCACGGAGTGCACATTAATACAAAGCCCGAAAATGTATCCAGGAAGCAATGCATTTGCACCGGGAACACACCTACCATTCCACCTTTTGCACGGCTGAAGATAGCCATGATCAATTGGTGCAAACCAAACATAAAAGGGAAAAATAATGCAGCGCCGCGGGCGTCAACAAAATGGAATAACCAGGGCGATGCCATCATGGTAACAGCCAGCAGGTAATTAAAATATCCGAAGAATGTGTTTGAAATAAAGCCTTTCATATGCTATATGTATTGTGTATGCGATCTATTTTCTACAAAAATATAATTTTGGTTTGATTTGTTTAAGATTAAGTTCATTTTATATCATTTCTTGTTCGGGCCTTACCTGATTGACAGGCCAATCTCACCTTTATGCTTCGTAATCGGTTACCTGTGTAACAAAAACCATTGTCACGTAATCTAACAGCCTCAAAACTATTACTATGCGCAATTATGTTTATCGTGGCATGTTAGCCATCGTATTATTAATCGGGACATTAACAGCCAATGCCCAGAAAATCGATACCATTAATTTAAAAAAAGGGCACCAGTTGAACACCGCGTACCTAAACCCGGGCTTGAAACAATACCTGGTTTATTTTCAGCAGCCTAAACAAACCCATACTTTGAGGTTTTGGCTATGGCTGCGCGATATCAAAAAAGACATGCGCGATGGAGAAGCAGTTTTTAATATCAGCCAGCACTGGTTAGGGGCCGATAGCGCCAGTTACCGCACGGTGTACTCGGTTAATAAAGCGTCTGATTTTTCGCCTGTCTATCATGCCGAATCTAACGGGGCGAAAACCCGGGCGTATAACTGGTACCTTAACAAAATTGCAGGTGCTGATACCATAGCCGGGAACGTACACAAAACTTTTAAACTCGATTTTACCGAACCTAACTTTAACTGGAACCTGGATATAGAAACTTTTGAGATGCTGCCCCTGGCGCCTGGGAAAACCTTTGCTATAAATTTTTACGATGCAGCGCTATCGCCGCCAAAATATGTATTGTACAAAGTAACCGGCAGCGAAGTGATCACCCTGCTGGATAATACCAAAGTTGATTGCTGGAAACTGTATGAGGAGGGGAAATCGCCAAACGGATCAACATATTCAGAAACGTTTTGGATCAGCAAAAAAGGCCACGAATTTTTGAAAGAAGAGGACGAGTTTAACGGCAGCTATCGCTACAAAATCAAGATGCCTGCAATGACGCCCAATTTGATGGTACGCTTTAAATAGGAAATGCTAATTCCCCTCTTGAGAGGGGATGCACTACAAATGAGAGAGGGGATGCACTACAAATGAGTTAGCAAAAACTTTAATAGGGTTGTCCTTTAAATTTACGAATCGTAAAAAGGACATACCCCTGACGCCTCTCGTTATGCTATTTTGAAACCCTTTCCGCCAGCCATAAAAACTCGTGGACAAAAGTATCTACGCTGGCCTGGAATGATTCGTCTAACAAATTACCATCAGCATCAAATTTCTTGTCTACAAATGGCGTAACCAGCATGTAAGGTGAAGCAATGCCAAATATGCCGCCCATTAATAATAATAATTGCTGTGCGGCGCGCATGCCACCAAGCGCCCCTACCGATGCGGTAACCAGCCCGAATGTTTTATGTACCTGTTTTGGAAAATGATCGATCAGGTTTTTTAACGCCGGTGAATAACTGCCATTATATTCAGGGGTAACCAGTATAAACGCGTCGGCGGCGAACATACGGGCGGCCAGTTCGCGGTGCTGTTCGGGTGCTTGTTCCGGGTTTGAGAAAACGCTTTGTATCATAGGCAGCTCATGTTCGCGCATGTCAATCAACCCAATACTGTGTTCGGTTTTATCTGTAAAAAATTGTTGTAAATATAGGGCCAACCGCTTAGTTACGCTGTTATGGCGCGGGCTGCCGGAAATTATTTCAATACGCATACATTAATTGTTTTGACCAAAAGTGCTAATATCAGGCCAAAATAAAATGTTGCAACATGTAATATGACTTTGCTAAGACCTTAACTTTACGGATGTGTAACGAATGGGCTAAATTTTTATTTTCCACCGAATGTAATGCGGTGAATTGCCATCGTACATATCGGAAGTAATCAGGTAGCATTTCACTCTTTTGCCATCGATCATAACAAATTCGAAGATTTCTCCAAGGCTTGAAAATTCATTGTAAAACAGCTGGGGATAAACCTGACTTGTGAAATCGCCTTTAGCCGGACTGTAGGTGCGGGAAAGATACAGAACATCTTTGAATTTTATACCCGGAACGTTGTCAGTGTTATCCCACACGTGTTCCAGTCGCATCCGTTTGAAATCGTCAACCGGGACAAACTTCATGAGATAATGCCTGTTCGTATAGCTTATTTCATGTGGATAGGGGAATAGTATTGGCTCGGGCGGGGCGCTTTCATATTGTTTGGGATCGTAACTCCAGATCACTCGTATAATGTCCGTATCCTCGGTCTCAATGCGGGCACTATAGCTCACTAATTTATCCCGATAAAGGGAAGATGTATCAATATATTCATCAGCAGGCATTACCCCGCTAACGATATAAGGTGCAATATTATGCCCGCCGTTTTTAAATTTTTTCCGTACTAAAGATCCTATCGTTTTAGTAAATTGAATGGTTGCCTTAGTAAAATAGGGCGTTTCGCGATGCTTTAAATATTTGTAATTGATGCCACAGCTAGTAATAACTGATATAACGAGGCAAATTGTTAATAGTTTAAACTTTTGCATTGTGATGGGTTTGGTACTAAAATAATAAAAAAAGGCCGCGATATATATCGCGGCCTTTAATAAGGTTATTAGATAATTCTTACAACTTCGGCTCCAAACCATATTTACCGGCAAATTTTCGGTAAAGTTGTTTGTGCAGATTGTCCAAATTAATGTCACGGCCTTGTATAAAGGCTTTTTGAACATCAATGGTGATCATATCTAAAGCGTCGCCGCCTGAAATGAACAGGTTGGCATCCTTGCCTGTTTCAAGTGTCCCGGTAGTTTTATCAATCCCTAAAATTTTGGCGTTGTTCATGGTGATCATCGACAAGGCCTGCTCTTTGCTTAAACCGTAGCCAACTGCCTGGCCAGCCTCGAAAGGCAGGTTGCGCTGGCGCCAGAAAGCGATGCCAGTTAAACCATATAATACACCGGCATCCTGTAACAGGTGTGGTAATTTATAAGGCAGGTACACATCATCCTCGTCCCTTTCAGGTACGGTTTGTGTTTCGCGGATAATTACCGGTACGTTGTTTTCGCGCAAAGCGTCAGCTACCAGGTACGATTGCTTACCGCCTACAATAACCAGCGATATGCCGAACGACTTTGCAAAGTTGATAGCCTGAACTATTTCTTTAGCGCCATCGGCATTTACAAACAGTTTTTTGCTACCATCAAATAAACCTTTCATAGCTGCAAACCTTAAGTTGGTAACCTCGGGTTTGGCAATTTCTGAATAGGCTTTAGCCTGGGCAAATAGGTTAGTAATGGCATCCAGCGCTTTTTGGGCACGCTCTTGCGGGGTTTCCTGCGGGCCGGTTGTTGGGATAGCGCCCCGGCGGAAACCGCCGCCACGGCGACCGCCGCCGCCCGCACTTGGCCAGGTTAAGTGAATTGCAATGTCCTTTTTATATGCTGCATCTTCCCAGTTCCAGGCATCCAGTTGCACTACCGATGATTCGCCGGAAATTAACCCGCTGGTAGGCGTTGGTTGTGCCAGTAATACCCCGTTCGAGCGTACAGTCGGGATAACTTTTGAATCCGTGTTGTAAGCAATTAACGACCGTACGTGCGGATTAAGGTCGCCGGTTTCAGCTTCATCCACTGTACCACGCGCGCCTTCTTCAATTTCCACCAAACCTAAGGTGGTTACCGGGCAAATAAAGCCGGGGTATACCTGTTTGCCTTTAGCATCAATAACATCGGCACCATTGATTGCGGGTGCGCTGCCTTCGCCAATGGCCGTAATTTTACCTTTATCAAAAGCGATATAGCCGTTATTGATCACCTTCCCGTTACCAATATGAATGGTAGCGCCGGTAATAACGATAGCTTTGCCTTGTGGTTTTGCAGGCGATATGTTAGCCTGCGCGTATGTGAGGACTGTGCCAAGCAATAATCCTCCTAAACTTAATATGGTTCTTTTCATGTTCGTTTTCAATTAAGGATTATTTGTTCTGTGCCCTTTGTGCCGCGTGTTGTTCAGCACGTTCCTTCGCATCTTGTACATAAGTATCATCTGCTACTACAAAATTACCTTCTTCCAAAGTTTCGCATTCGTAACGTGGCCTGCGACCAGCATTACCTGCGCCCCTTTGTACAGCAGCGCCACCACTTTTAGCTTCTATCATTTTTTGGATGATGCGGCCGCTTTCGGCTTTTATCGCTTTTTGGTTCTCGGCATCTTTTTCAATATCCCAGTAAGGTATACCATCCACATAGGTTTTCTCGCACACCGCATAAATTGAAAGCGGGTCAGCCGACCACACTACCACGTCGGCATCTTTGCCAACTTTAATACTGCCAATTTTATTATCAACGTGCAGCATTTTAGCAGGGTTCAGGGTAACCAGTTTCAGGGCTTCTTCCTCGCTCATTTTGCCATAGGTTACGGCTTTACCAGCTTCCTGGTTCAGGCGGCGGGCCATCTCCTCATCATCTGAGTTAAAGCCTGTAACCAAACCAACTTCGTGCATCAGTTTACCATTGTATGGGATAGCTTCGGCCACCTCATTTTTGTAAGCCCACCAGTCGCTAAAGGTTGAACCGGCAATGTTATGCGCTTTCATCTTATCAGCCACTTTATAACCTTCTAAAATGTGGGTGAAGGTATTGATGTGGAAGCCCATGGAATCAGACACATGCATCAGCATGTTAATTTCTGATTGTACGTAAGAGTGGCACGTGATGAAGCGTTTGTTATTCAGTATCTCGCCAATGGCATCCAGCTCCAGATCGCGGCGCACATTATTGCCTTTAACAGCACGTGCAGCCAGGTATTCTTTGGCGCGGGTAAATTCGTCGATATAAACTTCTTCTACACCCATACGTGTTTGCGGGAAACGCGGATTGGTGTTAATACCGTTGTTGTTACTGCCTTTAACGTTCTCGCCCAATGCAAATTTGATGAAGCCATCGCTGCCTTCAAATTTCATTTCATCAGGCAATACACCCCAGCGGTGTTTGATCAACTGGGTTTGACCGCCAATTGGGTTAGCCGAACCATGCAGGATGTGTGAGGTTGTAACACCACCGGCCAGTTGGCGGTAAAGGTTAATATCCTCAGCATCTAAAACATCCTGGATACGCACTTCGGCAGTTACAGCTTGTGAACCCTCGTTAATACCGCCTGTAGCTGCAATGTGCGAGTGCTCATCTACAATACCGGCAGAGATATGTTTGTTAGTAGCATCAACCACTTTAGCGCCTGCAGGCGCAGCAAGGTTTTTACCAATAGCTTTAATTTTGCCGTTCTCAATCAGTACGTCGGTATTTTTAAGGATGCCCTCTTTTTCGTTGGTCCAAACGGTGCCGTTTTTAAATAAGGTAGTTTCGGCTTTTGGTAATGCTGCGTTACCATAGGCCACAAACGGATAAATTACCGGGCCAACAGTTGTGTTTGTTTTAGCCGCATCAGCACCAGTGGCGCCTCCAGGGGCACCACCACGGTTACCACCAAAGCCACCACGACCGCCAAAGCCGCCTGCAGGGGCAGGGCCACTGTATGTGGCTGTCCATTTGCCCATGGTGCCATCAGGCATAATTGATTCGCCTTTGAAGGTTAAAGGTGAAGTTGAGGCGATATAACCCGATAAGCGGATAGCGCCTTTGGGTTTGTTCTGGAAATCGAAATATAAACTTACAATATCGCCGGCACGGGTAAATGTACCTGTAGCACGGGTGCTATCGGCACCAGCGCGATCGATAGTTGCGGTGTAAGCACCAGCTGTTCCATTTACCGTTAAGGTAGTATTGGCAAGGCCATCACCGGTGATGGTGAATTTACCTTTAATATCAGATACGTCCATTTTGCTTACCACAAACTGGCGGCCTTCCACCCAGTTTTCGTAGATCACATTGTCAGCCTTAAATAAGTTTGCTGAAGTGATGAGGAAGTTGGCCATTTTACCTTTAGTAAGCGTGCCTACTTTATCACTGATGCCCAGCATTTCGGCAGGGACAGTGGTCAGCGCGTTTAAAGCTTGTTTTTCAGTCAAACCGAAGTCCATAGCCTTGCGCAGGTTTGTCCAGAAATCGCGTGGACTGGCTACACCAGTTGACGTAATAGCGAACTTAATACCGGCTTTCTCTAAAGCTGCCGGGTTGGTTGGCGCCAGTTCCCAATCTTTCAATTGCTCAAAGCTTACGCTGCGGGCATCAATAGGGTCTTCTACATCATACGGTGCAGGGAAGCTAAGCGGGATAATGAACGTACTGTTCAGCGCTTTCATGGCATCTATACGCTGATACTCTTTACCATCGGTTTTGTAAATGTATTGCTTGCCAAACTCCTTACCAATTTTGGCAGCACGCAATATGCTGGCAGGGTCGCCAACTTCAAATATCTGCGGTAAGTTTTGGGTTTTGTTAAATTCGTCTAACGATATGTTATATTCCTCTTTCGTGTTTTTATACCACTGTGCATCTAAGTATGATTGGCGCAATAAAGCCACGCTACCCATTAATGATGAAGGATAATTAGTAGCGGCTGTGCCTTTACTGAAAGAATAGTTAGCTGATGAAACATCATTCAACATCACAAAGTTATCACGCTCATCGCCAAGACTTACCGCCGATGCGGTACCACGGGCAATACCATCGCGGATGATAGATTGTACGGCGCCAAAGCCATATTTTTTCAGATCGGCCGCAGCGGTTGAATTAACATGGAAAATACTCTTTACATTCATTTCAGGCTTAATGGCTTCGTTCCAGCCAAAAGCGCCCGGCTTGGTTGTTGACATTACCGAAGTACGGATGCCTGTAAAGCCACCCGCACCAAACTGGGCACGCGCGATTTCGGGTGTTCCGTAACTGGTAAAAGCGTCAACCAGCGAAGGATAGATAAATTTGCCTTTCAAATCAATCGTTATATAGCCTTTTGGTACGGCAACGCCTGTGCCCACGGCTTCAATAACTCTGTCTTTAACCAGTAATGTCCCGTTGGTTATGGTTTGATCAGCGCTAACTACTATAGTAGCGTTGGTAAATGCGTATTGCCCGGGGCGGATATCCCACGCGCCATTTACCGGGTAGGTATCCTGGGCGCGGCATAAATGCATAAGTAACAAGGCAAAACAAAAAAGTAATAGTTTCTTCATTTTGTTTAAGGGTTTTTTTACTAAAATATTGAAAATTACCTTCGGGGGGTGCAATCGCTCTTAATATCATACATTTGTTACATCATTCCGGTTGAATTTAGACGCTAAAAACAAGATTGGCGGGCACTAATCAAATAAATTGGGCATACAAGCATAAATTTATAAGCGTCAAAGGTTGTGCAGAATAATCATCACAGGATATTCATTATATCATAACGCATCTATATATTTGAAATAAAATAATCCATTATGTACACTTTCTTTAAAAATTTCCACTCGGGCTTTCGTTACATCGTTTTTATACTGGTGCTGATAGCCATTATACAATCATTAGCAGGCTGGCTGGGCAAAAAGCCTTATACCAATGGTAACCGCAAGATGAATTTGTTTGCCATGATATCGGCGCATACACAATTACTTATTGGGTTGATACTTTATTTTTTAAGTCCGCTGGTACAATTTGCCAGCAGCACCATGAAGAATAATGAACTGCGTTACTGGACGGTTGAACATATTAGTATGATGATCATTGCCATTGTGTTGATCACTATTGGGCATAGCCGCTCAAAGAAAGCTGTTGCGCCTGAAGCCAAGCACCGGGCCATTGCCATATTTTATATTTTAGCTACTTTGGTAATAGTTGTAGCTATAATACAAAGCCACAGACCGTTGCTGGGTATGACCAATTAAATGTTTTTTTGAGAAAAAGTTTGCAGATTAAATTTTATTTATATTTTTGCTATCCAATGATCCAAATCAACCATAAATTTAGCTGGTGGCACCAAAGTAATTTTGGCAGCCGGTAAATTTGTGATCTGAATAACTAAGCGATTATAAACCTATTATGAACCCGGTGCACCAACACCGGGTTTTTTCGTTTTAGGCCATTTACATATACTAATGAAAAAAATAAAAATTAATACCACACACACGAAGCTATTAGCTGATACCACCACGCCGGTAAGCATTTACCTGCGCCTGCGCGATGTATTCCCAAATTCGCTGCTGCTGGAAAGTTCGGATTACCATAGTCGCGAAAACAGCATGAGCTATGTATGCTGCGAACCCATTGGCGGCTTAACACTTACCGCCAACGAATTGAACATTAAATACCCGGATGGTACACAGGAAGATTATAAGGCAGGCCAGTTTGAGTTGTTACCTAAGATAGACGAATTCCTGGCGGCGTTTGAAACCACGGATACCAAGCTGAAGATCATATCGAACGGCTTATTCGGTTATTTCACGCACGAGGCGGTTGAGCATTTTGAAACTATCCGTTTAAAAAAATCGGATGATACTTCGCGCCGCATCCCCGAAATGCAGTACCATATTTATAAATATATCATAGCGATAGACCATTTCAAGAATGAACTCTATATTTTTGAGAATCAGGTAGGTGAAACAGGGGACGGTAAAGGCCTGGAGAAAATATCATACCTAATCCGTAACAAAAATTTCCCTGAATATCATTTTCAAACGGCTGGAAGCGAACAGAGTAACCTCACGAACGAGGGCTTTATGGCCATAGTAGAGAAAATGAAGCAGCATATTTATCGCGGCGATGTGTTCCAGATCGTCCCCTCAAGGGCGTTTTCGCAACAATTCAGCGGCGATGAATTTAACGTTTACCGTGCGCTGCGGTCTATCAACCCATCGCCTTACCTGTTCTATTTTGATTACGGCGATTTCAGGATCTTTGGTTCATCACCCGAAGCACAGATCACCGTGAAGAACCGTGTAGCCAGCATATTCCCTATAGCCGGTACCTTTAAACGCAGCGGCGACGACGAGAAAGACGCCGAAATAGCCCGCGCCCTGGAAGCCGACCCCAAAGAATCGGCCGAACACGTAATGCTGGTTGATCTGGCCCGTAACGACCTTAGCCGCCATTGTACCAACGTGGAAGTGAAGGCCTTTAAAGAAGTGCAGTATTATTCACACCTGATACATTTGGTATCGCACGTAAGTGGGACTTTGCGCCCTGGCGTATCATCATTTAAAGTAGTGGCCGATACCTACCCTGCCGGCACACTAAGCGGTGCGCCAAAATACAGGGCTATGGAGATAATTGACGAAAATGAGAATATCAAACGCAACTTTTATAGCGGCGCTATAGGCTATCTAGGCTTTAACGGCGATTTTAATCACGCTATTATGATCCGTTCATTTTTGAGTAAGAACAATACCCTACACTACCAGGCCGGTGCCGGCATTGTAGCCGATTCGGTAGCGGAGAGTGAACTGAAAGAAGTGGATAATAAGATTGCCGCATTGCGCAAGGCGTTAGAGATGGCAACGGAACTGTAATCGAATAATTAAAGATAATTTTAAATAATAATAAATAATTTTCGCCTTTTTTATAGCGGATGGACGTGCAAAATGAATAATAAAATTTTAATAATAGATAATTACGATTCTTTCACCTACAACCTGGTGCATTTGGTTAATGAGATTGGCCTGGAATGCGAGGTATGGCGTAACGACCAATTCAAAATGGAGGATGTTGCCGCTTTTGATAAGATCATTCTCTCGCCGGGTCCGGGTATCCCATCGGAAGCGGGACTATTGCTGGATGTGATCAAAACATACGCGCCTACAAAAAGTATATTTGGGGTGTGCTTAGGTCAGCAGGCCATTGCCGAGGTTTTTGGCGGTCAGCTATATAATTTAAGCCGGCCTATGCATGGGATTGCTACGCCTATAAAAGTAACCGATGGTTCAGAAAAATTATTTAACGGGTTGCCGGATTCTATAAACGTAGGCCGTTACCACTCGTGGGTTGTATCGCGCGAGGGTTTCCCCGATAGCCTGGAAATTACCGCCATTGATGAAAAAGATAATTCCATTATGGCGCTGCGTCATAAACAATATGATGTCCGTGGGGTACAGTTCCACCCCGAATCGGTATTGACGGAATATGGGAAAGAAATGATGCAGAATTGGTTAAATAGCTAACAATACTCCACCTGTCATTGCGAGGAACGAAACAATCGCGAACTATGCATAACCGCTTTTTGGGTGTGCGATTGCTTCGTTCCTCGCAATGACATACTTTTGAACAATGACTATCCTTGATAAAATAGTTGTCCGCAAACGTGAAGAAGTTGCCGCGGCTAAACAGCAAACCAGTATTGCCCAATTAGAAGCAACGGAATTTTTTAACCGCCAGCCCTATTCGCTGCGCCAGTTCCTGCTTGATCCGGCCCGCACGGGCATTATTGCTGAGTTTAAACGCCGTTCGCCATCGAAAGGGATCATCAACGATAAGGTGACTGTCGAGGATGTGACCACCGGTTATGCAGCTGCTGGCGCATCCGCAATATCGGTACTAACCGACACCGGATTTTTTATGGGTAAGGCGGCCGATCTGATCGCAGCACGCAGGGTTAACAGCGTTCCGCTGCTGCGTAAAGATTTTATGATAGACGAATACCAGGTGTTGGAAGCCAAAGCCTGGGGCGCGGATATTATTCTGTTGATTGCCGCTATCCTTACCCCGGATGAGATACAAACCCTGGCCTCGCTGGCTAAAAGCTTAGGCTTAAGCGTGCTGTTGGAAGTGCATAACCTGGAAGAACTGCAACGCAGCATAAACCCCAATGTTGATGCTATAGGCGTAAACAACCGCAACCTGGCCGATTTTACCGTATCGGTAGAAACATCTTTTAAACTGGCTGAACATATCCCTGCCGAATTTTTAAAGGTATCTGAAAGTGCTATCAGCAATACAGAAACCATTAAGCAATTAAAAACAGCCGGCTTTAACGGATTTTTAATCGGCGAGAATTTTATGCGCCAGGAAAACCCGGGGGATGCAATGAGGGAGTTTGTGAAGGGGTTGTGAGTTACCGGATGTTTTGCTTTTGGTGATTGACAGATAGGATTATTATTCGATCATTCTCTATAAGGTAATAAATGCAATAATCTCTCCAGATTAATACATAACTATTATTTCTTGTCGGTTTTCCTAAAAATGGATGTTTTGTTAGAACGTTAAATTCTTTAAAAATTTGTTTAACGAACTTTATAGAATATGTATTTGATTGATTTCTGGTATTATTAAATTCAATGATGTAATCTATATTTAGATAGGCTTTCCTTGATACAATTAATCTTTTAGCCATTTTTCATATCGCTTTTCAAATTGTTCAAGTGTTATAAAGTCACCATTTTTAATATCTTGTTTCCCTTGTTCAATATCCTTTAAATGTTCTTCAGGAACTTCATAAACAGCATGCTCTTCTTGAATTAATTGATTAACCAACTCTAATAACTCAGGATTATCAAGCGTATCGATCTTCTCGTGGATGGATTTTTTTAACTCTGTTAATGTCATAATATAAATTTACAACTTTTCATTTAAATCTAATAATCATTGGCAAATTCCATGCCTAACCAGCATAACAAAAAGCCAATAAGCCAAACCCATTTTATTAGCTTAAACCATGGGGCTTTTATACCTTCATATAATTATAAACCTGTGATATGAAAAGAATATTCCTGTTGGCCGCTATGGCATGCTTTGCCTTTGCCGCAAATGCGCAATATGTAAGTTTAAACGCTGCCGAAATTGGCAAACTAAAGCAATTATGCAGTACCGATGCTTCGGCCAAAGCCCGTTTTATGGAAATGCAAAAAGCTGCCGATGCCGCATTAACGGACACCCCAAATCCTATTGATACCATCCATACCGAAGGGCGCTTAAAAGGCGACCCTAAAAAAACAGCAACGGCACTGGCTTTTAATGATATGCGCAAAATGTATGCGCTGGCTTTAATGTACCGCACCGGGGGCAATAAGAAATACCTGGATAAAGCGGTTGAGTTTTTGGCCGCCTGGTCGCAAAAGAATGTGCCTAACGGCGATCCCATTGATGATACCAACCTTGACCCGGCGGTAGAGGCTTACGACCTGATAAAAGGCGACCTGGACGCGGCCAATAATAAACTGATCAGCAACTGGCTGACGCAAACCGCCGAAATGGAAATTAAAAAGTTTAAACCCGGCAGAGAAACGTCGTACAATAACTGGCACTCGCACCGATTGAAGGAAATTGGCGAGATCGGTTTTGCCATTGGCGATAAAAAGTATCAGCAATATGCTATTGACGGCCTGCGCGAGCAAATAGCAAAGAACCTGCTGCCTGATGGGTCGAGTGTTGATTTTAAACTGCGCGATGCCCTGCACTACCATGTGTACGACCTGGAACCCATGCTAAAGCTGGCCATCATTTTAAAGCGCGCCACCGGGGTTAATTACTATATCTACGAATCGCCTGCGCAGACATCTATCAAAAAGTCGGTGGAATGGTTGCTGCCTTATCTTACCGGCGCCAAAACACACGGCGAATTTGTGAACAGCACTGTTGCGTTTGATAAGAAACGCGCCAATAATGGCGAGAAGGATTATGTAGCCGGTACACCTTTTAACCCTAAAAACGGAGTAGGCACATTGGTGCTAACCGAATACTTTTTCCCGGATGCTATTGACCTGATCCAAAAGCTGACCGGTAGTACCGAAACTTACGTGAACTGGCAATTGGTGCTGAATAAGGTGAAAAGATAAAGAATGAAAGCAGGGGATTTGTGCGATTCCCCTCTTGAGAGAGGGGTAGGGGTATGTCCTTTAATGCGAAAGGACATACCCCCCGCCATCACACCCGGCTAACACACCCACTTTCAAGAGGGGAGCTTGATTTTTAAAATTTACTCCAGCACAATCTTCTGATGCTGAAATGGTATTTCAACATTGTTAAAACCAGCATCTTTAATGCGTTGTGCAAAGCGTTGCTGTATATTATATTCCCCATGCACTAAAAACACCTTACTTACTTTGCCGGCATCCTGGCAGGCCAGGAAATGTAACAGGTCTTCGTAATCGCCGTGGGCGCTCATCGAATTAATAGCCTGCACATTGGCCACCACGTTATACATATCGCCAAAAATATAAACCTGTTTATCACCGTTCAGCAGGTGGCCGCCTAACGAGTTTGGCTCGCAATAACCTACCATTAGTATGGTGTTTTTGCTGCTGCCGATGTTGTTTTTAATGTGGTGCTTCACCCGCCCGGCCTCGGCCATGCCCGATGAGGAGATAATAACGCAGGGTTGCGGGTTTTCATTTAAAGCGATAGATTCCTCGGTCGACTCCACAAAGCGCAGGTTCTTAAAATCAAAAGGGTCACTGTCCTTTTGCATCACTTTGTTAACGTTCCTGTTAAAAACTTCGGGATGGTCCTTTAAAACCTGGGTAGCTTTTAGCGATAGCGGACTATCAACATAATAAGGTACCGCCGGTAACTCGCCCTTTAGCTCTAATGCGTTCAGGGCGTATAAAATTTCCTGCGTACGGCCCACGCTGAATGCCGGGATGATCACCTTCCCTTTGCGGTTAATACAGGTATCGTTAATAATTTGTTGCAGGGCATCCTCTATAGGCCCAATATCCGCATGCAGCGAATCGCCATAGGTCGATTCCAGCAAAATATAATCGCTTTGGCGGAAGTTCTGCGGGCTTTTTAGTATCATATCGCCATAGCGGCCTACATCGCCGCTAAAAGTAATATGGGTTTCTTTGCCATCTTCGGTCACGGTTAGGTGCATTACCGCGCTGCCTACTACGTGGCCCGCATCGCTAAAATAAAGTTTAACATCGGGTGTAATATTAAACTCCTGGTGATAATCTACCGTTTTAAACTGGCTTAAAGCCTGGTTTACATCCGCTTCAGTATATAAAATTTCAAGCGGCGGTAGCCCCTTCTTTTTACGGTGCTTATTGGTATAGCTAATGTCCTGCTCCTGTATCTTGGCCGAATCGAGCAATAATATCGTCGCCAGGTCTAACGTTGCAGGGGTGCAGTATATTGGCCCGCTAAAGCCTTCGGCTACCAGTCGTGGTATCAATCCGCAATGGTCAATATGGGCGTGCGATAGTACCATGTGATCAACCTTTTTAGGATTAAAGCCAAAGTGACCGTTCATATCGTCGGTATGCTCGCCCAGGCCCTGGAACAAGCCGCAGTCCAGCAATATATTGGTGCCGTTGTTTAATTGTAATAAATGTTTGCTGCCGGTTACATGCCGGGCAGCGCCGTGAAAGGTGATATTCATAATTGGGATTAGAAAGCGCAGGGTAGCTAAAATGTTTTAATTGTGCAAATAAATTTGCGAAACTAAAATATTAGTTTTAGCTTTATGTAAACATGCATGTTGCCCCGTGCCAGATGGGGCTTTAAACTATTGTACTATGGAAATTAAAGAATTAACCCGTGCCGAAGAACAGATTATGCAGGTGCTTTGGCAATTAAAAAAGGGTTTTGTTAAAGATGTAATTGATATTTTGCCGGAGCCTAAACCTGCTTATAACACGGTGTCTACCATTATCAGGATACTGGAAACCAAAGGGTTTATCGATCATACCGCATTTGGTAAAAGCCACCAGTACCACCCCATCATCAGCCGCGAACAGTACCAGTATTTTGCGACCGATAAACTTTTAAATGGCTATTTTGATAATTCAGTGAAACGGATGTTCTCGTTCTTTGTCCAAAAAGAAAAGATAGACCTGAAAGAAGCGGATGAAATTATGAAGCTGATAGAAAGACTGAAAGACAAATAATGGCTTAACTATAAATATATATGACCTGGTGGCATTATTTATTACTGGCTAATGTGTACCTCACATTGTTTTTTACTTTTTACGCATTATTTCTGCGTAAGGAGACCTTTTTTAACCTGAACAGGGTATACCTGGTAAGTTCGGCGTTATTGTCGTTCATGATACCGGTGATACAGTCCGACTGGATAAAAACCCTGTTTATTACACAAAAGGTACAGGAAACAATTTACCATGTGGGTCCTGCCGTAATGTATAGTTTCAATGTCACTGCCAAAGCCGAACATGCCTTAACCTTGGGGCAAATAGCCGGTGGTATTTATGCGCTGGGTATATTGGTACTTACCGTTAAATTCTTTTACCAGCTGGCCGTTATCAATTATGTTATTAGTCAGCCAAAATCCGATACTACTTATTCATTCTTTAACAGGATAAGAATTGAAGAAAGGGATACGGATAACGAGGTAATTACCGCGCACGAACAGGCGCACGCGCGGCATTGGCATTCGGCAGATATTTTACTGCTGGAAGCCATTATGATACTAAACTGGTTTAACCCGGTGGTATACATGTACCGCAACGCTGTTAAGCATATCCATGAATTTATTGCCGACAGGGATGTTTTAAAAGCCGGCGCTAATAAAGCAGAATACGCTATGCTGCTGCTTAGTCAAACCTTTATTACACCGCCGTATCACCTGGTTAACCCGTTTTTTAATAGCAGTTTATTGAAGCGGCGTATTATGATGCTGCACAAAAACAAATCGAACCGGGTAATGCTGATGAAATATGGGCTGTCGGCCCCGTTATTTATGCTGATGCTGGTACTGTCGTCGGCAACGGTAAATAACAGTAAAACCATACAGGTTATTAACAATACCGCCCAACACGTATTTACTACGCCCGCCGCACGGACATTTGACCCCGAACATTTATCGGCCGATGACCAGGCCGACCTCGCTGCAGCTATCAGGCAAAATGAACAGGCCGCCAGCCAGGCTGCAATGGACGAAAGCAGTTTACAGCCGGTTAATTTAAGCGGCAACGTTAAATATACTGCTATCACACAAAATGCATCATTCCCCGGCGGACAGGCGGCTTTTAATAGTTATGTAGGCGGCAATATCCGTTATCCCGCGGAAGCCCGGCAAAAAAATATCCAGGGCAAAGTTTATTGTACTTTTATAGTTGAAAAGGATGGGACGGTCAGCAATCCTAAAGTAATACATGGCATTGGCGGCGGCGCCGATGAAGAGGCGCTAAAAGTAGTAGCCGCAATGCCTAAATGGGCGCCCGCCATGCAAAACGGGCAGGCCATCAGGCAACAGTTTACCATCCCTATTAGCTTTACGCTAACAGGGGATAAAACAATGGCCGATGAAGGCAATGAAGTATTTACCGCTGTTGAGCAAATGACCGAATTTCCAGGCGGCTTGCCCGCTTTTGGCAACTACCTGTCTAAAAATATCCGTTACCCCGCCGTAGCGCGCGAAAACCATGTACAGGGTAAAGTTTTCCTGACCTTTGTGGTTGAAAAAGATGGTTCCATAACCGATATTAAAGTGTTGCGCGGTATTGGCAGTGGTGCCGATGAAGAAGCGGTTAGGGTGATAAAAAATTCGCCTAAATGGAAACCGGCCATGCAAAATGGCAGATTGGTGCGTGCACAGTTTACTGTCCCCATCAGTTTCGCACTTAAAGATAACGATACCGAAAGTAATGGTAAAGATACCGTAAGCAATCTTGCCACCATAAAAACAAAAAACGCTATCGACCAAAACGCGCACAAATACAGTGCAAACAATGCTGTGCCCACACGTAATACCGACACCGCAAAATTAGAGGCGCACTTTACATCCGTAGCAAAAAGCCAGCCGGTTTTTGCTGATGGCCGGAATATTAACGCGGCAGTAATTAATAAAACACCTACAGCAGGCATTAAAGTAATTAACCAGTTTAAAGAAAAAGCAGCTAAAGGGATAATAAGCGAAAAAGCTACCAATGGTGTGGTTTTAATGATAACCAAACACAAGCCATTTTACGATCAGGAAAGCATAACTAACTGACCGATAATTTAATATCTATTATTTCTTGCTTTTATTAATAAATTAATACTTACATTTAAGTATCAATTTATCACTCTTATGAACCTTAAACTTTTACTGCAATTGTCCCTGTTTGGGCTAATTATGGCTTTTGCCACCGTTTCGCTTATCCCCGAAAAATTTGAATGGTGTTTTTGGCTGGTGATATTTATTTTCTGTGCGTATGTTATTGCCAAAGTTTGTACAGGCAAGTATTTCCTGCATGGTTTTGTATTAAGCCTCTTTAACAGCATTTGGGTTACTATGGGGCACCTTATCTTTTTTAGTTCGTATATGGCGCACCATCCCGGTGTGGCAGACATGACCAATAAAATGGGAACCCATCCACGATTATATACGTTGTTTTTAGCCATCCCATCGGGCATAATTTTTGGCTTGATAATGGGCTTTTTTGCCTTTATCGCATCAAAAATGGTGAAACCAAAAGTGGTTGCCTAAAAATGGACAGCATTTTTACTCACAAATTTTAATTTTTTTTAGGCAGGCAGAAATCCGGGCGTTTTCAAATCTCGTAAATAGGGCGATCACAATTAGCTCATTTTATGAAGGAAACACTGGAAAGTAAAATCAGATCAGTAGCCGTAAACATCAGAAGGATCAGGGAATCAAAAAAGTATACCCAGGATTATATGGCGGTAAAATTAGCTATATCGCAAAATGCTTATAGCAAAATTGAACTGGGATACACAAAAATTACAGTTGAAAGGTTGTTTCAAATAGCCCAAATATTGGATGTTGACCCTGTTGATCTGATAAGCCTGAATGACGACACTTTGTTACATGTAGTTAACGAAATATAGTTTAACGGGCCTTTATCGTGTTATATTTGCAGCTTTGACTGCTTATATGACCAGAGACACAATTATTGAAAGAACGCGCGACTTTGTAAAGGAAACCCTTCAAAATGCTGAAGGCGGCCATGATTGGTGGCATATTTACAGGGTTTGGAATAATGCCAGGCTAATAGCACAAACTGAAACGGTAGACCACCTGACCGTTGAGTTAGCCGCCCTGCTGCACGATATTGCCGATAGTAAGTTCCACAACGGCGATGAGGAAATAGGCCCCCGTACCGCTGCAAATTATTTAAAAAGTATTGGTGTTGAGGATGAGGTGGTAGAACATGTGGCGCAGATCATCAGGCATATGTCTTTCAAGTCCGGCTTCGATAGTCCTGGTTTTTATTCCATAGAGATGGGCATTGTACAGGATGCTGACCGCCTGGATGCCATTGGCGCTATAGGCATTGCCCGCGCTTTCACTTATGGCGGGTTTAAAGGGCGGGAGATATATAATCCCGAAATACCTCCTAACCTAAATATGACCAAAGAGGAGTATAAAAATACTACTGCACCTTCCATTAATCATTTTTACGAAAAACTTTTGCTGTTGAAAGATAAAATGAACACAGCAACGGGCAAACAACTGGCCCAGCAGCGACACCAATTTATGCAGGCCTACCTTGATCAGTTTTACATGGAATGCAAATAAATTTAGGCTTGCCTAAATTTATTATTAGATTTGCTTAAACATTTTTTATGCCTAAGCGTTTATTAACCATATGAAAAGACTGATACTATTTACTATAGCCATTATAACTACTTGCTTTACAGCATCTGCCCAGGATACCCTGAAGCAGCAACGCTTTAACCTGCATTTTCAGCAGACGATCATTACCCAAAATAAACCGGCCTTCAGCGCAAAATATACGGGCGATAACAGCCTGCAAACAGGCGAGGAAACCCAGACATCGTTAACCACCACTTTGTATGGTGGCGCACGTTTATGGAAAGGCGCGCAGGTTTATTTTAACCCCGAGATGTCGGGAGGGGCGGGGCTGAGTAAAACACTGGGTGTAGCCGGGTTCCCCAATGGCGAAACCTTCCGTGTAGGTGGCGATGCGCCGAAAATATATATCGCGCGTTTGTTTTATACTCAAAATTTCGAGTGGGGCAATGATAAAGACACCCTGACCGATGAAGCCAACCAACTGGCAGGTACTTTAAGCAAAAGGCATTTCAGCTTTACCATCGGTAAGTTTGGTATGGCCGATTATTTTGATAACAATAGCTACAGCCACGACCCGCGCACACAGTTTATGAATTGGTCGCTGATGAGCAACGGCGCCTGGGATTACCCGGCCAACACCCGGGGATATGTAATGGGTTTATATACTAAATTTGCCCAACCCACCTGGACACTGCGCTTTGCTTACACTATGGTAACTACCGAAGCCAATGGCGCTATCTGGGACGAACGGATTGGCAAAGCCAACAGCCAAACATTGGAGTTTGAAAAACGCTATAACATGAATGGTCTTCCGGGCGCCTTCCGCCTGCTGGCCTTTAATAATAATGGAAAAATGGGCAGCTACCGCGATGCACTGAACCGTAAGCCGGTAAATCCGGAAGTTGATACCTTACTGACTTACGGCCACCGCAAATTTGGCTTTGGATTGAATGCCGAACAAAGCCTGATCAATGACCTGGGTGTATTTGCAAAATTGAGCTATAACGATGGCAAAACGCAAACCTGGTTTTTTACCGAAATAGACCGCTCGTTTAGTTTTGGCGGTGTGCTGAAAGGAAAATCATGGAAGCGTGCCGATGACGAGTTAGGACTGGCCTTTGTAGCTAACGGCCTCTCTAAGGATCACCGGGATTATTTGGCAGCCGGCGGCTATGGCTTTATTATTGGCGATGGCAAACTAAACTATAGTACAGAAATGGTTGCCGAAGCATACTACAAAATAAACGCGTTGGAAAAAAAGATATGGCTAAGTCCCGGTTACCAGTTTATTATAAACCCGGCTTATAACAAAGACCGTGGCCCGGTAAATGTGTTTTCATTAAGGGTGCACGTGGAGTTTTAAATCCCAAAACAAACAGGCCGAAGCATGATGCTTCGGCCTGCTTGTAAAACCTTTTACCGTTAACCTTTCACCTCAGGATTATTTCTGCCTGAAGAATATCTGTATAGGTACGCCTGTAAAATCAAAGTTCTCGCGCAGTTTGTTCTCTAAAAAGCGCATATAACCTTCTTTAATATATTGCGGCAGGTTACAAAAGAAGGCAAACATGGGCGACGTACCCTTAATTTGAGTAATGTATTTTATCTTCACAAACTTGCCTTTTAATGCCGGTGGCGGATTGTTCTCTATAATTGGCAGCATCACATCATTTAACTTTGATGTAGGTATTTTTTTAGCACGATTGCTGTAAACATGGTTAGCTGTTTCCAGCACTTTAAGCACACGCTGCTTTTCGGTTACCGATGTAAACACGATTGGCACATCGGTAAACGGCGCCAATTTTTGGCGAATGGTCTCTTCAAAAACTTTTACTGTTTTAGTGTTTTTTTCGATGAGATCCCATTTATTGACCACTATTACTACACCTTTCTTATTTTTTTCGGCCAGGTGAAAAATATTCACATCCTGCGATTCTATACCCTCTACGGCATCAAGCATCAGGATCACTACATCGGCTTCTTCAAGTGCTTTAATAGTGCGCATCACCGAATAAAATTCGATGTTCTCCTTCACCTTCGTTTTTTTACGTAAACCGGCGGTGTCGATCAGCATAAACTCGTGACCGTATTGGTTGTAGTGGATATGGATACTATCGCGCGTGGTACCGGCAACCGGGGTAACTATATTTCGGTCTTTACCAATTAATGAATTAATGATAGATGATTTACCCACATTAGGACGGCCAACAATAGCATATTTGGGCAGGGTGTTCTCTTCAACAACATCTTCGTCAAAGGTTTTCACTACCTCGTCCAGCAGTTCGCCGGTGCCGCTGCCGGTCATGGATGAAATATTATATATCTCGCCCAGGCCAAAGCTGTAAAATATACTGGCGTCAGATTGTAGCAGGCCATGGTCTACCTTATTTACTACCACAAATACCGGTTTTTTGCTACGGCGCAGCAAAGTTGCAATTTCGTCGTCCAGATCGGTAATGCCGGTGGTTACATCAACTACAAAAAGGATAACAGTGGCTTCTTCAATAGCGATAATTACCTGTTCACGGATGGCAGCTTCAAAAACATCATCACTGTTGGCTACATAGCCGCCGGTATCAATAACAGTAAAGTTACGGCCTACCCATTCGGCTACGCCGTAGTGACGGTCGCGGGTTACGCCGCTAAAATCGTCCACAATAGCTTTGCGGCTTTCGGTTAAACGGTTGTATAATGTTGATTTGCCTACATTGGGCCTGCCCACTATGGCTACTATGTTACTCATTTGTTAAGTCGTAAGTTTTAAGTATTGAGTCTTAAGTCAACACTAATTTATAAGAAAAGTTGTGAATAATCAGGGAGATCGGGGGCTCAGGACTTATTACTCAGAACTTAGAATTATTTAATCATCATACCCAAATTTCTTCAGGTAATTTTTTTTGCTGCGCCAGTCGCTTATTACTTTCACAAACATCTCCAGGAAGATCTTTTTCTGATAGAAATCTTCCATCGACCGGCGAGCGTAGGTGCCTACTATTTTAAGCATACTGCCGCCCTGGCCAATAATGATATTCTTTTGCGAGTCGCGCTCAACAATAATTTCGGCGCTGATGCGATATAGCTTTTCCTCCTCTTTAAACGCGGTGATAATAACCTCGGTGCTGTAAGGAATTTCTTTTTTGTATTGTTTAAATATCTGCTCGCGTATCATCTCCGATGCAAAGAACCGGTCGTTCCTGTCGGTCAGCGCATCCTTTTCATAATAAGGCGCATGTTCGGGTAGGTAACTCACAATAAACTTCAGCAGTTCCTGCGTATTTGGCGCTTTTAAGGCCGATATGGCAAACACGGCCAACGGCTGTAAGGTTTCTTCCCAATAAGCTACCTTTTGGTTGATAGTATCGGCATCGCTTAGATCAGCCTTGTTGATCAATACGATCACCGGTGATTGAACACCCTCCAGCCTTTTCATCACGTCGGTCTCGTCGTGTTTTTCGTTAATATCGGTCACCAGCAAAATCAGGTCGGCATCCACTATCGACCCCTGCACCTGGTGCATCATGCTTTCGTGCAGGGCATAGTGCGGTTTAATGATGCCGGGAGTATCAGAGAACACCACCTGGTAGTCATCGGTATTCACCATACCTAAAATACGGTGACGGGTAGTTTGGGCCTTTGGGGTAATGATGGACATTTTTTCGCCCACAAGGGCATTCATTAACGTGGATTTACCCGCGTTAGGCTTGCCAATGATGCTTACAAAACCCGCCTTATGACTCATAAAAAAATAATTAAAATATTATTTGGACTGCAAAGAAACGAATTATATCTTTGCAGTCCAATTAAAACGGAGTGCAAATCGCATTTTTGATAATTGGAACAAACATTTCGGGGTTATGTCCGTTATGTAACAACAACAAAATAGTGCGGGATGGAGCAGTTGGTAGCTCGTCGGGCTCATAACCCGAAGGTCGTAGGTTCGAGTCCTGCTCCCGCTACCTCATCAAGTTTAAAAGAGCCTTTGGTCGGAAGATCGAAGGCTCTTTTTATTTCCTGCTAAGCTTCCAAATTAGTATATGTTGATAAATGTTTGACATTTCGCTGCCTTCTGAGCAAATGAAATAATCAGTTTCAATAGTATAAATCAGTCTCAAAGTCAGTCCTTAACCTATTTCAAACGCCATTTTTAATAAAAAAGCCACATTTTTTATAAACATGTAAACAAATTGTTTCCAATGTATTAACATTAAATATTTGTACTTAGCTTTATATGCGGAATGTTTATTATTGAGCATTCAAAACTGTTAAGCATACTGTTTCATGTATCTCCAAACTCCGGCAGCATTAGAAGCGGAAAAAGAGTTGATCCGGCGGTTAAATACCGGCGATGCGCGGGCTTTTGAAAAACTCTATCAGCTTTACAGCGTACGCATCCTGAAAAAACTGATCCTTTTGGTGAAAGATGAAGACATTGCTGCCGAACTTTTACAGGATATTTTTTTAAAACTTTGGCAGAGGCGCGAAATTATCGACGCCGAGCAATCGTTAAGGCCATATCTGTTCAGGATGGCCGAAAATAAAATCACCGATCTTTTCAGGCGTGCCGCTTATGATAAAAAACTGCTGGCCCATTTAGTCGCGATATCTACCGAGTTGTGTAATGATACAGAAGACACTCTCGACCTGAAAGATAATGAATCACTTTTAAAACAGGCTATTGAATCCCTGCCTCCTCAGCGCCAAAAAGTTTTCATCCTCTGTAAAATAGAAGGTAAAAGCTACGACGAGGTAGCCACGTTATTGGGCATATCTGCCGGAACCGTAAACGACCATATGGTAAAAGCTGGTCGTGCTGTCAAAAAGTATTTCAATTCTGCCGATCTGGCCCTACTTACGCTAATGGTGGCCAGCGCGTCGCAAATATTCAAATCTTAAAAATATTTTTTATCCGAGCATATGCCGGTTATGCTTCATGCGTAATAGCGTTAAAAAGCACCTGTTTGGAAAATTCCCAACTTAAAGAAATTTTTAGCCGTTACCTCGAGAACCGCTGTACTGCAGCCGAGGTGGAATCGCTTATCAGCTATTTTAATACGGATAGCAAGGCTTATTTACGCCAGCTTATTACCCATGAATTAGAAACCCCTGAGTTTGAAGGGAATGATGCTCATCTGCATATCTTAAGCGATAAAGTTTTAGATAGGCTAAGGCATGTGATTGATAAGGATCAAGTTGTAGTACAGGTACGAAAACAAAAAAGCCTTTGGCCGCGCATAGCTGTGGCAGCGACGGTATTACTGGCTCTCAGCGTATCAGTTTATTTTATTACCCGAAAAAATGAAGTTGCGCCGCCGCGTTTGGTAGCCAAACATGTAATGCAGCACGATATTGCCCCAGGAGGCAACAAAGCTGTACTGATCCTTTCCAACGGTAAACAAATTAACCTTACTAACGCCCAAAACGGCCAGCTGGCTAAGGAAGCTAATGCTGTGATTAATAAAACAGCCGACGGTAAAGTCATTTATAAATCGGACCATAATGCCGCTGTTGAGGAGGTGACTTATAATACCTTAAAAACCCCACGCGGCGGCAAATTTGACCTTACATTAGCCGACGGTACACGTGTGTGGTTAAATGCGGCATCATCCATCACTTATCCATCCGCATTTACAGGTAACAGCAGGCAGGTAGAAATAACCGGCGAGGCTTATTTCGAAGTGGTACACAATGCTGCTAAGCCGTTTCGCGTACGTGTAGCTGGGCAAACAATTGAAGATTTGGGCACCCAATTCAATGTCAACGCCTATAGCGATGAACCTAATATTAAAGCCACTTTGCTTGAGGGCAGTATCAGGTTAACTAACAAAAGTAGTGACCTAACCTTAAAACCTGGTCAGCAAGCTATTGTGCAACCTAACCAAACCATTAAACTGGATGAGAATGCCGATACAGAAGAAGCAGTTGCCTGGCACAAAGGTATGTTCGAGTTTCACGATGCCAGTATAGAAACCGTAATGCGGCAGTTGGCCCGCTGGTACGATGTGGATGTGAGTTATGAAGGTAAAATACCGCAGCGGCAGTTCTCAGGTAAAATATATCGCAATACCAGCGCGCTAAAAGTATCGGATATTTTAAGCTATAAACAAATACATTTTAGACTGGAAGGACGAAAAATCATTGTAACACCATAAACTTAACCAATATAAACAGCACCATATGAGAGAACATTTACAATATCGGCGTTAATACGCAGCAGGGCGCTCAAAAAAAAACCGCAGAAGTGAGTCGAAGCACATCTACGGCAATATTTGGGTCAACCCTTTTCCCGATAGCAACCGGGATAAATAATTGGCGAACTATTTCAAGTCATTAACCCAAACTTTACAAAAGTAATGAAATTTTATGTTTTTACTAAAGCTATGCCCAAGGTGTGGCTCCCTCCTAAATTATTGATGGTGATGAAATTAACTACCCTTTTCCTTGTTTTGGCATTGGTGCAGGTTAGCGCAAAAAGTTTCAGTCAGCGTATTACGCTCGATGAAAATAACGCGCCATTAAAAAAGGTATTAAGAGCCATTGAATCGCAGTCTGGCTATGTGTTCTTTTACGATTCAAAAGACGTTAAGCAAAAAGTTAATATCCATATTAGTGATGCTTCCATTGAAGACGCATTGACCGAATGTTTCAAAAACATCGCGCTAAGCTATAAAATAGTGGATAAAACTATTTTACTGCAGCAAAGGCCGGTTACCGCCGCAATGGCTGAAGCCGCTTTTGCCCCTATTACCGTGCGGGGCAAGGTTATAGACAGCAAGGGGGTGCCTTTAATCGGTGCTACTATACGTTCAAAAAAATCGAACAAAGCTGTGGTTGCCGATGTGAACGGTACGTTTGAGATCAAAGACATCCCGGCTGATGATATTTTATTGATCACTTATACGGGGTATGTTTCAAAGGAGATTGCCGCTAACGATCCCAGTTTAAGTAATGTGGTATTGCTGGAAGATATCAAGGCGGTAAATGAAGTAGTGGTAGTAGGTTACGGCACACAAAAAAGAGTGAACTTAACCGGCGCTGTCGCCCAAATATCAAGTGAGGATCTGGGTTATCATCCAACCCCAAATATTGCCAATTCTTTGCAGGGGTTATTACCGGGTTTAAATATCCAGGCCAATACGGGTAATCCGGGCGATAAACCCGATATCAATATTCGTGGCTTTAATTCGGTAAACGGTGGCTCACCGTTGATATTGATTGATGGTATACAAGGCGATATCGACCGAGTAAACCCGCTGGACGTCGAAACGGTAACCGTTTTAAAGGATGCGGCTTCGGCTGCGATTTATGGTGCCCGCGGTTCTTTTGGTGTGATATTGATTACCACCAAAAAAGGCAAAGCTGGTAATACAGTGGTTAACTATACCAATAACTTTGGCCGCACCACGCCAATTGTGCGCACCGATTATATCTCTGACCCGTACGAATACGGCAAAATCGTCGATGCTTTCTTATCAGGGTATAATGGCACTAATTACACCAACTATACCGATGCCGATTACGCCAAAGAGCGCCAGGTAGCCGATGGTACTTTAGCGCCTTTTAACGAAAAGCAAGCCGATGGTAGCTACAAATTTTTTGGTAAAACCAATTGGTACGATATGCTTTTCAGGAAATGGCAGCCATCGCAAACACACAATCTTTCTATTTCAGGGGGTAACGATAAGGTGCAGGGCTATTTATCGGGCCGGGCTTACAATGTTGGTACCATACAGGCTAATGTTGACGCTAAGCTTATTAAATACAATATCAAAGGCAACTTGAACTACAACATTAACAAATGGCTCAGCATTTCTGACAACATACAGGTAAGCACCGCCGACATGACGGAATATGGCGGTTCTAAAGCAGGCTATGTTAGTTCAACCGGCATTTACAATGGTAATACTTATTACTTTTTATTCCCGTTTATGCCCAGCAGTATAGATGGCGTACCTTACGATTTTAACGGTTATGGCGAAGTTGCCGCTTTGGGCGATAAAAGCAGCTTTCAAAAAACTTATTCAGAGCAATTTGTAAATACGCTTAGCGCGCGTTTAACACCAATTAAAGACCTGGTGTTTAACTTTGACTATAGCAATACAGTTAATCACGCCGCTGTTACCACACGCGAAAACCCTATTACTTATTTAACTACCCTAAAAGCGAATTTACAGACGGTAGGTTTAAACACCCTCACCGAACAGCGTAACCGCAACTATTACAATGCGCTGAACATATATGGTACTTACAGCAAAAGCTTATTTAATGATGCCCATCATTTTAAATTGCTATTGGGTTACAACCAGGAAGACTTTAGTGCCGATAACATTACCGCCGAACAGGGAAACTTACTGGTAAGCAATTTATCAAGTTTGAACCTGGGTACTAACTTATTGCAGGCGACAGGAAATGGCAGCCTTTGGGCTATTCGGGGATACTTTGGCCGGTTTAATTACGATTATAAAAACAAATATTTATTAGAAATTAACGGCCGGTATGATGGGTCTTCCCGCTTCCCCATAACCAGTCGCTATGGTTTCTTCCCATCGGTATCAGCCGGTTGGTACGTTAGTCACGAAGGTTTTTTCAAACCATTGCAAAAGGCTATCGGTTCGTTAAAACTGAGGGGATCATATGGCCAGTTGGGTAACCAGAACATCGACCTGTATACCTTCTCGCAAATCCTTTCGGCCGGCCAAACTTTTTGGTTAGCTAACGGAGCAAAACTTAACTATGTAGGCGCCCCTGCGCCATTGCCAAGTGTGGTAACCTGGGAGAATTCAAAAACGATAGATTTTGGTGCCGACCTTGGCTTATTTAACGATCATTTTAATGTGTCGTTCGATTGGTATGAGAAAAACGTATCGGGTATGTATGTTCCCGGCCAACCGTTGCCATCGGTTTTCGGAGCTTCAGAGCCCAAAGAAAATATTGCCAGCCTGCGCGATAGAGGGTTCGAGCTACAATTAAGCTACAATACCAACTTTGATTTGGCTGGTTCTCCGTTGCGCCTTAAAACCACATTCAGCCTTTACAACTTTGTAGGTGTAATAACGAAATATCCTAACCCAAGCGGCTTAATGAGCGCATTTTATGAAGGCCAGAAATTAGGCGATATTTATGGCTACCACATTGATGGACAGTTCCAATCGGACGCGGAGGCGGCAGCCTATCAGGCTAAGTTTGTAAACCCGGCAACATCATTAGGCCAAGTATACAACTACGAGATAAACATTGTGCAAAACGCACAATGGAAAGGCCTGCATGCCGGTGATATTAAATACGTAGATGTTAATGGTGACGGTGCTATCAATAAAGGTAAAAACACCGTTGCCGATCATGGCGACCTGGTTAAAATCGGTAACGTAATGCCTAAATTTCCGTTCGGCTTTAACTTCAGCGCCGATTGGAAAAATTTTGATGTGATGGTAGCAGGTACAGGTGTTATGCACCAGGATTGGTATCCAACCGGTGATATTTACTGGGGGCCATACGAAAGGCCATATCTTTCATTTATCCGTAAAGACTTAATCACCAATGCCTGGACGCCAGAGAATCCCGGTAATACTTATCCGCAGGCGGTAAGGGGCTATGCTTCATTAGGCACTTTACGGTCATTGGGCGAGATTAACGACTATTACCTGACCAATGTAGGTTATTTACGGGTGAAAAACCTAACCATAGGCTACACCTTCCCCTTAAAGCTGACCAAAAAAGCTGGCATTGATAGGTTACGTGTATACTTCACTGGCGAAAACCTATTTACCTGGAGCTTTGGCGGCCTTACAAAATACATCGACCCGGAAACTGCAGGCTCGGGCATTGATTATTCAAGTCCACAAAACGTGTATACCAGTGCCAGTTCGGGTGCAATAGCCCGTGCCGGCGAATCTTATCCGTTAGGCAAAGTTTATTCACTTGGTTTAAGCATTACTTTATAACCTTAAAAAAGATGAAAAAGAAGATATACATGGCATTAATTGGTTTAATTACCATTGGCGCCGTAAGCTGTAAAAAAGACTACCTTAATGTAACACCACCTGATAAAATAGACGCACAGACGTTTTTTAACAATGCTACGGACCTGCAGGTGTACACAAACGATTTTTATGACCTGGTACCGGTTTCGTCGGGACTTGTATATACTGTTTACACAGATGATGCATCGTCTGACAACATATTGCCCCTGCTGGCTACCGACCGTGTAAAAGGCGCCCGGGTTACGCCTGTAGCGCGTGGATCAGGCGGTTGGAATTTTGCCGCTTTACGTTCGATAAACTATTTTCTGGCAAATTATGGTAAATGTCCCGATGCTGCTGCAAAGCAAAAATATGGCGGTATAGCCCGCTATTTCAGAGCATATTTTTATTACGATAAGGTAAAAACTTTTGGCGATGTACCCCTATACACACATGTGTTAACTGCGGATGACCCAGATCTTTACCGTGCACGTGATTCACGCACGGTGGTGATGGATACCGTGCTGGCCGATATTAACTACGCTATTGCCAACATCCCTAAAACTGTGCAGGTTAACACCATTACCGGGTACACCGCATTGGCTTTAAAAGCCCGCATTTGTTTGTTTGAGGGTACGTGGCGCAAATATCATGGTATTGCCAATTATCAAACCATGCTTAACGAAGCTGTTTCGGCTGCCGATGCATTGATCAGTTCGGGGGCTTACAAACTATATACAGCTGGTGGCCCGGCTACCGCCTACCGAGATTACTTTGCCCGTATAGATCAGGATGCTACAGAAACAATCTTAGCGCGGGATTATAACAAAACTTTTCCGCCCACAAACGGTGTAAACTATTTTATGACCTCGGCTACCGGTGGCGCCTACGGGATCCCTAAGGATATGATAAACACCTACCTGATGAAAGATGGCACACGTTTTACAGACATCCCTAATTATCAAACCAAGCAATTTTACGATGAAATGCAAAATCGCGACCCGCGCCTGACCCAAACCACCGCCGGCCCCGACTTTGCGGCCTACGGCGAAACCGCTCGCGAGCCTGTTAATTTGAGCATTACTACTACCGGTTACCGGGTTATTAAAGCGCTTTCAACACGTGATCAATGGGTGTCTAACGGAGGTTACGCAGACTTTATCTTATTCAGATACGCTGAAGCCTTATTGGTTTATGCTGAGGCGAAAGCTGAATTGGGCACTTTAACCCAGGCCGATCTGGATAAATCTGTGAACTTACTGCGTGCGCGCGCCGGCATGCCAAACATGAACATGGCTGCGGCAAATGCCAGTCCCGACCCATTTTTGCTGACCCAGTATCCTAACGTAGATAAGGGTGCGAATAAAGGGGTTATTTTGGAAATCCGTCGTGAACGCCGCATTGAAATGTTTAACGAAGGCCTGCGCTGGGATGACCTGATGCGCTGGAAAGAAGGTAAAAAAATAGAACAGCCGCTATTAGGCATCTATTTTCCAAGCCTGGGAGCGTTTGATTTTAATAACGATGGCAAAACCGATGTTTACCTGCACAATGGCAACGCATCCGGCGCACCGACTGGCACATCCAGCATTGTTAACGTCACGCAAAAAGCGCTTACCAATGGCACCTCGGGCAATTTCTTCCCACTAAAAGGTATCACCATTACTTTTGATGAGAATAAGGATTATTTATACCCTATACCATCTGAAGATATTACGTTAAACCCCAAAATTGTTCAAAACCCTGGTTGGAAATAGAATTCCACTCGGGCAATAATCTTATCCAATTTTAAAGATCACAAACCTTCCTGGTAAAATCCGGGAAGGTTTAAGTAACGCCGCCCAATTAGCCTCTTTCATCAGGTCGAAAACAGGCGCGAACGGATAACCTATTGTATTAAATTTCATATGAAACGATCAATCATGTTTGGCATTGGCCGCAAATTAACAGCGACGGCCTTCATTATTTTATTAACCGCGGTACCTTCCCACCTGCAAGCGCAAGCCAAAAAGCAGGTTTATACTAATGCCGCCACGCTGTATACATCGGGTAAAATGTTTACAACAGTACAACCCTTCCAACGAGTTGATACCGTTAACTACAAAGCAATGCCGGCTGCTGTTAAACGCTTGTATACCTATTCAGCAGGGTTAGCGGTTTGCTTTAGTACTAATAGTACCAGTATTACCGCCAAATGGTGCGTAAACAAACCCGTTACCTACCCCAATCTTACACCAATAGCCAGTAAAGGGTTAGATCTGTATGTACACAAAAATGGCAAGTGGCAATATTCAGGTGTAGGGCGGCCGGATAAAGATTGTAGCAATGGTGTATTGGTGGAAAATATGGATAACAGCGAAAAAAGTTTCACCCTGTACCTGCCCATCTATTCCGAATTGAGCAGTCTTGAAATAGGTATCGACTCGGGTAGTTACATCAAATCGCGCCCCGAAACTAAAAAGCGCGTATTAGTGTATGGCTCAAGCATTACCGAAGGAGCCTCGGCGAGTCGCCCCGGCTTGGCCTATCCGGCCGCACTATCGCGCCGTTTAGGGTTCGATTTTATAAATGCCGGTGTCAGTGGTAGTGCAAAAATGGAACCAGCGGTTATAGCTATGCTTAATGATGTTAAAGCTGATGCGTACATATTGGATTGTATCCCCAACTCATCGGATGCGGTGGTGAAAGAGCGCGCATTGAATATGATCAAAGCCATACAAGCGGCACATCCCGGTAAACCCATCATCATGCTGAACAGCATTGTGCGCGAACAAAGCTTTGTTGATGCCAAAGTTAATGCTATGGTAAAAGCGCAGAACATGGCCATAGATAGTATTGCCCATAATCTGCTAAAAATTAAAACCAAAGATTTCTATTACCTCGATACCAATGGCTTTTTAGGCGACGACCACGAGGGCAGCACCGATGGTATTCATCCGAATGACTTAGGTAGTTTCCGTTTTGTAGAAAAACTGCAACCACTTATTGAACCCATACTACGAAAATATTTAAGATAACCCTGCATCTACTAAAAAGGGGGGCCATTAATTAGAACGCACCAGGATCAAATTGTAAACCAAAGAAAGGAGGTATACCCAAATTACGATCTACCCGGCAGCTAAATAACCAAGCGGCTGCTATATATGTGCACTTATGTTATTAAATCATCTAACACTAATTAAAACACCGTATGAAAAATTTTATCTATGTATGTTTTGCATTGGCCATAGGTATGTGCTCGTGCAAAAAACCTTTAAATTCTGTAACACCGGTTGACGCCACAGGTTCAGCCTTCGGCTCGCCTAAACTTAAAGAAAACGGCATTGTAGCCAGCAACGATTCGGCTTTCTATGTGTCTACTTATGCTGGCACTGCGGGTACTTATGGTACTACAAACGGCTCCACGCCCTCAACTTCTACCTTCCATACCCCCGAAGGTTTAGCGTTCGATTCGAATGGTAATATGTTTGTTGCCGACTGCGGCAATAACCTTATCCGCAAAATCACTCCGGCGGGTGTGGTATCTACGTTTGCGGGGTCAACCACAGCCGGGTTAGTTGATGGCACGGGCACTGCGGCACGGTTCGATTCGCCTATCAGGATAGCTATCGATGGCTCGAATAACATCTATGTCGCCGACCGCGACAACAACCGTATCCGTAAAATAACCTCAGCAGGTGTAGTAACAACTATCGCCGGCGGCGGCACAGCCCCCAATTCTTTTAACTTTCCTATCGATGTTGCTGTTACATCGGACGGTTCGACACTTTACGTGGCAGATGCACATAACAATGTCATTAAAAAAATTGCGCACAGTGGCTCCTCTTATACCACTTCGGTTTACGCCGGATCGGGCACGGCTGGCTTTTTGGCTGGTACCGGTACAGCCGCCGAGTTCAATAACCCTTCAGGTGTGGCAATTGATGCTGCCGGTAGCGTTATAGTTGCCGACCGTAATAATAATTGCATCCGTAAAATTACAACAGCAAAGGCTGTGTACAGGCTTGCAGGTGTAGCCGGAACAAGTTACGATGTAGACGCCGACAATGGCGTAGCCACTTTCGGCCAGCCTTACGGTGTAACGGTAGCTAACGATGGCTGTATTTATGTAACCGATATTGGCTACCATCAAATACGCCGTATAAGCAACTCCGGCTCATATGTAAACACGGTTGCAGGAACAGGTGGCTACAATGGCACTACTGACGGGAGGTTCAATACCAAATTTGACACCCCTACTTCTATAGCTATCGATAACTCAGGTAATTTTTACGTGGCCGATGCATTTAATCATACCATACGCAAATTAACTCCTGAAACACGTGTTATTCAGTTTACGGAGGGATGGACACCCATGGATACCAGTACCTATGCGGGTGTTAAATGGTATAGATACCGGGGAAACAGGTTTTATCTGCCAAGCGCTGCAACCAACAAATCGCAAAACATTAACGTGATAGATATTGATTTGAGCGTAAATCACCTGGATTTCAAGCATATTGATGTACAGGCTAACCATACCACGGTATCCAATATTATAGGCAGCCCAACCAACGTGATAGCTGCAATGAGTGGTACATTCGCTACAGGTAGTAACGGAAAATTCTGTGCCTATTTGCGCAATAGCGGCACCAGTTATTGGTTGGCTGATTCATGGACGCAGGGGGCAAACGCCGGTGACCATACACGTTACTGGCATTATCATGATGCTATGTTTTATGTTGATGCTTCTGGCAACCCCGGCATGGAACAAAGCGATATGAACCAGGATCCGTTTAGCCCGACACTTAGGCCATATATGATGTCTGGGGCACCTTTATTAATCAGAAATAGTGTACCAATTGAAAATAATACGCTACTCAAAACTGATTGGGGGGTTACCAGCCCCACCACACCTCAGAATTTACGTGATATTATAGCTGCACGTAGTATTGTTGCTTTACCAATAATTAACAATCATATACTGTTGATATGCATTGATGGGATAGAAATACCTTATGGTGGCACGGCAACAGATGATTGTTACGCGTTAGGTTCAGTTACCGCACCTGCAAGGTACGGCATGACTACAGCCGATGCGACAGAATTTGTGCAGCGGTTTTTTCATCCAACGTGGGCGATCAATATGGATGGCGGCGGTTCATCAAGCATGTACATGATGGGAGTAACATCCGCTAAAGAGGGTAACAATGGTGGTGTTTCCGGCGGTATTTCTGTAATTGACTATCCCGACTGGGACGGAAGCTGTAGCGCTATACCCGGTACCCCACACGATCAATATTATCAGCAACGAATTACTATGCAGGACGCTATTTGCGTGATAGCCGGTCACTAAAACGAATATTGGAGCCTCCTGCGCGGGGGCTCCCTTTTTATCATTATGTTTATATCTTCCATTATTTAAGTACGTCTATGAAAAAGTACCCCGTGCTGCTTTGCGCGTTATTATTAAGCATCCGTTTATTCGCGCAAACAGATTCTGTTGCGTTAGTGCATGCCACTTGGTCGGTTAAAAAAATAAATGCTAAAGTTTACTGGAAAACCACGCACCTTACCAATCATAGCTTATTTGGCGCAAACGAGAATATCAGTATCATCGTTATACCTGCGCATACCAAAAGTGTACGTTTAATAGTGGGGTACTCCGATTCGCTGGAAACAACCTCGCAGCAAGCCAAACGTTACCATGCGCTGGCAGGCATTAATGGTTCGTTCTTTAAAATGCGTGGTGCCGACCCTGACAGCCACCCAGAATTAAACCATGTGCCCAAACTGGAACCTTCTAAACTGGCCTACAACCGATCCGGTACGTACCTGCGTAAAGATGGTATTTTGATTACCCCTAATAAAATTGCCGCAAAACAAACTGCCCGCAGACGTCCCCAATTAGGTGTGCTTGCACTAAGCGATAGCGGAGCGACTATTTTAAAACCCGATACATTAAATTTTGAATGGGAGAATACAATAAGTGCCCGTGATATCATGACGTCGGGGCCTTTGCTAATAATTGATAATAAGAATATGCCTATTGGAACCGATGACTTTAGCAGGAAACGCCACCCGCGTACCGCTGTGGGCAAACTAGCCGATGGTACAACGATGCTATTGGTAGTTGATGGCCGTTTCGAAGAATCGGCTGGGATGAACCTTATAGAACTTCAGCAAACCATGCGTTGGCTGGGCTGCGTTACCGCCCTTAACCTTGATGGTGGCGGATCATCTGCCATGTACATTAAGGGCGAACCCGACCATGGTATAGTCAATTATCCATCAGATAACAAGAAGTACGACCATGCCGGTGAGCGCGAAGTTGCAAATACTGTTTTAGTAGTTCCTTAACATTAAATGTAAAATGGATTTAGGATTTTATGTATCAAATTGTCAAATATTTAATAGGCCATTAATATATTCTTTAACATTTTCAATCTCCTGTAAATCTTCCAAAAGGTTCGACTTTTGACGCGTTCCCGCTACCGAAGACGACAAGTCGAACAGGGGCACAGTGATATTACTGTGCCTTTCGTTTTTTATGCAATTTATTTGAAATATGCACGATAGTTGTCATCGTCTCACTTTAGAAGCTTTGTAATATTTACTTCCTAAACACACCTATTTTCCATATTTCCGGGTCAAACACCATCGCAATAGTACATAATACAGTAGCTATGTTGCCTTTAATATCGTCTTTTTTAAAGTCATCATAATAAGTATTATCATTAATAAAATTAAAGAATGAGGGCTCCATTTTAAACCGGTTGGGGTTACCTAAAAAATGCGCCAGATCACCCGGCAAAAGCCATCGGCCTATAGTCCCGGTTTTGTAAATGGGCTGCATAACTTGCTGCCCGGTGGCAAACAAATACAACAGGTAGGGGAAATTTACTCCCGCAACATAACTCAAATCCAACGACCCCCAAAACCTGGGGTTTATTTCCATAAGCTTAGGCACTTTAGTTACCGGATCACGTTTAAACTCAACCATGGCCACACCATCCCAGTTCAGTTCTTTCAGCAGGTTGGCGGCATACAATTTTGTTTCATCGTCGGCTGTGCTTTCACGCAGGGTGCTGGGACCGCCTTGTACCGGGAATTCGCGCAAGCGTTTATAACTAAAATTGGCCAGAATATCTCCGTCCTGTGCCAATATGCCAACTCCGCAACCCTCGCCCTGCCAATCAATGCATTCTTGTATAATTGGGTAACCGTAGGCTTTTACAACTTCGGCATAATCTTTATCAAACTGCTGTCTGTTCGTTACTTTTTTTATACCACGTGACCCGCTGCTGCTTACCGGTTTAATAATGATGGGGAATTGCAGTGCGTTTAAAGCCTCGTCTACTTCAGCGGGAGTTTCGGGCCGGTGGCTTTGCGGCATGGGTATATTTAACTTTTTGGCCAATTGCAACACCTCCCACTTGTTATTTGCGGCATGGTAGGCTTTTGCCGATGGTATGGGCAATCTGGCGTATTGTTCTATTTGCGCACGGGCGTTTAAAAACAATTCGATAGACGATTCTTCAAATGGCATGATACATGCATACTGCTCACGCTGCAGTAATTCAAGTATCGATCTCAGGTAGCCTTCCGGGTCTTTTTTGGGATCTGGTACGATGAAATATTGGCGCACAAATGACGAATATATCCCTGGTGCTATGCGGGTATGGGAAACCGCGTCAACTATCAAACCTTCACGCCCCAGTGAGCGCACAGCTGATAGCGTTTTCCGTGTCCAACAGTCAGTAACCAGTATTTTAGACATTGCTTAAATTAACAGAGGTAAGATATTCGTTATAAGGTATAATGGTAAGCCCAAGGTTCATAATGCGCTCCAGCTTGGTAAAAACCGAACTGCGGTTATAATACATCAGGTAGTTATAAACTTTACTGTTGTTAATTCCGGGATGCATAAACCTCTCCTGATCGCAATCGATATCATACGGATGTAAATAGCTTTGAAGCGGAATAGCCTTTTGGGTCAGATTTTTAATAGGACTTTTTAACATAAAAAATGGGAACATTCGTAAATATACGCCACCGGCCAGCGGGGTTTTAAAAAGAGGATGCAATGTAATGGGCATTTCCAATATACCATCTATCAATTTAAAACCGGGACCAAAATCTTCCCAGCCGTATAAAGGGTTTTTTGCAGGCAGCACCGAACTGGAATAGGTAAAACCAAACTCTTTCAAAACACTGTAAGCCCATGCCGTTTGTTCTGTTAACGAAAAAATTGGCGCCCTAAAGCCTGTTATGTTACCTATACTTAATTTGTGTGCCGATTTTAGGAAACTGTCCATATCGGCACGGAATAATTGTGCGGTTAGCTTGTTTAAAGGCAAGTGCGTATCGGTATGGCAGGCTATTTCGTGGCCATCGTCTATAATTTGCTTAATTAGGTCAGGGTAAGCACGCAGTTGATCGCCAACTACAAAAAAAGTGCACCTGGCCTGGTGTTTTTTCAAAAAAGCCAGGTATTGCCCGGTCATTTGCGGCACACGTTCGCGATAAAGTTTCCCCTCGGGTAATAAATTCCGAACATCCTCCAAATCGATGCTAAAAAGAAATATGTTTGAGGCAAGCGGCATAGCTAATAAAAAACAAACTTTAGCATTCAGACGATGTCTTTTTAAAGAAAAACACTTTTATATCAGGCTTGGCGGCATTTATTAGGGGTTTAGCACCCTTTAATAATGCAGCCATGGCCACCGTAACCCGGCTAACTTTTTTATCAGTGGTTACCCTTTCTTTAATATGGTCAAAGTCCAGCGTATTTAGTCTAAACTCGCTGATTTTTGTAAAACCATGTTTACTGACAAGTTGGTTGAGGTTCTCCGCATTAAAGTAGGTATAATGTGGGCTATGGAAATCAAACTGCCACATCCTGTTCAAAAAACTTTTAATACCGAGTTTATTAAATACCCGGGCACATCTGCTGAAAAAACCGTCGCTTAAAGGTATGTTGATAATCAGGTAACCATTTTCGTTTAAATCTGCATTTATCGATGCTGCCAAACTATTCACATCAGGTATGTGTTCAAAAACATCATTAAAAATAACAAAGTCGTATTTTGTTGTGTTTTTTTTATCGGGATAAAAGCCATAGGTCACCTCAAATCCGTTCTCCTGATGTCCTTTTTTAAAAGATGTTTCGGGTTCGATACCTGCGCAGTTTATCCCATTTTTTTTGCAAACCGCTAACCACCAGCCATTGCCGCAGCCAATTTCCAAACCCTTGATGTTGGTACTGTTTGATTGGTACAGGCGTTTTATTTCTTCAATGATCAGCTCAAAATTTGCGGTGCGCAATTCCCGCAGGCCGGTACCCCGCACGGCTGTATCTACATTTGATGAAAATGAATGATCAAAACGGGCATCAGCAACATACAGACCGCAACCGGCACATTTATAAATATCAAATTTCAGTTTATATTTAAGTTTTAATGACCTGGCGCATACCGGACAAGCATTCAAATCCATTGCAAAAAATTTACTAAATATAACACTTTTGCAAGTACACAGTGAGCCATTTAATAGCCGAAAAGCTATGCTTTTTAAATAATATCTTGCTTAAAGTAACATCCCGCGATAAGAATAAATATTATAAAAATATATTCTTATTATATTGAAAAAAGTATTATTTTTAACAGTTGCTGTTTATCACAATTATTTAGTTTTATTACATAAAAAGCCCTAATGCCGCCGCAATGAAATCTATTGGTCCCCTGTTTTTTTTGTTGGTATTGTTTAATATTTCACTCGGGCAAAGTATCAATACCAACGGTGGCGGGTCGAACTCGATATTCACCGCCGTGCCCTTTTTAACCATCGCACCCGATGCGCGGTCCGGTGCTATGGGCGATGCCGGGGCAGCCTTATCCCCGACCGAGTTTGATACCCACTGGAACCCCTCGAAGCTGGCATTTTTAGATAACGACAATCACATTTCCTTATCATACAGCCCCTGGCTGCGTCATGTAGCACCCGACGCTAACCTGGCTTACCTTAACTTCGCCAAAAAGATCGATGAGCGCAACGCCATTGGTTTCTCTTTTTGTTATTTCAACCTAGGTAAGGTTAATGTTTATGATGCTAACGAAGTGCCTTTGGGATCGTACCAGCCTAATGAGTTTTCGTTTGACGCTACGCTGGCGCGTAAGTTTGGCGCGAACCTTTCTTTAGGCCTCTCTGCACGGTTTATCCACTCGGCCATTATTAGTTCCGATCCCATATTGGGCAGCTCGGGCAGCCATGCGGGCAATGCCCTGGCAGCCGATGTTTCCCTCTTCTATAAAAAATCTGTCCAGCAGTTTAAGCGCGAAGCGCAGTTCTCATATGGTATCCATATCTCCAACATTGGCACCAAAGTAAATTATTATACGGGTGGAGATAAATATTTTTTGCCCACCAACCTTAGGATAGGCATTGCCGATGAAATTGCTATCGACCAGTTAAATACCTTCACTTTTGCCTTTGATATTAACAAACTGCTGGTGCCTACCCCGCCTATAAGGGATGCCGGGGGTAATATCATCAGTGGCAGTGATGATAACAAATCTATTGTGTCGGGCATATTCAGTTCGTTTGGAGATGCCCCGGGCGGGTTTAGCGAAGAGCTGAAAGAGATCGCTTTCTCGCCAGGCATTGAGTATATGTATAACAAGCAATTTGCCATACGTACAGGTTATTTTTACGAAAACCCCGCTAAAGGCGACCGACGCTACCTTACCCTAGGCGCGGGTTACAAATACCAGGAGTTTGGCCTTGATTTTAGTTACCTCATTGCCAGCCAAAGCACCAGCCCCCTGGCAAATACACTGCGCTTTACCCTGCGGTACAGTTTTGCCGGCAAACTGAAGGGCGGACAGTAGGTACGGTTTGTAAGTCTTTTTTGGCCATTGACAAATCAAACCTTGTGCATTTGTATGTCGATGGTTCCGGCGGAATCATTAATTTATGAAAAAAACGTTATACTACTGTCTGCTGTGCCTGCCCCTATTTGCAAGGGGGCAATGGCTTACGCCTGATAGGGTAGCCTACATCAAAGCTTGTACAGTTAAAATTAACACAGAGGGAGACCCGCGCCCATCGGCGGGATTTTTTGTACGCGCTGATGGCCTGATATTGACGACCTGGCACAGCATAGCGCCTGCTATTGTACGCGACCCCAAAACCAATGCCATTACCAGTTTAAAAAAAATAAAAGTGACCACTGCTGACGGCAAACAAGCCGAGGTGGGCATACTGCTTGACCTACTGAATAAAGATTATTTCGGTGCCATTAGTTACGATTATTGCCTGTTGATTTGGGCAAGCCCCAATCACCCGGCGGTACCCTACCTAAAACTGGGTACTTTTAACCAAGTGAGCGAAGGACAAGAGGTTTTTACCTGTGGCTACATCAACGGTACCGAACAGCCTGTGGTAGCCAGGGGGATCGTATCAACCAAGTTTGTCGACAGCACTATCATCATTCAGGCAGGCAAGCCTACCATTATACCCCGGCAGCAAGCCTTACTGGATATGGCCATGAACCGGTCTGGCGGAGCCGTTGTGCGGCCCGGTACCACAATTGCAGATGACTTGGTGATAGGTATTGCCGATATGCTGGTAGTGCCGGACGGGCAGGCCATAGAGGCTGGTATGTCATCGTCCATTGGCGGATGTGTTGCTATTAACCATTTGCTTGATGGTATAAAGAGGATGAACGGCCAGACGCAAAAATGAGCAAAATAGCTTCCCGCGCATTTTATGATCATCTGTTTACATTTAAATACTTTCGTTTCGATCAATCCAAGTTTGAAACAGGAGCTAATCTCAAACGGAGTACTAAATACCCCACATTTAGGCCAGATTTATACAGGCAATAATCAGGGTTTCGCGGCAGGTATTATCCGCATAACCTTGTTGCAGTCTGTTCGGTTAATAGATTTAGATTACCTTGGTGACTTCGTCAAAACATCAATCTCTTCTATAATGCACAAAAAAAGGCCCCAATTTGGGGCCTATAATATCCTAATCAACAGTCATTTACTTCAGGACAGTATTTCATTACCATGCTGTTTTACCACATCTTTTCCATTTATTAGAAACCGTACCAGTGACCGGCACCATCACTTACCAAGCGGAATATGGCATAGCCAGCAACTGAAGTTACATTAACGCTTCCGCTTTGGCCATCGGTTATGGTATTGCTGCCCTGTCTTTGTATAGTGATACCTGTTGACTGAGCTGTAGCATCTATCAATATAATTACCTGCCCGGCCGTTGATGCCAGTGGGAGAGTTATCGTTACACCATCATTTACCGGATATACAACGGAAGAGCCTGAAATAGTAGTGTTGGTAGTTACCGTTGCACCTACAGAAAAACTTGGGGCGGCGGTGGGTGAACTAAATGCGCCTGTACCATTTAAGAAAGTTGTAGCCGAACCGGAGCTGGTACCCAGCCTTGCCGCCGGTATAGTGCCGGTGTTGGCCTGCCCTAAAGCCGTAACTATCCTATTGCCCGTAGTTGCACTATTAGTTGTAAGAGAGGTTGCCAATGAACCTGCGGTAGTTGTAATATCGCCCGTTAATGCCGGGAATGCCGCCGTAGGCAAAGTAGTAACCGGACTGGTAGGAGCAAAAGGAGTACTACCAGTAATATATAATTGGTTAGCAGCAGTACCATTAGCAAATCCAGCACCCGTTGCACCCGTTGCGCCAGTAGGACCGGCAGCGCCGTTACTACCTGTAGCACCCGTAACGCCTGTCGCGCCGGTTACACCTGTAACGCCAGTAGCACCCGTAACGCCTGTCGCGCCGGTTACACCTGTAACGCCAGTAGCACCTGTTGCACCAGTAGCACCTGTTGCACCAGTAGAACCGGTGGCACCTGTAACGCCTGTCGCGCCGGTTACACCTGTAACGCCAGTAGCACCTGTTGCACCAGTAGAACCGGTGGCACCTGTAACGCCTGTCGCGCCGGTTACACCAGTAGCGCCAGTAGCGCCTGTAACTCCAGTAGCACCCGTAACTCCAGTAGCACCTGTAACTCCAGTAGCACCTGTTGCACCCGTAACGCCTGTCGCGCCGGTTACACCTGTAACTCCAGTAGCACCTGTAACTCCAGTAGCACCCGTAACTCCAGTAGCACCTGTTGCACCAGTAGCACCCGTAACACCCGTAACACCTGTTGCGCCTGTAGCTCCGGTTACACCTGTAGCGCCTGTAACACCCGTTGCACCTGTAGCGCCATTGGCACCTATTGCACCAACCGATCCCGTAACACCTTGTGCGCCGGTAGGTCCGGTAGCTCCTTGTGCTCCTGTTGAACCAGTTGCACCAGTTGCACCAGTTGCTCCGGTTACACCCGTAGCGCCTGTAACACCCGTAGCTCCTGTTGCACCAACCGATCCCGTAACACCTTGTGCGCCGGTAGGTCCGGTAGCTCCTTGTGCTCCCGTAGCACCAGTAGCACCCGTTACACCAGCAGGACCGGTATTACCTTGTGGCCCCTGGGCTCCCGTAGCACCTGTGGCACCTGTTGATCCTGTTGCACCAGTAGCGCCAGTCGACCCTGCGACACCTTGTATGCCTTGTGCTCCGGTAGCACCTGTAGCGCCAGTAGCGCCAGTCGATCCTGTAACACCTTGTATGCCTTGTGCTCCCGTAGCACCGATGGCTCCTGCAGAGCCGGTAACACCTTGTATGCCCTGTGCCCCGGTTGCACCTGTAGCTCCTGTAACACCTTGTATACCCTGCGCACCTGTAGCGCCAGTTGCTCCTGTAACACCTTGTATGCCTTGTGCCCCGGTTGCGCCCGTAGCACCTTGTATACCCTGCGCACCTGTAGCGCCAGTTGCTCCTGTAATGCCTTGTGCTCCTGTAATGCCTTGTGCCCCGGTAGCACCTGTAGCTCCCGTAACTCCTTGTATGCCCTGTGCTCCTGTAGCACCCGTAGCGCCGGGTAAGCCCTGCAAACCTGGGGTACCATTGCTTCCGGCTGCTCCTGTTGCGCCGGTAGCACCTGTTGGGCCCGTTGCGCCGGTAGCACCCGTTGCGCCTGCGGTGGCGTTAAATGCATAAATAGCGTAAGGGACACTCAGCAGTTTACTGGCACCCATATCAACATAACCTTGCCCCAAGTCTATCTCTGTTTGGATAAATTTTTGTGATGCCGCCCAGGGGATAGTAGCATAAGTGCCTTTTTGCACAGTGCCCGCGCCAATATCTATACTGAAGGTACCAAACTGGTTAGTGGTAACGCTTTGAATTTCCTGATAATCAACATTGCCTGTAGTACTAACGCTACGTATCGATATCCTGACGTTAATAGCAGTATTAGTTATCAGCGTCCCGTTGGTATTTCGGGCTACTGCCTGGTACTTAAATGTTTGGCTTTGTGCCAATACAGCACTGCAGGCAAACAGCAAGAGGAATAAGGTGATAAGTAAAGGTTTTTTCACTATAACTTATGGTTTAAAGTTTGATCAGTTTTAATTGCCCCTGTACGCTGCCATTCCGCACGCGCACGTAATACGTGCCGCCTTTAAAATTGGTTACATTCAGGTCAACATTAATATTATTGTTCTTTGCGTATAAAATCGTCTTGGTGTACAGTACATGCCCAACGGCGTCAACAATATCTACCTGGTAACTGCCATCCGGGATATTTTTAAAGTCCAGTTTGCTTACACCTGTATGAGTTGGATTGGGGAAAAGCACCAATTGCGATGAGATATTATTGGGTGCGGTAAGGGTTATATCAAAGTCGGGCTGTATAAAGCCAGTCAGCAATGCCTGGCCCGCAGCCTGGTTCACCAAAAAATTAGCTGTGGGTTCGCCTATATTATAAGCCAGGATAATATTGCCTGCGGTTGCCGTCCCACCGCCCGAGCTTACAACCGTGCGGTTTAACGTTTGCCCGAAGGCAAAGTTACAGCAAAATATTGCCAGCAATAATAACAACAGGTTTGATAAGGCTTTACTCATATTTTTGAAGTTGAAATATAAAAAATAATATTTATTTCAAATAAAAAAAATGAAAAATATCTATTGTCATATTAGTTATTCATATTTCGCATAGGTGTATTATTTAACCTTTATGCCATTTACTTACCTAATTGCATACCTGTTTTAATTAAAACGAAACCCAAACGAAGACAAAAAACACTTTCAAATTTTCGATAATTAAAAAAAAGCGATGTTGGCCGCTAAATGTCGGGACGAATCCAAAATAACCGGGGCAGATAAGTGCGGTAATAACAGTTTTTTTAACCTGATAAAAATTAATATATTAAGCCACTTAATCTTATTCAAAGTGAAAAAACGGCACTTCTGGCTTGGTATATTACTGATGATAATATTGTGTACCGGCACCTATTCTAACCATTTCCATAACGAGTTTCATTTTGATGATGCTCATACTGTTCAAAACAATATTTATATCCGTAATATTCACAATATCCCTTTATTTTTTAAGGATGGCAGCACCATCAGTTCGTATCCGCCAAACCAGGCTTACCGGCCGGTTGTAGTTACCTCACTGGCGTTTGATTACTGGCTGGGTCATGGTTATAACTTGTTTTATTTTCACCTTACCACCTTTATATTATTTTTACTTCAAGGGTTGTTGATGGTTTGGTTTTTTATCAGGGTGTTTAGTATTTCGCTGCCCGATAGTACGCGCAATACTTACATAGCCCTTATTTCAGTTACCTGGTATTTACTACATCCGGCTGTAGCCGAGACGGTTAATTACGTTATTGCCCGGGCCGATCTGCAATCGACCCTGGGAGTGGTAGGCGGATTTGTTTTGTACCAATACTCGGCACGGTCGCGCAAGTATTATTTGTATTTGTTACCCGTTATTATAGGTGCCTTAGCCAAACCTCCCGCAATTATGTTTGCGCCGTTATTGTTTGTTTATATCTTATTTTTTGAAACAGAGTTGAGCTTATACGACGCTTTTAAAAAAGAACGATTTAAGCAAGTTTTTGCCGTCATCAAAAAAACACTGCCGGCGTTTATTTGCTGTTTAATAATGTACTGGCTGCAAGCTAAACTAACACCTAAAAACTGGGAGCCGGGTGGCTCATCGCCTTTGCAGTATTTGATTACCCAGCCTTTTGTTATTTTGCATTATTTCCAGATGTTTTTTGTGCCTAATGCTTTAAGTGCGGATACAGATTGGCATTTACTGCCTGATATTTTAAATTGGCGTTTTTTTACGGGCATGCTTTTTATTTTGGTGATGATAATGATAGCGTTTGTTACCTCTCAAAAAAAACAGCTGCGCCCTATAAGCTTTGGTATTATTTGGTTTTTTATCACCTTGATCCCTACATCAAGTATTATCCCTTTGGGCGAAGTATTAAATGACCACCGCATGTTTTTCCCTTTTGTAGGGTTATGTATTAGTTTAGGCTGGTCAATTAGTTTATTGGCTAAAAAAGTAACGCCATGGTTTTCCAAAAATGTACCGGGATATAAAGCTGCATTCATTTTTGTTTTATGTTTCGCCTTAGCATCCTATGCCTATGCTACATACCAGCGCAATAAAGTATGGCATACCGATGAGGGTTTGTGGTACGACGTTACCATTAAAAGCCCCGATAATGGCCGCGGGATGATGAACTATGCCCTCACAAAAATGGCCCAGGGCGATTATGCAACAGCTGCAATTTATTATAATAAGGCGTTAAAGTTGTTACCATACTATCCAAGTCTGTATATCAACATAGCCATATTAAAAGCTGCTACAGGCCACGATGCTGAAGCGGAAGAAAACTTCAAAAAAAGCCTTTATTATGGCGGTACCTCTCCTGATCCCTATTTATATTATGGCAGGTATTTAAATCAGAAAGGCCGTTATACCGATGCGGCGGCGAATTTGCAAAAGGCAATAGCCATAGCCCCCGCTAATTTATACGCGCGTATTATATTGATGGATGTTTACCAAAACCTGGGCAACTGGAACGATCTTAAAAGTTTGGCAACTACTACCCTTCAAATGTCGCCGGATAATATCGAAGCCAAAAACTATCTGAATGCGGCTATTGAACGTAAAAACAAACTCGACCTGACAGCTGATCTTGTAAAACAGGCCCCCTCTGCTGAAAAATACCTTGATCTGAGTTTACAATATTATAATGCAGGGCAGTTTGAAAAATGCATTGAAGCCTGTAAGGAAGCTATCAAACTAAAACGCGATTTTCCGGAAGCGTATAATAATATGGGCTCGGCCTATAACATGTTAGGGCAATATACCCAAGCTATAAACGCGCTTAACCACGCATTAGCTTTAAAACCCAATTTTCAATTAGCGGCCAATAATTTGGCGCAGGCAAAGGCTCGTATAACAGATACTCCCGTACAACCGGAAAATAAACAGGCGCAAACCAAAACCGCGCAGGATTATATAAACTCAAGCCTTGCTTATTTTAACAGCGGAAATTACCAAAAATGTATTGAGGAGAGTTACAAAGCATTGGCTATAAAACCCGATTATGACCTTGCTTACAATAACATTTGCGCAGCCTATAATAAATTGGGGCAGTGGGATAAAGCCATTGCAGCCGGAAAAAAAGGCCTTGCCTTAAATCCCAATAACCAACTGATGAAAAATAACCTGCAAGAGGCAAATTCCCATAAAAACGATAAATAAAACAACAGGTTCCCGCGTCTGGATTAGAATAGTTCTTTTGATTTTCACGGCACCATCATAGCGAGATATTGTTCATGGCGATACAAGCGGCGACGAACTGATGTTTAAATTTGTAACGGAGGCCCTTATGGCTATGAATTGCTTAATCTTTAACGGCCTTCTCCTTTATCGCTTTTAGCTCCTGTTTTAACAGGGCCAGTTCCTGGGCAATTTGTTTATTATGTTTATGTAGTTTTGAGGCAACCACACTTAGGTGCAGTAAATAAATAAGGATAATAAAAATACAAGCTGTAAATACCAGATTGGGTGGTTCAAAAACGCCAAATAGTTTCGACATTACATTAAGCCCGTTTCGCCAAAAAGAAAAAATCACCAACACCAGGGTGCATACACACCATACAATAGCATACTCTTCGCGCAACCTTCCCTTAATTATTAAACGGGAAATATAAAACAAGAATAAAAGGCTTGTAATAATAGTAATGATCTGTATCCTGGCCATATAATTATATTTTACGTATCGCTGAAAAAAACATTGCTATTGTTACCTTAATGCAATAATACAGGGAAGCAAAGTTACCGATAGATGATTCCCCACCATTGCGGCGCGCCATCATAACGGGCGTTTCTTTAACCATAAATCCCGCCCGCGAAAAGAAAACCAGCGATTCGGGCTCGGGGTATTCATCGGGATAATATAGTGACGCCAGTTGGATAGCCTTTTTATCAAATAATCGGAACCCGGATGTACTGTCATAAATATTGCGACGGGTAAATACTTTATTTAGAAAGTAAAAATAGCTGATACCTAACCGGCGGGTAAAAGATGATTGAAACCCTTCCTTAGTAATAAACCTTGACCCAATCACTACGTTAGCACCCGATGATTCATAACAGCTTAGCAGTTTAAAAAGTTCGGCGGGGGGGTGTTGTCCATCGCCATCCATTTGCACGGCAAGATCAAAATTGTTTTTCATGGCGTATAGTAATCCACTTTGCACTGCGCCGCCTATACCAAGGTTAATTGGCAAATCCAATATCGTTGCATCATAATCGCCTGCAATCTTGCTGGTATTGTCTTTCGACCGATCATTTACTACCACGACCTCTACATGATATTGAACAGGGAATTGCATACCCTTAAGTTCAGATAACAAATGGGGTAACGAGGCCTCCTCGTTATAACAAGGAAGTATGATCAATAATTTACAGTGCATTTATGATAAAGCATTATTAGGGATATTTTCCTGTAGTAAAGTTAAATAAAATCAACTAATGCTAATTTAATAATTGGATGTGCTGTGCAGTATGTCTCGATTGACGGAGCGGCCGTATTATTTTTCTAAAATAGCTCTTAATCAGCAAACAAGTTCGACATTTGGCGCGTTCCTTCTACCTCATCAAGTTTAAAAGAGCCTTGGGTCGAAAGATCGATACAAGGGATTGTAGTTATCATGGTTTTTTATACTGTCACGCCGGGTTTATGAAAACGCGGAGGTGCAATTTCTTTGAAAAGCAATGTCAGTGTTTTATTTTTTTACATACCGGGTTTAATTATATTGCAAATTATATTATAACCTTTTAACTTATTGTTATGAAGTATACTGCGGGTGTTTTGTTATGCTTAATTACCTGTTTCAGCTGTACGCTGTTTGCACAGCGAGCAAAAAGGAAACCGAATATTATTTTCATCCTGGCCGATGATTTAGGATGGGGTGAATTAAATGCTTATGGTAACACTTTTAACGAAACGCCCCATTTAACCGAACTGGCCAAACAAGGAATGTTATTTACCCAGGCTTACGCGGCAGCGCCTATCTGTTCGCCAACACGCGTAAGTTTAATGACGGGGCAATATCCGGCGCGTGTACATATTACCGATTTTTTGCCCGAGAAAACCACCAGGTTCCTTGATCCCGCTAAGTATGTTACTGTAAACAGGGCTTTGGCAACGGCAGGCTATCATAGCGGAATAATTGGGAAATGGCATTTGGATACGGATTTTAAAAACCACCCGGGCGGACCAAAAGAACATGGTTTTGATGAGGTAATAGCATCAGAAACACAATATATTGCCGATGGTGATTATTTTTATCCATATGATAAAATAAGTACGATAACTTCAGGGGCGCCTGGTGAATACCTTACCGACAGGCAAGGCCAGGAGGCTAAAAATTTTATAGAACGGAATAAACAGCAGCCATTTTTTCTGTACCTGGCGTTTTATAGCGTGCATACCAAACTTGATGCGCCCGGGGCGTTGGTAGATAAGTACAAGAAAAAATTTGATAATAAATATGGCGACGGCATGGCGTTAAAAGTTTTTGGCGGCCCGGATTCGCGGCACGAAGCGCCGCATACAGATAACCCATACCTTGCGGCTATGATAGAGCGTATTGATGATAACGTAGGCCTGGTGATGAAAACGCTGAAAGAAAATGGCCTGGACGATAATACTATCCTGATCTTCTATTCAGATAACGGATCGCCGGCTAAACTGGGTAATAACGGGGGGCTGCGTATGGGTAAAGGCTGGTTATATGAGGGTGGTACCCGCGAGGATTTTATAATACGCTGGCCGGGTAAAATTAAACCCAATACCAAATCAGACCTGCCGGTTTGGACCATAGATATGTATCCGACATTTTTAGAAGCCGCGGGGATTACAAAACCCGCAGCAACACTATTAGACGGAGTTAGTTTGATACCTTATCTTACTAAAGGCATAAAACCGGATAGAGATACTTTTTACTGGCATTATCCATCGGAAACGGGTGACTGGAAACCGCGAATGGCGAGCGCGGTAAGAAAAGGTGATTATAAACTGCTCAATTTTTATATTGATAAACGTTTTGAATTATACAACCTTAAAGATGATCCCGATGAAAACCATAACCTGGTTAATACCATGCCCGATAAAGTTGAAGAACTGAAAAAACTGCTTTTTAGCTGGCGAAAGGATGTAAATGCAGAAGAACCGAATTTATCGGCCACTAAAACCAAGAACGAATAAGTGCATGTTTAATATGATGAAAGGTGCATTTGTGCTGTTGTCACTATTCCTAAACTTAAAAGTACGCGCTACCAAACCTTATAATAACCTTACTGATACTACCAGGACATTTAATAATATAATTGGCGATGGGGCCGACCCTTGGGTAATTAAGGATAACGGCTATTATTACATGTGCCTGCAAAAACGCGGCGGGGTAAGCATTAGTAAATCAAAATACCTGTCGCGGCCAGGTGAGTTTAAACAAGTATGGCACCAGCCTAAAACCGGCTGGAATAAGGCCTGTCTGTGGGCGCCGGAAGTGCACCATATTGGCAGCAAATGGTATATTTATTATGCCGCCGGTGAGTCGGGCCCGCCATTTATACATCAGCGCAGCGGTGTGCTGGAATCGGTAACCGATGACCCGCAAGGTGCTTATACAGACAAAGGCATGCTGAAGACGGGCGATGACCATACCGACCCGACCGGTACTTTTTGGGCTATCGATTTAACGGTGGGGTTTATTAATAACCAACTGTACGCTGTTTGGTCGGGCTGGGAGCATAATCCAACTACTGATAAAACACCGCAATGCCTGTACATAGCCAAAATGAGTAACCCCTGGACGATCAGTTCAGACAGGGTGAAAATATCATCGCCTGAACAAACCTGGGAAACAGGCGGCCCCCTGAACTTGAATGAGGGGCCTGAATTTCTAAAGCACGATGAAAATATCTTCATCATTTATTCTACCCGTGAATCATGGTTACCATCATATCGCTTAGGTCAGTTAAAATTGGCCGATCCTACCAGGACACCGCTTAACGCGGGCAACTGGATAAAATCGGGCCCGGTATTTCGCGGTACACCCGATGTGTTTGGGGTGGGGCATGCCAGTTTTACTACATCGCCCGATGGTACAGAATGGTGGATCATGTATCATTCCAAAAAAGAAGCTAAAGGCAACTGGAACAGAAATATCCGGCTGCAGCAATTTAAATGGAAAAAAGATGGCAGTCCCGACTTTGGCAAACCGATAGCAGGTGGGACGCAAATTAAACGGCCATCAGGCGAATTGCCTTAACACAGCGGGGCCGGCTTTTGCATCCATCAGCCGGCATGCCGGTTTCATTTTTTTAACTGCGGCAGGGTCTCTTCGATATGTGGGTCTTTGTCGCGTAGACAAAGCTTGTTCTAAAGTTAGACCTGAGGCCTGTTTGGTTTACCTCATCAGGCTTAAAAGAGCCTTTGGTCGAAAGATGAGAGGCTTTTTGCGTTTGGGATACGTTATTACGGCATACGCTATTTGTGTATAGCCCGCATAGGCGCTAACAAGGTGGGATTAGATGGTTTAAAACACCCACATATTGTCGCAATTGCACATCACGCAGGCTCCTCATCCTCTTTAAATTTGGATAATTATTAAACTAATAGAAAATAGAAACAAAATGAGAAAGATAAGGATCTTTGAACATATCTCGCTGGATGGCGTGATAGAACATGACGGCGACTACACCTATGGTGCGTGGACCACACCCTACAGAAGCCCTGCCGGGGCGACAATGCTTTTTGAGGCATACGGGCCGGGCTTTGACCTGTTGCTGGCCCGCAGCACCTATGATATATTTAGTGGCTTTTGGCCTACCGCCGGAGATTTTCCAATGGCCAACGCTATAAACGCTGCAACCAAATACATCGTTACCCATAGGCCTGATAGCCTGCAGTGGGGGCCGGTAAAAGGTTTGAGCGGTGACATTGTAGCGGGGATTCGCGACCTTAAGTCGACGGACGGTCCCGACCTGATCGTTGTAGGTAGTTCAACGCTAACATCCGTATTGCTTGACCAGGGTTTGGCCGATGAGGTTGTACTAATCACCTATCCGGTTTTGCTTGGCAAGGGTAAGCGCTTATTATCAGATAATATTGATGCCCGGGAGCTTGCTTTTGTTGACTCGAAGGCCACACCCACAGGTTTGCTCATTAACACTTATAAGCATCTGGGGTCATTGAAAAAATAATCTTACCAAAAATTGGTATAGGCAATTGCCAAAATTATTTTGGATAAAACAGGGGCTGCCTTATTTTTAAGACAGCCCCTGTTCTACCCCAATAAGCAATTGGCTATTTTTTTAAATCCCTTCAGGTTAACGTCGGCGCGGCGCACTGTTGGTAAGACCACACTATCTGATCACCGTAACATAACCTGATAATGGTGACCCATAAATGCCAATATCGATAAGATAATAGTATGTGCCAAAAGGTACTGGTTTTCCATTATAGGTGCCATCCCATGGTATACCATACCCCCTTGAATAAAACAACCTTATCCCGTAACGGTTAAAAATAGATACTTGCGCCCCGGGGTAATCTGACAATTCTTTTATCGTCCATAAGTCGTTAATACCGTCTCCGTTGGGGGTAAAAGTATTGGGCGGTATAATTGGTTTAAGCACATTTACCATAATTTGTTTTTCAACAAAACATCCACCCAGGCCAGTAACTCTTAAAGTATATAATTGACTTTCTGTGGCCTTTAAAACAGGTGCCCTGGTAGTGCTTGAACTTAAATATGATGCTGGGGTCCATAAATATTCAACATTTGATCCGGTCACCTGGGGGTCCATGATAATATTTTGACCTTGCAAAACATATTTAACCTCGGGCAAATTTATAGTTGGCGATGGTGTTATTGTTAAGGTCATGGCATCGGTAACAGCTATACAATTATTACCTGTTGATGATAAGGTAAGCTTAACAGAGCCGCCGGCTTTATCGGCAGTGCTTGGCATATAGTTAACGTTTATTTCCCTATCTGAAGGGATAAAAGTACCCGTTCCCGATGTTGTCCATCTACCTCCGGTAGCATAAATAATGCTCCCTTTCACGTTTACTGTAGGGTCAGCAGCACACATTAGTTTGTTGCCGCCGGCACTTACTATTGGCGTGGGGTTTATGATAACTTTAAATGATGAAGATGAAATACTGCACCCACCGTTATTAGTAGAACTTAAGGTGAGGGTTACGCTTCCTGCAGCCATATCGGCGGGCGAGGGCGAATACGTACCCGATAGGCTGGTATTTGATGGTGAAAATGTACCTGTGCCGCTGGTGGTCCATACGCCATTGTTGTTATCGCCGATAATACTGCCAGCCAGGATAACTTTCGGATTATTGACGCATACCACCTGATCATTACCTGCAATAGCCTGTTCGGGCTTACTCATAATTACTTTGGTAGTTGCAGCAGCGCTGGTACAGCTATTTACCGTTACTGTTACGCTATAGGTGCCGGCGGCGTTGGCCGATGCATTGCTGATAATGGGGTTTTGCAGGGTTGAAGAAAAGCCATTAGGCCCTGTCCATTTATAAGTAGCGCCGGCTATGCCCGATGCGGTCAGATTTAAATTATCCCCTACGCAAACAGGGCTGTTGCTTCCCGCCGTTGGCGCAATTGGTATTTGATTTACAACCACTGCGGTGGCGGCAGATGCAGTAACCGAGCAACCCGGCGCAGTAATTGATACGGTATAAGTACCCGTGTTTGTAAGTGCAGCGCCGGTTATAACAGGGTTTTGCAGGGTTGAAGAAAATCCATTGGGCCCAGTCCATTTATAAACGGCGCCAATAAATGTTGATGAGGTAAGGGTTATAGGGTCTCCCGCACAAACCGGCGAATTACTTGAAGCCACAGGATTAACAGGAGTAGCATCAACCACTACGTTTACAGCTGTTGGTACGCCGGTACAATTACCTGCCGTAGCGGTCACATAATAAGTACCTGCATTAGCCTGGCTTGCTGCAGGTATTGATGGATTTGGCAGGTTTGAGAAAAAGTTATTAGGCCCTGTCCAGGTATAGGTTAGTCCGGGGATACTGGTTACCGATAAACTGATCGTACTTCCTTCGCAAACGGGGGTATTGCTTGTGGTGGTAGGTGCGCCCGGTATGGTGTTTACTATAACCGTGGTAGTGCCGGCAATACTGGTACAGCCATTAACAGTTGCCGTCACTGAATATACCCCCCCCGCAGCCGCAGTCACATTACTTATGGTTGGGTTTTGTACGTTTGATGTAAAGCCGTTTGGCCCGGTCCAGCTATAAGTAGCGCCAGCAATATTATTTGCATTTAAAATAAGTGTACTACCGGAACAAAGTGGGCTGTTGCTGGAAGCTTTTGGCGCGGCAGGTGTAGGGACAACGACCACATTAACACTGCCAACATTACTTGTACAGCCATTTACTGTAACTAATAAGGAATATGTGCCGCCCGCAGCAAGTGTAGCATTATTAATGGTTGGATTTTGAGCATTTGATGTAAAGCCGTTTGGCCCTATCCATGCATAAGAAGCCCCGCTAACTGCCGGTGTTGTTAAATTAAGGACAGAGTTTTCACAAACCGGGGAATTACTGCTGGCGGATGGCGTAGACGGTTTGGGGTTAATAGTTATTATATAATCAGCAGGGGTACCCGGGCAGCCGTTATAATAAGGCGTAATGGTGTAGGTGAGTGTACCTTGCGTTGTGCCTGTATTTAATAATATTTGCGATGGTATATTCCCTGTGCCGCTGGTAGTAAAGCCCGAAACTTGAGCGGTAGCGACACCCACCCATTTGAAAATTACACCACTAACGTTTGACGTAAGATTTACAGCAATACTGCCGGTTTGCGAACAAACTGTTTGTGATAATGGATTATTGGTTACAACGGGTGTTGGATTAACCGTTACAGTATAGGTGAACGGCGTACCCGCGCAGCCGTTATACAATGGAATGATAGTATAAGGCACAGCAATAGGTGCCGCTGTGGTATTGGTCAGTAATTCGGTAATAGTGTTGCTGGTTTGACCGGTTACCGCAGCGTTGCTGATACCGGTTATTGCCGCGCGGCTCCAGGAGAACGTGGCCCCGCTAACATTACTGGTGATGGTATACGCCTGTGCGGTACCATTACAAACGACAGCTGATGAAGCGCTGGTAACCGTGGGTGTTGGGTTCACGGTAACAGTATAAGTAAATGTCGGCCCGGGACAGCCGTTAGCTGTAGGAATAATAGTATAAGTGACATCAACAGGGGCAGCAGTTGTATTGACCAGCGTTTCGGTAATGGTGTTACTGGTCTGCCCGCTTACGGCTGCATTGCTGATGCCGGCAACCGCCGCCCTTCCCCATGTATAGGTTGTGCCGGCCACATTACTGGTGATGGTATAGTTCTGTGCGGTATTGTTACAGGTAGTTGCACTGGCTGCACTGGTAATGGTTGGTGTCGGGTTCACGGTAACGGTATAAGTGAATGCCGGCCCTGTACAGCCATTAGCTTCAGGAATGATACTATAAGTTACGGAAACTGCTGCGTTTGTTGTATTGGTTAATACTTCGTTAATGATGTTACTGGTCTGCCCGCTTACCGCTGCATTGCTGATGCCGGCGACAGCGGCCCGGCCCCAGGTATAGGTGGTACCACTCACGCTGCCGGTGATAGTGTAATTCTGGGCGGTATTATTACAGATCACCCCACTGGCTGCACTGGTAACTGTCGGCGTTGGGTTCACGGTAACCGTGTAAGTAAATGTGGGGCCTGTACAGCCGTTTGCCGAAGGCACAATGCTATAAGCCACATTAATAGGAGCTGAAGTTGTATTGACCAGGGTTTCAGTGATCACCCCGGTTGTCTGCCCGCTTACTGCCGTATTGCTGATACCGGCGACCGTGGCTCTCCCCCAGGTATAAGTGGTACCGCTCACATTGCTGGTCATGGTATAGTTCTGTGCCGTGTTATTACAGATCACCGCACTGGCAGCACTGGTAACAGTAGGTGTAGGGTTAGCGGTAATGGTATAAGTAAAAGCCGGCCCGGGACAACCGTTGGCCGAAGGCACAATTGTATAAACCACATCAACCGGTGCTGAAGTTGTATTAACCAGAGTTTCAGTGATCACCCCGGTTGTTTGCCCCGATACCGCTGCATTGCTGACCCCGGCGACAACGGCCCGGCTCCAGGTATAGGTGGTGCCGCTTACACTGCCGGTGATGGTATAGTTCTGGGCAGTGTTGTTACAAATTACCCCGCTTGCCGCGCTGGTAACTGTGGGCGTTGGGTTCACGGTAACCGTATAAGCAAATGTAGGCCCTGTACAGCCGTTTGCCAAAGGCACAATGCTATAGGCCACATTAATAGGAGCTGAAGTGGTGTTGATCAGGGTTTCAGTGATCAGATCGGTTGTCTGTCCGCTTATTGCTGCATTGCTGATGCCCGCCACAGCGGCCCTTCCCCAGGTATAAGTTGTGCCGCTCACGCTGCCGGTAATGGTATAATTCTGTGCGGTGTTATTACAGGTCACCGCACTGGCTGCACTGGTAACTACAGGTGTGGGATTAACGGTAACAGTATAGGTAAATACCGGCCCTGTACAACCGTTTGCTGCGGGAACAATGCTATAGATCTCATCAACTGGTGCAACAGTTGTATTAACCAGTGTTTCGGTGATGCTACTGCTGGTTTGTCCCGATACCGCAGCATTGCTAATCCCGGCAACAGTGGCCCGGCTCCAAGTATAGGTTGTGCCGCTCACGCTACTTGTAATAGTATAGTTCTGTGCGATATTGTTACAGGTAGTTGCACTTGCTGCGCTGGTAACTGTCGGTGTTGGATTAACGGTGATGGTATAAGTAAATGTAGGCCCTGTACAGCCATTAGCGGCAGGAATAATAGTATAGACCACATCAATCGGAGCAGCAGTTGTATTGACCAGGGTTTCGGTGATGGTACTGCTGGTTTGTCCTGATATTGCAGCATTGCTAATTCCAGCGACAGTGGCCCGGCTCCATGAAAAAATAGTTCCGGCCACATTGCTGGTAATGGTATAGTTCTGTGCGGTATTATTACAGGTAGTTGCACTTGCTGCACTGGTAACTACAGGCGTTGGGTTAACGGTAACCGTAAAAGTAAATGTGGGCCCCGTACAACCGTTTGCCGCGGGAACAATGCTATAGGTCACATTGATCGGAGCTGAAGTAGTATTGATCAGCGTTTCGGTAATAATGTTGACTGTTTGCCCGCTGACTGCCACATTGCTAATCCCGGCTACTGCAGCCCTTCCCCAAGTATAAGTTGTGCCACTCACGCTGCCGGTGATGGTATAGTTCTGTGCGGTGTTGTTACAGGTAGTTGCACTTGTTGCACTGGTAACTGTCGGCGTTGGGTTAACAGTAATGGTATAAGTAAATGCAGGCCCTGTACAGCCATTTGCCGAAGGAACGATTGTGTAGATCACATCAACAGGTGCAACAGTTGTATTAACCAGTGTTTCGGTAATTGTACTGCTGGTTTGTCCCGATACCGCTACATTGCTGATTCCGGCGACAGTAGCCCTTCCCCATATATAGGTTGTACCACTCACACTACCGGTAATAGTATAGTTCTGTGCGGTATTGTTACAGGTAGTTGCACTGGCTGCGCTGGTAACAGTAGGTGTTGGGTTCACGGTAACCGTATAAGTAAATGTGGGCCCTATACAACCATTTGCCGAGGGAACAATGCTATAGGTCACATTGACCGGAGCGGAAGTAGTATTAACCAGCGTTTCGGTGATCAGATCCGTTGTTTGGCCGCTTACTGCTGTATTGCTGATCCCAGCCACAGCCGCCCTTCCCCATATATAGGTTGTGCCGCTCACATTACTGGTAATGGTATAATTCTGTGCCGTATTATCGCAGATCACCGCACTTGCTGCGCTGGTAACTGTCGGTGTTGGGTTAACAGTAACCGTATAGGTAAATGCCGGCCCTGTACAACCGTTTGCTGCGGGAACAATGCTATAGGACACATCAATAGGTGCTGAAGTTGTATTGACCAGTGTTTCGGTAATGGTACCGCTGGTTTGTCCCGATACTGCTGCATTGCTGATGCCTGCCACGGTTGCCCGGCTCCATGAAAAAGTAGTTCCGGCCACATTGCTGGTAATGGTATAGTTCTGGGCGATATTATTACAGGTAGTTGCACTGGCTGCGCTGGTAACAGTAGGTGTGGGGTTAACGGTAACCGTATAGGTAAATGTAGGCCCTGTACAACCATTGGCCGAAGGAACGATAGTATAGATCACATCAATCGGAGCCGAAGTTGTATTGATCAGCGTTTCGGTGATCAGATCCGTCGTTTGGCCGCTTGCTGCTGTATTGCTGATGCCTGTCACAGCAGCCCGGTCCCAGGTATAGGTTGCCCCGCTAACATTGCTGGTGATGGTATAGTTTTGGGCGGTATTATCGCAGATGGTTGCACTTGCTGCACTGGTAACTATAGGTGTGGGGTTAATGGTAACGGTATAGGTAAATGTCGGGCCAGAACAACCGTTGGCTGTAGGAATGATAGAGTAGCGCACATTGATCGGCGTTGCGGTGGTATTGATCAGGCTTTCAGTTATCGTATTGGTTGTTTGTCCGCTTACAGCAGTATTGCTGATCCCTGCGACAGTAGCCCTTCCCCAGGTATAAGTTGTCCCGCTAACATTGCTGGTGATGGTATAGTTTAGTGCCGTATTGTTACAGGTAATATCATTTGCTGGACTTGTAACCCTTGGTGTTGGGTTAACGGTAATAGTATAAATAAATGTTGGCCCGGTACAGCCGTTTGCTGTAGGAGTGATAGCGTAAAGCACATCAATTGGGGTTGATGTGGTGTTGATGAGTTTTTCGGTGATCGTGTTAGATGTCTGCCCGCTTACTGCTGCATTGCTGATGCCCGCAACAGCTGCCCTGTCCCATATATAGGTTGTGCCGCTCACGCTACCGGTAATGGTATAGTTCTGGGCGGTATTGTTACAGGTAGCAGCACTTGCTGCACTGGTAACTGTTGGTGTCGGGTTAACGGTAACGGTGTAGGTAAATGTTGGCCCTGTACAGCCATTTGCCGAAGGGACGATAGTGTAGATTACATTTATTGGTGCCGATGTTGTGTTATCCAACGACTCCGTAATGGGATTAGATGTTTGCCCTGTAACCGCCGCATTGCTAATTCCAGCAATAGTAGCCCTGCTCCATGTAAACACGGTACCACTTACATTACCAGTGATGGTATAGTTCTGATCTGTATTATTACAGGTAACAGCACTTGTTGCGCTGGTAACCGTGGGTGTTGGATTAACGGTAACAGTATAAGTAAATGCCGGCCCGGGACAGCCGTTGGCTGTAGGAATAATAGTATAAGTGACATCAATAGGGGCAGCTGTAGTATTGACCAGCGTTTCGGTAATGGTGTTACTGGTTTGCCCTGATACCGCTGCATTGCTGATGCCTGCCACGGTTGCCCGGCTCCATGAAAAAGTAGTTCCGCTCACATTGCTGGTAATGGAATAGCTCTGTGCGGTATTGTTACAAGTAGTTGCACTGGCCGCGCTGGTAACGGTTGGCGTTGGGTTCACGGTAACGGTATAAGTGAATGTCGGCCCTGTACAGCCATTAGCTTCGGGAATGATACTGTAAGTTACTGAAACCGCCGCGTTTGTTGTATTGGTTAATACTTCGTTAATGATGTTACTGGTCTGCCCGCTTACCGCTGCATTGCTGATACCGGCGACAGCGGCCCGGCTCCAGGTATAGGTGGTACCACTCACGCTGCCGGTGATGGTGTAATTCTGGGCGGTATTATTACAGATCACCCCGCTGGCTGCACTGGTAACTGTCGGTGTGGGGTTCACGGTAACCGTGTAAGTAAATGTGGGGCCTGTACAACCATTCGCCGAAGGCACAATGCTATAAACTACATTGACCGGAGCGGATGTTGTATTGACCAGTGTTTCGGTGATCACCCCGGTTGTCTGCCCGCTTACCGCCGTATTGCTGATACCTGCCACCGCCGTCCTGCCCCAGGTATAAGTGGTACCGCTCACACTACCGGTAATGGTATAGGCCTGTGCGGTATTATCGCAGAGCACCGCACTTGCTGCGCTGGTAACTGTCGGCGTTGGGTTAACAGTAACGGTATAAGTAAATGTGGGCCCTGTACAACCGTTTGCTGCGGGAACAATGCTATAAGCCACATCAATAGGTGCTGAAGTTGTATTGACTAGTGTTTCGGCAATGGTACTGCTGGTTTGTCCCGATACCGCTGCATTGCTGATTCCGGCGACAGTAGCCCTTCCCCAGGTATAGGTTGTACCACTCACACTACCGGTAATAGTATAGTTTTGTGCGGTATTGTTACAGGTAGTCGCACTGGTTGCGCTGGTAACAATAGGTGTTGGGTTCACGGTAACCGTATAAGTAAATGTAGGCCCTGTACAACCGTTTGCCAAAGGCACAATGCTATAAGCCACATTAATAGGAGCTGAAGTTGTGTTGACCAGCGTTTCGGTGATCAGATCGGTTGTCTGCCCGCTTACCGTAGTATTGCTGATGCCCGCCACAGCGGCCCTTCCCCAGGTATAAGTTGTGCCGCTCACGCTGCCGGTAATGGTATAATTCTGGGCGGTGTTATTACAGGTCACCGCACTGGCTGCACTGGTAACTACAGGTGTGGGGTTAACAGTAATCGTTATCTGATCTGACACAGCGCCACAAGGCCCGGCCGGGTCATCGGTTGTTAAAGTGAGCGTCACGCTGGTTTCGCCGGGGCCTAATGTATAGGTAGTGGCGGGTGATAAATTATTAGAAAAGGTTCCGGTTCCGCCCGACCATGTGGCACTGGTTGCGCCCCCGCCTATAGTGCCATTTAATGTAACCGTTTGCCCTGAACATACAATTTGGTCTATCCCAGCATTTACAGTTGCAACAGGGTTAATGGTTATGGTATTTGTAGCTGATGCTGCGGCGCAACCACCCGCAGGCGCAATGGTATTTGTTACAGTATAAGTGCCGGTTGCGCTGTGCTGCAAATCAATTTCCCCGGTGCTTGTGTTTAAAAATACAAGTGCGGGATCTGAACTGCTGAATATACCTGCGCTGCTACCTGGGGCAAATGTAGGCAGGGGGTTTGCCTGATTTTGGCAATATGGCCCACTATAACTAAATGTGGCGTCGGGTGCACTTGTAATAGTAATGCTTGAGCTACTGCTATATACGCAGGTGCTATTGGTAACAAATGTGATAGTATATGTGCCCAGCGTGCTGGCAGCCAGATTTATTTCACCGGTTTGATTATCAACAAATACAAGTCCTGGCGTCGAACTGAATGTTCCACCGGATGGGTACATTACAGTTGGTGTTGGGTTGGTGCCTGTTTTACAAAAAGTCCCCGAAGGGTAATAAAAAGTAGGATCTACAGGTGGTATTACGGTTGCTGTAACTGCTGTACGCGGGCCTGTACAGCCAGAGGCGGAAGTGGCATCCACATAATAGGTAGTAGTGGTTGATAATGCCGGTGTAGTATAAGAGGCACCGGTATAAAGGGATGTTCCGCCAGAAGCGGCGCTATACCAGTTGTATGTTCCGCCCGGGGCAGTGGCTGTTAAAGTTGCCGTTGAACCCGGGCAAATGGTACTTCCGGAGGCGGTTGGGGCAACTGGTAATGGGTTAACAGTAACTGTTACAGCAGTACGTGCGCTAACACATCCGTTTACCGTTGTTTGCACGTAATAAGTTGTCGTGGCAGTTAAAACCGCAGTAGTATAACTTGCACCGGTGCTTAACAAGGTGCCGCCCGAAGCGCTATCATACCAATCGTAAATACCACCCGGTGCGGTAGCAGTCAGACTGGCAGTATTGCCATAACAAATAGCAGTACCCGGCGCGGTAGGGGCCGCAGGAATAGGGTTCACCGTCGCTGTCACTGCTGTGCGCGGGCCTGCACAGCCGTTTACGGTTGCCTGTACGTAATAGGTTGTGGTGGTTGTTAATGCCGGTGTAGTGTACGTAGCGCCGGTAAATAATGATGTCCCGCCTGAGGCGACTGAAAACCAATCATACGTGCCGCCCGGCGCTGTGGCTGTTAAAGTTGCAGGGCTGCCGCTGCAAATTGTGGTACCCGATGCAGTAGGCGCCGGGGTAGCCGGATTTACCGTTACATTTACCGCCGAACGCGGGCTTGTACAGCCGTTAACTATAGTTTGAACGTAGTAAGTAGTATTTGTTGTTAATGGTGACGAAGTGTAAGTTGTCCCTGTAGTCAATAAAGTACCGCCAGATGCCGCATCATACCATTGATAAGTGCCGCCCGGTGCGGTAGCCGATAATGTTGCCGTAGTGCCATAACAAATGGTGGCCGGGGCTGCCGTGGGCGCAGCCGGGATGGCGTTTACCGTAACAGTTACAGGTGTACGCGCGCTTATACAGCCGTTTACGGTAGTCTGCACATAATAAGTAGTGGTGGCAGTTAAAACAGGTGTAGTATACGTTGCCCCGCTCAGTAATAGTGTCCCGCCGGTCGCAGAATCATACCAATCATAGTTTCCGCCAGGTGCAGTAGCCATTAAAGTTACAGCAGTACCGCTACAGGTGGTGGTTCCGGCTGCTGTTGGGGCAACCGGGGTTGGAATTATACTTACGGTAACAGGTGTACGTGCGCTTACACAACCGTTTACGGTAGTCTGTACATAATAGGTGGTATTTGTAGTAAGGGCTGGTGTTGTATATGTGGAACCAGAACCTAATAGTGTTCCACCCGAGGCTGCATTATACCAATCATAAGTCCCGCCGGGCGCGGTTGCGGTTAAGGTTGCACTGCTGCCGTTACAGGTTGAAGTTGATGCCGCGGTAGGCGCGGCAGGTATTGGATTAACCGTAACGGTTACTGCCGTACGTGGGCTGATACACCCGCCTACAGTAGTTTCTACATAATAAGTAGTGGTTGAAGTTAATGCCGGTGTAGTATAACTTGCACCGGTAAAAAGCGGCGTGCCACCTGAAGCGGTGTTATACCATTGATAAGTTCCGCCGGGTGCAGTTGCGGTTACTGTAGCTGTGCTATTTGCACAGGTAACCGCGCCGGCGGCCGTTGGTGCTGCCGGAGTTGGCGCGGCGGTAACGGTAACACTTTGCGGAGTTGGCGCACAGCCACTTGTATTGTCGGAAACAGAAACGGAATAAGTGCCAATAGAAGTTACTGTGATGGATTGTGTTGTCGCACCTGTACTCCAGGCATAGGCATACGGGGGATTGCCACCAGATGGGGTAGCTGTTAAGATAATATTGCCCGAACCCCCGGAACAAATAACCGGATTTGTTGGGGTGAGTGCAACCGTCATTGCGGGTACAGTGTATACACGTACAGTATCCGTTTTAGTGTTAGCACAATTGGTTACAATGCCACTAACCTTATAATCAATATAAGCCGGTGCGCCTGCAAGTGGCGTTACGTTTGTACTTGTACAGCCAGATGTGCAGCTTAAGTAAGAATTATAAGCGCCCGCCGCGCCTGGATATACCGAAGTCCATGTAATAGTTGATGCACTTAACCCTGTAACCGACATAGCCCCTGTACAGCCCTGCCTTAATGTTATGTCACCAGAGGCATGTACGGATGTTGAAGCAGTTATAGTATAAGTAATAGAGTTATTGCCAGGCTTACAAAAAGCGACATTGGCTGTAGTTAAGCCACTTACACAAACAGGTGTACCTACCGGTGTTTGAGCACCACAGTTAACGGTGTAAAAGTTTGAGGCAGCTAATTGGCCAGAAGAAATATTTAAAAGATCGGATCCGGGATTTAATGTTACCACAAAAACAACGCAACTGTTGTCGCCGCAATAGCTACCGCTTCTGCTGGAGCTAATGGTTACGGAAGTATCTGCGGACCCTGATAGATTAACCGGAATAATGACCTGACTAAACCCTTTATTGCAAAGGATAAGGGCCAGCAACAAGAAAAAAAAATGTTTTTTTTTAATAAAACGACTTGTTTTTTTTAAAAAATATAAAAAAACTGTCGACTGGGCCATTTCTTATCTTATCTGACAAACGTTAATTGGCTTTTATACGAAAAAAAGCAAATTTAAGTTCGGAAGGAAAAAAATAAACGAAAAATCAGTGGAAATCTATTTTACCCTTTCTACATATTCGCCCGTTCGGGTGTCGACTTTTATTTTATCACCCTGGTTTACAAACAAGGGCACTTTTAACTCAACTCCGTTTTCTGTCGTTGCCGTTTTTAACGCGCCTGATGAGGTATCGCCTTTAACAGCCGGTTCGGCATAGGTAATTTCCAGTTCTACAAAATTAGGTGCCTGTGCCATTATCGGTTCCTCACTTTCAAAAGAAACAATCACACTCATGCCTTCTTTCAGGAACTTTACCGCCGGGCCAAACAAAGATTTTGGGATACTGAACTGATCGTAAGTAACGTTATCCATAATCACCATATTTTCGCCTTCTTCGTACAGATATTGATAATCATTAGTTTCTACACGGCAAATCTCTACCTGTTCATCGGTGCCTAAACGGGCCTCTACAATTTTGCCGGTTTTAATATTGCGGAATTTATCCAAATAAAAAGCCCCGCCTTTACCTGGTGTACGGTGCAGTACCTCGGTAACAGTTACCAGTTCGCCATTAAAGCGTAATATATTCCCTACTTTAACTTCAGATGCCTTTGCCATAGATGTAAATTTTGCCAAAGATAAATTAAGTTATGAGAAACACGCCTCTAAAATCAGGAAAGGCCAGTACGGTTATATTGATCCAATAATTGTAAGTTAGCCTTTACAATTAAACCTGCTTAAATAGCACATACATATGAATAATAAACTAACCATAGCTGCATGGCTATTGTCGTCATTCATCGCGACAAGCAATTTGGCTAATGCCCATAACAATACAGATAAATACGATGACCCTAAACGCTATAATATTGCCGAGATGGGCGCCGTGGGTGATTCGAAGACATTGAATACCGTGGCTATACAAGCCGTAATTGATAAGTGCGCAAAAAATGGCGGAGGCACGGTCGTGATCCCCAAGGGTATATTTTTAAGCGGATCAATTTTTATTAAACAGGGCGTAAATATTGAAATGCTGGAGGGTTCGGTGCTGAAAGGATCGACTGATATTAAGGATTACCCTAAAAGCAGTACCCGAATTGAGGGCCACTTTGAAGAATGGCCCTCGGCGCTGATAAATGCCGATAAGATAACGCACCTGCGCATTACCGGTAAAGGAGTGCTGGATGGCAGCGGCCAGCCATTTTGGAAAGAATTTTACAGCAAACGCTCAGCCGACCCTAAAACTACAAACCTGAGTGTGCCGCGCCCGCGCCTGGCCCTGATCCAAAATTGCAAAGATGTAAAAATAGATGGCATAGCCTTCACTAATTCGGGCTTTTGGAACCTGCACCTTTACCGTTGCAGCAATTTAACTGTAAACAATTGCCGATTTGTAGCGCCTGATGGTAAAGTACCGGATGACCATGCGCCAAGCTCGGATGGGATAGATGTAGATAGTTCGCAGGATATTACCATCAGCAACAGTTTCTTTTCTGTTGGTGATGATGATATTGCCCTGAAAGGCTCTAAAGGCCCGTTTGCCATGCAGGATAAAGACAGCCCGCCGGTAGAACGTATTTACATACACGATTGCGTTTTTGAAGCCGGTGGCGGTATTATGACCTGCGGCAGCGAAGCCACCCTTGTACGCGATGTGAAAATTGAGCGTTGCATTACCCGTAAACCGGTTGTAATGCGTTTAAAACTGCGCCCGGATACCCCACAGCAATATGAAAATATCAGCATCAGCGATATTACCATGGAGAACGGCAGCGCTATTTTCAATGTCGCCCCCTGGAGCCAGTATTTTGATTTGAAAGGCCAGGCGCCGCCAACATCTATAGTGCGTAATATTAAGATTAGTAACATAAAAGGTAGCTGCGCATCTTTAGGGAAAATCGTGGGTAACCCGGGTGCTACTACCTTTGGCGATATTTCCCTGAGCAATGTGAACGTAACTGCCAAAAACACTACGTTTGATCGGGACGACTTTAAGGGCCTGGTGTTTGAAAATGTAGTGGTAAACGGAATTGCTATGCCCACCCCGGAGCCTACGGCTAAGGCGGTTAAGTAATAAATAGGAGCGTAAAAATTAAAGCAGAACCCCTTCACTTGTAAAAGCTGAAGGGGGTTCTGGTAAGCAGGTGCACTAATTAACTAAACGGCTGCGCTTGTGTTTTGCCAATAAAGCCAAGCCCACTATTTCCATACCTACGCCGAAACCCATTAGCGTACCGGTTAGAAAATCGGGTAAGTTTAGCCAGCGATTAATAAGCGCGCTGCCACTTGTTATAAGCAAGCCAATGCTGATTAAAAGCATTTCGGGTTTTTGTATCTTTCCTGTTCTCATTTTATTTGATCTGTAATTTTTTCAAACTTTTTAATAGTACCATTTAACTTTTCCGATTGCTTCTTAAAGTCGCGTGGCCTTTTATAAAACCACATAAATAGTATCCAGCTAATCGCCAGTGTGTAAAAAACCAGGGTTAAGATTGGGCTTTTATGTACAAACTCGTACAGGTACAATAGCATCCCGGCAAAACTTAGTATCATGCCGGTTACCTGTGTTTTTTGATGATAATATAATTGGTTACGACGGGTTTGTTCTAAAAATGAAATAAACTCAAGGTTACTGCAATCTTTTAAATCAATAAATCTTTTAATAGATCGGATATTTGTGGTAGCCAAAACAACGCAGGCAGCAATAGTGCAGGCCACACCGGCTTTTGTACTCAACATTAAATGGGGTGTAATGCTAACAATTGTTATAGAAACGATGATCCCTATCACCCCTACTACAATAGCCCATGTTTTGTTACGCAGTTTTCTATTACGGAATTGCTTTACTATACGCAGCATTTCCGCGGCACTTGGTAAATCGTCGGCCTTGGCTGTTTGCCAAATTGTTTTAAGCTCATTCAAATTGTCCATTACTTTTAAATTTTTTTGCCAGTTTCTCTTTTATCCGATGGATCTTTACCCGGGTATTAACGGGACTTAAACCCACAATGTCGGCTATTTCCGCCTGGGGTAGATCTTCCAGCACCAGTGAGATGATAATCCTTTCCATTTCTTCCAAGTCGCCAATAGCACGATATAAAAAGGCCAGCTTCTCTTCGTCCGATTCTTCCTGCAATTCGGGTAAATTAACAGGCAGCTCAACCTTAATTGTCCTCTTATTTATTTCTATAGCGCGCAGGCAATTGTTAGTTGCAATGCGGAATATCCAGGTGCTTATTTTAGATTCGTTTCTGAAACCCGGTAAATTCCGCCATACCGAAACAAAGGTTTCCTGAGTTAGATCTTTAGCCTGTTCATGGTTATTTACATAACCCATACACACCCTGAATATTTGGGGAGAGTAGGTAAGATAAATGGTTTCAAAATCGGGCATTGGTAATAATTATTTCCTTGTAGCCGTGTTAGATACGACGTGCCCCGGAATGTTACAGCAGGTAGTGTTGTAAAGTTTTAGGATAGATTTTAAATCAATGTGCTTCAAAGTTTTTCGCCTCTTTTGGCGTTAACACCCTAACCTTCATCCAAACCTCTTTATCAGGGTTGCCGGCTTTATTAACTTTTACAGCGGTTGTTTTATCGATCCAGTCCATACCCTGTACTATTTCGCCAAATACGGTATAATTCCCATCCAGCGATGGCGTGCCGCCTATGGTGCGGTATACTTCGCGATGTGCTTCAGGGATGGTAATACCAGACCGTTTTTCTATAGCATCCAGCATGGGGTCGGTATAGGTTTTTCCATCTACAAAATAAATCTGCGTGGAGAACGATTCTTTTGCTTTATTATCATCGCGGCCCATGGCCAATACGCCGCGTTTATGAAACAACGCCGGATTAATCTCGGGCTTTATCCATCGTTGTTCGGGTTTTAATACTTTGCCTTTCTCGTACAGGGAATCGGGGTCGCCGCCCTGTATAACGAACCCTTTTAGTATGCGGTTGAAAGTAGTTTTATCAAAACAGCCACTTTTTACCAGCTTAATAAAATTATCGCGGTGTACCGGGGTTTCGTTATACAGCATTACAATGCACGAACCCTGTGCTGTTTCAATTTTCACATATTGGTTTTTTTGCTGGGCAAAAGTTGTAATTGGCAATGCTGCTAAAGTCCATATTACAATTAACCATCGGCTCTTTATTTTACAGGTTATGTTAGGCATGTTTTTTTTAACGAATATATGTAATTATAGCAAATGGGTTCCTTATTGGGATAGCGCCAAAATATAAGCTGATTTAAAAGATGTAAATTGTGCGCAGAAATAATAGTTTAAAACAACAACCCATATAAGTTGTGAAAATATATATCCGTAACATGGTTTGCGACCGTTGCAAAATGGCAGTTAAAGCCGAGCTTGCAAAGGCCGGACTTGTACCAGCACAGATTGAATTGGGCGAAGTCACCTTTCAGCAAGCACCCCTAGCAGGTCAACTGACGCAACTGCAAGAGGGTTTAAAGACTCTTGGGTTTGAATTGATAGACGACTATAAAAGCCGAATAATAGAGCAGATTAAAACTACTATAATTGATTTGGTTCATTATAGGACCGGGGCGCAGGTTTTAAAGCTTTCGGTAGTACTGGCCGATAAACTTAATCATGAATATACTTATCTAAGCAACCTTTTCTCATCGGTAGAAGGCCAAACTATAGAGAAATATTACATATTGCAAAAAATAGAACGTGTAAAAGAGTTACTGGTTTATAATGAACTGACTTTATCTCAAATCGCCTACCAAACAGGATATAGCAGTGTGGCGCACCTTTCGGCGCAGTTTAAACAGGTTACCGGCTTAACAACGTCGGCTTTTAAGGCACTGAATAATCACAATCGTGCCAGTTTAGATAACCTGTAAAATCTTGTAACTTATTGCCGGAATTATGTAAAGCCTAAGGCAGTTACAGGGGGTAATTTTGTGTTATTAAAATTAAAGAAAATGACACATACTTATCAAATAACCGGCATGACTTGCAGCGGGTGCCTGGCAAAAGTACAAAGCCTTTTAGCAGCCTTACCCGGCGTGCAAAAAATAGATATCTCATTAGCCGAAGGGACAGCCGATATCACCATGTCGAGACATATCCCTACTTCCGAATTGCAATTGGCGCTTGCTGGTTACCCTAAATACCAGTTAAGTGAAATTGCACAACAACACCATAAAATAACGCAAAGCGATGAAGCCGAAAATAAAACATGGCTGCAAACCTATAAGCCTATTTTGGTTATAGCCGCTTACCTGTTAGTTATTGCGTTTATTACTGGAAATAGCTCAGCAGGCTTTAATTGGTTAAAAGCTATGCGGATTTTTATGAGTGGGTTTTTCCTGGTGTTTTCTTTTTTTAAAATTTTAGATATACAGGGGTTCGCAGATAGCTATTCCATGTACGATCTGATTGCCAGGCGCGTAAAAGCCTGGGGGTTTGTTTACGTATTTATTGAACTGGGCCTGGGCTTTTTATATGCAGCCAATGCCCTGCCGTACATCACCAATATCATAACACTGGTTGTAATGTCGGTAAGTTTAGTAGGCGTAGTACAAAGCGTACTTAATAAACGCCGGATACGCTGTGCATGCCTTGGCGCTGTATTCAATTTACCCATGAGCACTGTTACCATTATTGAAGACGGCTTAATGATTGTGATGAGTTTGATAATGCTGTTAATGTAATGACATGATGGTGAGTAGCTGAGGGGGCACGCCTCAAAACGCTTCATTTTATCATAACAAGAGCTTTAACAAAAAGGGTGTGTGGCAGTTGCCACACACCCTTTTTGTTAAATATTAATAAATTGGTTACAGTACTACAGTATTGTTATTATTTACTCTCCAAATAGCAGCGCCGGGCGTAGGGAAGCTTACCCCTTTTGTACTGCCACGTACCCCTGCATCTTGTCCAAAATAATATAATGGATGGCCTTTAAACACCAATTGGGCTTTGCCAAACACAGTAATGGTGCCGAATTGGCTTTTATCGCCCAGTACTGTGGGGATGCTGCCTATGGCAGTCACCTCAGCCATTGGCCAAACGGTATTGTTGCTTAAATCGGCCTTGGTGAAGGTATTTGTGTTGTGGGTATCTTTAGTAAACATGTACAACGTCCGACCGTTGGCATCGGTAATAAATTGCGAGCTGCCAGTACCTGCTACGCCCTGGTCTGTGTATTGTACCCCATCTAAGCCAGTAAGCTGGGCATTGGCAAACATTACGGTGTAATCGGCTTTTGCTATGGCCCAAAGGTTGCCAAACGCATCGCCATTGGTATCACCCGCAGCGGCATCCTTACTGTAATAATACAGTGGCCAGCCTTTGTAGGTATTCTGCTTTGATCCGTCGGGGCGGGTTATCACAGCAAAATCTGTTGCAGATAAACCAGTGCCAATAGACGGGTTTTCTTTAAAAAAGGGTGGCCAGATAATAGCACAGGCATCAATGCAGGTAGAGGTGTTTGCTGCATCTTTAGAGAAAAAATAAAGCGAAAAGCCGTTGTTATCTGTAAGTAAGGCGCCAAACTTGGCATTAGTGGTTAACTGTACCCCGGTTAAAACTTTTGGAGGGTTATCGTTAACGCTGTTGTCTTTTTTACATGATGCACTTAGTAAGGTGATCATCGCAGTCGCTATTAGGAAATAGCCGGATTTTAGTGTTTTCATAGTTGGGTTTTTAAAATAAATTACCCTACAATTACTATGTTAAGATCCAATTGGTTGCCTTTGGGTTAATAAAAATACACTATAAGTTAATGTTATGGGTGTTGAATGATAGGTTATAATGTTGCCAACTGGGTAAATAAGCGTATTGTAACCCCGAAACATTACTTTTGCCATATGATTTATAAAGCTACTTTGTTTACGGCAGTGCTATGTGTTATAGTTTTAAGTGCATGCACTAAGAAGAAAGAAGGAGTAATGGTATATCAGTTGCAATATACTTTACCCGATAGCTTACAGACTTACGAAGCTTACCTGCCTAAAACCTCCACGGTATATTTTAAAGATGATTCGGTAGCTACCGTACAAGGCACCGACCAGGAATCGACCACGATGATCACCCATCAGCCCACTAATTATATGCTTTGCCTGCTAAAATCGGGCGTGAGGCGCTTTGAGGTGCAGTATAATAAAGATGACCAGGCAAAAGAATTGCCGGACATGAAGATGTATGATTTTATTAAAGGCACTGCGACAAAGAAAATAGCGGGTTACGACGTGCAGCAATATATTATGAAAAATAAATTCAACGGGGATACCACCAGCACCTGGTTTACCCACAATGTAACTGTGCCCCCCGGTTTTTTGACTATGGTGTTTAACCCCGAATTAGGCGTGCCGGTAGCGTTCAGCACTAATCAAAACGGGATGGTTACCAAAACAACATTGAAGGAGATTAGGTATGAATCAGTACCTGTGGGGATATTCAACGCGCCGCCTGGATATATGAAACTTACCCCGCAGCAATTGCGCGAAATGCCTGTAGAGAACTAATTTGCCGGTATTGCCGTTGCTTTATCATACATAGCCTGATAATCCTTTTCGCGCATGTATAACTGGGTAATGGTAAACAATTGCTTTGATTCATCAACAGTCATCAGTAGTTGTTTTGATGATTTTGAAAGGTATTCACCTTTAGCTGATGACTTCCATTTGTACCTGCTTTTACCTAAAATACTTTTCAATTCGTTGTGAAAGCAAGTGTCGCATTCAAAGGTCCGTTTTTGATAAATACAATTATTCGATTTATCGAATTTAAAATACAGTTCTTGCGCGCTATACTTACCCCCGACCTTGAATGTATAGGATGAATCAGTTTCTGATTGAGAGCTGTTATATTTAACCTGACCGGTATTCAACGCCATCTTGATCCATCGTTTAGAATCGCCTACGTTAACCTGGGCAAAGGAAGTATGGCTAATGACGAATATGATAAAAGAAAATAGGAGTAAGGATTTTTTCATAGGTTTACTAAGATAGCAAAACCCAAACAAAAAACCCCGAACATATTTGCCCGGGGTTTCTTTATCCTATTACCTTTCGAATTACATCTTAGGCATGCGGCGCATCATGTTGGCCATAGCGGCAGGGTTACTCATTTGTTTCATTACTTTGCGCATATCCTCAAATTGTTTTATTAGGCGGTTAACTTCGGTAATGTTAGTGCCCGAGCCTTTGGCTATGCGGTTGCGGCGGCTTTGATTAATAGCGTCAGGGTTTTCTTTTTCGTGCGGGGTCATAGATTGGATAATGGCTTCAATATTTTTAAAGGCATCATCGCCCACTTCCACATCCTTCATCATTTTGCCAACGCCCGGTATCATCCCCATCAGATCTTTCATGTTACCCATTTTTTTGATCTGCTGTATCTGGCTATAAAAGTCGTTAAAGTCGAATTTATTCTTGCGTATCTTCTTTTGCAGTTCGGCGGCTTCCTTCTCGTCAAACTGCTGCTGAGCGCGTTCCACCAACGAAACCACATCGCCCATACCCAAAATACGCGAAGCCATACGGTCGGGGTGGAAAACATCAAGCGCTTCCATCTTTTCGCCCGTACCAATAAATTTTATCGGCTTATTCACTACCGATTTAATAGATAACGCAGCACCACCACGGGTATCGCCATCCAACTTGGTCAGCACCGCGCCGGTAAAATCCAGGCGGTCGTTAAACACCTTGGCGGTATTCACGGCATCCTGGCCGGTCATGGCATCAACCACAAATAAAATCTCGTTAGGGTTAACAGCGGCTTTTACCTGCTCTATTTCAACCATCATGGCCTCGTCTATAGCTAAACGGCCGGCGGTATCTATAATCACTACGTTGTTGCCTTGCTGTTTGGCTAAAGCCACACCCTCCCTGGCAATGGCAATAGGGTCGGTGCTTTCGCGGTTAGCATAAACCGGGATGCCTATTTGGCCGCCTAAAACCTCCAGCTGGTCTATCGCCGCCGGGCGGTAAACGTCGCCGGCAACCAGCAAAGGTTTTTTGTTTTTCTGTGTTTTTAAAAAGTTGGCCAGTTTGCCGCTAAAGGTAGTTTTACCAGCGCCATTCAAACCTGCTATAAGGATAATGGTTAGCGGACCGGTAAAGTTAATTTCCGACGTTGTGCCGCCCATCAACTCGGTCAGCTCATCGTTCATTACCTTGGTCAATAACTGACCGGGTGAAATGCTGGTCAATACATTTTGACCAATGGCTTTTTGCCTTACATCATCGGTAAATGCTTTGGCGGTTTTATAGTTAACGTCGGCATCCAGAAGGGCCTTGCGGATCTCCTTCATGGTTTCAGCCACGTTTATTTCAGTAATAGTTCCTTGTCCTTTCAGGACCTTAAACGCCCTGTCGAGCTTATCTGAAAGATTTTCAAACATGTTATATTCAGTGCTTTTAATTCAAAAATTTGCGGTTACAAAGGTAGTTAATTAACCACATAGTTTACAGGAATAGGAACAAGACAATACAGATTTATCAGTAAAAAGTGCTAATCAACACTTTTTACCAATGCTGCCATCTTTATATTAAAATCGGCTTTAGTTATGCCTGTTAGTTTTTCCAACGTGCGAAAATAATTGGCATCGCCCTGTTCACGTTTGCCGCAACTAAGCAATTCCATTACCGCAGGCATCCCTTTTTCTTTTTCAAGTTTTTGGGCTATTAATGCATTTAATACATAAGCCACTTTAAGTGGTTTTTGCCCGGCTTCAAAGTTAGCCACACTGAGGTATAACGTTAGCCAGTCGGGGTTAGGGTTGGCGGCCAACCATTTTTTAAACCGGTCTTTTATTTCAAGACAGGTATAGCCCCAGCTTCCCCCATATAAATAAGCGCAGCCTTCATCAACTGGTCGGTTAATAATATCGGGGTTCATTACCAGGCGCAGGCGTTCATGAAACAAGTCGTGTGGGTCAAAACGTGTGCCTGTGGTGTAACCGCCATTTAGTACCAAATCTATATTGTTTTCATGCACGGTACGGCTAATATTTTTTATGCCGTTATAGTTAGCTATATAGTCAACCCCTAATACCTCAAGTACTTCGGATGAATTATCACAATAATATAGTCTAACCGGCCGTGTCGGAGTTTTTAATTTAATTTGATAATAATCAAGTGTTCGCTTATAACTTTTAACTTCGGCAAGGTTAATGGTGTCTTTATAATAGCAGGTGATATAATTTACCCGTTTGGTTTTCCATGTAGCTGTTTGTTGTCTTAATGGCGAATAGAAACAGAACCGGTCATCTTGTTTTTTTGCCATAAACCGGTAGCTGCCGCGTATTACAGGTGTATTTGCGCTTTGCCCGATGTATGATAATTGGATTATAAAATCACCGCTGTTCAACTGTATTATATTTGTTAGATACGGCTTATAAAAGTTAATATCGTTTAAGGTGGCGTTTTGTTCAATGCCCTGCATTTCCCTCAGTAGTATCGCTGTTTCCGGGAGGTCATCTTTTAAAACATAGCTATTGTTTTTTGCAGGATGCTCTTTTTGTGCCAGGAAACCGTTTAACGAACTAATAAGCAAATTGCTAATCGTAGTGTCCTGCGGTAAGCGTATATCTTTTGAAATAATAACAGGCGATTGCGCATGTACATTCAATATTACACTTAACAGCGGGCCCGCCATTAACAATCGGATAAGTTTTAAATACATCTTGTGATAATTTTTTACAAGGTATATATAATTTATATTACCCTGATTTTAACAATTTTGCCAGTTTTTTAACCATCCCTTAACAAATTTCGTGTAACCATTGGGGTAGCTTTGGCGTCTTATTGCTAACATAACTATTTTTAACTGAAAATGAAGACCATCTTTGGCCTTTGCCTATCCTGTTTAACAGTATGCGTTTTTGCGCAAGCCCCGGTTAAAAAACTGGAAGCCATTAAGGTAACTACCCCGCCTAAAATTGATGGCGTACTTGACGATGATGTGTGGAAGAACGCCCCCATTGCTACCGATTTTGTTGAAAACAACCCGGTAGCAGGCCGGCACGAGAAAAACGAAGAACGTACTGAAGTTAAAATCGCTTATGATAACGCGGCTATTTATGTAGCTGCCCGCATGCATGAAACATCGGCCGGTAAGGTAGCACGCGAACTAACCACCCGCGACAATATAGCTAACGATGATTATTTTGGAATGATACTGGATACCTATCTCGATGGTATAAATGGCACAGGCTTTTATGTCACCGCGGCTGGTGTGCAATTTGATGCAAAGTATATCCCGGCAGGCAGCGGTGGCAGCAACGAGGATGGATCGTGGAACGGGGTTTGGGAAAGCAACGTGAAAGTGGATGAACACGGGTGGACGGCAGAGTTTAAAATCCCATACTCGGCATTGCGCTTTGGCAAAAAGGACGCGCAAACCTGGGGACTGAATTTTATCCGTAAAAGGCAAAGTGAACAAAAGCAACTTTTTTGGAATGAACTTGACCCTAAGAAAAACGGTTTGATGAACCAGGAAGGGCAATTAACCGGATTGAAAAGTATTACGCCGCCATTGCGCCTTGCATTTTACCCTTACTTCTCAACCTATTTAAATCACTATCCGTACAATACTGCCGGGGTTAAAAACACTACAGGTTCGGTAAATGGCGGGATGGATGTTAAATACGGCATTAATCAAAGCTTTACCCTGGATGTTACCCTGATCCCCGATTTTGGGCAGGTACAATCGGATAATAAAGTGTTAAACCTTACGCCTTTTGAAGTAAAATATACAGAAAACCGGCCCTTTTTTACCGAAGGCACCGAGCTGTTTAATAAGGGGAATTTATTTTATAGCAGAAGGATAGGCGGATCGCCAATTGATTATGGCAAAGCTTACGATGGGTTAAAACCAACCGAATCGGTAATAAGCAACCCAAGCGAAACACGCTTATTGAACGCCACAAAAATATCAGGGCGGTTATCAAACGGGTTGGGTATCGGCTTTTTTAACGCCATTACCAATAGCGCTAATGCCATTGTTGAAGACGCGAATGGTAACCGCAGGGAGGTAGAGACATCTCCCTTAACCAATTATAACATCCTGGTGCTTGATCAAAACCTGAAGAATAATTCGGCAGTAACGCTGATCAATACCAATGTAGACAGGTTTGGCAAGGATTATAATGCCGATGTTGGCGGGGTGGTATTTAACCTGAACAATAAGAAAAATTCGTACAACATAAACGGCTATGGCATGATGAGTAATTTATTCTATCATGATCAGCCAACGGTTACAGGTTATAGTTATGAACTCAGCTTTGCCAAAACACAGGGTAGTTTCACCGGTGCCATTACGCAGGATCTGGTAGATGATAAATATAACCAGAACGATCTGGGTATATTGTTTAATAATAACTATTTAAACCATAATCTAAATTTGCAATACTTTATTTATAAGCCCAGTAAATTGTTTAACCAATGGGGTGTTTTTGCCAATGCATATTATTCGCGCAGACTTAAAGAATCGGCTTATCAAAACCTTAATCTTAACGTAGGCTCATACTTCCGTTTCAAAAATAACTGGCAAAGCAATATTAATTTAAATAATAACCGCTCAGGTAACGATTTTTATGAACCCAGGGTAGCCGGGCGATATTACCGCACATCCGGAGATAATAACTTTAATTTTAACCTTAATACCAACAGTAATACCCGCTTACATGGTGGTATTTATTTTGCGTATCGGGTTTATAACAGGTTTAAAGGGCGTGGCTATGATGGTGAAGTTTCTTATAACTATCGCATCAGTAACAAGTTTTCGTTTGGAGAAGATGTAACGTATATGCCACGCTTAAACAACGCCGGTTTTTCAACAATGGATACACTGAATAATAACCCCATTTTTGCCCGCCGTAATGTGCAAACGCTGGAGAATATCTTTAATATCAAATACACCTTTAATAACGTCGCTGGCTTGTCGTTCCGGTTAAGGCACTATTGGTCTAAATTAAATAACAAAGAATTTTTTGACCTGGCGCAAAATGGTGAATTAGCTAACCTTACCTCAAATCATTTCGATACAGCTAACGATCAGAATTATAATGTTTGGAATATAGACATGATATACGAGTGGCAGTTCTCGCCGGGTAGCGTGCTTAGTTTAGCCTGGAAAAGCTCGTCGCTTACTAATACCAATATGGCCAAATACGGCTACTTTAATAATTTCGATAACACATTCAATCAGCCCAAAAATAATAATTATTCTATTAAAGTGCTGTATTATATTGATTATCAGAACTTGAAGAAGAAACGGGGTTAGTGATTGGTGAGTAGTTGATTAGTGATTTGTTTATTGTCGCAACTACTCACTAAATCACGGAAACTTATAAATAATACCTAAAGCTAAACCTTCGGTAGCTTGTGGTTTGGTAGAAGTATCATTATCAAACAATACCGTGGTGGTAATATTAACGTTGATGAGTTTGTTTACTTTTGCCATCAGCACGGCATCCATGCGGTGGTCGATATTGATCAAACCACGCCCATAGGGGATAAACCCGGCATAACGCACGCCAAAATGCATGTTCTGCATAATATCCTTATCATAAGTAGCTACTACCTGGAAAGCCAGTTCGTTTTTAAATGTGCGCCCCGGCGCCACACCATAGTTGGATGGAATGCGGTGATAAATAGTGGTATCAAGCACAAAAGTTTGACGGGCCGTACCCGTACCTATCCGCAGATCGAACACTTTATTAGGCTTATACTCGATACCGACAGACTCGGTTAAATAGCCGGGCGACATTAAGCTGGAGATAAGCTGCGGTGCTGAACCATTGGAAGGGTATTGATATCCCTTATCAAATTGCGATTCGAACGTTAACGACCCGAAAAAGAGCCAGCGTTTTGAAAGCTGGGTAGCTACCTTATTATCAAAAAACAACCGATCGTTAGTTTTGCGGGCTATCTGGCCCTTATTCGTTACCCGGCCGTAAAGCCCCAATAGTTCAGCAGTATAATCAAAAGGGGCTTTGTTATATTCGGTTTTATAATCAAAATTGCCACCTATGGCTAACGAGCTTACGCCACCCGCAGCCCAGTTATTACTAAAGGCCGATTGGTTAAGATTGATGCCAAAGGTGATCCATTTGCGCCAATAGTTAATTTTATAATCCATCATGGATACAGGGATCAGTTCCTCATGTATCACCGCGGGTTTTACCCGGATGGGAATGGCATTGCGGCGGGGCTCAATTCTATATTTATTCAGCAGGTTGGTATCAATTTTCAGGCTGTCGGCTTTTTTTAGACTATCAGTTTTTTGTGCCGATGCAGGCAAAGCAAAATAAAGGCAGCTAATAAAAAATAATACAGATACTGTTTTTAACATGGTTAGCGCAAAGAAAAGCAAAAATCAGCTTCAATTAAAGTTTAATGTTTTTTAACTAACGCTCAGTTGCCCTATTTTCTTTTGCATAGCCAGCTTATCAGCAGGTGTTTTTGATAATTTTAATGCTGTTGTGAAATGTTGCCTGGCCGTGATATTATCAACATCGGTGTATAACTCTCCAAGCAGCGCATAATATAGGTGATTGTTATTTAGCTTTAATTTTTCTGCTTCAACTATGGCTGCAGGCTTCCCTTTGCATTTATAAAGGGCATAGGTGCGGTTTAATGCTGCCATGGGCGAATAGCTTAAAATAAGTAATTCGTTATACAGCATTAAAATATTTTGCCATTTAATTGGTGTGTCTTCTTTAAGTGTATGCCAATAAGCTATACCGGCTTCCAGGTGGTATTTTGAAAAAGTTTTCCCCTTTGATGCACGGTCTAAAAAATGCTTTCCCTGGGTAATCAGTTCTTCATCCCATAAGCGCTCGTCCTGGTCGGCATATAAAATAAGTTCGCCGGATTCATCTATCCTGGCATCAAAACGCGACGCCTGAAAACTCATTAAGGCAAGCAACGCGTTAACCGCTGGTAAATTTGTACTGGGATTTTCTATCAGCTGGAAAGCTAAGCGCATAGCCTCTAAACAAAAATCTTTACGTAAGGTACTTTTGTGATTTACAGAATAATACCCCTCGTTAAACAACAGGTATAAAGTTGTCAGTACAACATCCAGCCTTTTGTCCAATTCGGAAGGCGGGGGGAATTCGATTTTTATGTTAGCCAGCCGCAGCGTCTCCTTAGCCCGGTATATTCTTTTAGTAACCGTTTCTTTGCTTATTAAAAAAGCATCGGCTATTTCACTTATCCCAAAGCCACAAAGTATGCGCAACGCCAGGCTAATTTGCCCCTCTGACGATATAAGCGGGTTGCAAATAGCAAACAACATCTGTAGCTGGCTGTCGGTAATATTTTGGTTGGACAGGTCGATGTCTAATTCTGGAGACATATGGGGAGCCGAACTAAGTGACACCGCAACCTTTGATGTAAATACCTGGTGGTGCCTTAAATAATTTTTAGCCTTGTTTTTGGCAACACCATATAACCAGGCCACCGGGTTTTCGGGCAGGCCGTTTATTCCCCAGGTTTCAGATGCGGTTAAAAAGGTATCGCTTGCAATGTCTTCGGCAATCTCTATATGGTCAAAGCCAAACAAACGGCAAAGCACAGCCGTAATTTTACTGTATTCTGTGCGGAATAAATGTGGTATCAGTTCCTGGCTTTCCATTGTAAATAAAAGCCCCCATATAGTGGGGGCTTGTTTATAATATTGCAGCGTTACATTACGCTTATTTCACGGACTTCAATACTGCCGCCGGGTAATATAGGGCAGCCGGCTGCCAGTTTCATTGCCTGTTCGTAGTTATCAGCATTAACTACGGAGTAACCCATAAGCGCTTCTTTAATTTCTGTAAAAGGGCCGTCCGTTTCTACGTTATTGCCACTTAATACTTTGCCTGTGGATTCTAAACGGTTGCCTCTGTCAACTAAATGGTTTTGGGCGGCAATGCTACCAATCCAGTCCATCCACCTTTGTGTGGTAGCTTGCATTTGTTCGGGTGTACGCTCGGGCATGGCATTATAGTCGGCCCGGTACAGGAATAAGAAATTTTTCATGTTGTTAATATTTTAAGTGTTAAAAACCTAATGACAACCCACAAATGCAGATATGGACACTATTGCTAAAATATTTAAATAAAATTAGATAACGGCAAATAATTGCCTCGATTATTATTTCAAATCGGGCAGCGAAAATGCCTTTTGATTACGCAGATAGCGCTTTAAGTTAGCCCGTATAGAAGCGATGAACTCGTACTGATTGGCATTGACAACCGTATAATAGCCCGGGCGGTATTTTTGCATAAAATCAGTAAGCATGGGGTCCTTTAAACCGGTAATATTGGCTACAAATTGTTTATTGAAACGAAAGTCGATCTGGTTTTCGTGATATTCCTGTTCTATATACCCCTGTAGTTTTTGGGCGTTCCGGCCTTCGCGACTGAAAGAAGTCCATAACGCATCTATACTAATCCCCGCACCCGAGCCTGGCGACAGGCTCAAAACATCGCGATAAGCATTAGAGCCATAGGCCTTGCTGTATTCCGATTTGGTGGCTAAATACCTTTTATAGGGACTTTGTAAGGTATCTTTAATGTTTACCTGTTTTAGTTGAATAGCTGTTGGACTTAAGTAAATAAGCAGTGTATTGTTAGCCGGAACTTTTACAGTATCGGTAAAGTACCCAAGTTTACTAACCACAAGTTTATCGTCGGGCAAAACGTTTATCTTAAATTCGGCCTTAAGGGTGTTATAAATAGATTGCTTTGTGCGCAGGTTAATGATATTTACTTTGGCAATCCGCTCTTTGGTTACCTTATCAAACACAACACCTTCCGCAACCCTTTCCTGCGCAAAGGATTGTATGGCTAACCCACAGATACATACCAAAAGCCAAAACCTCATTAGTACTACAAAGCTATGCCTTAAATGCTTAGCGTTTTATTATTTAACAAATATTAACATCGGAGAGGGGCCTTTTACTTGGCCACCACCAGCTTCTGGCCTATCTTAATCGTATTGTCGGCCATATTGTTTAGTGCTTTTAACTCGTCAACCGTTAAGCCAAAACGCTTAGATATGGAGTATAGTGTATCGCCCTGTTTAATGGTATAGGTTTTATCAGTTGGCGTGGCATTCACCAGCGAGTCTTTAATGGCTTTGCCGATATTTTGGTTGATCTGCGTAAGTACCCTGTCCTCGCGTTTTATTTTTTGTACAGTACCTTCCGGACGGTCATATTGGTCAAGGTTGTACTTTTGGATAACGCCTATCAGTAATTGCGGGTATTTTGGATTGGTGGCATAACCGGCATCTTTCAGGCCGTTGGCCCAGCCTATATAATCGTTCTTGTCCAGTTCAAATAACCTCGCATAACGCTTCCGTTTTAAAAATTCCGAATGATCGCGGAACGAATCCTCAGCACGGTCGTACACGCGAAAGCAATCGTTCACCTGGTCGTCGTCCTTATAATAACTTTTGCCTTTCCAATCGCTGGTGCATTTTATGCCGAAGTGGTTGTTGGCTACCCGCGCCAGTTCGCCATTGCCATTGCCCGATTCAAACAAGCCCTGCGCCAGTGTAATGCTGGCGGGGATGCCATATAGGTTCATCTCCTGGATAGCTATAGTTTTAAACTTATCAATATATTGCAGAGTGGTGTAAGTAGGATAGTTGGCTATCGCGTCGTGGCGTTGCTTTTGCAGGGCTTCGTTATTGCGCCTTGCCTCGCTATTGGATACCCCCGGATTAGCGCTGCTAATTATTTTTTTGTGCGATGAGCACGAAACTATTCCCAAACAAAAAAGCGACATGATAGCCAGGCTACCTGTCGCGTAATATTTATAAAAGTTGGCTATCATTAAGCCAAACATAAGAAAATTTATTGTTTAGCCTTCACCATCGGCGCTTGCGCAAATTCGGTGCTATCACTTTTGTTGCTATCGAAAGCGTTTAGGTTGTATTTGTTTATTAACGCTAAAACCTGGCTGCCCCATTTCTTACTGCTGGCATAGCCACTGCGCTGTATACCTTTAACCCAGCCTACATAATCGGTAGTAGTTAGTTCTTCGGCCAGATGGCTGAATTTTTTCTTCTCGGTCATGATACGGGCGAAATCGTTAAATGAGTCAAGCACCGAATCGTAAGCCTTATAGGCGCTGCGCACCTTCTTTTTGTTTTTGTAATATACCGATGTTGTGCCGCCTTTCATGCCAAACTGGTTGTTCAGGTTTTTGGCAATGGCGCTGTTGCCGTTAGCGCTTTCGTGCATGGCAATGCCTAAAATAATGCTGGCGGGGATACCGCTTTGGTGCATAATGGCAATAGCGTTGTCTTTAAATTTCTCGATGTAGGATTGTGAAGTGTTTTTCTCCTGGGCCGAAGCGGCAAAAGTAGTAACCACTAAAAGGGTAAGCAGTAATGTTTTCTTCATAATTTACTTTTTTCTGATGAGCAATAAACCATCGCGTACGGGGAGGATCAATTTCTCCACCTGCGGATTGGCAGCAATGCTGTCATTTAGTTCGCGGATCAGTTTTGTATCGGTATCCTGGGCGTCGCCATACACCTTACCTTTCCACAAAACATTATCAATTATAATTAAACCTCCCGGTCTTACTTTTTCAAGTACGAGCGCAAAGTAAAGCAAATTATTTTTTTTATCAGCATCTATGAACACCAAATCAAGCGGCGGGCCGTCAAAACCGGCTATTATTTGTGCTGCAGGGCCGATATGCAACCTTATCTTTTTTTCCACATTTGTGGATTTAAAGTGTTGATTTAGCAGTTCTTCCAGTTCAGCGTTTATTTCAATGGTATCAATAAACCCTGTTTCGGTAAGCCCTTCGGCCAGGCAAATAGTAGCGTAGCCGGTAAAAGTGCCAACCTCTAAAATGCGGCTTGGGGCCATCATCTTACTTAGCATACTCAGTAATCGTCCCTGGTAATGCCCCGATAGCATGTGCGGTTTCAGGATCTTTAAATAGGTATCGCGATTGATCTTTTTAAGCGCTTCAGGCTCAATATCGCAATGGGTTTCCAGGTAAAGCTGTAAATCTGCCGGTAAAATTTCCATCCTGCAAAAGTAAGCAATTGCGATAAAATCCCTTGCTCTCTACTTCAATACCTGGTAGGTGATGAAGCTAATTACATATGCCAGTACGGTCATATAAGCAAATTGGGCTGCGGGCCAGCGCCAGTTTTTGGTTTCACGGTACACTACGGCTATAGTACTTGCGCACTGCATAGCAAAAGCATAAAACATCATTAATGAAAATGCTACAGCCACAGTAAACACGGGCTGCCCTGTTTTGGGATTAATGGCATTGGCCATTTTCTTTTGTACGGTTTCCAGTTTATCGGCATCGCCATCAACGCTATAAATAGTAGCCATGGTACCTACAAACACTTCGCGGGCGGCAAAGGATGTAATAAGCGCAATACCTATTTTCCAATCGAAACCTAAAGGGCGAATAACCGGTTCAATTACATGACCTAATACACCGGCATAACTACCTTCTAATTTTTCAGACGCGATAGCATGGCGCATGTCATTTGCGTTCATGGTTTTATACTGGGGCTGTTTATACTTTTTATCAATGTTTGCAAAGCGCTTACCGGGGCCGTAGCTGGCCATTACCCACAGGATAACCGATACAGCAATAATTACTTTACCTGCCTGCAATACAAAAGCTTTCGCTCTATCGTACATAGAATGCAGCACATTGCTCCAACGCGGCATACGGTATACCGGAAGTTCCATTATAAAATAGCCCCGTTCGCGGCCTTTTAAAATAAACTTAAATACATAGGCTACTACCATGGCTGAAACCAAACTGAGCACATACATAGCGGTTAGGGCCAGGCCCTGCATGTTGAATATCCACCATACATTGCGGTTAGGTACTACCAAAGCAATCAGCAAGGTATAAACAGGTAACCGGGCCGAACAGGTAACTAATGGGGTAACCATAATGGTAATCATCCTGTCTTTCCAGTTCTCAATAGTACGGGTGCTCATTATAGATGGCACGGCACAGGCAAAGCCGCCTATCAGCGGCACTACCGATTTCCCGTTAAGGCCAACCTTACGCATGATCTTGTCCATCATAAACGTAACTCGCGACATGTAACCGGTATCTTCCAGTATAGATATAAAGGCAAACAGGATAGCAATTTGCGGGATGAACACCATAACCCCGCTTAAACCACCAACTATACCATCGGCAAGTAAATTGGTGGCCGGCCCGGCGGGCAGCACCTGGTGCAATTTATCCTGCACCCAAACAAAAGCATCAGCTATCAGCTCCATCGGATAAGCCGACCAGGCAAATATCGATTGGAACATGAACAATAAAATGGCAAGGAAAATAATCAGGCCAAATATTTTATGCGTTAGTATTTTATCAATGCGGTTGCTGTTGCTTTCGCCTTGTATGCCTTCGGGTTTTTTAACCGTTTCGGCTAAGAGTTCGTTTATAAAATAATAGCGGGCAATGGTTTCGGTTGCCTGCGCCTTTTGCGAGTGGAAGGCGTGCACCGCTTCCAAATCTTCAATGCGCTGGCTTTGCTCGGGCGTTAAAAACTTCAGGTGTTCGTGCTGGTGCGCCAGTTGCAAAGCAAAATATGGATTATCAGTGGGTATTTCCTTGGCTATATTAGCAATTAATCCTGGCGCTATGGCGGTTACGTCAATGCTTTCTTGCTGCAGCGCAAACTTGTTGGCGAAAGATATGGCCTCTTTTAGTTTATCAATACCGTCAACCCTGCGCGCGGCGATAGGGATAACCGGCACCCCCAATCTCATAGCGAACTTGTTGATGTCGATACTAATCAGGTTCTTATTGGCCAGGTCCATCATGTTCAAGGCCACAATTACCGGTATCTTTAAATCGGCCACCTGGGTATAAAGTAGCAGATTACGCTTAAGATTGGTTGCGTCCAGCACCATCACAACCAAGTCGGGTTGATGCGGGTTATGGCTATCGGCCAAAACAGAAAATACGATAGATTCGTCCTGGCTTTTGGGGTAGAGGCTATAAGTGCCAGGTAAGTCAATAATCTCGGCATGGCGGCCATCGGGCAAATCGCAATAGCCTATTTTTTTATCAACGGTAACCCCCGGAAAATTTCCAATTTTTTGATTAAGCCCGGTTAAAACATTAAAGAGTGTTGATTTACCGGTATTAGGATTCCCTACAAGTGCAACTCTCAGCTCGGCTTTCAATTCAATTCGCTATTGCAGAATAATGGTCGAGGCTTCCCTTTTACGTAAACTTAACTGGTAGCCCGATACATTGATAGCGATAGGGTCGCCAAGCGGAGCAATGCGTTCCACTAATACTTCTTCACCGGGTAAACAGCCCATCTCCATCAGTTTTACAGACATTTCCAGGTCGGTAAATTCCTTTACTATCCCTTTACTACCTACTTTAAGTTGCGAAAGCCTCATTAGTCGTTATTTAGAACGATTCAAATGTAGAGGTTATTTAAATTAAATCCAAATAAGCAATGTGATTCTTTTGTAAAAAGTTTGTATAGATTATTGCCCTTTATTAACGCATGATAATCAAGCCATTATTCTTGTTCTCGCCGCCAACTTTAGTTATTTTATATACCAATTTCATATAAAAATATTGGCCCAGGGTGTTAGTTTGGTTATTTGTAATTACGCCGGTTGTACTAATAGATCGTTGCAGGCCCGAATTCTGGTTCAACAGATCGAACGCGTTTAGTGAGAGTGTTAAATTTTGTTTCTCTAAAAAATAATGCTCAATACCTGCATTCCATAAATAATATGAAGTATTGGCGCTGGCGGGTTGCCCGCGGTAAAGTGTTTGGTTGATATCGCTAAAAATGCGCCAGCCTTTAACCGGCAGCACGCTTGCACTGGCGTTATTGCTATAAGTAAAATAGCTCCTGTCGGCTACATGCTGGTACGAGTTTACGGCATTGTTGTATGTTCCGTAAAAGCGCAGGCTTAGCTGAAGTTTTTCCTTGTCGTAACTTGTGCCGGCATTTAAAGCAGGCGATATACGCGTAACCGCATTACGGTTACCATTTATAAAATTAATGTTACGGTTAACTGATGAATAAGAACCAAAACTATATTTCAGGCCTTTTATTTTTGTGGGCCTGCCTACATTAAAGCCGCCGCTAAAATTAAAATTTCCATCAACATTTATAGGTTTAGAGGTGGTGATGCCGTTTGCATCCACAGTGCTGGCGGTTGAAAAACCATTCCAGGTGGTATTGTAATTAATGTAAAAGTTAATGTAATTGTTATTCTTGAAATCGTAATAGTTATAATTGACGTTAGCATTAAGCGATCGCGACTGGGTAAGGTCGGGGTTGCCCTGACGGATATATAACTGATTAGTATTGTTAAACACCGTTTGCAGATCGGTCGCCGATGGCAGGGAAACATTGGTACCCACATTAAAATATAAATTATACCCATTTTTTTTGCGATAACTAAAGCTGGCATTAGGAACAAAAGCCCAGCTATCACGGCTTACGTTATTGGCTACATTGTTGGCATACGATATACCATGCAAGCCCTGTTCGGCAACCGCGGCATTAACTGATAAGGTGTATGATTCGCCCCCCTTGCTTAAACCGGCGGTAGTGGTATACTTATGGCTCCTGTTATCAGAGTTGCCGCTGTATAAAGGGTTAAATATTTCATAATTTCCAGTGACAGCGTTGTAATCAACCGTGTACTGGTTAGCGTTTTGTTTTCGGATATCTGCAGTTTGACTAATATTCAGTGATAGCTTTTTTGCCTTGTTTAACTGGCGTACAAAGGATGCGGTACTTGTTAAAAAGCTGGCATTATTATCCTGCGATGCCTGCTGATTAGTATTAGTGCTGGGCTGACTGCTTACAAAATAGCGGGTGGTTGCCTGGTTAATGTAATCGGCGTTGTTAGCCGAGTAATTCCCGGTTGTGTAAAGATTAAGCGAACCCTTGCCATTGTGGAATTTATGGTTCAATGTAAACTGGCCCCCATAAGCCGGACTGTGGGTTGTTTGGTCAAGCAGTTGGCGGATATTGTTTACACTATCGGCAGTTTGCCTGGCGGTTCCTGATGATAATAACGAATAATTTTTCTTTAAACTGTACGAAAAGTTAGGCTTAAATACTAAATTGTTCAAACTGTCTATCTTATATTCCATGTTAACCGAAAGCCGGTAACTGTTACTGGTGTTGTTTCCATTGCTAAACTGATTCGTAAACAAATTATTAGGTACATCCTGTAAATTAGATGTTTGGCTGATATCGTTTTTAGAGATGACAGTTACAAAGCTGGTATTGAATTTCAATTGACCTTTTTTGCCGTATTCGTCAGTATAATTCAACCCTGCGGTATGGTTAGTAATCAGACCGCCATTAACTCCTGAAAACGCATTGTTAATATTAGCCCGTCCATTGGCGCCAATATAAATACTATTAGAACCATCGCTTGAGCCAAAGGTGCTGAAAGCATTGCCGCCTGCAAAATTATTAAGGTCTTCGTATGAAAAGCCGGATTCGTTAACATTATTGCTTAACGATAGGATAGACATTTGTTTTTTATTATCAAAATGGTTCATGTTAAACTGGCCCAGGTAGCGGTTATCATTACCGCGGGCTGCCGCCATGTTGCCAAACCAGCCTTTCTTTTTATCGGCTTTTAGGGTAACGTTCATTACCTTATTGCGTTCGCCGTCATCAATCCCGGTATTCTTGGCTTTATCGGTTTTATCATCAATAATCTGTACTTTATCAATGGCATCAGCCGGCAGGTTTTTCGTTACAGCTTTGGGGTCGTTGCCAAAAAACTCTTTACCATCAACCAATACCTTTTTTACCTCCTGTCCCTGAGCGGTAATTTTGCCATCCTTATCAACATCAACACCGGGTATCTTTTTAAACAGTTGCTCAACGTTATCGTTCTTTTGTGTTTTGTACGATCCGGCGTTAAATTCAACAGTATCTTTCTTAATGGTGACAGGCGCTTTTTCTGCCGAAATGTTTACCTGATTTAAATTGCGTACTTCATTTTCCATGGTTAGCGTACCCAAATCAACAAAAGGTTTTTGCGCGGTAACATTAAAGTGTACCACTTTATGTTTTAACCCTAATTGAGAAATAATGATACGATAGCTCCCGTTGGCAATACCTGGTATTTCAAGCGCCCCGTTCTTATCGGTCATAGTGCTTTTAACTATAGATGAATCGGGCCCGTTTAATATAACCGATGCTGTCGCAAACTCAACAGGTTCGTTTTGGGTATTAATAACTTTTGCCTTGATTAAACGTTTAGGTGCCTGACCGAAAGCCGTGCCAAATGCAACTAATAAAATAAAGAGAATTGGGTATAAAGTTTTCTTCATAGTATAATTACAGTAGTAATAATAAATGTGTTACTAAGATGACTATTTCATTAGTTACTTTACGAAATATTCGTAAATACAACAAAAATTTTACTTCTTTGCTAAATAGACACGGGGAAATTGCAGGTGTTACACCCGGAAAGGCACTTATTTTGATTTATAAAAATGCGGGCAGTTGCAGCTCTTTTTAAAAATGCCGCACGAATTAAGGCCCAGGCAGGCCAAAATCAATACCATGTATTTAATTTTTCGCATTTGTTGAAGCGTATAATATTACTAAGGTACCAAAAACTCCCATACCTGCGCCAACAGCGTCTGAAAATAGATCAGCCCACTCGGCGCCGCGCCAGGTAAAAACAAATAGTTGCAGTACTTCTATTAGCGCACCATAGGATAACGCTATTATAAATACTTTTAGTGCATCAATAACGGCAAAATTATCTGTACTGTGTTTTCTGATAAAGCCGTTGCACATCAACACGGTCAATACAAAAAATAAACCGCAATGCACCAGTTTATCAAATCCCGGGAAAAATAGGTGCGAATGCCCTACCGAGCCGAATGATATACTGCACAATATTAAAATAAGTAAGGCCCACAAAATTGCGGGCCTGTGATATTTAAAAAGCATTCTATTAAATTATGCGCCAACAATAGCCTGGTAGGCATCTGCTGTAAGTAAACCGTCTACATCAGCTGCATTTGCCAGGCTAACCTTTACCATCCATCCATCGCCATAAGGGTCGGTGTTCACCAGTTCGGGCTGACTATCAAGTTTTGAATTAACTTCAAGTACGGTCCCGGTTACCGGCATAAACAGGTCTGATACTGTTTTAACAGCCTCTACAGTGCCAAAAACATCTTCACTTGCCACCTCTTTTCCTACCGAAGTGATATCTACATAAACAATATCACCCAATTCGCGCTGCGCAAATTCGGTAATGCCAATATATGCTTCGCCGCCTTCAACGCGTATCCACTCGTGGTCTTTGGTGTATTTTAATTCAGCTGGAAAGTTCATAGTTGTTTTTTAGTTTTTGTCCGCCCAAAAATAATAAAAGTTGTGAGAATACAGCAGGCCCGCCATAATGAAACATAGCGATGGTTTTCAAACTCATTGCTATATGATAGTATTGTTAATATTATCATTAACCACAAATAAATTAAAAATACAATTCAATTAATTAAAACTTAAAAACGAGGTGTTTGTAGTTAATTAAAATTAACAAACAATAACCATGAAAAAGCTTATTTATTTAATGATGATGTGTTGCGCTGCCTGGACGGTACAATCATGCAGCGGAACAAAATCCAGTACTGAAGCAGCAGACAGCGCTAATAGTGCTAAAATTGACACTGCTAAAAAAGACAGCAGCACAGCAGGCGCACCAGCCATTACTGTAAACGAAACTGATTCGAAATTTGCTGTGGATGCGGCTAATGGCGGTATGGCCGAAGTTGCCTTATCTAAACTGGCGCAAACAAAAGCTACCAATGCTAAAGCAAAAGAATTTGCCAGCATGATGATAACTGACCATACCAAAGCAAATGATGAACTAATGGCATTAGCTAAAAGCAAAAACATTACCTTACCCGCTACTATAAGCGATGATAAACAAAAAACTGCCGATGATCTTTCAAAAAAATCGGGTGCCGATTTTGACAAAGATTATATAGATAAAATGCTTGATGATCATAAGAAAACCGTCTCTATGTTTGAAGATGAATCTAAAAATGCAAAAGACCCTGACATTAAGGCGTTTGTTGATAAAACGCTACCTACATTGAAAATGCATTTACAGCATGTACAAACCATTAAAGATGGAATGAAATAGCCGTACAGCCTATACCGGTTTGAACGGGACACTTTGAAAGAGGGGTCCCGTTTTCTTTTAGTTTATTTTTCAGCCACAACACTAATTCGTATAATTGCGTAGCTATGTCTGCACCTATTGTAACCGGTTTAATGGCCTACGGCATGTCTGGCAGGATATTTCAGGCGCCATTTTTAAGTACGCACCCTGGCTTTAAATTGAAGGCAGTTGTTGAGCGCAGCCGGAAAATAATGGCTGGTACATATCCGGGTATTGTTAGTTATAATACTGTAGACGAGTTGCTGAACGACCCTGAAATTGAACTGATTGTAGTCAATACACCAGGGTATACCCACTTTGATTTTGCCCGGCAAGCTTTAAAAGCCGGGAAGCATGTGCTGATAGAAAAACCCGTAGCTGCTACCACTGCCGAATTTAAAGCTTTATATGATTTATCCCGCGAAACTGGTAACCACGTAATGGTATATCAGAACCGCCGTTGGGACAGCGATTTTTTAGCAGTTAAACAAGTAATAGAAAGCGGACGTTTGGGCAACCTGATAGAGGTTAATTTTAGGTATGACAGGTACAAACCCGAGTTAAGCCCTAAAAAGTTTAAGGAGGATGCAACCCTACCGCCCAATGGTTTAGTGTATGACCTTGGCCCGCATTTGATAGACCAGGCAATTAGTTTGTTTGGGCGACCGCTGTCTTTCCGCAAGATAACGGCTATTCATCGCGAAAATTCGGAAGTGATCGATTATTTCAGCTTTCAATTGACCTATCCAAACCAATTGAATGTAAATTTAACATCGGGTTTGCTGATAGCGGGGCCGCTGCCATCGTTTGTGGTGCATGGTACTTTGGGCAGCTTTATTAAGAATAGATGTGATGTGCAGGAAGAACAATTGGATAAAAATATGAAACCAACCGACCCAGCTTATGGGCAGGAGCCGGCTGGTTGCGAAGGCAAACTTATTTTAGCAGATTTAGATGACAAAAAACATACCGAACAAATTACATCGCTAAAAGGGGATTACACACATTTATTTGAAGCCGTTTATCAGACTATCCGTAATAACGCGTTATATCCTATAACTGAAGAACATATAGCCTGGCAGATGGAATTGCTGGAGGCTGAATAGATGAAATACCTTTATTAAAAAATACTTAAAACCATGAAACGCATACTGCTTTTATTAATCCTTATCGCTACGGTTAGCTGTATACAAGCACAAAAAGCCGATACGGCTGTGAAGCCAAAACCTATCGCGCCATTCCGTATTTTAACCTCTGATAGCACCTGGTTTACCCCTGCAAACTTAAAAAAGGAGAAACCGGTGGTTATTATTTACTTCTCGCCCGATTGCAGCCACTGCCAGCGGATGATGTATGAGTTAAAGCCCAAACTGAACCAGTTAAAAAATATCCAGATAGTGATGATCACTTGGTCTAAAGATTATGATATCCGTGGCATTCGTGAATTTAGACGTGATTACGACCTGAAAAAATACGTAAACTTTACACTTGGCACCGAAGGCTATACCATGCTGGTGCAAAAATATTACGAAGTTAAAACCACCCCCTATATTGCCATGTATAACAGCGCGCATAAATGGGTGAAAGCATTTGATAAAGTACCCAAAACTGAAGACGTTTTGGCCAGCGCGAAAGCTTTAAAATAACCCTTTACAATTGCGAGCGATAGCGTGGTAATCTCGTAGGTTTGCAACCTACGAGATTACCACGTCGCTACGCTCCTCGCAATGACAATATCCTTTCGTAATCAAAAATTTACCATCGTACTATCCTGCTTAGCAATAAAGTTACAAAGCTTATATAGTAAAAACAGGTTTAAACAATGACTTTTGCGGCATGAATTTTAAGTATGTCCTAAGTCTGTTATTATTTATAAGTGTCACTAACATTTTTGCACAGCAAGTACCTGTTAAAGGTTCGGTGAGCGGAAAACTAATCGACGGCGCCACCAACCAGCCTTTAGAATTTGCAACCGTTTCACTCATAAAGAAATCAGATAATTTACCTGCAAAAAGCATCCAAACTGACCTACAGGGGAACTTTAAGCTTGATAATATCGCCGATGGGTTTTACCTGTTGCGCGCCACTTATGTTGGCTACGGCACGGTAACTAAGGACAGTATTGCCATTAGCCCTAAAAAACGGGTATACGTTTTCAGCAACCTTAAATTAAAAGCTATAAAGGGTGTACTTAAAGAAGTTGCCATTAAAGCGCAGCGCAGCACTATTCAAATCGGGATTGATAAAAAAGTTTTTAGTGTAGACCAAAGCCTGGTAAGCCAGGGCGGCTCAGCTACCGATCTGTTAAGCAACGTACCTTCTGTACAGGTTGATGTTGATGGTAACCTTAACCTACGCGGTTCAAGCAATGTAAGAGTATTGATCAATGGTAAGCCATCGGCCCTAACCGGCAGTAACATGGCCGATATTTTGCAATCTATCCCAGCAAGTTCTATCGAAAATATCGAGGTGATCACCAACCCATCATCAAAATACGATGCCGAAGGTCAATCAGGTATTATTAATATTGTGTTGAAGAAGAATGCGCGCTTAGGGTTAAATGGTTCATTATCTGGGTCAATTGGTTACCAACACACTTATAACGGTAGTGCTAACCTTGCATATCAAACCAAATCGGTAAATCTGTATGCTAATTACAGTTACCGCAAAGCGCATCGTGAAGGGGATGGGTACACCAACCGTACATCTGTAGACGCCTTTAATAACCCGGTTCTGCAAAATCAAATTGCTAACCAGGCTTTTGATTTTAATGCACATAACATCCGTGCGGGGGTAGATTTTAACCTGGATGATAAAACCACGCTTAGCTTTAATGCCAACGCTAACCTGCGTAACCGTAATCGTGCACAGTTTGGCAATACTACTGTTGATAGTGCGCATATATTAACACGCTATACCCAACAAAATACAACATCATACAGTCACGGTAACAGCAATTACGACTTTAATAGTGATTTTGAACATCGTTACAAAAAACAAGGCGAGGTATTAACGGCAAATGTCGGATATTCCATTGGGCGCGAAGCGGCAGTTGATTCTCAATTGATCCACTACAACAATTATGTTCCCCCCTATACCAGTATACACAGGCAGTTTAATGATAATGGCCAAAAAAGCTATAATGTTAATCTCCAGGCCGATTTTAGTTTACCCATGAGCCAGGGCCGTAAACTGGAAGCCGGCTATCGCAGCACTTTTGCGCAAAATGATAACCGTAATGATGTTTACGACTTACTTACAGGCAATACTTACGTGCCCGACGCTAATCAAACCAATCACTTTTTATATCAGGAACAGATCCATGCTATCTACACCAACTACCAGCAGCAATTTGGCAAGTTTGGTATTCAGGGTGGTTTACGATTAGAGGATGCCCGCATCCGCACTTTGCTGCGCGATAACGGCGAACGGCACTCGCAGGATTATTTCCGTATTTATCCAAGTTTATTTTTAAGCGATAAACTAAGCGATAATCAAACTTTACAATTAAGCTATACCCGCCGGGTAAGCCGCCCGCGCGACAGGCAGATATCGCCATTTTTGGATAAGAGCGATCCCTACAATTACCAGCAGGGCAACCCCGATCTGAAACCGGAGGATACCCACTCATTTGAGTTTAGCTATATTAACTATTGGAAAACGCTGACTTTAACCTCATCCCTTTATTATCGCTTAACCAACGATGATATCCAGCAGATACGTACGCCGTTAAGCACATCGGTAACCCGTTTGCATTTTGAAAACATTGCAACTGCCCAAAACAGCGGTTTTGAATTAATTGCCCGGATTAATGCTACGCAGACTATTGATTTGACGGCCAACGTAAACGCTTACTACCGTAATTTACAGGGCAATGCAGATTTAGGCTTGCCTTCATCATCGGGTTTTGCCTGGAATGCTAACCTTACCGCTAACTTAAAACCAGTTAAAAAATTAGGCATGCAATTACGCGGCGACTACCAGGCGCCACAGGTAATTACCCAGGGCCATCAGCGCGCTATGGCGGGTTTAGACGGCGGTTTGCGGTACGATTTAACAAAAGCACTGAATATTAGCGGCAACGTACGCGATATATTCAACACCCGCAAATTCGGATCGATCATTGATAACACAACAGGGTTATATCCGTATCATTCTGAGTCGCAGCGCCGTTTTGCAAGCCGCACTTATACCTTCACTTTATCTTATCGTTTTGGCTCAACACCTGATGATGGAAGCAGGAAAAAAGGCAAAAAAGATAAGAACAATGGTAACCAGGATGACATGAACCCGGATGATCAATCGGGCGGCGGCGGTGTTGGCGGCGGGAACAAGCTATAAACCCAATTCCACAAGTACTAAAATAGCAAAAGGCGAAAAGTTAATTTTTTCGCCTTTTGTCGTTTTTTACCGGTTCTTTCTATTTTTCTTTTAAAATCCCGTGTTTTAATATTTGTAGCGGTTGCCCCATAATTTTTTCAACTTCTCCCGGGTTTCATTCTCTTTGGGATTATTGCCGGGCTGGTAAATTTGCGTGCCTTTTATGGCATCGGGTAAAAAATCCAGGTCGGTGAAGTTGCCTTCAAAATTATGAGCGTATTTGTAATCTTTGCCGTAGCCAATATTTTTCATCAGTTTGGTTGGTGCATTGCGCAAATGCAAGGGCACGGGCAAATCGCCGGTTTGTTTTACTAAAGCAATAGCTGAACTGATGGCGGTGGTGGCCGCATTACTTTTTGGTGATGTAGCCAAATAAATGGCCGTTTGTGACATGATCAGTTGTGACTCGGGCATACCGATAACCTGCACCGCGTTGAAGCAGCTTTGGGCCAGCAGCAGGGCATTCGGGTTGGCATTGCCAATGTCCTCGGCGGCCAGGATCAGCATACGCCGCGAGATAAACAGCGGATCTTCCCCTCCGACTATCATCCGGGCCAGCCAGTATACCGCGCCGTTAGGGTCGCTGCCCCGCATAGATTTGATGAAGGCCGAGATAATATCGTAATGCTGTTCACCGGTTTTATCGTACAAGGCCATGTTCTGCTGTACATGTTCCAGCACTACATCGTTGGTTAGGGTGATGGTTTTACCCTCGAAAGCGTTAACCAGTAATTCAAATATGTTCAGCAGTTTGCGGGCATCGCCGCCTGAAAGGCGCAGCAAAGCTTCGTGTTCCTTAATAACTATCTTCTTACGCTTCAACACCTCGTCTTCCTTCATGGCCTTGTCCAAAAGGTTCAGCAGGTCGCTTTCTTCCAGCGCTTTTAAAATATAAACCTGGCAGCGCGACAGCAAAGCCGAGATAACCTCGAATGACGGGTTTTCCGTAGTAGCGCCAATCAGCGTAACAATCCCCCGCTCAACCGCGCCCAGCAATGAATCCTGCTGCGATTTAGAGAAGCGGTGTATCTCATCAATAAAAAGTATCGGCAAAATCTCGCCCTGCTCTTTTAACAGCGACGCTTTTTCAATTACCTCGCGCACATCCTTCACCCCTGAATTTATCGCGCTTAGCGAAAAGAACGGGCGATACAACGATTGCGATATGATATAAGCCAGCGTAGTTTTCCCCACACCCGGCGGGCCCCAAAATATCATAGATGGTAACGAGCCCGATTCAATAGCTTTACGCAATACCGCGCCCGGGCCAACCAGGTGTTTCTGGCCAACATAATCATCCAGGGTGGCAGGTCGCATGCGTTCGGCTAAAGGGGGCAGGTTATTCATATATGGTAAAATTGAAAAAAGAAAACGCCAATTCCTAAAAAAATTAGTATTTTTAAATAACAATTACATGCTCAACAAGTTTACACCCGATAACTTTCACACTATTTGCGATGCACTGGCCAACATCGACACCGATCTTTCCAGCGTTATCCAAACCTATGGCTACCCGCCATTATGGTCGCGGCCAAACAGTTTCGAATCATTGGTGCATATTATTTTAGAGCAGCAGGTATCGCTGGCCTCGGCGCTCTCGGCCTTAAATAAACTGCGTGAACGTGTGCAGGAAATTACCCCTGCCAATGTGCTGGTGCTAACGGATGAGGAAATGAGGTCCTGCTATTTAAGCCGGCAGAAAATGACTTACGTGCGATACCTGGCCGAGGCCATATTAAGCGGACAAATTGATCTGGACGCGTTTGAACAAATGCCCGATGATGAAGTGCGCGCCCAGCTGGTGTCCCTGAAAGGGATTGGCAACTGGACGGTGGACGTTTACCTGATGTTTGTTTTGAAGCGTGCCGATATTTTTCCCGTTGGCGATCTTGCGGCGGTGAATGCTTTTAAACGGGTAAAAGGTTTGGAGCCAGCCACCACGCGCGAGGAATTAGTAGCGCTGGCTAAAGCGTGGCAGCCTTACCGCACTGTAGCTACTATGCTGTTGTGGCATTATTATTTATCGGCGCCAAAAAAATGATATAGGCACTAAAACCGTGAGGCTGGCTTTACAAAATGTTCGGTATTGTAGCCCAAATATTTCTCGGGGATTTGAGTGACGTGATGTTGCTCGCCGTAGTTTTTTATCTCCAGTTCGGTATTACCATCCTTAATGGTCAGCTTAAAGATCATATCATAATCATCATCGGCTAAAGTGCTGAATGGCCGTTCGCCACCAAAGGCGGCCAGTGTGGGGATAACCGTATTGGAATGCCCGACAATTAATACATTATGGCCTTTATAGTATTGAAGCACCTTGCCTGCAAAAGCTTTCAGATCGGCCGGGTCATAGGTTTCGGCTACCAGGGTAAATTTATCGGCTGTTGGTTTGGCTGTAAGCCGGGTGCGTGTATAATCGGTAACGTAAATACCTGCAATTTTCTCGTGTTTAAGCAGTTTGGCCAGATCTTTCGCACGTTTTTGCCCGGCGCTTGATAATTCAGGGTCATCTGGCGGTGTAGCAGCTTTTTCGGCATGGCGCACTATCCAAATAGTAGTTTTTTGTGCTAAGGCATTATAATTGCTTAGCATTAAACAGATACACAGCAGGTTGAATAAGGTAAGTTTTATGGAATTTTTTTTCATGATGAAAAGCCAAATCATCTTAAATGTAAACATATTATCCTATTATTGAATTTGTTACCATGAAAATTTTTAACCGGGCGTTTTTAAAAAAGATGTGGAAGGTACTGGTTGCCTGTTTCTCGGGCTTCGTTAATGATAACGGCCTGAAACTTAGTGCGTCCTTGGCTTATTACACGGTATTTTCCATGGCCCCGCTGCTCTTACTTCTTATAGGCATGGTAAGCATTGTATTTAAAAATGCTTTCACAACCGTATTTCCCGAAATGATAAAAGTCTTTGGGCCGGCCGCAGCCTTACAAATAAAAGGAATGGTAGACGGGTTAAATCTTTCGGGCAAAACAGGTATTGCTGTAATTTCAGGCGCGGTTACTTTAATAATAGGCGCCACAAGTATGTTTGTTGAAATACAGGACTCGCTTAATATCATTTGGCGTGTAAAAGCCAAGCCTAAGCGCGGTTGGGTGAAGTTGCTGCAAAACCGTTTTTTATCTTTCTCACTTATTATTTCCCTGGGCTTTTTGCTGCTGGTTTCGCTTGTCATTAACCTTATAGTTTTAGCCATCAGTCATAAACTGGAACACTTTTTACCTGGGCTTACTATATGGGTATTTAATGGCATTAATGTAGCGTTGTCGTTTATAGTTATCTCGGTGTTATTTGCCATCATCTTTAAATTTTTACCCGATGTGGAGATCAAATGGAAGGACGTACGTTCGGGGGCATTTTTTACTGCGTTACTGTTTATGGTTGGTAAATACCTTATTGGCTTGTATATTCAGTTTACTGCTACCAGCTCTGCATACGGTACAGCCGGCTCGGTTATCGTAATACTGGTGTGGATATACTATACTTCGGCCATACTGTACATAGGCGCCGAATTTACCCAGGTATATGCCGAGGCCAGCGGTAGCCTGATACAACCTTCGGAATACGCTGTGCATGTTGAACAAACCGAGATTGAGCATGTGGTTAAAAAACTACCTCCACAACATCCGGAAATAAAGGGCAAGTTAAAAGAGGACGAAAAGTTGTAAGCGTCGACTCACCCGGTCTTCGCTACGCTGGACCACCCTCTCTTCGCGTTCCGCGTAAAGAGGGGTTGAAAATCAAAATCACCCTCTTTTGCGCCGGTGATTTACCGGCACATTTCCCAAATCTTTACCGCCTCTACAGCTTCTTTTACATCGTGTACCCGCAAAATATTAGCCCCTTTGGTTAGGGCTATTGTATTTAGGGCTGTAGTGCCGTTTAACGCCTCTGCAGCGGTATTACCAAGCATGCCATAGATCATCCGCTTGCGCGATACACCTGCCATTAACGGCAATTGCAGCATTTCAAATCCCTGCATTTTACTCATTAACTCATACCCCTGTTGTGGTGTTTTGGCAAACCCAAATCCCGGGTCGATGATCACATCGTGCACGCCCATGGCGCGCAATTTTTCATAACGCTGCGCAAAGTAGCTAAGCACCTCATTAAATACGTCATCATACTTTGCTTCCTGCACCATGGTTTGCGGCGTACCTTTCATATGCATTAAAATGTAAGGTACTTGCAGGCGGGCAATGGTGTCAAACATGGCATCGTCTAACTGACCGCCGGATATATCGTTAATGATATGTGCCCCCGCTTTTATCGCCGCTTCGGCTACAGACGAACGAAAGGTATCGATAGAGAGCACCGCATTATTGAAACTTTTGACGATAGCTTCTACTACGGGTAACAGCCTGTCAGTTTCCTCCTGGATGGAAATATCAACAGCACCCGGACGGGATGAATAGGCGCCAAGGTCAAGAAAGGCAGCGCCCTCATTCAGCATTTTTTCGGCTTGTTGCAGGGCATCCTCAACGGCAGGTTTGCGGCTGCCGGCGTAAAAAGAATCGGGCGTTAGGTTAATAATGCCCATCACCTTCGGGGTGGATAGGTCTATCAATTTACCGCCGGCATTAATTGTCTGTTTTTTCTGAAAAAATGGAATCCCTGTCATTAGATCGACTTAAACATTAGCACTGTAACTTACATTTTTAATAAGAAAAAATGAGGTATCAATTCTTGCCGTAACCCTCTTTGTTTCACCCATAGGCGTATAATAAATAATATCTGCATAAAGCGAACTTGAAGGCTGACCGTTTCTATTCATAGGCGTTAGTTTTGGCGCATTTTTAAAATTTCCATTTGAAAACAATCCCGGCCATTTATATTGAATAAATGCTAAATCGTTTTCTTTTAGCTTGGGAATAATATAATTATTCAGCGCTTTTTTAATGGTAAAATGATATATAAGGACATTTATAAAAATTATAAATGGGAGAATCAAGACAATCAAAGAGTAAAATAAAATCATGGCGTTAATTAATCTCGTCAACCTAAACGTGATGTAAAGTTACTTTATATCTTTGCAAGTAAGAGTATGCTTGTTGGCATATATCCTTACTATATTAGTATAGCATTGAAAGATACATCAAAAGAATACGACGCGGTTATTAACGTTTGCAAAGGGCTTTTCATTAAAAAGACCCGCGACTATGGCACGGCCTGGCGCATTTTACGTATTGAATCCATCACCGATCAAATATTTATTAAAGCGCAGCGTATCCGCACGCTGGAAGAGAAAAAAGTATCGAAGGTTGGTGAAGACATTACCGGCGAATACATTGGCATTGTAAACTATTGCGTTATTGCCATGATGCAGCTGGATAGCACAGAAGATACACCCTATGAGCTTTCTGTTGAGCATGTAAATAACATGTTTGATGCCAAGGTGCAGGAAACTAAAGATCTGATGTTTGCCAAAAACCATGATTACGGTGAAGCCTGGCGCGATATGCGCATCAGCTCGTTAACCGACCTGATTTTGATGAAGCTGCTGCGTGTTAAACAAATTGAAGATAATAAAGGCGCAACCCTGGCATCGGAAGGGGTAAAAGCTAATTACCAGGATATGCTGAATTACTCGGTTTTTGCGCTGATAAAATTAGGGGTAGCTTAATGAATGTGCAGGTGTGCAAATATGCAGATGTGCAAATGAATTGATGCCTATAATGCCTATTCTATTATTACTATGAAAGCACAACAAAAAACATTATTCCCGAATGCATTGATGTGGTTTTGCCGCATTGTGGTGGGCTTGTTGTTCATTTTTTCGGGCCTGATAAAAGCTAACGACCCATTGGGGTTTTCGTATAAACTGGAAGAATATTTCGAAGTTTTTCATATGCTGTTCTTAAGCAGCTATGCCCTGTATTTCGCTATATTTCTTTGCGCGCTGGAGATGATATTGGGCTTTGCCCTGCTGATAGGCTGGCGCGCGGTGCAGGTAACCTGGGGATTATTATTACTCATTATTTTCTTCGGCTTTCTGACCTTCTATTCAGCCTATTTTAAAGTGGTGCAAACCTGCGGCTGCTTTGGCGATGCTATACCGCTTACCCCGTGGCAGTCTTTCAGTAAGGACATGATATTGCTGGTGCTGGTATTGGTGCTGTTTGCAAGCAGGAAAAGTTTAAAGCCTATCCTGAAGCCCGAAGCTGGGCGGATGGCCTTTATTGTAGCGGTCATCTTTTCGTTCGGGGTGGGTATTTATACTTATAATTTTTTACCGGTGCTGGATTTTCTGCCGTACAAAGTTGGCGCTAACCTGCCCGAAGAAATGAAAACGCCACCCGGCGCGCAACCCGACGAATACGAAATTACCTATCACCTGAAAAATAAATCTACCGGTGCCGAAAAGACCATGAACAGCACCGACTATACCAAAAGCGGTATCTGGAAGGATAACAACTGGGAAGTAAAAGGCGACCCGGAAAGCAAGTTGATAAAACAGGGCTTCAAACCTAAAATTAGCGATTTGGCTATACAGGATGCGCAGGGCAACAATTACACCCAGGAATTACTGAGCAATCCATTTTACAACCTTATTATCGTAGCATATAATTTAAACCATACCAATGATGAGGCCATTAATAAGCTGAATGCCCTTGCTATAAACCTGACACAAAACTTTAATACCAGAACTATCCTGCTCACATCAAACTCGCCCACCGATGCGGCGGTTTTTAGTAAAGCTCATCACCTGGTGCCCGAGATATTTTATGCTGACGGCGTACCGTTAAAAAGCATGGTGCGCTCTAACCCGGGCATATTGCTGATGAAAAATGGTGTGGTAATTAACAAATGGCACTATCATAACATGCCATCGTATGATGTATTGGTAAACACTTACTTTAAAAAATGATAGCTTACCTGCTCCGCAAAATTTGGTATGCCGCAGCAGTGATGCTGGGTATTGTGGTTGTGGTGTTTTTCCTGTTTAATATTTTACCGGTTGACCCGGCCCGGATGACCATGGGGCAGCGCGCCGATGTGCAATCGTTACAAGCGGTACGCCGCGAATTTGGGCTGGATAAATCTATACCCGTACAGTTTGCATATTACCTGAATGACCTGTCGCCCGTAGGCATCCATTTAAATACACCTGACGAGCAAAAGCGTTATGGCTACGCCAAACTGTTCCCGGTATCAAAAACCAAAGTACTGGCGCTGAAATGGCCTTATTTGCGCCGTTCGTATCAAACCCATAAAGATGTGGCCTCGCTGCTGCTGGATGTAATACCCAACACGCTGATACTGGCTACCGCTTCTATGATATTTGCTATCCTTATTGGTGTATTTATGGGGGTAATGAGCGCGGTGCACCAAAACTCGTGGATCGATCGCCTTTCAATAAGCCTGAGCATTTTGGGTATTTCTGCGCCGTCTTTTTTTGCAGGGATCATTATCGCCTGGATCTTCGGCTTCCTTTTAAGCAAATATACGGGGCTCAACATGTCGGGCAGTTTATATAATTACGATCCTTTTAAGGGCGAAGTGCTTAACCTGCGTAACCTGGTACTGCCGGTACTAACTTTAGGCCTGCGCCCGTTGGCCATTATTGTGCAGTTAACCCGCAATGCCATGCTTGATGTGCTGGGTCAGGATTATATCCGCACTGCGCGGGCCAAAGGTTTGGGACGTAACGCCATTATCTACCGGCATGCTTTAAAAAATGCACTTAACCCGGTAATTACCGCTATTGCCAACTGGTTTGCCTCGTTATTAGCCGGTTCGTTTTTTGTGGAATATGTATTTGGGTATAACGGCCTGGGCAAAACTACAGTTGATGCGCTGGAAAACTCTGACTTCCCGGTGATTATGGGGGCCATATTGTTTATTGCTTTTATATTTGTGGTAATCAATATCCTGGTCGACCTGGTTTATGTATGGATAGATCCAAGGGTTAAACTTAGCTGATGACAATGTACAATCCTAACCATATATTTCTGATAGGTTACATGGGCAGCGGTAAAACTACGCTTGGGCGGAAACTGGCCGCACGCTTGCAATGTGATTTTATAGACCTTGATCATGTGTTGGAGGCACAGGTTGGCATGACGATTACCGAATACTTTGCCGCCCATGGCGAAGAGGCTTTCAGGGTGCTGGAATCATCTGTATTAAAAAATACGCCTTACGCAGAGAAAGCTGTGATATCAACCGGCGGTGGCTTACCTTGTTTTTTTGATAATATGGAGTGGATGAAACAGCATGGTCAAACGGTTTATATTAAGTTAAACGCCAAAGTGCTGGCCGGCCGTTTGGAAAATAATAAAGATGACCGCCCCATATTGCGCCACAAACATGGCGAAGAATTAATAGCTTTTATTGATGAAAAACTTGCAGAGCGCGAGCCGTGGTATAATCAGGCCAGTATTATTGCCGACGGTTTAAGCCTGAATGCCGAACGGCTGGAAATGCTGCTTAATCATAAATAATGTACTAAGCATTCCTGTATAAAACTAACTGGCACCAATCTCTAATCTCTGATTAACTAATCTCTAACTACAACCTAAACTGTACACTTACCCTAACCGCGAAATTGCTTGGCAAGGCACCGGTTTCATCAACGTGGTCGCGATGGGTTAAACGGTGAAGAAAATCGACCCGTATAAAATTAAAGATATTTTCAAGCCCATAACCGGCCTCGACATACGGTATGCCTTCCAGGTTACGGGTCGGCCTGCGTGGTGTAGACGGACGTCCACCATTGGCATCATTTAGTGCGCCATCTAGCACATTAAAATCGGCTACGGTGCGCACGTTTAATTCTTTAAGCAGCGGGATGCTATTAGTAATTAGCCCTTCCATATGTTGAGTATAAGTAAGAGATACATACCGGTTGCTGGTAAATTCCAAAAACCGCATAGTGTTAAAATTATAACGGTGATTTTCAAGCAAAGGTAATGGCAGGCTTGATGGAATATAACCACCGGTAACAGCATATTCACCTTTGCCAAAAATGCCCATATGCACTTTTTCGGTAATATTGGCTGCAAATTTATTATAGCTGAAATCGCCGCCAAAAGCTTTAAATCCGTGGGTATACCTAAAGGTAACTACCGGGTTGTCGGTACCTTCGCCCAACATTATACGTTTATTAATTTTTGATGATTGCAGTAAACGCCTGCCCGGTTGCCATTGTAGTTCGCCAATTGCTTCGGCTACCTGGTAGTTGGTATAAAGTTGGCTATTGGCGGGGCTAAAGTATACAAAGTTATAAAGCGGGTCGAATGTGCGGCGGTCAACTGTCAGCTTTGCATTCCATTCCCGCGCAATATCGGTTTGTACATAGGCCCTTAAGTCGTTTTGTTGAAATGGCCCCCTGCGGGTAATGCGCCCATTACGGATAGATGCCCTGAAAACATTATTGTTTTTGCTGAAGTTTTCAAACTGGTACCCGGTTTGCCCCAAATCGCGGGTGAAAGACACCCCAGCCTGTAACCATGGTTTGCGCGAAAAAATATAATCTACCGAACCGTTAAAATTCCATCTTTTATCGCGGAAGCCATAACTAACGTAGCCCCCGAGTATCAACTGATCGCTAAAGTATTTATTGGTAGTGCCCCCCAATCTTAACACGCTGCCTTGCACATCATTATAACTATAGGTGTATAAGTAAGGCCCATAACTAAACTTGCCAATGCGGTAATAACCATTTATCAGCATGCCGGCAATATCGGCATAGGTACGTACCATGGGCAAATTTTTAACGGTATCAATAATATGATAAACTTTTTTATCATCTTCTGTAAGCGGCTCGGGGCGGTTGCGTGTCCAGTAACTTTCGTCCTGTTTGGTAATATCGTCGCTCATGGTAAGCGGTTCTTTAAATACAGCCGGCGGATAGGTTTTATTTACCGCAAAGTTTTTATTGGACAAATAGAACTTACCTAAAAATCCCGACCAGTTTTTGGCAATATTTGACACATGTACGGTGATACGCGTTTTTTCGGGTATCCAGGCGGTGGTACCTTGTGGTTGCACCATTTCCTGTTGTATCCTTATCTTGTTTAAAAAATCCAGGTTGGCATCAGGGGTAACCGACATATCTATCCGGTATAAAGCGTAATCATCATGTGTTATCCACATTACACCAACAAAAGAAAGATCGTGCGAGCGTTTTGGCTTGAATTCAATTTTATAGTATTCACGGCCATTAATTTTATCATGCTCGTCGGTTAATTCATAGTTATAAAATGTTTTCCAGCTATCTGTTATAGGCGAAATAAAATCTTTGTTGGCCAGGCGCACATAGTTTTTATAAAAGTTATACTGCTGAAAGCTGCTGCCGATGATCTGCGATATCAACGTTTCATCCTCAATACCCACACCGCTGGTTTTAGTACGTTTTATATTTTCAGTTTTTTGCTGTGGATTTTTTTGATAATAGTAATCGGCCACACTTTCAGACATAAACACAGGCAAAATAGGTTTACCATCGTCGCCAGCCATTTTTTTTAGGCTATCCATAATGGGCAGTATTTGCTTCATTACTTTGCGCTGTTTCATCTTATCGCTAATGTTGGTTACCGATAGTTCCAGCCGGGTATAGCTCTCGTATTCATAGCTGTTTAGCTTTTCAAGGTTATTCTCGTTTTTGTGTTTTACCACATTTTCTAAAATAGCCCATGCCGGGTTAACATAGCTTTTTGGGGTAATTGTAACCGTTTTTAATAGTTGATTGTCTGCTTTTAGTTGAAAATCAACAGTAGCGGTATGCTCTTTAGGAAGCGGCTTTTTAGCTTGCAGATAGCCTACGTAAGTGGCATATATGGTATCGCTTGATGCTAATGGGGCTACCAGGTGGTACAGGCCTGAAAAATCGCTGGTGATGCCTTTGGTGGTATGGTTAGGCAATTTTACAAAAACTGTTACATAGGGCAAAGGTTCGCCGGTTTCGGCGTCGGTGATCTTTCCGGAAATCCTTTTTACGGCCTGGGCGCTTGCTTCAGTATTAAAAATACATATAAAAGCAAAGCAAAATACGGGGAATAACTTCCACAATCCCGGCAGCACAAAATTAGCCTTACGCAACATTTCTTCTTAATAGTTTACCAGGGATGTTATTTGCTGCTTATAAATAACGTATAAATATACATTTTTTGAAGCGCTTGTAAAATCCCTATTACATAACAGGCAAAAACCATACCCTGTATATTAATGCTATACTGTAAGTAACGATATGGAAACAAGTACGCAGTATGAAATATCCAAGGTAAATTCGTAACCACCGGCAAAAGCGCGGTATAGCTTAATTTCCTAACTTTGGCAGGATATGAGCAGCACCCGTTTCCCGGCAAATTTTATTGAATCGTTAAACTACGCGCCAGGTTTCGACGCGGAAAGATTCGGGTTTGCTCATCAAAACTCGCCATCGCCTACCACCATCCGTATCAATCCTTATAAACCACACGCTATATACAAAGGTGTACAAGTACCCTGGTGCGCGGAAGGCTTTTACCTGGAGCAGCGCCCGTCGTTCACTTTCGACCCGCTTTTTCATGCCGGCTGTTATTATGTGCAGGAAGCATCCAGCATGTTCATAGCCCACATGATGCAGTACATAAGGGGTGAAATGGACGATGCTATTAAGGTTTTAGACCTTTGCGCTGCGCCTGGAGGCAAAAGCACATTACTTAGTTCGGCTATAAATAACGACGATTTGCTGGTGGCGAACGAGATCATTAAAACGCGTGTACCGATATTAACGGATAACCTGACCAAGTGGGGACCTTCAAACATCGTCGCTACTAATAATGACCCAAAGGATTTTGCCCGGTTGAAGAACTTTTTTGATGTGGTGCTGGTTGATGCGCCCTGCTCAGGTTCGGGGATGTTCCGTAAAGATCCGGACGCCATGAACGAGTGGAGTGAGGCCAACGTTAACCTTTGCCATCAGCGGCAGGAACGCATACTGGCCGATGTTTACCCGGCTATTGCCAGTGAAGGATACCTTATATATAGTACCTGCTCGTATTCGGTTGCCGAGAACGAGGCTGTGCTGGATTGGCTGTGCACCGAGTTTGATTTGGAAACTGTGCGCATACCTGTTAATAAGGAGTGGGGCATTGTAGAAACTCAAAGCGATGTAAATAAAGCGTATGGCTACCGCTTTTACCCGGATAAAGTGCAAGGCGAAGGTTTGTTTGCGGCCTGCCTGCGCAAAGCCGGAACCACCCAAGGTACATCAAACTATAAAAATAAAAACACGCAGAAGCCGGATTATAAATCGATAGACTTACTGAAGCCTTATATAAAGGACGCGGATAACTACTATTATTTTAAAGTAGGTGATGACTGGCTGGCTATCGACCGTATGCATAAAGATGCCATGGGTATTGTTTCCAATAACTTGTATGTCAAAAAATCTGGTGTGCGTTTGGGTAGTATTGCCGGTCGCGACCTGATCCCCGACCACGAGTTGGCCCTAAGTTTACTAATCAACCGCGATGCTGTGCTGAATACCGAACTCACCCGCGAACAAGCCATTGCCTACCTTCGCCGTGACAATATATTAGATTTAGATACCACCCAAAAAGGCTGGAGCCTGATGACCTTTGAAAACCAACCGCTGGGCTGGGCCAAGCTGCTGCCTAACCGTATCAATAATTATTATCCGAAGGAGATGCGGATAATGAGCCAGGCAAATTGATTATTCAGTTTGTCATTGCGAGCGACAGCGTGGCAATCGCGAATATGTATCACCGCTTGGGGTGTGCGATTGCTTCGTTCCTCGCAACGACATGATAAATCGACACCATTCCTATCTTTTTGTGTTATAAACACATGCGCTTATTAACCATCTTATTAATTTGTGTTACGATGTTTTCCTGTGGACGCTCGGACAAACCCGATTATACGGCTAAGCCGAAGGATACGGTGCAGGATAAAGTCGGGCGCAAAACCGTAATACTGGCGCCGACTGATGGTACCGATGCCATGAATACCATTAACACGGGTGCAACCAGCCCGCAGGAATTAATTGCCTTTGCACGCACTGCCATAGGCATACCTTATAAATATGCCTCGTCCAATCCGCAGGAAGGTTTTGATTGTTCAGGCTTCATTACTTACGTTTTTAATCATTTCCATATCGCAGTGCCGCGCACCTCGACAGATTTTACCAATGTTAAGCACGAGGTCCCTCTGCAAAGTGCTTGTCCGGGCGATCTGATCTTATTTACCGGTACGGATAGTCATATCCGCACAGTGGGCCATATGGGTATTATTACCGAAGCTTTCGGCGATTCGGTGAAGTTTATCCATTCTACATCGGGCAGGGCCAACGGGGTAACCATATCCAACTTACGCCCGGCTTATATGGAACGATTTGTGAAAGTGGTGCGGGTGTTTAAGCAAAATGATGAGTAAAAATAAATATTGTCATTGCGAGCGATAGCGTGGCAATCTCGTAGCTTGATTAGCGAACTATGAGATTGCCACGTCGCGCTATTACACAGTCCTGCCCTGCTCCTCGCAATGACACATACTGGATCAATACTGTCCAATGCTCAGCAGTACCAGCGTACAGGCATATTCCGTTTCAATACCCTTCTCGTTAGCCATACGGCGTAACTCGCTGTTTTCGGTACCTGGGTTAAAAATAATACGTTTGGGGTGTGTGTTCAATATATAATCATATAAAGGCGGCTGGTTTTGCGGACCAACATATAGGGTAATAGTATCCACATCCTCATGGATATCTTCAGCGGGTTCAATGGGCACACCGGCAACCTCGCCTTTTTTAATCCCTACATTTATAATATCGTGACCGGCCTTTACCAAACGGTTGGCAGCTAGGTAGGCATATCTGCCGCTATTAGGCGTAGCGCCTAAAACCAATGTTTTTTTATTTGCCATATTATATAGTACACCAAAGGCGTGCCAATATATTGCAGCTTTGTCGCGCCAATGTAGATTAATTGTACAACTCCGGCTTAAAACGCTTAGCCAGATACCCTGTAGCTTTTTCCAGGTCGATATCAAATACCAGCACGCCCGGTTCGCCGTACGGCTGATAGGCTATGCATTTCCCATCCGGACTAATTAACGAGGTAGCCGATTCGGGGTACTTCATGGCGTAGTTTACGCTGGCAAAATAGATAGTGTTTTCGTTGGCCCGCATAATCATGGCGCGCTCATAATAAGGGTTGTCCATACTGCCCCATTCGGTTGGCAGGCGTCCCTGCACATCGCTGCCGGCCAGGTGCGGGTGAAATACAATGTGCGCACCCTTACGCGCCGCCCACCTGACAGATTCGGGATACCGGAATCCTTCATGACAGATAGTAATGCCAAACTTTAACCCGTCCACCTCAAATAGCTGCCGTTTAGTACCGGGTACCCAAATATTATCTTCTGTGGGGTCTAACTGATTTTTGCTTTGATAGCCTAATCGTTCGCCTGTTTTTGATATTACGTAGGCAACATTTAAAAAATCATCCCCATCATACCAATCCATCGCCATAATTATGGCGATATTGTTTTGAGCGGCAATCTGGCATACTTTATCCAGCGCCTGCTGTAATTCCGCGGGCGATACCTTTGGCACTTCATACTCGATAGCCGGATACCCTGGGATGTAAGATTCGGGAAAGCAGATGATCGCGGCTTGTTGCGTGGCCGCATCAACAGTTAGTTTTTCAACCCAATACAAAGCGTCGGCAATTGATTTTGGAAATGGCGGAGAGGCTAAGGCAATTTTCATAAGTAAAATTAGATAATTAACAGAACTTAACCACAGAGGGCACGAATATTTTCGCAGAGGACACAGAAGCATAGTAACATTACACCATAAATATTATCTTAAATCAGGATCGTGCTGTGTTCTTTGTGGATTTTCCTCTGTGCGCTCTGTGGTTAAAATAAAATGAAAATAATTTAAAATGTTTTGACGGCCCATCCGTCTACACCTATATAACAAGTAAAATACATTGATAACAGCCCTGATGCCAGATGAAAAGAACAGCCGTACCCTGCAAGCCATAAAGGCTTACGGTAAAAACCTGCTGTCGTTCATTCGCCGACGGGTGAAAACGGATGCCGATGCCGAAGACATTCTGCAGGATGTTTGGTACCAGCTAAGCGCGGTGGTAAACAGCGAACCCATTGAACAAACGGGCGCCTGGTTATATAAGGTAGCTACGAATAAAATAACCGATAAGTATCGCAAAAAAACAGAGGCTTCATTAGATGATTTGTTTTTGGATGATAACGATGATGATGAAAGTGATAACTACCGGGCAATTTTATTAGCCGAGGCCAACACGCCCGAGACCGAATACCTGCGTAACCTGTTTTGGGAGCAATTATACATAGCGCTTGACGAATTGCCCGAAGAACAAAAGCAGGTATGGCTTTGGCAGGAAATGGAAGATATTACCTTCCAGGAAATTGCCGAAAGCACGGGTGTGCCTGTACAAACGCTGGTATCGCGCAAGCGTTATGCAGTGCTGCATTTACGCCAAAGGTTAAGACAATTGTATTTAGAAATTACACAATATTAAAATTAAGAAAATGAAAAGGATATTTTTTACCAGGCCGTACAAATTTGTATTTATCCCCATTGGGGGGGCCGCTATTTTATCGCTGGTTAGCTTTATAGTGATGCAGCTTTGGAATAATTTACTGCCGGGCATATTGCATGTTAGTGCAATTACCTTTTGGCAGGCCATGGGCATATTTATTTTATGTAAGATATTGTTTGGCTTTGGCAAAGGCGGCCGCGGCTTTGGCGGCCCTGGCGGCGGGCCATGGATGCGCCGCAAAATGGAAGAGAAATTTAAGAACATGACCCCGGAAGAGCGCGAACGCTTTAAACAAAAAATGGGTGACCGCATGTGCCACTGGCGCGATTACAACCCGGATGTTAAGCACCCGTTTGACCATAATTGGGATGCCGGCCAGCCCAAAACAGAGGCTGCGGAATAAAAATTTATAAAAGCTTGTCCAGTTTTTACCAGTTCAGGCTATATACAGGTATAAATATTAAAAGTATGGATGTATTAGTTTTTAAAACCGATGTAACCAGTAAAAGAAAAGTTGGTAAGGTGAATACCTTGCTAACTTCTTTTCCAACTATCCAGCAATGGAATTTCGACCTGGAAGATTGCGATAATATTTTGCGCATTGTATCCAACGGCCTTTCGCCGCGTAATATAGAATCGGCTTTGCAGAGGGCAGGCATTGGGTGCGAGGAATTGGCGTATTAATGCCGTCTACGTCATCCTGAACTTGTTTCAGGATCCCTCGGGACTGGTAACCGATATGATGGGATGCCGAAACAAGTTCGGCATGACGTTATTTAATATTACCCATTCACCATCTTCACCAGCAACGCAATTTGCCCGGCATGATATATCTGGTGCTGAATAAAGCCGTATACCAATTCCTTGTAAGTAGTAACAGGTTCGTTGCCGCGCTTGTCGTCAATTTGTTCATCCCATTGTTCTTGGGGGAAATCGGTGATGATCTTAACCAGGTTAACATTGGCCAGCTTCAGGTCGTCTATCCAGTCGGACCATTTCTTCTCATCGGGTGCGCCGGTTGGTGGCCAGTCGCCGCTTGATGGCACCCCGGCTGTCATACCATTCAGCCTGTCCATCACTTCTTCCGTCCAGCTCAGCATGTGCAGTAATATTTCAGCCACATTATGCGCTGCCCGCGATGGCTTCTCGTAAGCCGAATCAAAAGTTATCCGGTCCAGGATGTTGTAAATAGGGTCGCCATACCAGGGTTGTCCCGACATTACTTTTTCAAATTCCTGTACTAAATTCTCTCCTGTTTTCATGCTATTAGTTTTGTTGCCGCTACGGCGCAGTTAATACCATCAATAGCAGCAGAAATAATGCCACCTGCATAGCCCGCGCCTTCGCCGCAGGGAAATAAACCTTTTATCTGCGGATGTTCTAATGTTTCTTTATCGCGCGGTATTTTTATAGGCGATGAGGTACGCGACTCCACCCCTACCAATATCGCTTCGTTTGTGTAATAACCTTTCATTTTTTTGCCGAATGCCGGTAAGGCTTTGCGTAAGCGCTCGTTAATCCAGCCGGGTAACACTTCTTTTAACTCCACGCTTTTAGTTCCGGGCAGGTACGAATTTTTAGGCAAGTCTTTAGATAAACGGCCTTCCACAAAATCAACCATGCGCTGACCAGGGGCTACCAGCCTGCCACCACCTGCCGCGAAAGCGGCCTGCTCTACCTGTTTTTGAAAGTTGAGCAGTTTGAAGGGATCGGCATTATCGCCTGCAACGTCCTCTAAGTTTATTTGTACTACCGTGCCAGAGTTAGCGTAAGGGTTGTTTCGTTTTGATGGACTCCAGCCATTCACCACAATTTCACCGGGTTCTGTGGAGCATGGTGCAATAATACCGCCCGGGCACATGCAAAACGAGAATACGCCCCGGCCTTCTACCTGCTCTACCAAACTATAGTAGCTGGGCGGCAGGTATTCACCCCGAGCGTCGCAATGGTATTGGGCCCGGTCGATGATCTGCTGAGGATGCTCGATCCGTACCCCCAATGCGAAGGGTTTGGCTTCGATCAGTATGTTTTGGTGTTGCAGCATTTCAAATATATCCCGCGCCGAGTGGCCGGTGGCCAGTACAACCGCATCTGCTTTAAGGCTTTCACTTGTTGCTGTTTTTACACCTTTTATTTTACCAAGCTCAACAATAAGCGAAGTTACTTTAGTATCGAACAGTACCTCGCCGCCTGCGTTCAAAATGGTTTCGCGCATGCTGGTAATAATCTGCGGCAGTTTGTTAGTGCCAATATGCGGACGGGCATCAACCAAAATATCTTCGGTTGCGCCGTGTGCTACAAACATTTTTAATACGGTATTCACATCGCCCCGCTTCGTGCTGCGGGTATACAGTTTACCGTCGGAATATGTCCCGGCGCCACCCTCGCCAAAGCAGTAGTTGGATTCGGGGTTCACAATGCCTTGTTTATTAATGTCAGCCAGGTCGCGGCGGCGCTGTTTCACATCCTTGCCGCGCTCGATAACGATGGGCTTGAAACCCATGCCTATGCATTGAAGTGCCGCAAATAGTCCCGCCGGACCCGCACCCACAATTATTACCGCTTTGGCATCCTTTACATTTGGATATTGGACGGTATAATGCTCAATCTGGAAAGGCTCATCGATAAAAACCCGTACCTGCATGCGGTATACCACTTTGCGACCGCGCGCATCAATAGAGCGCTTTAAAATTTTAATGCCCGTAATACGGTTAACAGGAATGTGTAATTGCAATGAAGCTTGTTTGGCAATAGCGGCTTCATTCTCGTGCACCTCGGGGGCGCAAACTATTTCGGTTTCTTTGATCATGATGTTGCCGGGTTTTTATCCCGGATAGGGCAAAGGTAATGAAGCCCTACTAAATCTTCCCTAAAGAGAAGACTTTAAAATAAAAAACAATATTCCCTCTTTACGGGATTTAACCGCCCATCCCCGTACGCCTACTGTCCGCTACCGAACAGTAATTATAACTAATAAAAATACATCATTCTGATTATCAGCATGTTTTATAAACGGCGTCAATTTTGGCATGGAGATACCAAACAACAATACAATATCACCATGACTACCGACGACAAATTAAAACAGATATGGGCGGGCTGCTTAAATAACGAGCGCAAACAGGAAGAACTGTTTTATAAAACTCTTGCCCCGCGGATGATGGCCGTGTGCATGCGTTATGCACATGACCGCGATGAGGCGCAGGATATTTTGCAGGAGGGTTTTATTAAGGCCTTCAAAAATCGTCAGTACTATCGTGGCGAGGGCAGTTTGGAAGGTTGGGTGCGCCGTATAATGGTGCATGCCGCTATTTCGCGCTACCGCAAAACTAAACCTGTTGTTTTGTGTGATGAAATGAGCACCGAAACCTTTTCGGGCACCTATAATTATGATGGGTTGGAAACGCAGGACCTGATGCGCATCATCCGCCAGTTGCCGGATACCTATCGCAGTGTATTTAATATGTATGCTATTGAAGGATACAGCCACCAGGAAATTGGCAGCGCGTTGGGTATGTCGGAGTTGTTATCACGCACCACGCTTTGCCGTGCACGTACCATCTTGAAAAATAAGCTTACCAGGTTAAACAAGGCCGAGGTTTACCGCATGGCTATGTAAAAGTATAGCGGCCTATTTTAACTTTCCTAAAACCATAATTTTTTACGGCTGTAGTTTATATACATTAAAAGTAAATATTATGGCCAGTTTAAGTGAAAAAAAAGTAGCCATCCTAACTGAGGAAGGCTTTGAGCAGGTGGAACTAACCAGCCCTAAAAAAGCATTAGAAGCAGCCGGTGCAACCGTGCATGTCATATCACCCCGCAGCGGAAAAATAAAAGCTTGGGATACAGATAAATGGGGCATTGAAATTGACGTGGATAAAACACTTGATAGCGTTAGTCCGGACGATTATGATGCCCTTGTACTGCCCGGTGGGGTAATGAATCCTGATAAATTACGCCAAAATAAATCGGCCGTAGCTTTTGTGTCGGCATTTTTGGATGAAAGCAAGCCTGTAGCCGCCATTTGTCACGGGCCACAGATGCTGATTGAAACCGGACTAATTGGCGGACGCACTTTAACCTCGTTCCCATCGCTGCAAACCGATATAAAAAATGCCGGCGGCCATTGGATAGATGAGGAAGTGGTGGTTGACAACGGATTGGTAACCAGCCGCCGCCCTGACGATTTGCCGGCATTTAATAAGAAAGCGATAGAAGAAATTGCCGAAGGCGTACATGCCTTATAAGATCATTTACAATCACCGACAAAGCATCCTGTGGAAACAAACAGGGTGCTTTTTTTTTAATAGACCCACCCAACTTGTTCCGATAACAGGGTAGCTCATATCCTGACATTTATGTATGTATTAATCGCCGTTTGGTAAAATGGTTGGTACATACAACTATCTGTAAAGCCTACTATTATATATTCGCTTATTATAATGGAAATAACAGAACCCATATCGCGTAAACTTATTCATTTAGGTAAGGTGTATTTAAATGTTTTATCTAAACGGGTAGATCATTTAGGCATTAACCGTTACTGGTATATTTTATCGCTGATACATGCCAACAACGGATTGTTAACGCAAAAAGAGTTGGCGGCCAGGTTGGGGAAGGATAAATCGGCCATGGTAAACATTATCGATTTTTTAACAGAACGGGGATATGTTTATAGAGAAATTAACCCGGCCGACCGCAGGCAGCATTTATTAAAGGTAACAGAAAAGGCAGGGAATGCCGTCCCTGAAATTGTGGCCGCTTTTGAAGCCATTAATAAAACAGCGGCCACTGATATATTACCGGCCGAGATGGAAATATTTAACCGCGTATTGTTGAAAATGGAAGAAAACCTAAAACCTTACGCTACCGAAGAAATGAATATAAAATTAAACCTAAATAAGTAAATACCCATATATGAAGATCAGGTACATAGCATTTATAATTATTGGCTTAATTGTGTGCTTTTTAATTTACAACAAGCTTTGGGGTTCTAAGGCTAAAGAAGCCCAGGCCATGGGCGCAACCAAAGGTAAGGGCAAAAGGAAAAGTGGCCCTATCCCCGTTAAGGTGATGATTGTTAAGGACACCATTGTAATTAATAATATTGATGTTACCGGATCTATTGATGCCAACGAAAAGGTAAGCCTGATCAGTCAGACAGCGGGCAATATAACGGGTATTTATTTTAAAGAAGGCAGCCATGTAAGTAAAGGCCAGCTACTGGTTAAAGTTTACAACCAGGACCTGCAGGCCTCGTTACAGCAAAACCAGTACCAGGTAGCCTTAGCTAAAGAAACGGAATATCGTAATAAGGTATTGCTTCAAAAGGAAGCCATAAGCAAGGAAGAGTACGAAACATCGCTAACTAACCTTAACTCGTTAAAATCCCAGGCGGATATGATCAAAGCGCAGATATCGCGTACCGAGATCAGGGCACCATTTTCGGGCACTATTGGTTTGCGCAATGTTAGTCCGGGTGGTTACCTGTCACCCTCAACATCCATTGCTACACTTGTAAATATCGATCCTGCTAAACTTACCTTTTCTGTTCCCGAACGCTACCTGCCTTTAATTCAAAAAGGAAGTAAAATTAATTTCACGGTGGCAAGTTCGTCCAAAACTTTCCAGGCTAAAGTTTATGCTATTGAGCCGGCTATTGATGTTACATCGCGCACCATCACCGTGCGGGCCGAAGCGCCAAACCCTAAAGACGAGCTTACTGCCGGCAGCTTCGCCAAAATAAACCTGACGCTGGACCAGATACCTAAAACCATTATGGTACCAACCGAATGTGTGATACCCGATTTGAAAAGCAGTAAGGTATTCGTAGTTAAAAAAGGTGTAGCCGCAGCGAAATTTGTAGAGACCGACCTGCGCACCGATACCAAAATACAGATTACCAAAGGCCTGAAGCCGGGTGATAGTTTAATTGTATCGGGCATTATACAAATGCGCCCTAAAGTGCCATTGAAAATTGTTAAAGTTATCAAGTAATTAGCTATGAGTTTATCCTCAGTAAGTATAAAACGGCCGGTACTGGCAACTGTATTATCGGTTGTAATTGTGGTATTTGGCATCATTGGCTACACATTTTTAGGTGTGCGCGATTTCCCTTCGGTCGATCCGCCTATTATTTCGGTTAGTACCAGTTATTCGGGTGCAAGCTCGGACGTGATCGAATCGCAGATAACCGAGCCGCTTGAAAAAGCGATCAACGGCGTACCGGGTATCCGTAATATCACTTCAACAAGTTCGGTAGGTAGCAGTAACATTACGGTAGAGTTTAACCTGGACGCCGATTTGGAAACTGCCGCGAATGATGTGCGCGATAAGGTATCGCAAGCGCAACGCCAGTTACCGCAGGATATTGACGCCCCGCCGGTAGTAACCAAAGCCGATGCCAGCGCCGACCAGATCATTACCGTAACGGTTAGCAGTAATACCCGTAACATTAACCAGGTTGATGATTACGCCGAAAACGTTTTACAGGAAGGCTTGCAAACTATACCAGGTGTAAGCTCTATCAACATACAAGGCCAGCGCCAATATGCTATGCGCCTTTGGATAGACCCGAACAAACTTTCGGCCCTGCGTTTAGCAGCAACCGACATCAGGGATGCCTTAAGCAAAGAGAACGTGGAATTACCTGCCGGTAAAATAGAGGGTAACAATACCGAGTTGGCTGTCCGTGCACTGGGTAAACTACATACCGTAAAAGATTTTAACGACCTTATTATCCGTGCCGATAGCAACAGGGTTATCCATTTCAGCGATATTGGTTATGCTACCTTAGGTTCAGCTAATGAAGAATCTTCGTTAAAGGAATCAGGTGTACCCGAAGTAGGTTTGGCCATTGTGCCGCAGCCGGGGGCTAACTATGTTCAGATAGCTAAGGATTTTTATAAAAGGTTAGAACAGATAAAAAAAGACCTGCCGCCAGATATTAAAGTGGTAGTGGCCTTGGATAATACCCGGTTTATTAACCAATCCATCAGCGAGGTAAAGGAAACGTTATTGATCTCGTTCATCCTGGTGGTTATTATCATCTACCTGTTCTTCCGCGACTGGCTGATCGCTTTCCGCCCTTTGATAGATATCCCGGTATCATTGATAGGGGCGTTCTTTATCATGTATGTTTTTGGCTTCTCTATCAATATCCTTACCCTGCTGGGTATTGTATTGGCTACAGGTTTGGTGGTAGATGACGGTATTGTGGTAACAGAAAATATCTATAAAAAGGTGGAAGCGGGCATGGAGGTACGTAAAGCCGCCTTTGAGGGCTCGGCCGAGATCTTCTTCGCGGTAGTGTCTACCTCGGTTACGTTGGCCGCGGTGTTCCTGCCTATCGTATTCCTGCAAGGGTTTACGGGGCGCTTGTTCCGCGAGTTTGCGGTGGTGGTTGCCGGGGCGGTATTAATATCGGCTTTCGTGTCACTTTCGCTTACGCCGATGCTGAATGTGAAGCTGATCCGTAAAAACTCAAAAAAGTCAAGGTTTTACGAAAAGACCGAACCATTTTTTGAACGCATGACCAATGCTTATACCGAGACATTGACCAATGCAATGAAATGGCGCTGGACATCGTGGCCTATTTTGGCTGTTTGTTTAATTGGGGTTTACATATTTTTAAAGGTCATCCCATCCGAACTGGCACCGCTTGATGACCGCAGCTTATTACGCTACTCCGTTACCGCGCCTGAAGGCTCATCGTACGAGTTCACCAGTAAGTACATGGATAACATTTCGCAATTAATAGAGGACTCAATCCCCGAAAAGAATGTGAATATTTCTATTACGGCATTTGGCCGTGGCGGCTCAGGTTCGGTAAACACTGGTTTTGGCCGTATTGGTTTGGTACCTCCCGATCAGCGTAAGCGTACCCAAGCCCAAATTGCCGATTATTTGACCAAAAAACTAAGCCGGTTCCCCGATGCCCGCGCCATTGTGGTGCAGGAGCAAACCATAAGTGGCGGTGGTAGTGGTGCGCGTACATCATTGCCTATCCAGTTTGTATTACAGAACCAGGATTTTGAAAAGATACGTAAGATATTGCCCGACTTTTTGGCCGAGGTGCAAAAAAGCAGCGTGCTGCAAACGCCCGATGTGGACTTGAAATTTACCAAACCCGAGCTGACCGTAGTAACCGACCGCGACCGCGCAAGGGATTTGGGTGTAAATGTGGCTGATATTGCTGCAACGCTGCAATTATATTACAGTGCCGGCCGGATAGATTATTTCCTTATTAATGGTAAGCAGTACCAGGTGGTGGCCCAGGTAACCCGGGTTAACCGCGACCAGCCCCTTGACCTAAAATCGATATTTGTGCGTAGTTCTAATGGTAACTTGGTACAACTGGATAACGTAGTTAAAATAAGCGAAGATGCTATCCCGCCGTCTATTTATCACTTTAACCGTTTTAAATCGGCCACTATACAGGCAGGGTTAGCGCCGGGGCATAGCATGAGCGAAGGTATTGCAGAAATGCAGCGCATAGCGAAAGAGAAACTTGACCCAACCTTCAGTACAGCGCTAAGCGGCCCATCGCGGGATTTTTCTGAATCATCATCCAACATCGTGTTTGCCTTTGCCTTTGCGCTGTTGCTGATATACCTTGTTTTGGCAGCCCAGTTCGAAAGTTTTATTGATCCGTTCATTGTAATGATGACCGTACCGCTGGCCATTGCAGGGGCTTTCATGTCGTTATGGTTGTTTAATCAAACCCTTAATATTTTCAGTGAGATTGGGATGATCACGCTGGTGGGTTTGGTAACTAAGAACGGTATTTTGATAGTAGAGTTTGCCAACCAGCGTATGGAACACGGCCTGAGCAAATACGAGGCGGTAATTGAAGCAGCAACTTCACGTTTGCGGCCTATATTAATGACCAGTCTGGCGGTAGTGTTAGGTTCGGTGCCAATTGCCTTCGCGCTGGGTGCCGGTGCAAAAAGCCGGGTATCGCTGGGTATAGTAATTATTGGCGGTATGCTGTTCTCGCTGATGCTAACACTGTATGTTATCCCCATGATATACATGATGATTGCAGCTAAAGAACGCCATGACCCGGATGCTGAAGACGAGGATATGCCTAAAAAGCCACGCAGGTTAAATAAAAAGGAACCCAAACTGATAGAGAATTTGTAAGCGATATGAAATTTAGTAAAATAGTTTGCCTGTTGTTTTTATGCACCGCTTTTGCGGTTAGCACCTATGCGCAGCAAGCGCCGCTGCTAACGTTAAGGGACGCGGTTGAGATTGCATTAAAAAACAACTACAATATAAAGCTGGCCCAAAACAATAATACCATTGCCAAAAACAATGTTACACCAGGCAACGCGGGGATATTACCGCAGGTATCGGCCAGCCTGACAACTAATAACAGCAAGCAAACCATCACCCAAACACGTAGCGATGGTACGGTAAACAACCTTAACGGGATCAGGAACAGTAATGTGAGCTATGGCCCAAGTTTAAACTGGACCATTTTTGATGGCTTTGCCATGTTTGCCAATTACGATCAGCTAAAACAACTGAACCAGTTAAGCGATGTGCGCATGCGCGATACCATACAAAGCACCATAGCTAACGTAATTGCAACTTATTACGATCTGATTAACCAGAACGAGCAGTTAAAAGCCTTACAGGGGGCTATTGCCATATCGCGTACCCAATACCGCATTGCCAATGATAAGTTTACAGTAGGCCGCGCGTCAAAACTGGAAGTGCTGAACGCGCAGGTTAACCTGAATACCGACACCGCCGCATTCCTTACCCAGGTACAGCAATTTAAAGCCAATAAAATAAGGATGAACCAATTGCTGGTGCGCGACCTGCAAACTGATTTTTCGGTAGCGGATACCATTGTGGTTGATCAGAATTTAAAGCTTGCCGATATTATTAACAGCGCCCAGACACAAAACCCGGCCATACTATCGGCCGAGATAAATAAGCGTTTGGCCGATATTAACTTAAGGCAGGTTAAGGCTACGCGCTACCCTACCCTGAGCGTAGGTACCGGTTACACCTGGACCAACAGCAAAACCCCGGCAGGCTTTACCCGCACACAGGATGCGCATGGGTTTAATTATGGTTTGACAGCCTCTATCAATATTTTTGATGGCTTTAACCAATGGCGTAAAGAACGCAACGCCAAACTGCAAATTGACAACGCGGGTATAGATGCCAAACAAACACGTTTGGAGGTGGAAGCGCAGATAAATAACCTGTATGTAAGCTATCTTTCGGGGTTAGACCTGGTGAAACTGGGGCAATCCAACGTGGAGATAGCTAAGCGCAACCTGGAGATATCTTTAGATAAATATAAGCTGGGAAACATTACCCCGCTGGAGATACGCGAGGCGCAAAGGAACTATCTTGACGCGCAATCCAAGTTTTTTGCGGCACAATATCAAAGCAAACAGGCAGAAATTACCTTAAAACAAATCACAAATAGTATAAATATTCAATAAAAAACGTAACTTTTAATTTTATTATACGTAAAACAGTATTTTTGAGGATCATAAAGTATGTCCGGAACCTATAAAATATGTTTGCTGATTGATGACAATTACATAGATAATTTTGTCACTCGCAGGATATTGGAAAGCGGCAACTTTGCTGATGAAGTTATTGTGCGGCAATCTCCAACCGAAGCTATCGATTCATTAAGAGAAGGTTTAATAAAACCCGATGTGATATTTTTAGACATCAGGATGCCTTTAATGGACGGCTTTGAGTTTTTGCAGGAGTACGATAAACTGGATGCTGAACATAAAGGGGCGAAAATATTTATGCTTTCGTCATCGCTTGATCCTACTGATTTTAAAAAATCTATCGAGAACAAATACATCACACAGTTTATCCACAAGCCGCTTACCCACAAAATTCTGGAAGAGCTTAGTGCATGATCTTAGTTGCTGATAGTGGTTCGTCAAAAACCGACTGGCTGCTGGATACACCCGGCGGCGCCCCGGCCGAATACCGTACCGACGGACTAAATCCATACTTTTTAACGGAAAAGGAAATTGCAAAGAAACTGCACGATCAGTTAGCTGCATTAACGGCTATATCCCATCAAATTACCGAGATCTATTTTTTTGGGGCGGGCTGTTCCAGTCCCGACAGGCACGAGATGGTATCAAATGCGTTAAGCCAGGTATTCCCAAAAGCGTTTGTAAGTGTGGATAGCGATCTTTTAGGTTCGGCCTATGCTACTTGTGGCCGCGATAAAGGGATTTGCTGTGTTTTGGGTACGGGCTCGAACATCTCTTTTTTTGATGGCGAGGATGTAGCCGAAGGTAAGCATGGTTTGGGCTATGTACTGGGCGATGAAGGTTCGGGCTCATGGTTGGGCAAAACACTGGTAACCGATTTTATGTATGGCAATATGCCAGCCGATATAGCCGCATCGTTTTATAAAACCTACCAGTTGGATAAGGCTACGGTTATTAAAAATGTATATCAGCAGCCACGTGCAAATTCATACCTGGCATCGTTCGCTAAATTTTTAAATGGTATACAATATACCGATTACGGACAAAAGGTGCTGAACGATTCATTTATAGAATTTATAGAAACCAATATTAAAAGTTATCCCGAATATCATCAGTATAACTGCCATTTTGTGGGTTCTATTGCCTATCACTTCAGCGAAGAATTAAAAGCCCAATGCGCCAAGAATAATATCCATGTAGGTAAGATCATCCAAAAACCTATTGACGAATTGCTGAAATTTATAGTAAAACGTAGCGGGGTTTGACCCTTCCGGGCTCAGCAACTGGGCTTACTTCTTATTGATATCCAAAATCACATTATCCAGCGACATATTAAATACCTGCGGATGTTCTATCATAGGAAAGTGGCCGCTGCCGGGGACATAAAATATTTTAAAAGGGATTTTATTAGCTATCAGGTAGGTACTGTCTACCGGGTGCACATCACTATTAATTAAATATAATTTCTTTTTAGCTTCCTTCAGCTTAGCTATTTCATTAAAATCGTTGCCGCCTTCCAGACTGGCTACACCTATAACCGAATCGGCTTTCGCTACATCCTTTAGTACCCGTTCGCGTATGTCTGCAGGGGTTGTTTTCGAGAATAGCTGCTGGTTAAACCAGGCAATGGCTGTGCGCTTAAAATGCTGCTTTAATTGCAGTACGGCCGCGGCATATGCTTTTTTATCCTGTTCGGTTTGCGGTGCGCCGGGGCTGTTAAAATTATCCACACCTACCAGGCCGATTACTTTATCAGGGTTATCAATTGCCGCTTGCAGCACAATATCGCCCGACATAGAATGGCCAATCAAGATCACCCTCTTTAATTTTAGTGCCGCAATAACCGAATCCACATCGCTGGCGAATGCCCTGGTACTCCAGTCTTTACGGTTTTTACCCGATTGACCGAACCCCGGCAGATCGATACTGACAATATGGTACCTTTTACCAAAATATGTTAATTGCTTAGCCCAGTAACTGCGGTTAATGGCCCAGCCATGTACAAAAAACAAGGTGGTATCACTAATGTTGCTGGTATCAGTATAGGCAATGTTCACCCCGTTGTTATGTATGGCTATTTTACCAGAATCGGCACCGCCTACCAGGTTGGTTTTTTTATGCTTACAGGAGGAAATACCCGCACACAGTGCAAGTACCATTGCCAAATAAAGTAGTGATTTCATGGGAAGATCGGTTTAAGTTTGTAACTATTGGAATATCAGGATTGTTTCAATCTCATTTTGTCATTAGTTAAAGGTTGGCGGACTTAAAAATAACTCTTCCTTAATTTCTGGTATTATCCCCTTCTCCAGCGCTGTATCAAACAGTAATTGGATTGCCTTTCTGCCTTCTGTACCTAAATCAACCGAGTATTGGTTTACATACAGATCAATGTGTTTGTACATCACCTCTTCACTCATTTCCTGCGCATGGCTGCGAATAAATTCCAACCCCGATTTGGGATTGGCAAAAGCAAACTCCACAGAGCGGCGCAATACCCGGTTCAGCTTATGCAGCACGCCGGCAGGCAAATGACGGTTAGCCACAATACCACCCAGCGGGATAGCGCAGCCTGTTTGTTTTTCCCAGTAATCGCCCAGGTCGATGATCTTTTTCAGGCCCTTATCCTGGTAAGTAAAGCGGTTCTCGTGAATGATAAGGCCAATATCTACCCTACCCTCTAAAACCGCGTTCTCAATATCCGAGAAAACAAGTATCTCCTTATTTGTAGCATCAGGAAATGCTAATCCCAGTAAAAAATTAGCAGTTGTGTATTTTCCGGGTATCCCTATCACCGGATTTCGGATTTCGGATTTCCGACCTCGGATTTGGTTATTTTTTAAATCCGAAATTGAAATTTCCAAATCCGAAATTAAAAGTGGTCCCACACCAAAGCCCAGTGCACTGCCGCTATCCAGCAGTACATATTTATCGACCACATAGGCAAACGCATGATAACTGAGTTTAGTAACATCAAGCTCACCGCGAAAGGCTTTTTGATTAAGCGTTTCCACATCTTCATAAAACACTTCAAAATTCAGGCCTTCAGTATCTATTTTATGATGGATAAGCGCATCGAATATAAAAGTATCGTTAGGGCAAGGCGAAAAGCCGAGGGTTAATTTCATGGTAGTTATACGTTGAACATTTTACGTTTTACATGTCGGATAATCTTTCTGCCGTAAAACGTAAAACGTCCAACGTACAACCTTTTATCCCAACCTTTTCAAAAGCGCATCGGCAAATGTATTGAGATTTTTAATGGCCAAACCTATTTGCCAGCCATCGCGGTTACGTTTTTCTACATAATTTGACACTGCCCTGATCTGTATACAGGGTATGCCTGCTTTGCGGCACGCATAAAAAAAGGCTGCGCCCTCCATACTCTCTACCTGTACATCTAAACGGCTGGTTATTTTTTCAATAGCCTGCTCGTTGCCGTGTACCGTATTCACAGTTATTCCTGTAGTATGTTTCAACAGCAAATTGCTGCTATCTATATGATGCTGATTAAAGATACCTGATAAGGTAGTGCTGGCGGTAAACACACTTTCACCAAAACCCAATTGCTCAATGGATAAAAAATCTTCATCGTCTTCAGCGCCAAGTTCAGCCAGTATATCGGTAGTTACTTCTACCACTTCGCCCAAATCAAGGCTGCGGTCAAAGCTGCCGGCAATACCCAGGTTAATAGCCAGGTCGTATTGATGAGTTGCCAGATGCCTGCCCAGCGCAAAAGCTGTAGCCACCATGCCTACGCCGGTTACTAAAAGTCTTAAGTCTTGAGTCGGTAGTTCTAAGTCTTCGGACTGAGGGCTTTGAACTTCAGGCGTCAGGCTCCCCACTTGAAAAAGAGGTTCTATTTCGCTTTGGGTAGCTGCTACAATTAGTATTTTCATGGTGTGGGATGATAACGCTAAGATAAAAAACAATTCACCAGTTTTTGTTTTGTTATATTTGCAGCCAATTATTGTTATGATGATATACATGACGCGCAAGGAGCATTTTAACGCGGCACACCGGATGTACCGCGATGAATGGAGCGCAGAAAAAAATGCGGAAGTTTTTGGCAAATGTGCCAACCCCAACTGGCACGGGCACAACTATAACCTGTTTGTAACCGTTAAAGGCCGCATCAGTCAAGCCACGGGATATCTTATCGATTTAAAGGAACTTAAAGTAATTATAAACGATTACGTAATTGAAAAGCTTGACCATAAGAACATTAACATGGATGTTGATTTTATGGCCGGCAAAATGGCATCGACAGAATTACTTTGCATTGAAATATTCAACCAGTTAAAAGCGCCTATTGAGGCCTACGAGGGTGTTTACCTGCACTCTGTTAAACTTTACGAAACCGAAAACAATTCTGCCGAGTATTTTGGCGAATAAACCAACTATGAACGGACAATATATAGACGATGAGGACGAAATTAGCGGCTACCAAAAAATAGACCGTTACAATCCCGAACTGATTACCAGCTTATCAGAACATTATAAAGAGATCTTAAAACAAATAGGCGAGAACCCTGAACGTGAAGGTTTGCTTAAAACACCCGAGCGTGTTGCCAAAGCTATGCTTTATTTAACTCATGGTTACGAACTGGATGCCAAAAAAATACTTAGTTCGGCTTTGTTTAAGGAAGAGTATAGCCAAATGGTAGTGGTAAAGGATATAGAAGTATATTCGATGTGTGAACATCATATGCTGCCATTTTTTGGCAAGGCGCATATTGCCTATATCCCCAACGGCCATGTAGTGGGCTTAAGCAAAATACCGCGTGTAGTTGATATTTATGCCCGCAGGTTACAGGTGCAGGAACGTTTAACCAACGAGATACGCGATTGTATACAGGAAACCCTGCAGCCAATTGGCGTAGGTGTGGTAATAGAATGCCGCCACCTTTGCATGTGTATGCGCGGTGTACAAAAACAAAACTCGGTAACTACCACATCGGCATTTACGGGCGGATTTTTACAGGAAAAAACAAGGGCGGAGTTTCTCAATCTAATTTCAAACAAACTGAGTTGATACTTAGTGATTAGAGGTTAGTTAATTAGTGATTAGTTAGAATTGCTGATCGCTAACCTTTAATCGCTACCAAACTAATAAGACTAATCTCTAATTAACCAATCACTAATTAACTAAAATGAAAGCATACATTTTTCCGGGCCAGGGTGCACAGTTTGTAGGCATGGGTAAGGATATATACGAACAGAACGCGGAAGCTAAAGCTTTATTTGAGCAGGCTAACGAAATTTTAGGGTTCCGCATTACCGATATTATGTTTGAAGGTACTGTAGAAGAACTGAAAGAAACCAAGGTTACCCAACCGGCTATATTTTTACATTCGGTAATATTAGCTAAAGCTTTGGATAGCGATTTTCAGCCCGAAATGGTTGCTGGTCACTCATTGGGAGAATTCTCGGCTTTGGTGGCAGCCGGTGCTTTGAATTTTGAAGATGGGCTGCGCCTTGTTGCCGCCCGTGCCAATGCCATGCAAAAAGCCTGCGAGTTACAGCCATCAACCATGGCGGCTGTTTTAGGCCTGGATGATTTTACTGTAGAAGATATTTGCCACCGCGTAAGTGATGTTGTTGTACCGGCTAATTATAACTGCCCTGGCCAGTTGGTCATATCGGGCAGCATGGCGGGTATAGATAAGGCTTGTGAGTTGCTTTTAGCCGCTGGCGCTAAACGCGCCCTGAAACTACAGGTAGGCGGGGCGTTCCATTCACCATTGATGGAATCAGCAAGGGTGGAATTGGCGGCAGCTATTGAGGCTACCGAAATTAACGCCCCGGCTTGTCCTATCTATCAAAACATTGATGCCAAGCCGCAAACCGATCCGCAACAGATAAAACACAATTTGATAGCCCAGTTAACCGGGCCAGTGCGCTGGACACAAACCATACTACATATGCTGGAAGACGGCGCCACTTCCTTTACCGAGGTGGGCCCAGGTAATGTCTTGCAGGGCCTGGTTAAAAAAGCCGACCGCAATGCAGTTACAGCCAGCGCCATGTTACCCCAATAAATAAATATAAAAGCCGCAAACTAAAGCGGCTTTTGTTTTTTATGATAATTTTATACCTATAATTAATATCGGTTAATAATTACTTTTTTGAGTACATCTGCAAAAATACGGTTACTGCTGGCTATTGTTTGTGCCACATTTTTATTAACGGCTATTATCGTTAAAGAAACGTTTACGCCTAAGGTAAACCTGGCGCAAACCGGCGCTATACTGCAAAAAAACATTAATGCTAAGGAAGCTTACATTAATGAAATTATCAGCAGCAAAGGTATAGCACGTTTAAAACAGCTACCCGATAACACAACCGATGCTATAAATTTCATTCAGAACTACACTACCAAAAAACACATTTTAGTATACACTTACAGAAATAACCACATCAAATTCTGGACCGGGGGAAGTATAGTGCCAGAAAGCCCGGCACCTTATAAAGAAGGGTCGCAATTTGTAAAATTGGCTAATGGTTATTACGAGATCGTTAAAAAAACTGATGTCGATTTTACCGTATTAGCCTTTATACTGGTAAAGCCAATTTATCGGTTCGAGAATCAATACCTGCATAACCGGTTTGATAAAGATATGCTGCAGGATAATAATATTGATATTGCCGATATTTTTGACAAAGTTATATATGATATACACGCCACCGATAATTCGTACCTGTTTTCGGTAAAGCTTAAGCCGGGCAATGTTAACCACCGGTTTTATTATTTCGAAATAGTATTATGGCTGCTGGGTTTTATAACCCTATGCACGCTGATACATAATATATGTAATTACATTGCAGGTAAAGGGTTTATACTCTTATCGTTTGCCATACTAACAGCCTTTATTTGTATCACCCGGTTTATAAACCTCAACAATGGCTGGCCCGAACTGGGCGAATTTGAATTGTTTAATTCCCGGTTATATGGCTCAAATGCGCTATTTCCCACCCTTGGCGATTTTTGCCTTAATGTATTGGGCGCCTGCTGGCTGGCATCGTTTGTATTTCATCACCGGCATAAAATAATACGCCGAGCGGTAAGTAAAACGGCGGCATATTGTATTATAATCGTATGCTGCGCCGGTCTTATTGGCTTATCTACTATTTTGTTAAACCTGTATTATGGCCTGGTTATTAATTCAAATATCAGTTTTGATGTTACCAACGTATTTAACCTGTCGGGATTCAGTTTTTTAGGGGTATTAATGCTATGCTTTAGCTTTTTATTGTTTTACCTGCTAAATGATACGTTACTGGTTATAACCCGCCGGTTAACCATCCCCGATAAACATAAGGTATATATTTTTAGCTTTTTTATTATAGCGGCTACTGCAGTAACTTTCCTTCAGCACGGCGGTAGTGTCTTTTACATCTTAGTTGGTTTGTTTACCGCTATAAGGGCTTATGATATTTGGTATGGCAATGGCAAGCTTAACGCCACTTCTTTTTTAAGTTTAATCGCCATATGCTCTTTAATTTCAGCTATAAAGCTCAACCATTTCCAAAAGGTAAAGGATACAGAAATGCGCAAGGTGCTGATACAGAAACTGGAGGCTGCCGATGATGACACTGCCGACTCGGCCTTTCATAAAATTGAAAAACAAATTATTACAGACCCTATCCTGCTACAATATTTTGGCGAAAATGACAGGAACGATGAATTTTTAAGAAACCGCCTGCAAAAAAGTTATTTTGATGGTTATTTAAGTAAATACGATATTAAGGTATATGCGTTTAATAGCGCCGGCGAACCAATTACCAGCGATAAAAGTTACCTGCTTAATGATTTTAAGGACATGGTGGCTTATAGCTCCATTAAAAAGGTATCAGACTATTTTTACCATGAAACGGATTTTGGTTTTCAAAGCTACTTTGCCATCCTGCCGGTTAAAGATAACGATACAAGCTTAGGCACATTAGTAATTAACCTGAAATCGAAGCCGTTTGTAGCCGAAAGCACCTTCCCATTGCTGTTGGTAAAGGGCGAGGTACGATCGAACCAGGCTTTTAAAGATTATTCTTACGCTTTTTATAGTGATAAGCATTTATTAAACCAAAGCGGCAAGTACACTTATACACTGTATAATAATATTTTTAAAGGACAGCCAAGGCAATATGTAATTCAAAAAACCAAAATGGCCGACATCAGCTGGTATAAACCGCTGGCCCATTTTAACCACCTGATATATGTACAGCCCAATAAACGCAACATGATTGTGGTAAGCAGGCAGGAAGATCCCATAGCTGATAGTGTCACTTCACTCACTTTCTTTTTTGTAACACTATTAGGTTTTAGCGGCGTAGTAATTTTAATATCGTGGCTGTGGGCGCGCATTCGTATATTCAATATCAAAAATCAGCAAATAAAATGGGGATTTAGGATTAATGTTGATAAGATACTTTATCGCAGTCGTATCCAGTTCTCGGTAATATTTACTGTAGTATTCACGCTATTAATTATTGGCATTATTACATTTCAATCTATCAGCAACCAATACCGCGACCAGCAGCAGGAGATGATAAGGGACAAGATCAGCCGCATAGGACTGGTGTTTGAGCAGGGGTTAAGGAAAGATTACTATAGTACCCAACAGGCAGGGCAGGTAAAATTTAATGAGTTTGCTAATACCTACCTGGTAGATTTAACCTTGTATAATAAAAATGGTGTAGCGCTTATTACAACCCAACCCAAAATATACGATTATAACTTATTGGCCCGCCGCATGGATGGCCGGGCGTTTATTGGAATGAATAAACAACAACAATCGGTATTGTTGAATGATGAAAGAATTGGCGACTTAAATTATAAGGCCGCTTATGTACCTATAAGAAATGCTAAAGAACAAACAGTGGCCTACCTGCAGTTGCCTTATTTTGCGGATGAGGTGGAATATAATAACCGCATTGGCGCTTTGCTTAACGCCATGATAAACATATATGCACTGGTATTTATAGCGATTGGCTTATTTGCTATTGTAATAGCCCGTCAAATTACCTCGCCCCTTGCGTTTATTCAATACAATCTTAGTAAAACCATTTACGGCCAAAAAAATGAGCCTATTGTTTGGGACCGCGATGATGAAATAGGCGCGTTGGTGAAGGAATATAATAAAATGATAGGCGAACTGGAAGCAAGCGCGCAACGCCTGGCTCAGTCTGAACGTGAGACCGCCTGGCGCGAAATGGCAAAGCAGGTAGCCCATGAAATAAAAAACCCGCTGACGCCTTTAAAACTGGGCCTGCAGCTGCTTGATAAGGCATGGAAGGATAAAGACCCTAAGTTCGATCAGAAGTTTGAACGTTTCAGCAAATCGTTTGTAGAACAGATAGAAAGCCTGTCATCTATAGCCTCAGAATTTTCGGCCTTCGCTAAAATGCCTGATACCAAGCTTGAAAAGGTAAACTTGTTTGAAATTATTACGCAGGCGGTTATTATATTTAAACAGATGGATAATGTAACTATCGATTATCAGGCAGGCGATGCTTTCTTTATCCGTGCCGATCGCGATCAGTTACTGCGTTGCTTCAATAATTTGCTTAAAAATGCTATCGAAGCAATTCCTGATAACAGACCGGGGGTTATCAGCATTGCCCATAAAGTGAACCCGGGCCATGTATTGGTAATAGTTACCGATAATGGCAACGGTATACCCGAAGGTATGCGCGAAAAGATATTTGCGCCAAACTTTACTACCAAAAGCTCGGGGACGGGCCTTGGGCTGGCTTTTGTAAAAAACTCTATAGAAAATGCCGGGGGCAAAGTTTGGTTTGAAACTGAACTGGGCAAAGGCACCACATTCTTTTTAAGCCTGCCCGCTGCGGTATAGTCTTTGGCTATGTCGTCATTCTCTACGCGTCATTGAATTATTTCTGTCATTGGTCATTCAATAACGATGAAAGTTTATCTGGTTACTTAAATAAAAACCCGGCCTGCATTGCAAGCCGGGTTTTTATCATAATCCGAAATCGAAATCCCGAAATCAGGTTATTTCAATGTGAAATTCACTTTACCCATGGTATACCCATCTGAATAAAGGATAACTGTATAAGTACCTTTTTGGAATGGCGGGGTGCTTGGGCTTACCCAATCTATCAGGAAAGGCGCGCCATCATCCTTATAATCAATAGAAGTTTTGTAGGTTGATTGCAGGTCCTGCCCGTCCGAACTAAAGGTAGTTGTTTCGTTGCTGGTTACCAGGTTGCCAGTTGGGTCAAGCACACGCAAATAAATATCGTGCGATGATTTTTGTGCTACCGGGTTGCTGGCTACTGTGAAATTGATCTTTATTTTGGTGGCCTGGCTGGCTTTTGTTACATCAACTTCTTTTCCATTACCCTTAACCTTATAAGCGGTAACGGATATAGCACCAACTTTTAATGCCGATGCAGCCTGCACTTTAGTATTCAGTTCCTGGTTTTGTTTTTCAAGTGTAGTGGCTTTTTCGTTAACACTGGCCAGGTTGGTTTTTAGGGTATCCCTTTCAGTGGTTAAAGTGGTGTTTTGTTTCTTTAACTCCTCAATATCGGCAGTGTATTTGGTGACAAAATAGCGTAGTTGTTTTACATCTTCCTGCGCTTTGTCCAATTCGGCCTTAGTTAGTTTGCCTTTGGCCAATTCAACGCGTAAAACTTTTATTTTGGATTTAAGTGAATCGTTTGCGGCCCGCATTTCGGCAGTCATTTTGGCCTTGCCTGAATTTACCTGCTCAATTTGCGCCTCCAGGCTATCCAGTTCGGTTTGCAGCCTGGTTTTTTCACTATCAGTAGTTACAACCCTTACATCCGATTTGTTTTTTTGCATGTACAGGTAAACATCTGTTACCAGCAGGGCCACAACAACAACTATTAAAAAATAAATAACATTCGAATTCTTTTTAGGAGCTTGTGTTGGTTGGTTTTCCATTTGTATCAGTTTTAAAATTATAAAATAGCATATCCTATGCCCGTATCTGAAAATATAGCTGTTTAAACAACTTTTGTACCTAATAACCGTGTTTTTGCAGATAGGTTTTGTAAATATGCTTTATTTACCGGCAGTATATTACTGCTAAAAGTAGTTACATTATGTTTAAAAACACAAAATACTTGTAATTATTGCCCGTTATAGTAATATTAAACTGGTGCAGTTTATATCTTTACAGCTTTTAAAAAATACCTGATGTCCGTATACAGACTTTTCTTTCCGAGCATTATAATCCTTGCAACCTGTTTTTACCTTCACGCGCAATCGCCCGTAATTCCGGTAACTGATATGGCCCCAAAACGCGAGTTCAGGGGAGCATGGGTAGCCACGGTAGCTAATATTGACTGGCCAAGCACCCCGCACTTATCAACCGATAAACAACAAAAAGAGTTGATAGATATCCTGGAGTTTGACCGTAAAACCGGTATCAACGCAGTGATGTTCCAGGTACGTCCTGCTGCCGATGCTTTTTATTTTAAAAGTCACGAACCCTGGTCTAAATGGTTAACAGGCCAGCAAGGCAAAGCCCCCGACCCGGTTTACGACCCACTGGAACTGGCTATTAAAGAAGCCCATAAGCGCGCTATAGAACTGCATGCCTGGTTTAACCCTTACCGTGCTACGCTGGATGGTAATTTTAGTGCACTTAGTCCACAGCATATTACCCGTATTAAACCCGAATGGTTTTTTATATATGGGGGCATTAAGCTGTTTAACCCGGGCATACCCGAAGTGCGCGACTATATTGTTGAAGTGATACTGAACGTGGTAGATAACTATGATATAGATGGCGTGCATATGGACGATTACTTTTACCCGTACCGGATAGCCGGACAAAAAATAAACGATGCAGAAGCCTTTAAAAAATATGGTGCCGATTTTGACAACATTGACGATTGGCGCCGCGACAACGTGAACCAACTGATAAAAATGCTGGGCGACAGCATACACAAACATAAGCCATACATGAAATTTGGTATCAGCCCGTTTGGGATATGGGCTAACAAAAGCCAAAACCCTGAAGGATCGAATACCCATGGCGGCGATTCTTATTATGAACAGTATGCCGATTCGCGCAAGTGGATTAAAGAGGGTTGGGTAGATTATATTAACCCTCAATTATATTGGCCCTTTAAATATCGCCTGGCAGCTTTTGAAAACCTGCTTGACTGGTGGAGCGATAATACCTACGGGCGCCACCTGTATATTGGGCAGGCTGCTTACCGGGTAAATGAGATTGGTTCGCCAGGGTTCAAAATGCCCTCGCAAATACCCGATCAGATCAAATATATGCGGGCCAATCCGCGTGTGCAGGGCAGTATTTATTTCAGTCAAAAATCGTTAATAAATAACCCGCTTGGGCTGGGCGATTCATTACGCAAAACTTATTATAATCACCCGGCGCTGCCACCGGTTATGCTTTGGCTGGATTCTATACCGCCTAATCAGCCACAGCAATTGCTGGCCACGGCTGCCCCAGGGAAGGTAACTTTAAAATGGACGGCCCCCTTGCCGGCAAAAGATAAAGAGCCGGTTTATGGTTATGTAATATATCGCTTTACAGGCGATGAAAAAGTTAATGTTAACCGGGCCGAAAATATCCTGAGCATCCGTTACAATACCGAGCAAATAGCCGAAGATAAAACCGCCGAGCCTAACAAAAAATATATTTATGTGGTGACCGCCATCGATCGGCTTAAAAACGAAAGTGAACAAAGCGAACCGGTGACAGTGGTAGGGAAGTAAATGATTTCAAAAGCCGAAATGCCAAATGCGGAGCAATTAAATCCCGCATTTGACATTTCGGCTTTCGCATTTTCAGGGGTTCATAATCGTCCCTCATCCATTTATACCAATGGCTTGCGCAGTCAAACCATATTGATTAACGGGTAATTTACTAAGCCGGGAGCTTCCCTGGGCTGATTTATGCACCTTATTGATAGGCATGCAGAACTATTCGGAATTTTTTATCCATGTTATGACACTTAGTTTTCAGACAGTTAAGCGACTAATTCCAAATATTTGAAATTAGTGTTTTGAAGGTGAGCTATTTCTGCTTACATTTGCATCCCGCTTCAGAAAAAAGGCGGTTGTTTTTTAACATTTAAGGTCGGAAAAATCAAATCAAAAAAAAAGTGAAAATAACACTTGACAATGATTAAAATAATCCACACCTTTGCAACCCGCAAACGAAGGAGTAAAAGTGTTGAAAAACGCTGGGAAACGACGAAAGGGATCACTTAAAAAATAAGTGAAAATAAATTTTGAGAATGTAAAAAAGGTTTCTACCTTTGCAGTC